>PMZJ01000003.1 GCA_003170415.1 Phycisphaerales bacterium | reverse complement strand
TCTGTTGGCGGAGCGGCCTCTGGTGCGGCAGCTTTTGTTGGCGGGGCAATCTCTGGCGCAGCGGCTTTCTGTTCCGTAGCATTATGTTCAGGTTCTTTTCCCGTTTTGTCCTCGTTGATATTCGAAGTAACGTTAGTATATGCCTTGTTAGGCGGATCAAACATATAACCTTCTTTTGTCGGTGTTACCGTACCGGTCCAGCCATAGTTTACCGTGAGTGAGTACCGGCCTTTAGCATCGGTAACGCCGGAACCGCCGCCATTGTCTGCTGACATCAATACGCCTTCAATTGGTTCATCATTGATGGTTACTGTGCCGGAAATGGTAAGAGTAATCAGAGTGCTGGTATAGCTCTGATTGTCCTGGTTGCCGGTAGCCTTGGCGTAATTCCTGCTGGCCGGTTCAAAAGTATAACCTTCTTTTACCGGAGTAATTGTGCCGCTGAAACCATAGTCAACGGTAGCAGTGTATAGACCGCCTCCGCTGGTAACAGGATTGCCCGGCAGACCATTCATAACTACGCCATCCATACCGGTTGTGCCGGTAATGGTAAAGGTCGTCAGTTTCGCGTTATAGTCCTGATTTGTCTGTTTTGTGGTAACAGGGTCATATTTTTTATCAGCCGGGTCAAAGATATACCCTTCCTTTGTTGGGGTAATTGTTCCGGTCCAGCCATAGTTGACTGTGGCGGTGTATTTGCCGTTTTCATCGGTAACAGGATTACCTGGCAGGCCGTTCATCACCACGCCGCTTTGGCCTGTTGTGCCGGAAATGGTAAGAGTAATCAGGGCGCTGGTATAGCTCTGATTGCTCTGGTCGCCGGTAACCTTGGTGTAAACCCTGTTGGCCGGCTCGAAAGTATAACCTTCTTTTGCCGGGGTAATTGTGCCACTGAAACCATAGTCAACAGTGGCAGTGTATAAGCCGCCCCCGCTGGTAACAGGATTGCCCGGCAGACCATTCATAACAACGCCATCCATACCGGTTGAACCGGTAATGGTAAAGGTCCTCAGTTTCGCGCTGTAGTCCTGATTTGTCTGTTTTGTGGTAACAGGGTCGTATTTCTTATTAGCCGGGTCAAAGATATATTTTTCTTTTGCTGGGGTAATTGTTCCAGTCCAGCCATAGTTGACTGTGGCGGTGTATTTGCCGTTTTCATCGGTAACAGGATTACCTGGCAGGCCATTCATCACCACGCCGCTTTGGCCTGTTGTGCCGGAAATGGTAAGAGTAATTAGTTTCGCACTATAGCCCTGATTGGCCTGATTACCTGTAACCTTATCATAGGTCTTATTAACCGGCTCGAAAGTGTAACCTTCCTTTGTCGGTGTAACTGTACCATTCCAGTTATATTCAACAGTGGCAGTGTATAGACCGCCTCCGCTGGTAACAGAATTGCCCGGCAGACCATTCATAACAACGCCATCCATACCGGTTGAACCGGAAATGGTAAAGGTCCTCACCTTCGCGATGTAATCCTGGTCTTTCTGGTTTGTGGTAACAGGGTCAATTTTTTTATCAGCCGGCTGGAAGACATATCCTTCTTTTGCTGGTGTAATTGTTCCAGTCCAGCCATAGTTGACTGTGGCGGTGTATTTGCCATTTGCATCAGTAACCGGTAGACCTGGCAGGCCGTTCATCGTTACACCGCTTTGCCCTGCTGTACCGGAGATGGTAAAAGTAATTATCGCTGCGGTGTAGCTCTGATTGACCTGATTACTCGTAACCTTATCATAGGTCCTGCTAACCGGTTCGAAAGTGTAACCTTCCTTTGTCGGTGTAACTGTACCCTTCCAGCCATATTCGACCGTAGCAGTATAATCGCCGTTCTTACTGGTTACGGGATTACCCGGTAGACCGCTCATCACTACACCACTTATGCCTACCGAGCCGGAGATGGTATCGGTTATCTTCGCTGCTTTATAAGCGCCCAGGCACAAGGTGCTGAGCAGAATAACCCAAGGGATTATGCCCACCATTAAAATTTTAGCTGTATTCTTCAACATAATCGACTCCTTCGCCTATACTAATGGTACTGGCATGCTGACACCATCACCCAATTCTTATGACGGCTGTTGCCTTTTTTAATGGTTTTCAAGTTAACCAAAAATATCACTTTCCCAATCGTCCAAATTTATTAGTGACTATATCAGTTTTTCTTTTTTTTACTGTTCACCTTACGTTCCTGCTTCTTTTTAGGACTTAATAATCTCAATGATTCTTTTACCATCAGCCCCAACGGAGACCTTTAAGGGTAATTCATTGCTAACCACTTCGTTGCGAACATATTCGAAATTTACCCAAAGATGGTAAGTTCCCTCACTAAGTCCGGAAAAGTCAAGAATATTTGAGAAATCCCTGAATTCCATTGGCAGCATCAAATTTGTCAGTCCAATAAGAGGCGTTCTTGCCACCGTTTTGCCTTCATCGGTTATAATAGCCGCGTTACATGTAGGGTTGATATGGATATTTCCAGCATTGGTGATTTTTACAGCAACAGCATAATGTGACGGCTCATCAGTTTCAGCGAGGGTCATAGTTATTATCTGCCCTAGGGCCTTGGAATCGACTTTTTTGTTTTTTACACAAACCAGGCCGGTTATTTCCCCTGCATTCTTACCATCGGGATAGGTAGCCCGTAAACTAATCCTCGAATAATAGTTGGCGTGTATTGATTCTGCCTTTGGCATATCTGCTATGATACGTATATTCTGCCTGGCGCCGCCGCGGAGCGTGAATCTATCAGGCATTATTTTTACCCACTTGGCACAGGTTAATTCTTCCCCCTTTAACTCACCTGTAACAGCGCCTCTCAATGTCGGTGGTATTTCCGGTGTTACCACAACATTAACATCAGCATCGGAAGCATTATGGATTTTAAGTATTCCCGACCGTGCTGCTCCCGGCGTGCCAGTTATGAAAATCTCGGACGGTTCCAGCTCAAGCGCCGCATCGGCCGCAATCGTCGTAATGCTTGTATCACCGGCAAAATCGATTTCCTTTTCAAGCGGCTTTATCCGTCGGCCATCCACTAAGAGGTATCCCTCTAATTTGTACTTTTTGGAGGGCAGCGCTCTTTCAATGTTGTTTTTCAAGTTCAATTTCACATTTGGCAGGATACCGACTCTCCTGAAATCTGTTCTTGTAACAGTTAGCCAGTGTCCCTTTGAGAAGCTTTTAAGGACCGCATTGCCCATCACTCGAGAATATGCCTTGCCTGGGTTTGAAATGGCCATAGTGATTAATGTTGTTGCCGGCTCATCTACGGTTTGAGGGACAAACTCCAGTCCGACATCAGTCAATTTTATGTCCTGACGCCCTACTCTGCTATGGATATCAATAAGGACAGGGACCAGAAATTGAATAGTTACACTAATCCCTTTTTGGCCGGGTTCCGGTCTCATTTTCGCAACGATTGCCGCATAATAGAAACCGCTGGCACGCGGAGGTACTTTTGCCTCTAACGTTAGGGGGGCCCTAGCCTTTGGTCCTGTCTCAACGTAGGTGGCGCTAAGTTTTAACCACTCGAGACAGGAAAACGGGTTTTTTGAGGTATTGCTGTCCGGAACAGGTTCGATAATTTTCCACGTACCATCTTCCTTCTGCGACAGGTCAACTAATTCCAAATCAACTTTTCGTATGGTTTTCTCATCAGTAACGTTTAGAATCTCAAATGGAGTTTGGAGCCGTTGTCCCGGACGCCCTGTAAGCTCTATTATCATTGGCTTAACCATAAAACTGCCATAAGAAGGGCTTACAAGCGTGAGACACACAAACAAACAGAACCAGGCCGGAGGGGCGCAACAGATGCTATTGCTGCGTAAAGCTTCCGGCCGGCGTATGCTGAACGGACGAGATTCTCTTGGACAGCTTCGACTTGCCATTTTCGCTCTTTTCTTTTTTTACCGTTTAGCTCTCAAACCCTTATGTATTTGCCCTATGCGTTTTCGCACTTGCTTTGGTTCGGCAATAGCGAAAAGCCACTTTACCAAATAGTTTCCCATTCCCTGAGTGAAGTATTACACCGCCTCCAGCAGTGTTATTTGCTGAATAAGCTGTATATTATCGGACCCGGGTCAAATAGTTTTGCCCGTAAGATTTCTATTTCAGTTTTTTTCCCGGGCTTGCTCTTAAAGTATATTAAGTAAAATAGGGTGTTGAAAAGTCGAGTTCAGACCGTATAAAAAAACAGGAAGGAATAGGTTGAATCTATCCCTTCCCGTAAAACCTATTCTGTACATATTTGACAGTAAGTAAAAACTAAGGTGTCGTCTGGGAGAAGGTTAGTACAACATTTGCAACCAACTGGTTATCACCGATTGCGCGTGCCGCAGGGTTTACATTCAGAATCTGTGCCCCAACCACTAAACTAACACCACCAAGATTTGGCCCTCCAATGTTTGTATGGGCAGTTGGGCCCCATGGAGTCGGACCGAAGCAGCAATTATAAGTATCGCCAACATTTGGAGCTACTGCGTTAATCACGGCATCGACATCCAAATCAGGAAAGTTATTTTGCACAGTAAGGGTGGTACTACCTTGCCAAGTTGTTGACGTGCCTATCTGAGACAACTTGATTCCGGGACCTGAAACATTTACCCACGGGATGATATCCATCGTTACAGGAACGGTAAATGTACCAAAGTTTAGAGTGGTGCTCATAACAGGCCCCGCCATTACTGGGGCTGCCATCATTGCTATTGCTGCAGCAATTATTAACATTCTCAAACTTCTCATTTTCCAACCTCCATTAAACTTCGCTCCATAATCGGTCGATACAGCCGTCAGGAGCTAACAATAATATTCTGCTGGTCAAGCACTACACAGTGCCTGTACCTTACGGTAGCGGGTAAATCTGCTTCGTCGACCGAGGCGGGTTGCCCGCTTTTAATTCCGCCACAGTCGAAGCCGATCCTAATATTTTTCTTGCCCTCTGAAGAAGGCCAGCTTCTTTGGGTTTACATTCGCTATTTTTTGCCCTATCCTCACCTCCTCCTTTCCCGGCCGCTTCATTTTTTTTGAGGCACTGGTCGGCCGATACGCCTGTTTTTATCAGTTCAATTGATTTCGAGTTATTTCATTAACGCAGCAACTCCGTCGCGGAATTCCTTCAATCAAGGCCCCGGCATTACCATAAACATTAAGAGTTCCCGTGTACATTCCAGCTATGTTATTTAAGCCAATTTCTATGTTAATGTCAATACCCAACTTAAGATTTCTTCTTTTCTGCTCTGATTATTGCCTTATAACCAACACCAGCGGTCCTATGAGCTGAGCACATAAATTCCCCATGCCACCGGCATAAATATTGGGGCCGTTAGTGCCCAACAGCTCCTTATTATAGGACTATAACCTTCGTAGTGTACCAAGCTCTCATATGGAGTGTCAATACCTATATTGCCTAAATTGACTTTTTTTTATTCCTCCTATAGTTGTATCCAATTGAAGTTTAGAACTTACGATGTAACCCTTTTGGCTGCAAGTGGTTATATCAGAAGCAGTTGTTGTTGGTATGATGCTTCGAGAGCGTGGGGAAATCGGATTTCAGGCGGAGAACGAGGTGTTTTTTGCTGGAGTTATGCTTTGCGAAATAAGCCAGTTGTTTTTCGTGTTAAAATGGGGGCTCTGCCAGCCGTGGCACAGAGCCCGCCCAGACAAGACAAGATGTCTCGTCCCGTCTTTTTAGTCAAATTCAGCGCTACCCGATTGCCTCATTGCCCTTTTCGCCTGTTCTAATGCGGGTGCATTCGGGCAGGTCGAGCACGAATATCTTGCCATCGCCGATTTGGCCTGTTCTTGCGCCGTCAATGATTGCTTTAATGGCCAGCTCGACAAACGCCTCGTTCACGGCTATCTCAATTTTAACTTTTCTCAGCAAGCTACCCTGTTCTTTGTGGCCCCGGTAAACTTCGGCTACGCCTTTTTGTCTACCCCGACCTACAACGCTCGATACTGTTACAAGGTGAATCTCTTTTTCCTCTAATCTTTTCAGCACTTCATCAAGCCGGTCCGGCTGAATTACTGCGATTATGTATTTCATTGGTCTATTCCTTTCTCGTTCCCGTAAGGGATGGCCAAGCCATTAGTCAATAATGGTATATGCTGCTTCACGATGTTGTGTCAGGTCAAGACCTACGCGTTCCTCATGCTCACTGACGCGTAATTTCATTACTATGTCCACAACCTTAAGCAGGACTATACCAACGACGAACGAATATACTACAGTAACAGCCACGGCCTTGATTTGTATCCAGAGCAAAGCGGGATTGCCGTAGATAAGACCGTCGTTCCCCGCGGGATTGACTGTCTTTGTGGCCCATATACCGGTTGCGATTGCTCCCCAGATGCCGCCTACGCCGTGAACGCCGAAGGCATCCAACGTATCGTCATAACCAAGTAAATTTTTGAAATACGTTACAGCGAACCAGGGGATAACCCCGGCTCCGATGCCTATCCAGATAGCGCCCATCGGGTTAACAAATCCTGATGCCGGGGTAATTGCCACCAATCCTGCGACCATGCCGGTAATAACACCCAGCGTCGTGGGCTTTTTGTGTTTGAGCCAGTCGAGCAGTCCCCAGGCCAGCCCCGCTGTCGCGGCGGCAATATGTGTTACGGTAAATGCGCTGACTGCCAAACTACCCGCGCCGAGAGCACTGCCAGCGTTGAACCCAAACCAGCCGAACCAGAGAAGCGATGCGCCAAGTACCGCAAACGGCAGGTTATGAGGCGGAGATATCCCATCAGGATAACCTTGACGTCGGCCAAGTACCAAGGCCGCGGCCAAAGCCGTCATACCCGCGTTGATGTGCACCACGGTTCCGCCGGCAAAATCGAGAGCGCCCCAGTTTCGTATGAATCCACCTACTCCCCATACCCAGTGTGCAACGGGGTCATATACGATTGTCGCCCACAACAGAATAAAGATGCAAAACGCGGAAAACCTCATCCGTTCGGCGAATGCACCAATTATCAACGCTGGTGTTATCACGGCGAACATCATTTGGAACATCATAAACAGTTGATGCGGAATCGTCCCTGTGTAGTCGGCGTTTGGAGTCAGCCCGACGGTTCTCAGGAATGACCAGTCAAGTCCGCCTATAAGCGAACGGTGGTCGGGGCCGAAGGACAAGCTATAGCCGAAGAGTACCCATTGCAAACTAATCAGGCACATAATCATCAGGCATTGCATCAGCACTGAGAGTATATTTTTACGCCTGACCAGCCCGCCATAGAAGAACGCCAGGCCTGGGGTCATAAGCATTACAAGTGCAGCGCTTATAAGCATCCACGAGGTGTCTCCCGTATCAATCTTTGGCGCCGGGGCCGCAACTACCGCAGCCGGCGTCGCGCTCGACGCAGGGGCCGCGGTATCACAAAATGCGGTCCCCGTAGTCAGCAAAATAAGCATTGCTGGTATCAGTATTCTTTTCACGGCTTTTTACTCCTTTCACAATTGATTATCAGTTGTATTACTAAACGGCTGCTTTATTATTCGCAAACCTTGTGCCAGGATGCCTTATTGATGGTTATTTTTACATAAGGCCTTGTAAAAGCCGCAGTTACGCTTGCTGAAGATATTAAATTACCAAAGAGCAGAGTTACATTTTTGTATATCTAACTCGATACTTTTACATTTATGTTATTTTTGGCGTTAAAAGTATGGGCTCCGCCAGCCGTGGAACAGAGCCCATTTATACCAGGACGGTCCCTATGGAGTCCGAGTCCTGTTATTTTATCGCGGAATCGCCGCGTTCTCCCGTGCGAATTCTTACGGCATCATCAACAGGGGAGATGAATATCTTGCCGTCGCCGATTTCGCCGGTTCTGACGCCTTTTGTTATCGTCGAGACAAGCTCGTCCACGTCTGCATCACGAACAACCGTTTCGAGTTTAACTTTCTGCAGCAGGTCCATCTTGTATGTTTCGCCTCGCCACTGTTGTGTCAGGCCTTTTTGTTTTCCGTGTCCTTCGATTTCGGTAATCATCACACCTGAATACCCTGCTTTCGTAAGGGCGGCAAGGACTACTGAAACCCTGTCGGGATTGACTATCACTTCTATTCTTTTCATTTTCATATCTCCATTAGGGTTATGCTACACTTTTAGTTCTTGGCAACGGGGTTTCCGAGAATTTATCGAGTTTCACGCCCACATACCCCGGCACACCCATTTCAGGTATATCAAGACCAGCCAATTCAGCCGCGGGTGAAACGCGGTTGCCGACCATGGCATCAATCAGTTTGAAGACAACAAAACCAATCAGGCCCACATAAATGATGTTTGTTAAAACGCCGACGCATTGAGCCGCGAACTGGGACGGGTCGCCGTAGAACAGGCCTTTGACTGTTCCTGCCACGCCGTTCCATCCATCGCCGTAGGTGCCATCCGCAAACAGGCCCAGCGATAAACATCCCCAGGCGCCGTTTACGCCGTGAACGGATATTGCACCGACCGGGTCGTCGATTTTCAGTTTTCTCTCGAAGAAGTAAACCGCTTCAACAACAAGGACGCCTGATACAAGTCCTATGATGCAGGCGCTTATGGAATTGACGAAGGCACAAGGCGCCGTGATAGCAACTAATCCCGCGAGCATACCGTTGCACATCATGCTTGGGTCTGGTTTCTTTGTGCGAACACACCACATCCAGATAGTGGCTGCTACCGCACCCGTTGCGGAAGCAAGCATCGTGTTGACCGCAATAACGCCGATTCGCAGGTCGGTTCCCGCCAGAGTCGAGCCGGGGTTGAATCCAAACCAGCCGAATGCCAGGATGAAGGTTCCGATTATCGCCATCGGGATATTATGGCCCGGTATGGCATTTGGTGTGCCGTCGCCGTTGTATTTGCCTATGCGTGGACCTAATACCCACGCACCAACCAATGCCAGGACGCCGCCGGTCATATGCACTACCGAAGAACCGGCAAAATCCGTGTGACCATGACCAAGTCCGAAATTTTTGCCTAACATAGCCAGCCAGCCGCCGCCCCAGACCCAGTTGCCGAACAGTGGATAGATAATCGTTCCGACAAAGCAGCCATACAGGACGAAGGCGATAAATTTCCAGCGTTCTGCCATTGCTCCGGTGGGAATCGTCGCCGTGGTGTCCATAAACACCATTTGGAACAGGAACAGCACGAAAATCGCCACGTCATAGCTGGTTCCGCTGAGGAAAAACCCTGTCCCGCCGAAAATTCCGAAGTCCTTGCCGAACAGGTGGATTGATACTTCGTGGTTCAGTCCGTCGAATCCGCCCATTGTTCCGATGGCGCCGAGTCCGCCGAACATCAATGCGAAACCGCATACGTAAAATCCAAGCATTCCCAGCGGATATACCATAAAGTTCATCGCCATAGTGTGGGCGACGTTTTTTGCCCGTGTTAGTCCTGTTTCAACCATCGCGAAACCGGGCTGCATAAACATAACCAGGAAGCCGGTGATAAGGGTCCACACAATGTTGATAGACACGCGGTTGTGCCCGACTGCGCTTGTCAGCTCCTCTGTGGTTGGCTTGCCTGCCGTTGCGGCGGGAACGTCAATTGCGCTGCCGGTGTTTGCACCACCTGGGTCGGCCTGTCTTGCCGCCGGAGCCGCCGGTGCCGGAGCAACCGCAGTCGCGGCTACGTCATCCGCGAAAACGAGCCCGCTAATAGTAAACACTATGGATATAAGAAACGCTGCAAATATTAATAATCTCAACGGTCGCATTTTTTTGTCTCCAAATAAATCTATTTTAATTCAGTTCATCTTGTCTTAGAACGAAGTTGATATTCCTACGCCTGTCCAGAAGTTATCGCTCTTGGGCGTGGCGTCCTTTATCGAGTTACCAAGCATTGTCGAGTAGTTGAGGCTTGGTTTAATCGTCCAGGATCCGACGGCAACAGGTAGTCCTGCGGAAAGCGTAAGGTCATTTGACTGTCCGCTGTTTACGCCGAAGTAGCCCCTGTCATAAGCCGCGTTGGCCCAGCCGTAGCTTGCGCCTAACACTAAACTGCATGTGCACGTCTCGCTGAACGAATAAATCTTGTCGAATGTCTGCCCGATACTGTACTGGAAATAGCTGCCCTTGATTGCCTGGACGTCGCGATACCATTTGAACGATGGTGTCAAAGGAACTTTGGGCAAACTGAGGCCGCCGTAAATTTCAGTTGTCGGGTCGTAAACCTGGTTGGGGAACTGATAGTAAATTGTGCCAACTGAGCCGCTTAACCAGTCAATACCCGGAATCGTATTGGTATAATCGAGCGTCAAGTCGTATTCGCTGAACTCCCAGGCGTTGTCGGGAGCGACTTTTGACCTGTTCGTCAGGTCGATATTGCCCCAGATTGAGCCGGTGAACCCATACGCACTTGCAGAAATGGTTGGCTGCAATACGCTGCTGTTGTCAACGTTCTGACCTCGCCAGATGTACTTGCTGAAATAATCCGCCGAAACTCCAACCGTAACAACCTTGTCTTCGGCTGCCGCTGTTCCCGCCACAAATGCAATCAACGCGAGTCCCAATACAACACCATTCCTTTTTAACGGCTTCACTTTTTTCTCCTTTCAAAAACCACCTAAAATAATGTTTGTTAGTTTTTAACACAGTGGGCCTACGCCACACAATTAGATAAGCAATCAGTGTGCCAGAAGTAAGAATAGTTGCTTGGTTATTATATAACTCCTTTATGTTACTGATGTTACAGTGTTTTTGGCGCGGAGTCCGGCGAAGAGGTGGTTTGTACAAAAATGTAAATGTGCCATATATTGACTACAAAAATGTAACCAAATGGCGAATCAGGAAAGCAGCTTCGGGTAAATGGCGTACGTCTTTATTTTGTAACCGAGGATTCGTTCGGTGATGCCGAGTTCGTTGGCGGCTTTTCTTTGGTGGCCGCCAGATTTTTTCAGTGCGTCGATGATTAACTCCTTTTCTTTGTTGGCGATTATTTCGGCTAAAGAGTGTCCGGCGATTTGCTCGGTCTTTTTTATCATTTGAAGCGATGGCGGCAGATGCTCCGAGCGGATTACATCCTCATCGCAGAGCAGCACCGCTCTCTCGATGCAATTTTCCAGTTCCCTGATATTGCCGGGCCAATGGTAGCTCGTCAGCATCTCTATTGCTGGCGTTGAGATGCGGGTGATATTTTTTTTGTTCTCGGCAGCGTACTTTTCAAGGAAATGGTCCGCAAGCTGCATTATATCGTCTTTTCGCTCTCTTAAAGGCGGCAGGTAGATTGGAAAAACGTTTACCCTGTAATACAAATCCTCGCGGAAGACGCCTTCCTTTATCTGCTGTTCGAGGTTCTTGTTGGTCGCGACGATTATCCGAACATTTGATTTGATTGTTTCGATTCCGCCGAGCCGTTCGAATTCCTTGAATTGAATCACACGCAGCAGCTTTACCTGTAGATTGATGGGAAAGTCGCCGATTTCGTCGAGGAATATAGTGCCGCCGTGTGCCCTTTCGAATCTGCCCATTTTCCGTTCCGTCGCGCCGGTAAACGCGCCTTTTTCATGCCCGAACAATTCGCTTTCCAGCAGTGTCTCCGGCAGGGCGGTGCAGTTGACCTTTATAAAGGGCTTTTCAGCCCTGGGGCTGTTATAGTGAATGGCGTGGGCTACGAGGTCTTTGCCGGTGCCGCTCTCGCCGCGAATCAGAACGGTGGCATTGCTGTCGGCGACCTGCTCGATGAGCCGATATACCTGCTGCATCGCGTTGGAGCTCCCCACCATGTTTTGAATGTTGAACCGCGTCTTTAACTCCTGGCGCAGCCGGACGTTTTCGTCGCGAAGCTGCCTCTGCACGGACTCTACCAGCTTGTTCAGTTTCACCGCCTGGGCAATCATAGTCGAAATGATATTGAGCAGCCGGATGTGGCTTTCAAAGTCATTGGTTTTTTCGGTTTGCCGGTCCACGCTGAGAGCGCCGATGGTTTTGCCTTCGAGTTTGATGGGAACACAGAAAAACGTAATTGGTCTGCCTTTTGTGGTGTTTCGTGCCCCGGTTTTATGGACGAAGCGGGGGTCTTTCGATATATCAGGCACGATGATTTCTTTGCCTGTTTGCACCACGGTCCCGGTGATGCCCTCGCCCATTTTATAGATGCCCATTTTTTTCGATTTTTCGCTCAGGCCGTGGGCTATCTCGATACTTATGGTCTCGGTGTCCGGGTTCAGCAGGGTGATTGTCCCGCGTTGCAGCTTCAGGTAAGTGTCCAGCAACTGCAGAATCGAGCGCAGCGTCTGCTGCAGGTCTAATGACTCCGCAAGACCTTTTGCAATGTCGCTTAAAAGCTGCACTTCCTTCGCAGGATTGGCTTTCATGTTCCTGATTCCTTAAATAACGGCTGTGGCGGATATGGTAACAGGATTGTAGGCGATATGCAACAAACTACATTTTGGTATTTTTGTGATTTTTGCGGGGGAGCTTTTGCTCAGAAGTCGTAAGTTAGCTGCATAAATACTATATGGTTATTGGGCACTATATGGTTATTGGGCAAGCTGTTTCTTGCGAGTTCGTATCGATAGCCGGCGTTCAGTTGCCAACCCTTTGGTGCGAAAAGGGTTATGTCTGATTGAATCCGATCGATTGTCGGCTGAGGACTTGAGGAAAGATTGCCTTTTTCTGCGTCATACTGGAGTCCGAGGATAACGTCCTTGTTGAGATAATGTGTCAGCCGGAAAAATAAATCCTCGGAATCGGTGCCCATAAAGTGCCCTATAACCCTGCCATCGTAAGTGTATCCGGCCGTGTAAATCCCGTGAGTGTAGAAAACGTTGGGCCAACCCGGAACGTCGTTGTTGGCATATTCGATATCGAGGTCGGTTTTCCCTGTTTTGAAGATGTCGAAAAATTTTATTCCGTACAGGCGTCCCCACTTACTCGGTAATCCTCCCGCTTCATCTTCGCCGGCCCAGTCGGTGTATAACTTTACGGATTTGGCCGGCATCAGCCAGTCAACGGGGAGTAATACCGATGCGTCAAAACCACCCAGCTGGTCGTTATCCTTGTTGCCCGCCAAGCTTTCATTCCTGCCTGAGAATGCTTTAAAGTAATCACCAAAGCTGTATTTAGGCCGGCCCTCGCCGCCGAATAGCATCACACGTGATAGCCCCAGCTCAACTGCCGGGTGCGGTTTGAAGTTGATTCGAACACCTGTCAGGTTTGGCCTGGGGATAGGCCTGTCTTCTTCGAGTTGTGTCAAAAACCATACGATCTTGAACGGCCCAAGCCCCTGGAATATCCAGGGAAGCAATACGGGCGTCGGAGTTGATAATTTTATCATCGTAAACGGCTCAGCGTTGTTACTCATTAGCATTGAGCCGTGATAACCAGGCCCCCACCACATCGAGTCCTTGCCGACCTCAACCTCGAATTTGCCAAGCATCAATTTGCCGTAACCTTCGATCAGTTTCACCCCTGTGTCTTCGGATGATGTGTTATCGGATGAGTAAATTTGTTTCGCTTCCGGGCTTGTGCCCGCAGAAGAAGAGGGGTATTCAGGATGCAGGTAAAATCCTACGATGTCGAACAGTTGTCCCCTGGTCGCAAAACCGACGCGGGCGTTAGAGCCCTTATCGAACTGGTCCCCGCGAATGTTTTCAATGTCGGGCGTCGATTTCGCATAAACATATTTTAAGTATGGGTCTTCGATGGGTTTCACGAAATCGAGGATAGGTTTGTCGTCAACCGCGCCTATCGTTGCGAGTTCGGGCTCAAATTCCTTTTTCAGTCGCTCTAAGATTCCCGCGATAATTTCGTTTGAAGAATTAAGCCGTTGAAATTTCTCGTCCGCCTCGGCAATGTGCCGGGCCATTTCAAATCGCGATACCGGCCTTGTTGTCATCATCGAGCCGTCTATCAGCCCCTGACCGATGAGCTTGTCAACGGCGTCGTAGCTCCAGTGGCCCAGGGGGACATTGGTTGAGACGAATCCTTCGGCTTCGCTCAGAATAGGTGTAAAGCAGGACAGAACCAAAATCGCCGGTAACGCAGACAGGTATTTGCGCATAAGCACACGTTTCTCGGATAGCATCATAACGATAGCCACTCAATCAATTATAATTGCCCTGCTGTTCCCGTCAACACAAACTCTGCATAGCTGTGTCCGCCTCGTTGGGCTTCTCTGTGCCGCCGGCTATGAGTTTATTGGTTGGTCTCACAAAAAATGTAAAATTATTCGGAAGGGTTTGTCGAAGGAAAATGCAAGACCCGCTTGATTTTCGAGTTTCTAAGAGTGATTTGCAATGTTCGTAACGAGTTGTCTTATTTTGATTGAGGGATAGCGGGTGGTTTAGCGTGGAGGCAAGAGTGATAATTGTTCCTGTCGGAGTTGCAGGGGCACCATTTTTCTGAAGGTTCCCTGTGTTAATCTGGGTAGCTTTGACGGCTGGCTGTCTTGTTAAACTGCTGGACTATATGCCGTAACGGTCACTTTTTGTTTTTGTGCCTGAGGGGAACAGCTGACGGGCCTGTCCTGAGCGCAGCCGAAGGGGGACGGAGTTTGCCCTGATATATGTTTCAATTCCCGAAACGATTCATAAATGCCGGAATTTGCGGTTCCGTTCGATGTTTAGCCGGCAGAAGTGCAAAAACGTCAAAAACCTTGTTGACTGTTTTTGCGTGAGAGTGTATTGTGTTTTAGTTGTTTTTTACGGAGTTGCCGAGAGGATGTTTGGAAGGCCATGTTAAGATATTCTGCTGTGTTGCCGGCCTGGTCGATTTTTGATTGTTATGAAGGAGTGCTGACGGATGCGGGATGAAAAACTATCAAGCCAGCAAAGTTGCTCATATTATCAAAGGTTAAATCTTCTTAAGTTCGCTAATCGCTCGATTCAACTTGCAGTTGGTCTGGTTGTACTGCTTGTAGCCGGTCAGGTAATGGCTGTCCAGTCGGCAGACCAATTCCCTGATACATCCGCAATCGAGGAAATGGGTATTGACCCAAATACCCTGTCTCAGCAGCAAATCCAGGATATCCTATTAACTCAATCACAGCAGACGTCTGTTTCGCCGCGTATTGAAGAGGTCAACGATGAAAACGTTATTGAGCCGAATCGGCTGGAGCGAATGGTGCCTAAACAGTCGGCAATAGAGAAGTTGCTGTCGGCTGAGCTTGTGGGGATGGTGCCGAACAAGTTTGTTCAGTTTGGCTATGATGTTTTCCAAAGGCCTGCTTCTACTTTTGCGCCGGTTACGAATGTTCCCGTCGGGCCTGATTATATCATTGGTCCCGGCGACGCCTTTACCATAACGTTGTGGGGGCGAACCAACGCGCAATATACAGTTGAGGTGAACCGCAATGGTGGGATTGTTTTGCCCGAGGTGGGTGTTCTGAACGTTGCGGGTATGACGTTTGCCGCGATGCAGGATTATATTCAGGACCAGTTGGCGCGCAAGCAAACCGACTTCAAAATGGCCATTACAATGGGCCGGTTACGCACGATTAAGGTATTTGTCGTCGGCGAGGCGCGAACACCCGGCAGCTATACCGTCAGTTCGCTTTCGACTGTTATAAATGCCCTTTTTGCGGCGGGCGGTCCTTCAAAGAACGGCTCGCTGCGGGATATTCGGCTGTCGCGAAGCAACCAGAAGCCAAGACAAATAGACCTCTATAAATTTCTGCTTGGAGGCGATAAGAACGACGACGTTCGTTTGCAGGATGGCGATACGATATTTATTCCGATTATTGGTCCCGTGGTCGGTGTGGCCGGCAACGTCAAGAGGCCCGCGATATACGAAATGGCTAAGCCGACGACCCTGCGTGAAGTCCTTGATTTTGCGGGTGGCGTTAATTATGCCGGGTGGCTCAGGCAGGTCCAGATTTCAAGGGTGGAGAATCATCAAAGACGTGTTGTAGTCGATTTTAATGTTGCCGAGCCAGGGAGTGTTGTAGACCAGTCCGCAACCGATACCATTATTCAGGATGGCGATGTGGTAAAAGTGTTTGGTGTTTCGCCGTTGGAGCAGGGCAAGCGAAGCGCCTCCATTTCCGGTGAGGTTTACCGGCCGGGCGAATACCGTTTTGTTCCGGGGATGAGATTGAGCGAATTGCTCGATGCCGCGGGCGGCCCGAGGAAAAACGCCTATCTTAAAGATGCCGAACTCACCCGCAGGCACATCGATCAAACAGGAATGCAGACGGAAAAGATTGATATCGACCTCGAAAAAGCCCTCGCCAAAGACCCGACCCAGGATATTGAATTGCAGGATTACGACCATTTGATTGTCAGGTTAATCCCGCAGCTTGAGTTTGACCGCATCGCAATAATAGCCGGCGAGGTTCGTTTCCCGGGAGTTTACCCCATAAGCAGGGGGGATACCTTAAGTTCGCTTATCGAACGGGCAGGTGGCTTTACGGACAGGGCGTACCTCCGCGGCGCTGTATTTACCAGGGAAAGCGCCAAAGTCATTCAAAAGCAGCGGATGGATGAGCTTATCAACAAAATAGAAGAGTCCACGCTTACCAGCGCGGGCAAAGAAATCAGCGGCGCCATAGATGCGGAAACCGCACAGGCCTATGCAGAGGGGCTTAATGCCAAAAAAGAACTACTCGCCAAGCTGCGGACTACCAAAATAGACGGGCGCGTCGTTGTTAAACTTTCGCCGCTCGACCAGTTCAGGGGCTCCAGATATGACGTTGAGATGGAGAAAGGCGACACATTGTTTGTCCCGCAAACGCCGGGTATTATAAGTGTTGTCGGCGAGGTATTTAATCCTATATCCGTGCTGTATGAGAAGGACAGAACCGTTGCCTATTACCTCCAGAAAGTCGGCGGCCCGACGGACGATGCGGACAAGAAACAAATATGTATTATTAAGGCCGACGGTTCCGTTGTCAGTATCACACAGAAAGACGCTGACAGTGTTTACTGGGATTCTGAATCGCATCAGTGGAATTTCGGCGGATTTATGGGCATTCGGCTTAACCCCGGCGACACGATTCTTGTGCCGAAGAAGATGGACAAGCTTATGTGGCTCAAAAACACCAAGGATATAACGCAAATACTGTTCCAGGCCGCGCTGGCAACAGGCGTAGTGCTCGCATTATAGTTTGTTTGAGGAATTACGGTTATGGATGATATGACACGCTCGCAAAGCAGCGCTGACAAGATGGCTGTTGGTGCTCCCGTAAACGCCGATGGTTCGTCAATTCCGCAGGGTGAGGATGAAATAAATCTCGTTGATTATCTTCGCGTAATCTCGAAGCACAGGCGGATGATTTTCTGGATTTGCACAATCACCGTCATAACAACGGCGATTGTAAGTATGTTTTTGCCAAAGATGTATGCAGCCACTACTTCGGTTGTGCCGCCGATGGATGTCCTGCAAAAAGAGGCGAGTATGGCTGGCGGCTTGGGTGGAATGAAAAGCTCCATACTCCAACAGGCGATGGGTGTCACAAGCATTTCGGATATGTATATTGGTATTCTACGAAGCAGAAGCGTTGCCGATGCTCTTATCGAAAGATTTGACTTGCAGACGGTTTATAAAGTCAGAAAAGACATCTCTGCCGTCAGGCAAATTCTGAAAAGCAGAACATCCATTAAGGCTGGTGACGAGGGGATTATTACAATAATTGTTGAGGATAGAGACCCCTGTCGGTCAGCGTCTCTGGCTAACGCCTATGTCGAAGAATTAGACAGGCAGAACAGGCGATTATTCGTCGGCCAGGCAAGGAACAAAAAGGTCTTCCTTGAAAATCGTCTTGGAGAAATTAAACAGGAGCTTAGCCAAATCGACAGCATGCTCAGCAGGGACGCAAAAATAAAGGAAATGCTCTTCGAACTGCTCACCCGCGAATACGAGATTGCGAAAATCGAAGAGGCCAAGAGTATGCCCACAATCCAGATCCTCGACAGGGCCGAACCTCCTGAGAGGAAATGTGGCCCCAAAAGAACACGGATGGTGCTTCTTGCCGGGGTGACTGGTTTGTTCATCTCAGTTATCGCGGCGTTTGTCCGTGAACATTTTGCACGGTTGTCTTCGGACGGGGTGTAAAGTTGACGTTGTTGCACGGCCACCGGTCTTTTTGCGTTTATGATTAGTATTTACTGTTTGATAAAATTTGGCTGAGGGCAACGGCGCAACCGACGGGGACGGAGTGTGTCCGGACTTTGAATAATATGCCGAGATTTCCTAAAAAAGAAGCTGGCATTGCCGCATTAGCCGAACTGTTCGTCAGCGGATTCAGAAGCAATTTAGCATTGTTCCCTGTTCCACCGGTTCCGTGGGGGCTGCGGAACAGTAAAAAAATAATCTTCCGCGCAAGACGCGAAAATGCCATCGCCGCTAACCCTGAAAACACCTTGAGGATACCTACGGCGGAGAATTAATAACCAAGAGCAGAAACTATGCTTTTGTGGTTTCTAAAGGTTTTGACTTAAGCGTGATTGAGAATATAGCCAGCTTTATTAACATTTATGGAGCAGCGGGGTGGATGATGCTTTTAAGATAGTTGGGATGAAAAACTCGGATAATCCTAAAAGAACATTCGGCTACGTATCCGGAATTTTAGTCAAGATGAAAGATAGCCAGTGATGTACTACTAATGAAGAACGAGAATGTACTGATTATTGAGGCGGGACGAGCTGAAAAACACTATTGGGCAGACCTCTGGCGGTATAGGGAACTGTTCTATATCCTTAGCTGGCGCGATATCACAGTCCGCTATAAACAGACCGTTATCGGCGTATTATGGGCGATTTTAAGGCCGCTTCTGACGATGATAGTCTTTACAGTAATCTTTGGCAGGTTGGCAAAACTTCCCAGTGATGGGAATGTCCCATATGCAATTATGGTCTATGCCGCAATGCTTCCATGGCAGTTTTTTGCTTCTTCAGTCTCTGATTCCAGTAACAGCCTGATAGATAATACTCAGTTGATTACTAAGGTGTATTTTCCTCGGATAATCATTCCCATCAGCTCTGTTGTGACCAGTTCTATTGATTTTCTTATTTCCTTTGTGATACTTATATTTCTAATGGCCTATTTTCGATTCACGCCCAGCTGGAATATTATTTTTCTGCCTGTTTTCCTGCTGATTGCTTTTCTTACAGCAGCAGGCATTGGTCTTTATATTACTGCCCTTAATGTTAAATACCGTGATTTTCGCTATATTATCCCATTTATTGTCCAGTTCGGCTTATACGTTTCTCCTGTTGGGTTTAGCAGTAGTATAGTTCCTGAAAAATACCGTCTTTTATATTCACTAAATCCTATGGTGGGGGTAATAGACGGCTTTAGATGGGCAATTCTTGGAGCCAAATCAACTATATATTTACCCGGTTTTTTAATGTCTATTGTAGTAATGTTATTCTTTTTAATTC
>PMZJ01000014.1 GCA_003170415.1 Phycisphaerales bacterium | reverse complement strand
ACGCGTTGAAAGCGGGAATGTTGATGAAACTAAAGGTAGTTAGTGCCTCGCAGGTGGTAGGTGGAGGGAAAGAAGGTTTCAGGTTCCAGGTTTCAGGTTGCAGGTTCAAGGTTCAAAGTTCAAGGTTCAAGGTTTCAGGTTGCAGGTTGCAACGTTTTGCGTTTTGCGTTCAGCGTTCAGCGTTGCCTTTCGTGGGTCGTTAGCTCAGTTGGCAGAGCAGCTGACTCTTAATCAGCGGGTCGTGGGTTCGATTCCCGCATCGCCCATTCATTTCGTCGTTCGTCTCTGGTAACCTGCGAAATGTTTACGAGGAATCCATTTGAGCAGAAGACGACCAATCAGAATTTGAGAATTGAGTTGCGGCTACGGCTATGCCCCGATACTTCTTACCACAACCAAAGTTACCAGCAAACCAACAATCAATAATCCTGCCCTGAGTATTCTTGCCTGCTTGGTCTTCGGCTCGATGAGCCGCCAGAAGAAAGCCCCTACCACCACCACAAGGCATATCCGCAGAACAAAAATTATTGCGTTCCCGACCATACACGGCATTCTACTCTATTTTATCAATTTGAGTCAAGAAAAAATTGCCCATTTTAACAGTTCTTAAGTTCAACAGCCCTCCTATCGCAAATATCAGTATCAAAAAGATGGTCGGCTGGCCGGCTAACGGGGAGACAAATTGCCTACGGGGGCAAAAAAATGACCATCGTCTTTTGCCGGTTTCCATAATAATTAAAGACGCAAAGGAATATGAGCCGAAAAAGGCCACAGGATGTTTTACAACATAACTGGTTTCAATTTAAGGAGATACAGATGCAGTTCTTCACAGAAATTAGGAAGTGGCTGGCGGAGATTACTGAAATAGCACTGCTGTTGATTGCCCTCGGTGTCGCGGTTGAGATTCTGTTTGGCAACACTGTGCCGTTCTTTGGCCAGGTGATTGCCAATATAACCGGAATCCTGAAGACCCTCGGTGAAAACGGGCTGGTAGGCCTGGTCGCCCTGGGGATTATCGTGTACCTGTTCAGCAAGAAGAGGGTTACTACCTAAAGCGACCTGCCTGAATACCAAGGCACAAGCGACTTATGCCGCGCGGCTCGACTGCAAACAAGTCCGGCTGCGCGGCTTTCTTTTTTTCCCCGATAATTACCCGCGGATACTGAGGAAAGCAAAATGACAAACTTTTGATACAATAGTATCGTAAACATGTCAGGAGGCGATGCTGACAACTGATGCTGATATTACAGAAAGTGTTGATAATGGCCGGATGTGCGGCCCAAAAAGGTAAGTACGAGAAGTGAGTGGATTATTCTACAACATGGGCAAGATGCTCGGCCCGCATGTTCGCAAAGCCACGTGGGTATGGCAGTCGATGACAGGTAATGAAGTTGACGCAATACGGCTCGAACGTGATGTCGGCCGAGATTTGGCATCTGGTATCAGGAAGCAGTTAAAGCTTGACCCCGACCCGCAGATTGCGCACCTGCTGAACGAAGTCGGTTCCCGGTTGGCCGGGTGCGTCGCTAACAAACTCCGTACCTTCGGCTTTGAAACTTTCGCAGGCGGCGAACCCAATGCCTTTGCCCTGCCGGGCGGATACATTTTTGTGAGCCGGTCGCTTGTGGAACTATGTGAGCGGAATCAGGATGAGGTCGCGTTCATCCTTGGACATGAGATGAGCCACGTCATCAGGGGGCACGCGATGGACCGTATCATTACCAACTCAGCAATTTCTCTCGGGACTAAGTTTACGTCTGTTCGCGGCCCCATTACAGCTTTGCTGAATAACGTGGGCGTCAGGTTCCTTGAAAGCTCCTATTCACAGGAATTAGAGATGGAAGCCGACAAGCTGGGAGTGCGTCTGGTTGTAGCCGCCGGCTATAATGCAAAAGCTGCTGCGGTCTTGCTGTCGCGTCTGGCCAAACTAAATCCGTCAGGCGCCGAATCCAATTTTGGCCATTACTTTTCCTCTCACCCATCTATAAATCTTCGAATTCAGAATATCAGCTAATCTGGTGCGCGCGTAGTGCACCGAAAGTGTAGTGTATTTCTACTCCTCTTTTATTGCCCCCTGTTATTTGGAGCCGCGTCTTTGCTTCAGGATAATGCTACTGGGGGCCGGTCCAAAGATATAGTGCCTGCGGAACGGATACTTCGTAAAGCGTCCTGCGGTCAATCTTCAGCGACACGTTTGTCTTTGTGCTCAGCATATCCATGATTGAAAACGGCTTTTTGTATTCAACTACCTGTGCCTTTTTAACGCCCGCAAGCAACTTGGCTTCTTCGATTGCGTTATCAAGATAACCGATGCCGTCTATGAGCTTTTCTTCGAGCGCCTTGTCCGCCCAGTATATGGAGCCATCCGCCAGGCGTCTAACGTCCGCCTCGGTCAGCCCACTTCTGCCGTCAACGACGACTTTGACGAATCGATCGTATGCAGGGTCGATTATCCTTTGCTGCATATACTGTAATTGTTCGTCGGTAGGCATCTGGAAGGGGCTTGGCCAGTCCTTTTTGGAACCCGCCTTGACCACTATCGGGTTTATCCCCAGCTTATCTTCCAAAAGCTGCTGCAGGACGAGATATTCCATTATTACACCGATTGAGCCGGTAATCGCCGTGGGTTCGGCGATAATCTTATCACAGGCGACCGACGAATAATAACCGCCCGAAGCCGCGACCCCCTGCATAAAAGCGACCGCCGGCTGGTTGGTATCGTCGCGGTATTTTATTATTTCGTTATGAATCTGGTCGCTGCCCGAAATCGTCCCGCCGGGCGAATCGACGCGGATAATCAAACCCTTGACGTTCTTGTCACCCCGTGCCGTTTTCAACTGCCAGTAAACATCCTGCGCCTGTTGCTCATCTATCACGCCATCGATGGATACTATCGCTATTTTTGCCGACCGCGGGCCATCCTCAATAACCTCCTCGGTAAACTTCCTTTCGCCCCTTCCGGCAAATGCCACGATTCCCACGCCTATAAGCATAAGGACAAGCATAACGTTTCCAAGCATCGACAGGCCGGTGATTATGCCCCAGAAAACTTTCCATCCGCTGCCCTTTTTTGCCGCCGGCGCCGGTTGTGATGAAGGAATACCACCCAATTGCTGCTGTGAAGGATCATTGATATTTCCAAAATCCATAAATTTGCCCCTTATGACATTGCCGAGTATATTCGTTAAAGTTGATTACCAACCGCTTAACCGTTACAATTATCGATAACCGATTATCAATAATCAATAACAAACTAACCTTGTATCATAAAGGATTGGGTCGTGGCGGACAACAAAAGATTCACTCATCTTCATCTGCACAGCCAGTATTCGCTGCTCGACGGCGCTATAAGGTTCGAAAATCTTTTTGCGCGATGCAAAGACCTCGGTATGGATTCAGTCGCTGTAACCGACCACGGCAATATGTTCGGGACAGTCGAGTTCTACACCAAGGCAATCGCCGCTGGCATCAAGCCGATAATCGGTATCGAGGCATACATCGCACCCCACAGCCGACTCGACCGCACAAAAACATCAATCAGCGACGCTGCTTACCACCTCGTCCTGCTGGCACAGAACAACGTCGGTTATCAAAATCTCCTCAAGCTCGCGTCGGCCGGCTACACAGAGGGATTTTACTATCGCCCGCGAATCGACAAACAAATCCTCGCCGAGCTTAACGAGGGTTTGATTGTAACTTCCGCCTGCCCGAAAGGCGAACTGGCAATGCAAATGGCGGGCGGTGATATAAAGGCGGCACAGGCAGTCGCCGAAGGATACCTCAAAATATTCGGCCCCGAAAGATACTTCATCGAAATCCAGAGCCATCAGGGCGACGACCCGAATATGGCGAAATCGCTCGTCGATTTGGCAAATAAACTCGGTGCGGGTATCGTCGCGACAAACGACGTGCATTTTCTCGCAGAAGAAGACCACGAGGCACATAATTGTCTCTGCGCGATAAGCACGGGCAAAAAAGCCGACGACCCCGACAGATTGATTTACCCGAAAGACGTCTTTCTCAAAAGCCCCGCCCAGATGCGCCAGCTTTTCCCGGATTGCCCACAGGCCTTCGACAATACGCTGGAAATCGCCCGGCGATGCAACGTCGAAATCAACCTCAAACAACGCCACGCCCCGCATTTCAGCCCCGACGACGGTTCAACGCCGGAGAAATTCTTAACGAAACTCTGCTACGAAAAGGCGGACCAAATCTACAGCAAACTCGACGACAAAGTTAAAGAACGCCTCGAAAGAGAACTCCACGTCATAGAGTCAAAGGGTTTTGCCAGCTATTTCCTCATCGTCTGGGACTTCTGCAATTACGCTCACAAAAATAATATCCCCGTCGGCGCAAGAGGAAGCGCTGTGGGGACATTAGTCGGCTACTGCTTAGGCCTGTGCGACGTTGACCCGCTGAAATACGATTTGCTCTTCGAACGATTTATGGACCCGCAGCGAAACGAGATGCCCGATATCGATATCGACATTTGCCAGGCGGGCCGGGGCCGGATTATCGACTACGTCCGCCAAAAATATGGCCACGTTGCGCAAATCATCACCTTCGGAACAATGAAGGCACGCGCCGTCATACGCGATATATGCAGGGTGCTCAATGTACCGCTGACCGAGGCCGACCGGCTGGCGAAACTTATCCCCGAAACCCTGAATATGACCCTCGATATGGCCCTTTCGTCCGAGCCGCAATTAAAACAGGCATACGACAAAGACCCGCTGACAAGAAAGGTCATCGACATCAGCAAAAAACTCGAAGGCCTTGCCCGCCACGCGTCAGTCCACGCCGCGGGAGTCGTCATAGCGGATGAGCCGTTGACCAATTTCGTGCCCCTCTACAAGCCGCCCGGCACCGAGGACATCGTTACGCAATTCGAAGGCCCGATGGTCGAAAAGGTTGGCCTCTTAAAAATGGACTTCCTCGGTTTAAAGACCCTCAGCGTCCTCGAACGCGCAAGGCAACTTGTCGAACAGGTTAACGGACAAAAAATAGACCTCGAAAAAATAGACCTGGCGGACCCAAAGGTCTTTGCCCTGTTTGCCGCGGGAAAAACAAAAGGCATATTCCAGTTCGAATCTGGCGGTATGCAGGAACTGCTGATGAAGATGAAGCCCGACAGGATTCAGGACCTCATCGCGGCAAACGCCCTTTACCGGCCCGGCCCGATGACGCTCATTCCCGACTACAACGACCGTAAACACGGGGGTAAATGGTCGCTGCCTCACCCGATTATGAAAGAAGTCCTCGACGAGACCTACGGGATTATGGTCTATCAGGAACAGGTGATGCAAATTTGTAATCGCCTCGGCGACATACCGCTGCGCGAGGCATATACGCTGATTAAGGCCATAAGCAAAAAACAGGCCAAGACCATCACAAAGGAAAAAGAACGCTTTATAACCGGCTCGGTCGCAAAGGGGCTTAAAAAACAGCAGGCCGAAGATATATTCGAATTAATCGAGCGGTTCGCCGGCTACGGCTTCAACAAAAGCCACTCGACCCGATACGCCTTTATCGCGTATCAAACCGCCTATATGAAGGTCTATTGGCCCGTCGAATATATGGCCGCCCTGCTCACATTTGAAATGGGCGACACCGACAAGGTCGTCGAATACATCGCCGAATGCACAGATATGGGTATCGAGGTTACCGCGCCCGACATCAACGAAAGCGGCGTTGACTTCACGCCTTTATATAAAGAATCAGAACCAGTTATTACCGCCGAGCAAAATCATGACCGTAGGGCGGGGTTTACCCCGCCGAAAAAATCCGGTGGGGTAAACCCCACCCTACAAAATCCCGCGGTTAAAAGAGGTATGATTCGCTTCGGCCTGGCGGCTGTCAAGGGCGTCGGCGAAAAGGCCGTCGAGCAAATCATCGTCGCACGCGAAAAAACAGGACGATTCCAGAGCTTGTTCCACTTCTGTGAAAACGTCGATATGCGGGCCGCGAACAAGCAGGTAATGGAATCGCTGATAAAAGCGGGCGCATTCGACCGCTTGGGCGGCAACCGCGCTCAAATGATGGCGGGGCTTCAATCGGCTACGGAACACGGGGCCGATACTCAGACAGACAAACTCAACGGCCAGATGCGGTTCTTCGCCCAGGCGGCTAAGCCGGATTACTCACAGGACCACACCCGCCTGCCCTACGCCGACCCTTGGCCCGAACCAATGATGCTGATGTATGAAAAGGAAGTCCTCGGCTTCTATGTTACAAGCAACCCGTTGAGCCATTGTGCCGAGACAATCAATATCTTCTCGAATATCAATGCCGCCCAGATTGCCGAATCCACACAGGAACGGGAAGTAACCATTGGCGGTATGATAACCAAAATTCGATACAACCTGACCAAGACCGGCAAAAACGCCGGCTCGAAAATGGCTGTCTTCACCCTCCTCGACCTCCAGGGCCAAGTCGAGGTCGTTATGTTCCCCAATACGCTAAACCAGTTCGCCTCGAAACTTGTCGCCGACGCAGTCGTATTCGTCAAAGGCCGATTGGACTTCAGAAGAGAAAAACCAAACATTATCGCCTCGGAACTAATCACCCTCGACGAGGCAACCGACAAGCTCGCGGGCAAAGTGCGAATCAATCTCGACGCGGCTGCTGTTACGAAGGAAAAAATCGCCGAGATAAAAAGTATCTGCCTGCACCACCGGGGTAAGTCCAGCGTTTACGTCGCAATCAGAACCGACAAGGGAAAGGTTTACGCCTCCGCCGACAGGGGTTTAAGTGTCAACCCCGACACGGAGTTTTGCCGCAAAATACGCCACCTCCTCGGCCCGGAAAATTTGCAATTAACAAGATAAAGGGATAAGATACGATTATGGATTATATTCCTCGTGACACAACGCTGGATGCTCACCGGAAGCAGATGGAAATCCTGAAGAAATTATCTCCGGAAAAGCGTGCGCTTATTTCTTTCGAATTAAGCGATAACGTCAGGCAGATTGCGATGGACGGAATCAGGAAACAGCATCCCGAATTTACCGAAACACAAGTAAGAAGAGAGCTGCTTCGAAGAATAGTAGGTGATGAGCTTTACCAGAAAATAGTCGCAGCGAAGGGATTAAAATAGATGCTTTCGCCAAACGAGTTTCTGAAAAATGTCATAGAAAAATTACAACAGGCCAGGATAGATTATGTAATCTGCGGCTCAGTTGCGGCAACTTTTTATGGTGTAACTCGTTCGACACTGGATACCGATATAATCATCGACCCAACAAGGGAACAGCTAACAAAATTTATCGAGATGCTTGGCGATGAGTATTATGTGAGCAGCGAAGCCGCTTTCGATGCACTCCGGCAGGGAGCTATGTTTAACATCATCGATATAGAAAACTCCTGTAAAGCTGATTTGATAATCAGAAAGCAGACGGACTTCAGCAATGAAGAGTTTCGCAGAAAACGAAAAGAAAAACTGCTCGGCAAAGAATTATATATTCTTTCGCCGGAGGACAGTATCCTGAGTAAGCTGTCCTGGGCCAAGGAAAGTCATTCTGAACAGCAATATAACGATGTCATGAGAATCCTGGACGCCCGCGCAGAAAGTTTAGATATGAAATATTTGAACCAATGGGCGAAAATCCTTAAGGTCGAGGGCGACTTAAAAAAATGTGTTTCTCAAATTCAACAGAAGTAACACCAACAACACTTTAGACAAACAAAGATGACCGAAATCAGAAAAACCCTGGAAATCTTAAAAGCCCGATGGCCGGAGGTTATGCTCATCATAGCCATTGACGTCTTGTCACTCTCTATCAGTATGTCGCGGCAAATATTAATATCGCACCAAACAGGATCGTTGCTCCATACATTGATAACGCTTGCGTCTCTTCCATTCATCATAATAGCTTTCCTGCTTATAATCGGTTTCCAGCGAACTGTTTATCTGGAAGACCGGAAGCGACAATCACTTTTTGTCTTATTGCGAGAAGGTAAGCACTTTTTTTTGCCGTTGGCTGGTTTAGGCGTAATTTACACCCTCGCCCTGGCATGTTTGCAAATCCTGTTTTTATGGGCCATAAAGCATGCGGCTCCAGATTTTATGGATACGCGCTGGGGCGCATCTTTACTTTATCGATTGCCTTCCACCTCGGTCAGTTTGATTCTAATGAAGCCAATCCTTCTGATATTCCCATTAATAATAGTATTGGATTGCAGCATACTTAAGAGCTTCAAAATGCTCGGCCGATGCCGACTAAGAGACGCAAGAGAACTTGTTATTTTATTCCTTATTTCATTAGGACTGCCGTTTCTATGGATATCCCTGCCTTCTGCCTCTACTCAACCAATTTCGTGTTATTTTTTAATGGCAGTGTACACTATTGCAGGGCAATTTATTGACTTAATGGTGGCGGTCATGGCAATAAGATTTGTCGCCTCTCGAAATTTGATATATGATACCGGCTCAAAACCTTTAGATTCACAGGATTCGCTGAACCCTTCAATATAGTTGAGGATTGGCTTTGAAAAACAAATTATCAGGCAAGTTTATCGCCCTTGATGGGCCGGATGGATGCGGGAAAAGCACGCAGGTCAAGTTGCTCGTCGATTGGCTGACCAAACAGCAAGTGGATGTGGTCAGTTTCCGCGAGCCGGGCGCAACCGCAATAGGCGAAAAAATCAGGAATATCCTGCTCAATCCTGAACACAAAGCGATGGACACCGCAACCGAGGTAATGCTTTATATGGCGGCGAGAGTTCAACTGTGGAATGAGAAAATAGCCCCGGCATTAAAACAAAACAAATGCGTCGTTGTTGACCGCTGGTTATCGAGCACCTGCGCCTACCAAGGTCACGCGGGCGGATTCGGAATGGATAAGGTCATTAAACTCGCAACTGACTGTCTCGAAAAACCCTGGCCCGATTTAACAATTATCCTCGACGTCGATTCCGCAACCGCGGCGACGCGACTCAAAAGCAACCTCGACCGTATGGAGCAAAAAGGCGACAGTTATCACAAAAAAGTCCGCAATGGCTTCCTGAAAATTGCTAAACAACAGAAAAACTTCGTTGTAGTCAACGCCGCGGACGATATCGACGCCGTCCACAAAAGGGTGATAGAGATAGTTGGTTTAACTAAAAATCCGTGAAATCTGTGTAATCCGTGGTTTTATGCCTCTGAAAGACATATTCTGCCAGGAAAAAGCAGTCGCGTCGCTCGAACAGGCCTATGATTCGGGCAAGGTCGCGCACGCCTATATCTTCGCAGGGCCTGATGGCGTGGGCAAATTCACAACCGCTAAGGAATTCGCGAAGCTATTGCTTTGTAAAAACCCCGTGAAAAGGGGTAACTTCACCGATAGTTGCGGCACCTGTGAATCCTGCCGTGCCTTTGAGGCAGGCTCGCATCCCGACTTCGAGCATGTTTACAAAGAGCTAATCGAGTTCACTGAAGACGGCAAAGACAAAGACCCGCCGATAGATTTCCCGATTGACGTGGTGCGAGAATTTGTCATCGAAAAAGTCAGTCAAAGGCCGGCCTTATCGACGCGAAGGGTTTTCGTCCTCACTGAAACCGAAAAACTCAACGACAACTCGCAAAATTGCCTGCTGAAGGTCCTCGAAGAGCCGCCATCATATTGCTGTATAATTCTTGTCTGCACCCGCCCCGACAAACTCCTGCCCACAATCAGGTCCAGATGCCAAATTCTGCGTTTCGGCCCCATCGCGGAAGACAAAATAATCGAAAAACTACACCAGCCCGGCCTGAGCGAAAAGCAGGCAAAATTCCTCGCCCGTTTCGCTGACGGCTGCCTGGGCCTGGCATGCACCTATTCGCAGCTCGAACTGGCCGAGGCAAACCTCTACCAAACCAAAACTGACCTGGTGGATGCCCTGGCCGATTTCGAATACAAAGACGCGCTGGAACTGGCGGAGAATCTTCAAAAAAAATCGAAGGAGCTTGCGGCCATCTGGACAAAGCTCGCCCCCGCAACAAGCAAAACCGACATCAACCGCAAAGCGACCAAAACCGTTCTCCAGATTATCATTTGTGCCCTTCATGACGCGATGCTCACAAACATCGCCGTCCGGGACGCAATCGTCAATTTCGACCAGCCAGAACAAATCAAAAAAATCGCCAAGCGGTTCGACGCCGAACAGGCCGCACAGAAAATAGCCGATTGCTTCAAAACTCTCCACTGGCTCGAATCCTCCGTCAACGAACGGCTTATTTTCGAGCAGCTATTGTTAAATCTCGCCGAAACTGATAAAATCACGTATATACTTTAGAGATTTCACCGCGTGGCTTGGCCATCCCTGTTCGGGAGAGCCCGCTGAGACCGCAGAGAAAACCATATCGTAATCTCTGCGTACCCTGCGGCCTGGGCGGTAAGAATAAGTGAAAGTAAATGGAAGATATACAGGCAATAAAACCTAAACCACCGAGAACAAAAAGGTTTATGCTGGTCCGCTATGGCCGGATGAGGATTCTCGGGCTATTCGAGCATAACGAGACGCAGATACCCGCCGTGCCGACGCTTGTCGTCGTCAAAACCGAAAAAGGAATGGAGATGGGCAGCATCGTGGGCAGTATCGGCGCATATCGAGCCGGACAGCTCAAAATGCCTGATGACCAGCTCAAGAAATACTTCGACGACTCCGAAATACCCTTCACCACCGAGTCGGCAGGCAAATTCGTCAGGTACGCCACCGCCGAAGACATCAACGAGGAAAAGCACTTTCAGAAAATCGCCGTCGAAGAAACGAAATTCTGCAAAAAACTCATCAGGGAAATGAACCTGCCAATGAAAGTAGTTGACGCCGAGCATATCCTCGGCGGGGAAAGAATCGTCTTCTATTTTATGTCCGATGGCCGAGTCGATTTCCGCGACCTGGTCAGAAAACTCGCCCAGGAATACCAGACCAGAATCGAAATGAGGCAAATCGGCGCACGCGACGAGGCGAAGATTCTCGGCGACGTCGAAAGCTGCGGACAAAGATGCTGTTGCAGCAGGTTCCTCAAATCGCTCAAACCAGTCAATATGCGTATGGCAAAGCTGCAAAAGGCGACGCTGGACCCCGCGAAAATCTCCGGTTTCTGCGGCCGGCTCAAGTGCTGCCTGCGATACGAGGACGAAACATACACCGAACTCAAAAAACGTCTGCCGCCCAGAAATACCAGGGTCAACACCCGGCTCGGCACCGGCAGAATCATCGATTACCAGGTCCTCGCCCAGTTAGTAATGGTCGAGCTTGACAACGGCACCAAAACGGCAATACCGATAAACGAAATCGAGATTATAGCGCCGTCCCAGCCGGGCACGCAGGATGCCCCGCTGCCGCCGTTGCCGACACCGCCGCCGGCCGAAAACAACTCCGAATCCGAAAACACCGAAAACGATAAATTCGATGACCAGACAGATACTAATGAACCCCAAATCCAGGATAGCGACCAGTAACGCTCGCCTTTGCGGAACGAAGGAAAATTATGCCGCGTAAAATCGTCGTCACCTCCGCCCTGCCTTACGCAAACGGCCCCATCCATATCGGCCACCTCGTCGAATATCTCCAGACCGACATCTGGGTGCGATTCCAGAAAATGTCAGGCAATCACTGCCTATACTTCTGCGCCGACGACACCCACGGCACCGCTATAATGATTAGCGCAAAAAACAAAGGAATCACCCCCGAACAGCTCATAGACGGCGTCCACAAGGAACACTACAACGATTTCAAACGCTTCCTGATTGAGTTCGACAATTACTACTCTACCCATTCGCCCGAAAACAGAAATTTCAGCGAGCTTATCTTCAGCCGTCTCAACGCTGCCGGGTCAATCACCAAAAAAAACATCGACCAGGCCTGGTGCCCCAAATGCAATATGGCGCTGCCCGACAGGTTCATACGCGGCACCTGCCCCAAATGCAAGGCAGAAGACCAGTATGGCGATTCCTGCGAGGTTTGCAGCGCGACGTATCAGCCCACCGACCTCATCAATCCTCGCTGCTCCACCTGCGGCTCAACACCTGTTTTGAAACAATCCGAGCATTATTTCTTCAAGCTGGCCAACTACGAAAAACAACTGCGGGACATCTTCGCGAAGGGCTATATCCAGGAATCCGTCTCAAACAAGCTCGACGAATGGTTCACCGCCGGCCTGAAGGACTGGGACATCTCGCGCGACGGCCCATACTTCGGCTTCAAAATCCCCGGCGAAGAAGACAAATACTTTTACGTCTGGCTCGACGCACCCATCGGATATATGGCCTCGGCTAAAAATTATTGCGACAAAAACGGTCTCTATTTCGACGCCGTCTGGAACAGCCCCGATTATGAGCTTTACCACTTCATCGGCAAAGACATTATGTACTTTCACGCCCTGTTCTGGCCCGCGATGCTCGTCGGGGCGGGCTTCAAAACCGCCAACAAACTCTTCGTCCACGGATTCCTCACCGTCGGTGGCCAGAAAATGAGCAAGTCGCGCGGCACCTTCATAAAGGCCGCGACCTACAGCAAATACCTTGACCCCGAATACCTCCGCTACTACTACGCGGGCAAACTTTCCGCGGGTATCGACGACCTCGACCTCAGTTTCGAGGACTTCGTAAACAAAATCAACTCCGACCTCGTGGGCAAATTCGCCAACCTCGCCTCGCGAGCAGCGCCGATGCTAAAAAGCAAACTCAATGGCCGGCTCGGCAAACTCGACGACGAAGGCAAAAAACTTATCGATGCCCTCACTGCCGCCGAAAAGGAAATCGTCCAGAATTACGAAGAACTCAATTACGCCGCCGTAATCCGAACCGCCACCGCCCTGGCCGACCTCGCAAACCGTTACGTCGAGCAAAACCAGCCCTGGACCACGATTAAAACCGACCCGGAAAAGGCACGCACGACGCTGACCGCAACCCTCAACGCCGTCCGCATCCTGACTATCTACCTCAAGCCCATCCTGCCCGCCTTTGCCGAAAAAATCGAACGCCTGCTGAACGTCGGCAAACTCGCCTTCGCCAATGTCCCAACCATACTTCAGGAACACGATATCAATAACTTTGAACGTCTTTTCGAACGCGTAGATAAAGAAAAGGTGGATGCGATGATTGAAGAAAGCGAAGACACGGGAGAACAAAAACCTATTGCCCCGGAACCAACCCCGGCGATAACTGCGGAGCCGATTAAGCCGGAATGCACAATCGAGGACTTCGCCAAAATCGACCTGCGTATCGCGCAGGTCGTAAAGGCCGAACGTGTTGAAGGCGCCGACAAACTCCTGCGACTTCAGTTAGAGATAGGCGGCATTCAGAAAAACGTCCTCGCCGGCATCGCCCAGGCATACCAGCCCGAAAATCTCATCGGCAAAATCGTTATACTCTTTGCGAACCTCAAACCACGTCAGATGCGCTTCGGTCTGTCCGAAGGTATGATTCTCGCCTCAGGCTCGGGCGGAAAAGAAATCTTTATGCTCACCGCAGACACAGGCGCTAAACCAGGCGCAAAAGTCAGTTGATAAAATATGACCGAAAAAAAATCGCTCGAGGAAATCTCAGAGCAGGACAACCGATACAACCCAAAGGCCGTGCGATTCGTTTACGAAGGTCTCGGCTACACCATCCGAAAATCCGCAGGCCAGCCGGGCCATATCACGGGCCAAACCCTCTGCGAAGGACTTCGCCTGCTCGCGCTCGAAAAATGGGGCCTGCTCGCTATGCTCGTCCTCGACTCCTGGCACGTCAAAACCACCCGCGACTTCGGCGAAATGGTTTATCTCCTCATCAGGCACAACTGGATGAAAGCCCAGCCCACCGACTCCATTGACGACTTTAACGACGTTTACGACTTCAAAACCGCCCTCAAAGACGGCTTCAGGTTCTAAATGCCCCCTTCCGCTGCAAATACCCCAAATTGCCGCCCCCTTTCGCTTGACAAATCCCGGCAATTAATCTAATATAATGATAACGCTAACGTAAACTGCCAATATGGAGAGGACAGGTAATGCGTCTCGTAGTAAAACAAGGTGAGCGCACAATTAACGAATATCACTTCGACAAGGGCCCAATCTACATCGGCAGACACACCAATAGCCAGATACTCCTGCCCGACAAAGTCGTATCACGCCAGCACGCCGTAATTTATAACACCAAGGATGGCCAGTGGGTCGTTGAAGACCTTGATAGCGCAAACAAAACCTACCTCAACGACGGCGAAATCCACAAAGCCGACGTCAAAACAGGCGACGTCATTCGCATATCCGATTTCGCTATCGAGGTTAACTTCGAAACGGCCTCCACCGCCGACCCCGGTGAAACCGTCGAGCTTGAAGAAGCCCCCGCTTCCCTCGCCTCCGGCCCGCAAATCATCATCAGAAAACTCGGCGCCGAAAGAGCCCCAGCTATCAGGTTCCAGGCGGAACGCGCCACCGATTTCCTCTATGCAATCGAAGAACTCAAAAAAGTTGACAATATCGACAAGGCGCTGCTCGTTATGCTGGAGTTGGTCTCAAAGCAGTTCCATTCCTATCAGGTCTGGGGTGCGATGCGTGCCAAAGCCGACGGCCCTATGACCGCACACGCCGGAAAGCACAAAGGCGGTATGGCAATCGAACAGGCCGACCTCGAATTCGGCGACAAAATCGCCGAGGCCATCAACAAAAAACAGTTTATGCTCTTCATTTTTCCAAGAGACCTATCCCAGCAAAAGGAAACCCAGATACGCTCAGTCCTGATTGTTCCCCTGATTACCCCCGCCGGCTGCTTCGGCGTCATCTATACCAACGACACCTTCCGTGACGACCACTACAATCTCGGCGACCTCGACTTCCTTATGCTCCTCGGCCTCCACACCGCCTCCGTCATCGCCAAGCTACCGGCCTAAGGTGAAAAGGGGTAGGTAAAAAGGTGTCAGAAATATGTCCCTGTGTTCATTTAATACACTTTATCAAATCGCCTAATTTGTCGCTGGCTAAAAATGCAAGCGACAGAATAGCGATAATCCACATCGCCGGCTTGACCTCTCTTACCTTTCCCGCGGCTGATTTGATAAGCACAAAGGAAATGAATCCGAACGCCAGTCCAGTGCTGATACTGTAGCTCAGCGCAATCATCACGATAATAATAAAGGCCGGGAACGCCTCCTGAATATCCGCAAAATTTATCGCCCGGACTTCCTTCATCATAAAGAGGCCCACCATAATCAAAGCAGGAGCCGTAGCGTATTCAGGCACCACGCCAACAAGCGGCGCAAACAATATCGCCAGCAAAAATAACGCCCCCGTAACCACGGAGGTCAATCCCGTCCTGCCCCCTTGTTCGATTCCCGCTGCCGATTCGATATACGCAGTCGTTGTCGATGTCCCGAACGCCGCTCCCATCATAGTCGCAAGCGCATCAATCGCCAATAATCTGTCCAATCCCTTTATCTTGCCGTAACTATTGACCATTTTCGCCTGATGACAGCAGGCAACCAATGTCCCGATACTGTCGAACATATCCATAAACATCAAGCTGAACACGCTGCCAAGCACGCCCCACTTCAAGGCGCCGAAAATATCCAGATGAAATGCAATCGGCCTGATGTCCGCTTTGAACGACACCCATTGCATCGGCCTGTCAACATACCCTAAAGCAATCGCTAAAATTGTTGAAAACACTATCCCGATAAGCAGCGACCCCTTCACTTTCTTCATTTCAAGAAACAGCATAACGAGCAACCCCGCCAGACCTATCAGGGCCGTGGGGCCAAGCGGCCCGGCCGATACGAGCGTCGCCTCGTTATGAACTACGATGTGAAGATTTACCAACCCGATAAACGTAATGAAAAGCCCTATTCCGACGGATATCGCAGAGATTATCCCCGGCGGTATCGCCTCGACAAGTTTTTTGCGAAGCCCAATCAAGGTCAGCAGCAAAAACAGCACGCCCGAAACAAACACCGCTCCCAGCGCCGTCTCCCAGCTCATTTTATTGCTTAGCACCAGCGTATATGTGAAAAACGCGTTGAGTCCCATCCCCGGCGCCATCGCTATCGGCGCCTTGCCGAAAACACCCGTGATGATTGTCGAAATCGCCGACACTAAGCACACCACCGCCACAAGCGCGGTCTTGTCCATACCCGTCTGGCTCAGCATTGTGGGATTTACAAAAATGATATACGCCATCGTCAGAAACGTAGTAACGCCCGCGATAACCTCTGTTTTGACGTTTGTCCCCCTCGCCTTCAACTCAAAATAATCGCCCGCCATATTCGACCTCCCGTCTCAATAGCGATACAATTGACTGTTTTACCGCTGAGCACCTTCTTTCGCCCCTAACGGCGGACTACGGAGAACAGGCAACTGAAACCGCAGAGTTTTTATTCTGTTTTCTCTGCGACCTTTGCGGTCTCCGCGGTGCATTAACTGCGAGCGAGAGGAGTCGAACCTCCACGGGTTTACACCCACAAGGTCCTAAGCCTTGCGCGTATGCCAGTTCCGCCACGCTCGCTTAATTTCCATTTCCGCCAAATCCGCAATTAACAACTTACTGCTGCCCCTTCCCCTCTTCCGCAATTTTCTCGATGCGTTTTTCCGCTTCCTGCAGAATCTTCCTGCAGTGCTTTATCAGCGTCATACCTTTTTCATACTGCTGCAAGCTGTCGCCAAGCGCAATCTCGCCCTGCTCGATTTTGCCGACTATCCCCGTCAGCTCTTTTATCGCCTGCTCAAACGTCAGCTTACCAACGTCATTTTTTACTTCTTCTTTCGCCATTCTTTTATCCAATAATCTGCGTTAATCTGTGTAATCTGTGGTTTCTTTTTACTTTTTTATGACCTTGCTTTCAACCAAATTTTCGGCCAGTTCCGTCACTAATGTATCCCCCATTTGCACCTCCGAGGCATTTTTCAATACCACTCCCGTTTGTTTTAGCGTCGTTATCGAATAACCCCGCTTCAATACTGCCCTTGGGTTCAGGCCCGCGAGCCGATTCTCCTGTGCGATAAGCTGCATTCCCACCCTGCCTAATAATGCCGATACAGCCGCGTTTGCCCTGCTTCGCAGGTCGTTAACCTCGACCATTTTCCTGCCTAACAACCGATGCGGCTCAAGACGCACCACCTGCTCATAATATCCATTCAGCCGTTCCCTCGCCCCCGTTATCATATCCCCAATCAATTCTTCGAGGTTGCTCCCCATCTCATCCAGTTGCTGCTGACGGTTCCGCACCTGCAAAAGCGGATTCCGAAACGCTGCACTGGCGCATATCGTCTCCAATCTCTGCCCCACAAGCTCGATAACCGATTCTATATCACCTGTCAGCCGACTTTCTGCCGCCGACAACTTTTCGAGCACCTCTCTCGCATCGGGCACCGCAACCACTCCCGCCTTCGTAGGCGTCGATGCCCGCGCATCGGCCACCAAATCCACTATCGTCGTATCAATCTCGTGGCCTACCGCGCTGATTATCGGTATCTTCGAATCGTAAATCGCCCGCGCCAATACCTCCTCGTTAAACGCCCACAAATCCTCCAGCGACCCGCCACCGCGCCCCACAATCAAAATATCTAATTTGAGTTTGTCATTTCGGCGATTGACGTCTTTTATCGCCGAGGCGATTTTTTCGGCAGCCCCTTCACCCTGCACAGGCACTGGGTAAAGACACAACACACAGGGCCAGCGGTCAAAAATGCTTTTCTTTATATCATCAATCGCCGCCCCCGATTCGCTCGTCAATACCCCTATCCGCCGTGGATACTTCGGCAGCGGTTTTTTATGCGCCTCATCGAACAATCCCTGTGCCGCTAAACGTTTGACCATTTGCTCGAACGCCAATTGCAGCGCACCCACCCCCGCCAGCTCCATCCTCTCAACGTAAAACTGGTATTTCCCCTGCGGCTCATAAACATCGACGTTGCCAGTTCCGAAAACCGCAAGACCGTTCTCCGGCTTGAACTTCACCTTCTTAAAACTGCTCCCCCACATCACGCACGGCAATACCGCCCCTTCATCTTTGAGCGAAAAATAGCAGTGCCCGCTCGAATGCGGTCTCCAGTCGCTTATCTCACCCCTCACCGTCAATCGCCCGGGCAGACCATTCTCCAGCGTCGTCTTTATCAGCGTTGTTACCTGCCCGACGGTATAGATTTTCACCTGCTCATTTGCCATATCCGCCGATTATACCCCCTCCACGCGCAAAACAAAAGCTGCGGACTCAATCAATCCGCAGCTTTTCCGTTTTGCCAAAAAAACTATTTCAAACCTAATCTTTCCTGCTTCATTTAGGTTGACCACGCGACAAACCAGCCAGCCCGATAATGATCGCAACAATGCCGCAGATCATCATCCATATCGCCTTGTCGGTAGGCGAGCCGGTGAAAAATCGGGAAACGTCAGAAGCGAATGACTTTGTCGCAGCAACGCCAATGACCACAAGAACGATACCGCCGGCAAGAATTGCCAGTGAGATTAGTTTATTCATTGAGTTCTCCTTCAAATTCTGTCCCTCAACCCAGAGAGGCGAAGGAAACCATCTTTAACATCTCTCACTCTTGCTTCCTGGAACGGTTGTTCAGAAGCCGCGGGGAATAATTCCCATCAGCAGCAGTATCAGCAGGATCACCAATACCAGTCCCAATCCCCCGCTTGGACCATAACCCCACTCACGGCTGTAATTCCATCGAGGAAGCCCGCCGACAAGAAGTAAGACAACAATAATAAGCAATATCAATCCCATAAAACGCTCCTTTCAATTGTTTGAACAAGCAGGAAACCGCCGACCTTACGATTCAACAACCGGCGACCTTCTGCGGTCTGGCCGATAACGCCGGCCAGTCCTCATTTTCATAATCCTATCCCAGCAAGTCCCCCATGGAGGGGGTACTCGTCATGGCGACTTCACGCCTTTCGTTCGTTGCGCAGTTCATTTTCGGCTTGCTGCCAGTTCCGTTCACATTGTCCTTGCCGACGGCCATTCTTGATATAGATTTCATACGCCCGCCTGGCAATATCGTCGTGTGTTGGCATGGAGGACGATGTCTGTCCATGATGCCCATCACCATGCGTCTGCTGGGGTGCATACGTCTGTGCCGTTTTCGATTCAGTCATGAATGTCTTCATAAAATTTCCCTTTTACTTGCACGTTATAGTTTTGGTAATCGAGCACAGTGCCGACTGCCCTGATTCCGCGCACCAACGCCTATCGCCGGGATATCTCGTCTTGTCCTCGCCGTCGTACGGTCAAGTTCAAGTGCGCCCCTCGGCGCACTTGCCCTTGAACTACTTTCTTGAAATCTACGGAGTAACAACTTTCACGTTGAATTCCACTGAGGTCGGTTCGCCGGTTGTCGGGGTTCCCGTCACAGAAATGTTATACTCACCGAGGGCAGCGTCCTTGGGCGCCGTAATCTTGATTTGCACATCCGACTTGTCACTGGCCTTAACGATAACTTTGGCCGGGTCGAAGGTGAGGCCTTCGCCCTTGGACAATTTAATTTGCAGCGTCACGTCCTGCTTGAAAGAATCGCCTCTCTCCAGAGAGATGGTGACACTTTGAACTTCACCCTGTTTTATCTTCGTGTCGAAGGTTGGGACAGCAATCTTGAATCCTTCGCCCTTGAGTGTGCTGCCGCCTTTGGGGCTGTCTGATTTAATGGTGTAGCCGGCATCCGGAGCGATAACGTTAACTTTGAATTCCACTGAAGTCGGTTCGCCGGTTGTCGGGGTTCCCGTCACGGAGACGATATACCCACCAAGGGCAGCGTCCTTGGGCGCCGTAATCTTGATTTGCACATCCGGCTTGTCGCTGGCCTTGACGGTAACTTTGGCCGGGTCGAAAGTGATGCCTTCGCCCTTGGACAATTTAATTTGCAGCTTAACATCCTGCTTGAAAGAATCGCCCCTCTCCAGTTTGATGGTAACGTTCTGGGTTTCGCCCTGTTTGACCTCCGTCGCGAAGGTTGGGACAGCGATATTGAATCCTTCGCCCTTGACAACACTGCCGCCTTTAGGACTGTCTGCGCCTCGCGAGACGGCTGCCAGAACCAGCGTTAGCATGATCGTAATTGCAATTACATTTTTCATTTACTATTCCTTTCTTAAATTAAACTGAAAATGGAGTCATACAATACTCCTTATGTTACAATTAATACTTCACACCTAATCCTTTTGATTTCGATGCCTGGCCCATAAAATGGTCAAAGGGGTTTTCGTCCACTGATGATTCTAACCAATACAACCACGATGGCGATTACCAGAAGCACGTGAATAAAACCACCCATAGTGTTGGAAGTGACCAGCCCCAGGAGCCACAATAAAATCAGAACAACAGCTAAAGTGTAAAGCATAATAATTTTCCTTTTCTTTTTTGGTTAAACAGCCGAACAGCCCCACGTCAAGTAACATGGGGCTGCTCAGATTAGAACGAACTACCCGAAATCTACGGAGTAACAACTTTCACGTCGAATTCCGTCGAGGTCGGTGACCCGGTTTTCGTCGGTGTCCCCTTCACAGAGACACGATATACGCCGAGGCCGGCGTTTTTGGGCACCGTAATCCGGAGTTGCACATCAGGTTGGTCGCTCGCCTTGATAACAACGCTGGTCGGGTCGATGCTGATGCCCTTGGCCGCTTCGATTTGCAGCTTCACATCCTGCTTAAAATAATCGCCCCTCTCCAGCGAGATGGCAACGCTTTGGACCTCGCCCTGTTTGATCTCCGTGGCAAAGGTTGGGACGGCGACTTTAAATCCTTCGCCCTTGAGTACGCTGCCGCCTTTAGGGCTGTTCGATTGGCAGCCGTACACGGTCGCCAGAACCAACGTCATCACAATCGTAATTGCTGTTTTCATTTGCTCTTCCTTTCTTAAATAATTAAATATGGAGCGATACAATACACTCCGTTAAGTACATATTCCCTATCGTAGCATTCATACTCCCTTAGGTTTACCAAGCGACAAACCAGCCAGCCCGACAATTATCGCAACAATTCCGCCGAGCAGCATCCATATCGCCTTGTCGGTAGGCGAACCGGTGAAAAATCGGGAAATGTCAGAAGTGAATGACTTTGTCGCAGCAACGCCGAATACCACCAGAACGATACCGCCGGCAAGAATTGCCAATGAGATTAGTTTATTCATTTAATTATCCTTCAAATTTTTACTCTTCCGCCGCAATACTACAAACAGTAACCCGTAGATAAAGTTATCCGCCACAGGCGGACACTGCGTCACCCGGCCTACTTGCTGCCGAACTTGGCGGCCGTATCATCATAGAGCTTCTGCGCTTTATCCATGGCGGTATCGAGCGCAGGCTTAACATCCTTCTGCCAAGCGTCAACGCTGGCATCCTTTGCCTCTACGAGCTTCGTTTTGGCCTCGGCGAGGGTCTCGGCCATCTGATCCTTGGCCTTCTGGAAATCGGCCTTGGCCTCGTCGGTGGTCGGCGCGGCCTTGTCCTGCAGTTCCTGCCACTTCTTATCGAGAAGGTCAATCTTCTCCTGCGCGGCCTTGACCGCCTCGTCCTTCTTCTGGGTCAGGTACTCGCCCGTGGCCTCCGCGGCATTACCAACTGCCTTGCCGGTGGCCTTCGCAGCATTGCCAACGGCCTCGCCCGTGGCCTCCGCGGCCTTGTCAACAGCATTGACCGTGGTCTTCGCAGAATCGTTAGCATCGTTAGCGGCTTCTCCAGCCTTCTTCTTGCACCCCGTCGTGCTGAGGGACAACGCCACCACGACGACTAACGCAATCAATGTCTTGCTCATACTCTTTCTCCTAATGGTAAAGTGAATGTCTATCTCAGCGGACAACTACGCTATCCGCTTGTCGCGCACCAGTGAAATTACAAACAACACCATGAATTCTCCTTTAAATTTTTATGTCTAACTTACGAAAGGTCACACAACTCTTCGTCCGCTGATGATTCTAACCAAGATGACCACGATGGCAATCACCAGAAGCACGTGAATGAAACCGCCCATGGTGTTGGAAGTAATTAACCCCAGGAGCCACAATAAAATCAGAACAACAGCTAACGTATAAAGCATAACAATCCTTTCATTCGTTTTTTGTACATTTTGATTTCCCTTTCATAAATTTTGCAGATGACTATCCTGTCCCCTGCTTTAGATTATTTACAGGTCTTCTTTCAGACACACCACAAGCGCACCACCCGTGATTTCGTTTTTTATGCCGACTCAAAACAGCTTTTCATTACTCGGAAAGGTTAACTCCTCATTATTTCTCGGAGCGTTTTTGCCTTAATTCCTCAAGATACTTTGCCGCGGCATCCTTACCGCCTAATCCAAAGGCAAGCGCCAGTGCAAGGACAATGCCTCCGAGGATTATATTGAAGGCAGTACCCACCAGAAGCGGTGCGATACCAAGCTCTTCCATCGCAATAGTCACCGCGAAGATTATAATCGCCCATCGACTTATGCCGGCAATTAGTTCAGGTCTGGGCAGTTTAGCATTGCCGCAAGCCGTGCGAACTATTCCCGACACAACACTGGCCGTAAACATTGCAACCACCAGAACGAGTAGGGCCGCTATCACCTTGGGGATATAAGCGAACAAGCTTGCAAGAACATCCGATGCCTTGGGCAGCCCCAGTGCGTCAACTGTCATCACTAAAACCATAATAATAATCAGCCAGTAAACCAGGCCGCTTACTATCTCCCGTGCGGTAATCTTCAAATCGCCCTTCCTGAGAACTTCTGATATACCCGTTTTGTCCGCCATCACATCGAAGCGTACTGCCTTAAGCAGCAAGTCAACTGCCCGTCTGACTAACTTGGCCACAATCCAGCCCACTATCAGGATTATTAATGCGCCAAGCAGGACTGGAAGATAGGCCAGTATCTTAGTCAGCATTTGGCGTATCGGGTCAGCTATAAGATCGTTCCAGTTCATTTTTTGTGCCTCCAAAACTAAATTGTTAATGTTAGATGTTTGTCTTTTTATTTACCAACGACTACCCAATTAACTTAACATGCTAAAGCCGATATGCAAACAGGGATGTCCCTACTTAATATTACCAGCAGTAATAGGAATTCTACGCGATTCAGCGCACAAATGCAAAGAAAATTTGTCCTGTTAAAATAAAAAAAATATCTATTGTATCCTCTTGTCGGCAAACGGCTTACGCGATTTCGCAGTTGTCGTCGCTAATTAATCCTCTTGCGATAAAGCCGGGTTTCCAGCGGCTTCTGCCAGCCCGTCCAGTTGGAATCGCCCGGCTCATCCTCAATCAGCCGCGTAACCTGGTTCATTTTCGCATCGAGGTCATCGATATAGCAGACCATAAATGCCTCCGCCGTCGCAGGCAGTTTGGGCGAACCGAATTCATATTCCCCGTGATGCGACAAAATGATATGCCCCAGCGCATCTAAAATCGCTGCGTCAATCTGCACGCCTTTGGCCGCCAATGCGTCCGCCTTTTTGTGCAGCATAATAATCGTCTTGGTTATGTGCCCGATGAGCTGCCCTGAATCGGTGTATGAAAAAGCCGTATCGTAGGTAAGCTCCTCGGTCTTACCCATATCGTGAATAAATATCCCCGCCAGCACCAAATCCGCCTGCACCTCCGGATACAAAGGCAGTATCGCCCCCGCCACCCTCAGCATATTCCACGTATGCTCCAAAAGCCCCCCGATACAATCGTGGTGCATCGACATACCGCCCGGACAACGGCAAAAACTCTTCATCAGCTTTTCGTCCGCCAAAAACTCATCCACAATCGCTTTCAACTGCTTATTTTTCACCCCTCCCACAATACGCTTGGCCTCCGCGAGCATCTTGTCCACGTCTTTGTCCGTGTGAGCGAGATATTCCTCTATGTTCACCTTGCTCGAATCTATCACGCTGATATTATTCACAACCACCTGCAGCGAATTCTGATATATCTCGCTCCTGCCCTTTATCCGCACAAACCCCGGCTTGGGCAGCTCGCTATACATCGACTCGCTCGCCTGCCAGACCCGGCCGTTCAACTGGCCTGTCTTGTCGCAAAGAAACATCGCGATATACAAATCACCCCGCGACGTGCTGCGCAATATCGGCTCCTTCACGAGATAAATATCGTCAATCACCTCGCCCGGCGCTATCTCATTGATAAACCTGTGTGCCATCACTTATCCCTTTCGTTTTACCGCACAAATATCAGATGACGGAGGACTGACGACGGAAGACGGACTGCCGTCCTCTGTCCTCTGCCTTCTGTCCTCGGTTGTTTTTTGCGGTTAACAGATTATCAATCCTCTCCCTCCCATAATCAACCAAAAAAACAGGGCATATACCTTCACGATATATGCCCCTTGTTTATAATTTCAAATGATTGTCAAACTATTGTGCTAAACACCCGCCCCTAAAATGATGGCATGTCCGCACGGTACGGACTCAGGTCGTACTTAATGGAATCACCCCAAACAGCCAACTGCACCTTGATGATGTCTTTCTTGCAGGTCGGATTGGTATAAGCCGAGATATTTGGCGGCACCCCTATCAATGCGGCTAAAGCAATTGTCTCCTGACATTGCCATCTCCAGTATTCACCATGACCGTCAGCAAATCCGATAGTGGTTCCATTCTCATGCATCAAACCGGGCCAGTCGGGATATTGTTCCCATTCAGGCGAGTTGGCACATATCTGCATAGCATCGGGGGTCATGATTTTTTCTTCTATGAACACCATCTTCTGGGCAGATTTTTTAATCTCCGCCATCCTCTTAAAGACCTGCCCTTCAGTAATTCCGGAACTATGGGCATTCATAGAGGGCGGCATGACATATGTCCGGTGGACAATTTTCAAGGCCTCCGGGCAACGGTAAACCTTGGGATTTTGGACATACCTGTAAAGGGCGCCTTTCTTGAGTTTTTCTACCCTCTGGTCATAGGTCAATGACGTATATGTTGACATACCAAATGTATAATAATCCACTCCATCTATAACGCCGATGTTCCAGTCATAACCGCCGTCGTTGGGCGGATTGTTAAAAGACGTGCACCAATACGGCTCTGTCGGGAACGGACTATTACCCGTCCCTTGCCCGCCGTTGACGAGTTTGCCGTCGTTTTGTTCAGCGTATGACATCCAAGCCGTCAAAAGCTGCTTCATATTGCTCATACAAACTACGCGCTTTGTTGCTCTTCTGGCCTTGTTCAGGGCCGGCAGCAAAACAGCCATCAGCAGCGCGATTATCGCGATAACGACCAAAAGCTCGACTAATGTAAATCCCTTGTTCTTCTTCAAGATTCCTGTTTTCATCACTGCGACATTTGTAGTATGCCTGCCCTGCGTAGCCCGAAGGGCGAAGCGGGGTCTTCTATCCTCGGTCGTTTTCCCGCGACTTCGGCGGTTAACTGAATTATACGTTTTTCTCCCGTCATAATCAACCAAAACACAGGGCATATATCGCTCCTTTGGCCGTCAAATTACCTGCTATAGACATTTACATCACCAGGGTAATCTCCTGACGCGAAAAAATATTTTATATTCTGCAAATTTTTCCCTTGTCACCTTTCAGGGTCTCTTTATAATGCAACCAGTGAGGAGTAATCCTTTTTGTTTTTGTGGCGGGAAATAGCCCTCCTGCCTAAATATATTAGAAAGGACGTTTTTTGTAAAGAAAGGGAAAACCAATGACCACACCCAAACCCACACCAGTATCCTGTATGCATCAAACTCTCATTCTATCGGCAATTTTACTTTTGGCCGGTTTCGTTTCCGCCTATTCAGGCGGCGACGGCACTCGGGAAAACCCCTACCAAATCGCCGACGTCAATAACCTTCTCCAATTAGGGGCCGACGTCAACAACTACGACAAATTCTTCATCCTCACCGCAGATATCAATCTCAGTGGTTATGACTTCAACAACGCCGTCATTGCCAAGTACAATGGTGTTTACAATACTCCTGCTTTTTATGGCTCTTTCAACGGTGCTTGTCATAAAATCAGCAACCTAACCATAACTGCTGGCGAAAATGCTTATTATTTAGGCCTCTTTGGCGAAACCGCTTTCGATGCCATCGATATGGATGATGAAGGAGAATATTATTATAGCGAAATAAAAAACCTCACTCTGGAAAATGTCAATATTACCAGCAATCTGGATGGGGGAACTATCGGTAATTTGATTGGCTATAATTATGGAGTGCCCCTAACAAATTGTCATTCTAATGGGAATATTACCTTCGATGAAGAATATACTTATGATAGTACAGGCGGATGTCACGGCGGACTGGTAGGTGCCAATTCCGGCAATATCACCAATTGCTCTTCGGAAGGAAATATTTCTATTACTTCTTACCTTTATCCTCATGGAACTATGTATGCCGGCGGCCTCGTTGGAGCAAGCTATGACAGTTCCGTTACCGATTCTCACTCGGATTGCAATATTACCTGCTATGGTTATAATACATGGGATTATGGGGGATTTGTTTGGGTAGGAGGATTAGTTGGTGAAAATTCTGGTGAATATAATAATAGTTTTATTAACAAATGTTATTCGACGGGCATAGTTATCGCAAATATTCCTGGCTGTTTTACCATCATGATCGGAGGTCTTGCAGGAGGGAACTATGAAGAATATTATCAGACCAGCATTAGTAAGTGCTTCTCGACAAGTCCTGTCACTGTCACCATTACCTCCGGTGATGGAGGCGGTTCTCATAGAATTGGGGGGGTTGTAGGAACCAATACAGCCGAGGTTAACGATTGCTACTCAACAGGCCCCGTTACCGGCCTGGGTTTAATCGGTTATAATGACCCTGTCGGCGGCTTGGTGGGATATAACGTTGAGACACTCGCAACCATCCGACATTGCTATTCTGTCGGCGAAGTCAGTGCAACGGGTTCAGGATATGCCGGCGGATTGGTAGGGGATCAATACGAAAGCAGTATTATTAACAGTTATTTTCTTGAAACAAGCGGGCCGGCTAATGGTAACAATCTCGGAACGTCCCTTACCGATACGCAAATGAAACAACAGGCAAGTTTCGTCGGCTGGGACTTCGTCGGCGAGACCATAAAAGGCACCGAAGATATCTGGTGGATACTCGAAAATATTACTTACCCCAAACTTAACTGGCAGAGAAAGCTGCCTTTTGGTCCTTGTGGCCCTAACGGTCCTGGTCCCGGCGACGGCGGCATATATTTCCCGGACTACAATGCTGACAATTTCATCAATTTTACCGATTTCGCCATATTCGCCAATGCCTGGCTGACCGTAAATCCTTTCATATCGCTCGACGGCGACAACTACGTTGACATCAACGACCTAAAAATCTTCTGCGACTACTGGCTGACGTACACTAATAACATTGGCTATTAGAAAAACACTGACTGGCATCGATTCTGTTAGCCGCGAATCCCCGCTAAAGACCTGCGGGGACAGGCAGGCACAAAAGGTTAAATGGTTTTTGCCCTTACAGTTTTTGAGCTTTTTGTGCCTTTTTGTGGCTAAAAACAGGGCATATACCAATCAAGGCATATGCCCTTTAACTGCTGATTCAAAAGCCGCCTATCTTACGGCTAATCGCCCCATATCGCGTTCTTTAACCATACACGGTCTTTGGGCGGCGAAGTAGAGTTAAAGCAGGTATCTGATGTCGGTGCAGTACCACCTTTTGCCCATGCAATCGTCGCTGCACATTGCCACTCATGGTATTCAGCGTGGCCATCGGCAAACCCGAAATTGGCCCCATTTCCATGCATAATGTTTGGAGCATCGCAGAGCGTGCCGTTCAGGTTGTATGGAAACTGGAAGGCATCAGGAGATATTTCTCTTTCCTCGAAAAACACAACCCTATCTTTTGAGTTTTTAATATCCCCCATTCTTTTTGCTATCTTAGGTAAGGGGTAATCTGCACTAAACGCTGTCGTATAACTAGTACCGTTATACCACGCCGCGTTCATAGGAGTGGCCATAGTATACGTCCGGTGCATATTTTGTTCTGCCTCGGGACATTTGTAACTTTTTATGTTCTGGCAATATTTATAAAGTGCGCCTTTTTGGAGCTTTGCTACCCTCTGGTCGTATGTCAATGGTGGACCAGAATAACCATCGAATCCATTTACAACCCAATCCCAGTCCCAACCTGGGTCCGCTGCCGTGTTAAAAGACGAACACCAATACAGCCCTACTTTTGCAATATCCGTACTCGCAGTAGGTTCCGGTGCCTGTCCGCCGTTAACAAGTTTGCCGTCGTCGTTATCGGCGTATGCCATCCAAGCCGTAACAAGCTCCTTCAGGTTGTTCAAACACACAATCCGCTTTGCCTGGGTCCTGGCCTTGTTCAAAGCCGGCAGCAAAACAGCCATCAGTAGCGCTATTATCGCTATCACCACCAGTAGCTCAACTAATGTAAATCCTCCTTCGCTAAAGCTACGATGGGCAGGCCCCCTGTTTTTCATCAAAGTATTCATTTCCTCTGCGTCCTTCCTGCTCTTTAGAAAATCATATTAAAACCTTCGTGTTTCTTCGTGCCCTTCGTGGTGAAAATTGGCGGCACGATAACCTTTATTTTGCGCAAAGATAACTTTTATATTGCGCAAATATACCACATCCGTAACCAAAAAACAACAGCATATTTCAGTATTGATACTGAAATGCTCTTTCCTTGTTACCGCAGGCCCAATGCGTTTTACCCTTGCAATAATGAGTTTTTTGCATTATAAACCCCTGTCGATACCTATCCGCTTGTGGCGGATTGGACGTGAAGTTTGTGTGTTTCGTCTCCGTGGCTAATAAAAATCCGTGTAATCTGTGGTTAAAAAATTATGCGATACAGTAAAATGTTGATACCGACGGTCAAGGAAGCCCCCGCCGACGCGGAAATTCCGAGTCATAAACTTATGCTGCGTGCCGGCCTGATGCGTAAATTGGCCAGCGGCACATATACCTACCTGCCCCTGGGCTGGCGATGCCTGCTCAAGGTCATCGGCATCGTCCGCGACGAAATGAACAAGGCCGGCGCACAGGAAATCTTAATGCCCTCGGTGCAGCCGATTGAACTCTGGCAGCAGACGGGCCGGGACGTCGATTATGGCCCGACTATGGCGCATTTTCAGGACCGCCACGGCAGGCAAAACGTGCTTGCCCCGACCGCCGAAGAGGTCGTTACAAGCGTCGCCGCGGGCGAAATCAAATCCTATAAGCAACTGCCGATTAACCTCTACCAAATCAGTTTCAAATTCCGCGACGAGTTCCGCCCTCGGTTCGGCGTCCTCCGCAGCCGGGAATTTATTATGAAGGATTCCTACAGCTTCCACGCGACCCCAGAATGCCTCGATAAAGAATACTGGAATATGTACGAGACCTATAAGCGCATCTTCAAACGCTGCGGCCTCGATTACGTCATCGTCGAAGCCGAATCGGGCGAAATGGGCGGCACCGGCTCGCACCAGTTCACCATCCCCTGTCCATCGGGCGAGGACGTTATTGTCTATACCGAAGACGGCAGTTATGCCGCAAACATCGAAAAAGCCGCCGTTGACCCGCTTCCTGTCATTCCGAGCGAGCGAAGCGAGTCGAGGAATCTATTAAAACCGGAAGAAATCCACACCCCAAACGTCGGCTCTATCGACGCGGTCTGCGCATTCCTAAAAACCAAACCGCAGGATATGATTAAAACCCTAATCTTCTCCGCTGATAAAGATGTTGTCGTAGCACTGGTCCGCGGCGACCATGAAATCAATCCCGAAAAATTCACCCAGACCCTCGCCGGCAAACATAACGAACTGGCAACCCCCGAAACAATCGAAAAAATCACCGGCGCAAAGGTCGGCTTCGCCGGGCCAATGGGGCTTGCGGGCAAGGTATCAAAACTGATTATCGACCACGCCGTCGCTGCTATGCCCATCGGCGTTACCGGCGCAAATAAAACCGATTACCACACAAAAAATATCGTCCCCGGCAGGGACTTCCCGCTATCAGGCGATAACATCATCGTCGCGGATATTCGCAATGCCCTCAATGGCGACACCCACAACGGCAAAAAACTCCTCTTCAAACACGGCATCGAAGTCGGCCAGGTCTTCAAACTCGGCACCAAATACTCGTCGAAACTCGGCTGCAACTTCCTCGACGACTCAGGCAAGGAAAATCCCTGCCTTATGGGCTGCTACGGCATAGGCATCAACCGCATCGTCGCCTCCGCAATCGAAGCCGCCAACGATGACAACGGCATAATCTTCCCCATCTCAATCGCCCCCTTCGAGGTCATCATCGTATCGGTCAATCAGGACGACGCCGAAGTTGTTAAAGCCGCTGATAAAATTTACGGCGAATTGAAAAATAAGGGTATCGAGGTTTTATTGGATGACCGCGACGAACGCGCAGGCGTGAAATTCAAAGACGCCGACTTGATTGGTATCCCCGTCCGAATTACCGTCGGCAAAAAGGCGCTCGCCACCGGCAACGTCGAACTCAAGCTCCGCACCGAGCCGAAACCGACCCTCATCCCCGTCGATACCGCCATCGCCAAAACCGTCGAACTTGTAAGCTCTCTGAAACAAAAACTAAACACATAACAGTTCTAAATTAACTCTCTGTGTGCTCTGTGCCCTCTGTGGCTTTTATATGTGGGAACTGCGAAACCCTCAACCCGTCAAATTGATAATCGGCATCTTAGCCGCGAATGAAACCGCCCTTGCCGAGGCAGTGAAGGCGATAAGCAAATCTTTTGGCATAATCGACCTTAAAAGCGACATCTGGCCCTTCACCCAGACCGATTATTACAAAGATGAAATCGGCCCAAACGCCTTGCGGCAATTTGTCTCAATCGAAAAACTCATCGATCCCGGCAAACTTGCACAAATAAAGCACGATACCAATTCTCTCGAACAACAACTTGCCGATTCACTAAAGCTTTCCCTGCCTCGGCCGGTAAATCTCGACCCGGGAATTATCGAGCCATCAAAACTGATTCTCGCCTCAACGAAAAACTTCTCGCATCGCATCTACATCGGCAATAAAATGTTCGCGGAAGTTACGCTTATGTATGAAAAAGGCCGCTGGCGACATTTTGAATATACGTTCCCTGACTACAGGCAGTCCTGCTATCAGAATTTCTTAACAAAAGTACGTTGCCGTTTAATGGAGCAACTGAAAACGTGACACTAACCTATCTGGCAATAATCCTGCTCGCCACGTCATTCACGGCGTCTGCTGTTCTGACCTGGCTTGCCAAAAATCTCACCACGCGCGTCGGCTTCGTCGCCCGCCCCACCGAAGACAGATACCACCGCTCAACAATCGCCCTCGGAGGCGGCATATCAATCGTGGCAACAATTCTCCTCTTTCTTGTCGCGGGCATTTTAATCGTAAAATTCTTAGTCGAGCCGGGCCGACTTGCCCTCGACAAGTCCGCCGCCATTCACGCCCCCGGCTTCATCGGCAGAACAAACCAGCTCATCATCGTCATTTTCTGTACCCTCGCCCTGTTTGCCCTCGGCCTCTGGGACGACAAAAAACGCCTCGGCCCATACTTCAAGCTCATAGTTCAGTTCGCCATCGCCTTCGTTGCCGCTTTTGCCGCCAATATCCGCCTCGAATTTTTCATCCACAGCAAACTCATCACATCTATGCTCTCCACCGTCTGGATTGTCCTCATCATCAACGTATTCAATTTCCTCGATAATATGGATGGCGCCGCAGCAGGCATCGCCTCAATCGTCGCCGCGATTCTTTTCACCGCCGCCGCCCTCAGCGGCCAGGTCTTCATCGGCGCCCTGGCATTGCTCTTCATCGGAACACTTCTCGGTTTCCTCGTCTTCAATTTCCCGCCAGCCAAAATCTTTATGGGCGACGCCGGCTCACTGCCTCTCGGTTTTCTCCTCGCCGTTATCTCCCTTAGAACAACTTATTATCATCAGGCCGCATCAGGCCCCTGGTATCCCGTCCTAATCCCCCTCATCTCAATGGCTGTTCCGCTTTATGATTTTGTCACCGTAACCGCCCTTCGGCTAAGCCAGGGTAAATCCCCGTTCGTCGGCGACACTCAGCATTTCTCTCACCGCCTGCGAAAACTCGGCCTCACCGACACCCAGACCGTCCTGACCCTCTATCTGGCCACCCTCACCACAGGCATCGGCGCAACTTTTCTCTACCAGGTCAATTTAGCCGGTGCTATACTTATCTTCGCCCAGACCATTCTGGTCCTGTTAATTATCGCTGTTCTGGAATCGACCGCTAAAAATGACCGATACGAAAACAAAAATTGATAATTCAAAAACCAAATTCCTCCCACTGCTCGAAACAATTCTATTCATTTGCTGCATTGCCGTAATCGTTCTTCGTGCTATAAGTTCCGAAGCCCCTGTCCCCCAGTCCATGCCCCTACAGGCCGCGATAAACGACACCGTTTATTCGCTGTGCCTCTCGGGGACGCTTATTTTCGCCTTCCTCCTCTGGTGCCTTGCCAAACTTTTCAGCGGACGACCCCCATTCAAAATTACGGCTATGGGTACAGGACTGGCAATACTCCTCACGGGGCTGATACTCGCCGCCTTCTATGCCGCCAACAAACGCGCCGCAATCACCTCTGCCGTAACCCTCCTGGCCCCCATCCTTATGGCGGTAATGCTCGCACATCTCCTTGACTCCCACGCCAAAATTAAAATCCTCCTCATTACCCTCGCCTCTCTCGGTTTCGTCGCCGCCTTCCAGTCAGCCGACCAGTTCTTCGTCGAAAACGACCTCCTCATTCAGCAGTACCAGGACGACCCCGACGCTATGCTCCAGCAGCTCGGCATCGAGAAAAATTCCTTCAATAATGTCCTCCTCGAATACCGCCTCTATTCCAAAGATGTCCGCTCCTTTTTCACTACGGGCAACTCCGCGGGCTCCTTCGCCATTCTTACATCCTTCGCCGCCATCGCCCTATTGGCCGAGCTGCTTAAAAATCGCAAATCCTTCCCAAATCTTTCCGGCAACCGCGCCCTCGCCGCCATTGTCCTCGCCGTCATCCTTTTCGGTCTGTTCATAACCCGCAGCAAAGGCGCTATCTCCGCATTTCTTATCGTCGTCGCAATCTTCGCTTTTCTCTTACGTAGTGCCAGGCCTAAACTATCCAAAAATATCATCCTCACCGCCTGCGTCATCGGCGCTATCGCTCTCGTCCCGCTCGTCGCCTGGTTCGGCCTCAAATTCGGCCGACTCCCCGGCGGAAACTCGATGCTCGTCAGGTGGCAATACTGGAACGCCTCGGCGCAAATGTTCCTCGACCACCACCTTACCGGCGTAGGCGGCGGAAACTTCTCGTCCTTTTATCCTCAATATAAACCTTCCGCCGCTCCCGAAACCGTCTCCGACCCGCACTGCTTCGTCCTCAGCATCCTCACCCAGTTCGGCCCGCTCGCCCTCCTCGGCTTTCTCATAATCATTCTCTCGCCGCTTTGGCGAACATCATTGGCCGACCCTAAAACCCTCAAAACCCCGCCAAACCGCAGGTTCGCAAACCTCGCCACTCTCTGCGCCATCATCACCGCGATGGTCATTATCATCCTTCGCCCCTTCACACTGCCCCAGAACACCGCGGAAACTTTCGATGAAAAACTATACGTCCTGTTTACTGCCTACATAGCCCCCGCCGCTGCCTTCGCCGTCGGCTTCGCTCTGTTTGTAAAAACCCTGCAAACCTCTCCAAAAGAATACAACCTGCAAAACACACGCCTCACCGCCGTCGCCCTCTTTTGCGGCATCCTCGGCGTCATAATTCACAACCTCATCGACTTCGCCATTTTCGAGCCGGGAATCCTCACCGCCTTTTTCGCCATGATCGCCTGCCTTATCGCTGTGGATTCCAAACCACAAGACCGGCAAAGACCCGCGGCACCCTCGCCAATCTGGCTCAAATCCGCCGCTGTTATGGTTACCCTGGTAATCGGTTTCGCATATTTCAACTACGCCCTTATTCCCGTCGCGAAAAGCACCGCCGAAATCGCCGCCTCCCGCTCTCCGGTGGAACTCGGTCAGGCCCAGCTTGCCCACAACTTCCTCGACGCCGCCACAGATGATGACCCTCTCAGCCCCGACGCCCCGGCTATGAATGGCCGGCTCTACATCCAGGATTTCTTCCGCTCCGATGCACAAAAAGAGCAAATACTCAATAACGCCGAACAGGCGCTCTTTACCGCCGCACAGAGAAATCCCCAGGATTACAAAAATTTTGATGTGCTTGCCGAAATGTATTCTCTCTACGCACGCTCGCAGTCCGGCCAAAACAACTTATGGCTAAATAAAGCCCTCGATAGCGCCTCTATCGCCGTCTCGCTTTACCCCGGCGACGCCGACCTGCGCCTCCGCCTCGCCCAAATCGCCGAAGACCTTGGCCAAACGGATTTTGCCCTGCAAAATTACAAAACAGCCGTGCAGATTGAAAATGGCTTCCGCGAACAGTTCAAGCTGATGTACCCAGGCAGAAAAACCATCAGCCGACTTGATGAGGATAAATATTTCTTCGCGACCCAGCGAATAAATGACCTCGAACAAAAAACTCTCCGCTAACCCCGGCAAAACTACGACGAAACCTTCGCCATTATATCATCCGGAATGTTGAAGTTGGCGTATGCGTTTTGAACGTCGTCGTGGTCCTCGAACTCATCCATCAACGCCACAATCTTCCTCGCCGTCTCCGAGTCGCTTATCGGAATCTCGTTCGTCGGCACCATCGAAACTTCCGCCATCTCCATCGGTATCGACTTTGCCTCCAGCGCCTTCTTCAACCCCTCAAAAGCCGCAGGCAAACAGGTTATCTCGTAAATCCCCCCGACGTCCCGCATATCCTCCGCACCGGCTCCCAGTGCTATCTCCATCAAATCGTCCTCTTTCGCCGCCTCCGTCTTTACTGTAATCAGCCCCTTCTTATGGAACATCCACCCGACGCATCCGGTCGCGCCGAGTGCCCCGCCATGACGTTCGAACATCTTCTTTACCTCCGCAACGGTGCGGGTACGATTGTCCGTCAGCACGTCCACCATTACCGCGACGCCCTTCGGGCCATAGCCCTCATAAATCATCTCCTCGAAATTGACCCCGTCGGCCCCGCCGGTCGCCTTCTTTATCGCCTTATCTATCGTGTCCTTCGGCATATTCACCGACTTGGCCTTGTCTATCGCGTATCGCAGCGACACGTTCGAGTTCGGGTCCCCTCCGCCCTTCCTGGCCGCCATAATTATCATTCGCGCAACCTTGCTCCACGACTTGCCGCGTTTCGCGTCCGCCGACGCCTTTTTGTGCTTTATAGTTGACCAATGCGAATGTCCTGACATATCCGTTCCTCGCCAATATCCTGACTATACGCTTTACGCTACTAACAATTGATTATACCTTCTCCCGCGTCAATTCACAACCCGACTTTGTTAAAAAGTTATGACCCGAAGCGCAGTTTGTCTAATGTTAGTATAAGAATGTTTTTAGTTGCCCCTACTTGCCCCTTGTTGCCCCTCCTTTTTGTGTGTGTCGAATGAAGGGCAAGTTCGTTTTTGAGCTGAAAATAAGGGTGCTTTCATTTCCGATTTTCGATTGCCGAATGCCGATTGTCAATTCTTGGGACGGCTTTTAGCTGTTGAAAAGAAGCGGGGTTTGCGGTATTGTGGGGTCGGGAAATTTAATCGCGGATTACAAGGAATTGAAAAGAATGAACGAATTACAGGCAAAACAAATCGCGGAAGCGCTTTCAGGTGAAACCTGGCAGTCAGGCGGCGGAATCTGGCTCGTTCTTCTAAGACAGGGAAACAGCAAACTGGTTGTGATATCCGACGAGATAATCACAGATGAATAGGGCATACTATTCGGAACCAATTTCTGATTTCTTAAGATATACACCCGATGAAATTCTTGGTAAATTAACACGTACCAATGATTTTTCTTTGGAACAAACCCAGCGCGATGCATGGATAGAAGAAATCAATATCCTTCGCAAAATTCTAAGGCCCCATCAGGGGCATATCTATTTCGAATATTCAATCCCAAGAATGGGGCAGCGTATTGATGTAGTAATTCTTATCGGTCCCGTAATCTTTGTCTTGGAATTTAAAATTGGAGAAAAAGAATTTCCTTCTTATGCAATTGATCAAGTTTGGGATTACGCGCTGGATTTAAAGAACTTTCATGAAACCAGCCACAATGCTTTTATAGCTCCAATTCTGGTTGCTACAAAAGCGCCATCCACTGACCACAACGTTTTTACTACTCCACATGACGACAAACTGCTTTTCCCCATCAGAAGTAATGTGGACTCACTGGCTGAAATAATAAAAAATGTTTTATTATTTGCCGAAGGCAAAGTCATTGATCAATCTCATTGGGAAAGTGGGCGATATTGCCCAACACCTACAATCATCGAAGCCGCAATGGCTCTTTATAATGGCCACTCCGTTACCGATATTTCGCGTAATGATGCACTTGCAATTAATCTTAGCCGTACATCCGAAGCAATATCAAATATTATCACCCAATCAAAAGAAAGGTCCCGGAAATCTATCTGTTTTGTGACAGGTGTTCCAGGTTCTGGAAAAACTTTGGTCGGTCTTAATATCGCGACCACGCACATTGATAAATCAAACGCTCTTTACAGTGTTTTCCTTTCTGGCAATGGACCACTTGTTAAGATTTTACGAGAAGCGTTAGTTAGGGACAAAGTTGATCGCGAAAAAGCCCACGGAAAGAGGATCAAAAAAGGAAAAGTTTTCAGCGAAGTTAAAGCTTTTATTCAAAATGTTCACAACTTCCGTGATGACTGTCTTATCGACTCTTCACCACCAATTGAACACGTTGCATTATTTGATGAGGCTCAACGTGCTTGGAATTTGGAACAGACCTCAAGTTGGATGCACCGAAAAAAGAATAATCCTAATTTCAATCTCTCTGAGCCAGAGTTTCTGGTATCTTGTCTTAACCGTCATTCGGACTGGGCTGTTATTGTGTGCCTTGTAGGTGGTGGGCAAGAAATAAATATAGGTGAAGCCGGAATTGGCGAGTGGTTCGAATCGCTTAATAAGTCGTTTTCTGACTGGCATATTTATTTGTCTTCTCGATTAACTGATAGCGAATATGGAGCAGGAGAAGTATTAAACAAATTGACTGATCGTCCAAATGTTATATACAACGATGATCTGCATCTGTCTGTATCAATGCGTTCCTTTCGGGCGGAGCACGTTTCGCTATTAATAAAGCAATTGCTAGATCTCGATGTTGAAAACGCTCGTGATACCTTGGGGAAAATAGCTAAATATCCGATAGTTATTACTCGAGACCTTCAAAAAGCAAAGCAATGGCTGAAGAAGAAGGCGAGAGGTTCCGAACGATATGGAATTGTTGTATCTTCACAAGCAGAACGGTTAAAGCCGCATGCTATTTTCGTCAAAGCGCCAATGAATCCCATCCACTGGTTTCTTAATAATAAAGACGATGTGCGCTCATCGTATTATCTTGAGGATGTTGCCACTGAATTTGCTGTGCAGGGGTTGGAACTTGATTGGGCCTGTGTTACATGGGATGCGGATTTTCGATATACCAAAAACGGTTGGGAGCATTGGTCGTTTCGTGGAAGTCGTTGGACTCATATTAATAAGCCAGAGAGTAAGATTTATCAAAAGAATGCATATCGTGTTCTTTTAACGCGTGCTCGCCAAGGCATGGTCATAGTGGTCCCCCCGGGTGATTCGGAAGATCCAACTCGCAATCCCAAGTTTTATGACAAAACTTATGAATATCTGAAGGAAATAGGTTTTATAGTAATTTAAAAGGCATGCATTACTCTGCGAATAATTTATCCTGTTGCCATTGACGGGGGTTATTAATGATATATTCGCGAACACGTCGCAATGATGTTTCATCACGGATAATCTGTTCGTAATAATTGCGTTGCCACAATTTGCCGTCAAATGGTCCCCAACGGTTTTGTTTCACGTTGCGAATATATTCGTTGGTTGTCATTGTTTTAAACCATTGAATCATTTCATATATTGGCCGTCCCTGTAGGGGCGAACCTGCGTGTTCGCCCATATTATCAGGGCAGACACATTGGTCTGCCCCTACGGAACCAACAATATTTATAATACCGTGACAATGATTCGGCATTACCACATATTCGTCAATTTCGATATTGGCGTATTTATTTTTTAATTCATTCCACCAGCGACCGACCATTTTGCCCGCATCATTCAAAACCATCCGGTCTTTTTCAATTCCCCCGAATAGACACCATCGCCCCTGCGTACAAACGGTAATAAAATAATATCCGCGCTGCGAATAATCATATCCCTTTAATCAGATCGACCTCCTATGATAAATATCCGGATTATATCTCATTTTTGATTCGAGAATGGCTGGCAGGGGAAACAAGCCACAAGGATATCGTGGTCTATGATTTCGGAACCTGTGATTTTGCGGATATCGCCTCGCGATAGTTCTATTACCATTAAATCCATTCTTAGCCTGTACCCCTAATTTTGTTACTTATACAAGCATATGGTAAACGCGACAGTAAAAAAGTCGAAATATTACCCAATTATTGTCCTTCAAATGTGGTTAGGAGTCAAGGGCAAGAAATAACCTCTTCGTCTGGCCAATAAACTAACCCCGCCTCGTTTTTATTTTTTGTTTGGAAATTTGCGGTTTGGTAATTTGAACTTGTCCGCCGTAGGAGGATTTGTTTAGGACCTGTCTCGGCGTAGCCGTAGGCGAAGACGGATTTAGGGTTTAGAATTTAGGACTTACAAACTACCCGCTGTACGCTGTCTTATTTATTTTTTATGCGGCTGGGAAATTTTGAAGGTATTTTTGCCGGCCTGTTTCGCGGCGTAAAGCGCCTGGTCGCTCCTGCTGGCAATATCATCGGGCGTGTCCTCGGCGTCATACTGGCCCAGGCCCACGCTTATGGAAGTGGTAATTTCCTCTTTTTTCCAGACAATGGATGAGTTAGCAACAACATCGACCATACGCTCGGCAACGACGGCCGCGTCGGCCAGCGATGTATTGGGAAGGATAATCGCGAACTCATCGCCGCCATATCTTGCGGCAGTATCTATCTGACGAATCGATTCCTGAATCCGGTCGCTGACTTCCTTTATGACGAAGTCCCCGGCGCGGTGGCCGTAGCTGTCGTTTATCGTCTTGAGATTATCGACGTCAACCATAATCAGCGAAATCTGCTCGCCGTATCGCTTCGACCGCCACAACTCCTTTTCGAGGACCTCATAGAACGTCCTGTGGTTGACTAAACCGGTGAGGCCGTCGGTCCGGGCCTGGTGCTGGATTCGTTCGAACATCGCGATATTGCCGATGGACGCGCCGACCAACTGGCCGACAAGCTCGACTAAAGCGATATCATCGCTGGTGAACCCCCCTGGGCCGGACTTGTCCGCAAGGTTCAGCACGCCCACAACTTTTTCCTGGCACAAAAGAGGGGCAATAAGGCAGTTTTTCGTCCCATAATTGCCGGCGTATGGCCTTTGCGACTTTTTTATGACCACCTCGGCCCCAGAGTCAATGTCGTTGATGTAAATGAGCTTTTTGCTTTTGGCGGCGATAACCATAGGCGAAGGCGGATTCTGATTCAGCGAGACGATTTTATTGATGAGGTACGGGTGGTTATTTTTCTGGAGATGGAGCATATCGCTGGCTTCGTCAAGAATATAGAGGGACGCGAGGCGGGCATCGAGAAGCTTGGGAATCTTTCGGACGCAAATTGTGGCGATACGCTCGATATCTAAGCAGTTTATCTGCCGGGCCAGCGGCGTTATCTGCTCAAGCAGAGAAACAACGGGGGCGCCGGTTTCCGTGTGTCCATTCGATTTGGTGCTGTTTCGTCCCATAGTATTTATATGCTTACCGGGTAATAGTGTTTGCTGCTATATCGGCTGCCTGACCGCGGCACATAAGGTGGAAAACAACTATCCCCAGGACAAATCGGTGATTGAAACCTAAGTATTATCGGACACCGGATTGGGCAGAAAACGAATTCAAAAATATTTCAAAAAAACTTCAAAAAAAGCCAAAAAACCCTTGACGCCAAACATAATAGATTTTACATTTTACAAAATGTAAAATTCATTTTAAACACTGCCGGCAATAAAACCGAGAGGAGCAACCGTTGGTAATGCGAACAAGGTCAACAGGTGTAATGCTCAGAGTGCCCGTCAAGCTGTATCGAATCGGCGACCTGGTTCGGTACACTCCCTTTTCAAGGCAAACAATCCACAACTACACAACGATGGGATTAATCCGCGAAGCTGAGTGGACGCAGGGCGGACATCGGCTGTATGACGAATCGGTTTTCGAGCGACTGGGCCGGATTATGGAAATGAAGAAGACGAAGTCGCTTTTTGAAATAAGGAAGATATTAAGCAGAGAAGAGCAAACGGTGCGGCCGGAGGAAAACGGCGGCCCAATCAATAATTAACGGACCTTCGGCACAGAGGCCGAGGCCCAACAGGGATGAAAAGGAAAGGTGCAGGGATGAGAAAAAGGTCATCGTTCTTCGCGACTCGACTGAGTTGGAAGCCACGCAACAGGGAAGCGGCCAAAATGCGATGCGGGATGTGGGCAGGTTGCCTGGGAGGCCGAATATGAACCTGCCGACAATAACTACGGATAATATCACCGAGGTCCTGCTCAAGATAATCAATTTCACGCAGAGCAGGCAAAAAGTCCTTATTCAAAACGTAAACACGATGCACACGGCTGGTTTTGCGCCCAGGGATTTGCCGGTGGATGAGTTTTCGAGGTTGATGGCGCAGGCGCTGGCGGAACACGCGTGCAACCACCGGCTCGTGCTTCAGGACGGCAAGAACGTCAAATTCGGAGCAAATGGCGACTTTGAGGTAACGCCGGTAATCGACGAAGAGGCAAGGATGCTTTTCGAACAAAACCGAAACGAATACCTGCGGTGCCAGATAATCAAAATGCTGGAAAATTCGCTCAATCAGCGGATAGCGGTGGATTTGCTCAGACAAAAACAGGTGAACGAATCCTGTCCGGGACGTTGCTTCAATTAATCGCACCCCCCACTGCTTCGCAAAGCGTGGGGGCGAAGTTAAAAATGAATATCAGCCTCGGCGGACACAGAAAGGTTTAATTAAAGTCGCCGGCGAAAAGACCGATAAGGGATGTGGATATGCGTCGTTTTATCGAGATGACAGCGACTTGTCGTTGATGAATAAACAGTCGAGTTGTTATAGGACTCGGCAGTAAAACCATAAGGACTTATTAAGGGTCATAAACCGAGATGGCTAATCTTGGACAAAATTCAGGGAGGAATCTTGTGAAGACCAATCAGCAACCCGACACTGCTCGCTCTGGGCAGATTGATATCAACCGCGTCTGGGAACATTACCATAAAACCCGCGATGAGCAGAACCGCAACCTTTTGATGGAGCACTACCGCTATCTTGTTCGATACACAGCGGAACGCCTGCACACCAAACTGCCGGGCAAGGTGGAACTCGACGACCTAATCAGCTCAGGCACCTTCGGATTGATGGACGCCATCGACGCGTTTGACCCGGGCAGAGGAGTGAAATTCGAGACATACTGCTCGCCCCGCATACGCGGCTCGATTCTTGATGAGCTTCGCAGTATGGACTGGGTGCCGAGATTGGTCAGGGCCAGGGCGCACCAGTTGTCCCGCGCCAAGCAATCGCTGGAAGCACATCTCGGCCGGAAGCCCCGCAAGGAAGAGCTGGCGGAAGAGATGGATATGGACATCACGGATTTTGAACGATTGCAGCAGGACGCCGACGCGGTGGGGATAGTATCGCTCGACAGCCAGTACGGCGACGATGAAGGCGAGAAGGACATCCGCGAAATCGACATAATCAAGGACCGAAAAAGCGAAGACCCCCCTATCGAGGCACAAAAGCGCGACTTGAAGGACCTCCTGACGAAGGGCCTGACACGGGCCGAACGGCTGATTGTCGTTTTGTATTATTACGAAGAAATGACAATGAAGGAAATCGGCGCGACGCTCGATTTGTCGGAGTCGCGGGTTTCGCAAATGCACTCTTCGATACTTCTCCGCCTGAAGGCGCAGCTTAATACCCGCAAACGTGAATTTTCCGCGTAACCCCCGCCACACAATACGCACGCCTCTCCCCGCAGAACCCGGTGCGGACCACAATCGTATTTCCTAAAGCCGTCGGCTGATGTATAATGGCCGGCAATGGTTCGACTCCTTCGACAAGCTCAGGATAAACAAGCTCACCACAGGTAGGAGACAACGAATGAAATTTACGAAAATGCAGGGAATCGGTAATGACTATGTGTTCGTGGATTGCTTCCACGAACGCGTGGCTAACCCTTCAAAAATTGCCCGTGCGATAAGCGACAGGCATTTCGGCGTCGGGTCTGACGGCCTGATTCTGATATGCCCTTCCAAAAAAGCAGACGCACGGATGCGGATATTCAACGCGGACGGTTCCGAAGCGGAGATGTGCGGCAACGGGATTCGATGCGTGGCGAAATACATTTATGAACACAGATTGGCAAAAGCAGGTTCGGCTGTTTTAATGGGCAATGGGACGAAATACCAAGCGTCGTTCAAAATCGAAACCGGCGCGGGCATTCTCACTGTCGGCCTAGCTTTGCGGAATAAAGAGGTGCAGAGGGTCTGTGTGAATATGGGCGAGCCGAGATTTCGGCCCAAAGAGATACCTGTTAAATTAGCCGGCGAAAGAGTAATTGAGCATCCAATCGAGGCAGCGGGAGAAAGGTTGCTTATGACGTGCGTATCGATGGGCAATCCTCACGCGGTATTTTTCTGCGATGACGTCGCGGCGGTCGAGCTTGAAACTATCGGCCCGGAGATTGAGAATCACAATTTGTTCCCCAAAAGGACAAACGTGCATTTCGTCGAGATTGAAAACCGTGACGGATTTACGATGCGAACATGGGAGCGAGGCAGCGGCGTAACACTTGCCTGCGGAACGGGGGCGTGCGCGTGCTGTGTTGCGGCGGCAATTACTGGCCGATGTAACCGGGCATCCACGGCACATTTGCCCGGCGGCCAACTGCAATTGAACTGGGCGACGGAGGACAACTGCATGTATATGACAGGGCCAGCGGTAGAGGTCTTTGAGGGGGAGTGGTTTGGAGGGTAATCCAGCCGGCTCAGGGACCATAAGCAAACCCAAATGACTTTTTTATCTGATTGGGCTCAAAAAAACAATTTTTGGAACCAGCGCGTTACAAAAAAAGGCCGTGAGGTTTTCTCACGGCCTTTCGATTTACGAGCTAAAATTCAGATTTATGCCCTGTGTTTTCTAATCAAAGCCAACCCGCCCAGACCCAGCAATGCCATCGTCGCCGGCTCAGGTATTGTGTCGCCCACTATTGTAAAGTCGCTGCTGCCGTTTGCACTACCTCCCTTAGATATAGTAAGACCCCACATGGACTGCATACTTGATACTTGACCGGATATTGATATTGGCGTGGGGTCCCCAACAGAGTCAGAAACGCCAGCTGGGCTCAAATCTGCGAATACCGTCCCACCGTTGTATTCAGCGCGGAAAACCTTATTGCCGGTGAAATCCCCGGCCAGCGTGGCGCCAGCAGGTAGCTTTGTTGTCGCTGTCGCGGCATAACCCTCTGCATTAAACAGTGCCGGGTCGATAGACAGCACATCTGAAGTGAATGAAAAATGCGTATCACTATTTCTGCCAGCACGCGCACTAAAGCCGAAATCAATATAGGGATCTCCCACTAATCCCACCCCAATATCTACGCCGTCAATATATGCTGTGTCGCCACCTCCCAGATCAATAGCAATCGTGCTCGGCAAGCTCCAGGAATGATCCTCACCAGGATGAGCATAAATATAGTCCCAATCCAAGCCGGTTGTGATAGCGTCATTTATACAGGTGTTACCCGCCGTAATCTGGCACTGTATCGTTACCGGGTGGCCTACAGCCACAATTGGGAAAAATATGACAGCGATTAAGAAGGCAAGACCTATACCACAAATGTACGCTCTCTTCATCATCTCTCTACTCCTTACTTCTTCTGCGACGCTGAGCTAAAGTTGGTTAGTAACAACTTTTTTTGTGATAAAGGAAAGATATGCATTTCCTTTTCACCACACTCTCTTGATTTTAATTTTACATCAGACGTAATAGTAAAGTCAACAAAAAATTGCCTGAAATTCTTGTTTTTTTGCGTCTTGTTAAATTGGCTAAGGTTCTGCATCCTTTGATACCCCCACCCACATTCCCCCGCCCAAACAACCAAACTGGCCTTTTTAGTTCAAATAAACGAGTTTTACACCCTTTTGCCATAAGCAAAGCCACTGCGGGGCTGTCTCCAATGCTATTACGTTGTTTTTTGTCAACATCAATGCTTGACAAAATCAACGCAACGCTTATCATTGATCTTGTAAATCATTTCAAATTTCAAAACAGTTCACGGGCAGGGAACGCCCAAAAATGGAGTCGGGCAAAGCGATGGCTGAAAAGACAATTCTCGTGGTGGATGACGACAAGGTAATTCGCGACTGCCTCACGGAGTTTTTGAAGGCCGAGGGTTTCAAAACGGGCGTCGCCGCGACGGTCAAAGACGCTGCCGCCGAACTGGAAAAGCAGGATTACGCATTAGTCATTACCGAAATCAATCTGCCCGATGGCGACGGTTTTCAATTGCTGGATTTAGTACGGCATAATTACCCTCAGACCGTTGTCGTGGTCATCACCGGCTACGGCACCATCGAAAGCGCGGTGAGGGCGATAAAGACCGGGGCCTACGATTACCTGACCAAGCCGATTAACGATGACGAATTGCGACTCGCGGTCAGCCGCGCGATAAAACAGCAGTCGCTTATCAGTGAAAACGCCAGCTTACGCTCCCAGCTCGAACAGCGATACTCCTTAGATAACATCCTCAGCCAGGATTACAAAATGGCAAGGATATTCGAGCTTGTGGAGGCAGTCGCCGACAGTAAAACTACAATTATGATGACGGGGCCATCGGGGACGGGCAAGACGATGCTGGCCCGCGCGATTCACCACCACTCAGGCAGACGCAAGGAAGCGTTTGTGGAGGTGAGTTGCGGCGCCCTGCCTGAAACACTTCTGGAAAGCGAATTGTTCGGGCACGTCAAAGGCAGTTTCACCGGCGCAGTAGCGAACAAGAAAGGCAAATTCCTCGCGGCCGACGGGGGGACGATATTCCTGGATGAGGTTGGCAACGCCTCGCCTGCGCTGCAGGTCAAATTATTGCGTGTTCTTGAAAACAGGCAATTTGAGCCGGTGGGCAGCAACAAGACGATTACGGTAGATGCCCGGATTATATTGGCAACGAACAGAAACCTTATTGAGGAGGTAAAGCAGGGCAGGTTCCGGGAAGATTTGTATTACCGGATAAACGTGGTGACGGTGAATCTGCCGGCATTATCGGAAAGGGTCGGGGACATACCTTTACTGGCGAAGCACCTTTTGAAGATATACAACGGGCAGCACAACAAAAAGAAGCTGGGAATAACCGATGAGGCGATGGGTTATCTTGAGAGATACCCGTGGCCCGGGAACGTGCGGGAGCTTGAGAACGTGATAGAGCGTGCGGTGCTTCTGAGCAAAAACAGTTTCGTAACACAGGATGATTTGCCGGCGTCGGTAAAGCAGGAGCAGGTCAGCCGGGGCGGGGAGTACAAAGCGGTTAATTTGAAAGAGGCGGTTGCCGAACCGGAAAAAAATATCATACGGCAGGCACTTGAGGCACACAAGTGGAACCGGCAGGAAACGTCGCAGGCGCTTGGCATAAACCGCACGACGCTGTTTAAGAAAATGAAACACTACGGCCTGTACGCGGAAGCAGAACGATTAGGGCTGCTGTAAATTGGTTTTGGCCCCAGAGACCTCAGTCAAACTGGTGTGCTCCTTCGACTGGTTCGACAAGCTCACCACAGGCAAGCTCAGGACAGGCAGAGCACACCCTACATATTTTAAAGAAACCGGATTACGCGTTTTTGCGCGGGGTTTTGCGAACGATGTCCTCGTAATCCTTTATTTCGTCGATGGATTCAAAGCCAACAACAACGGCGGAGACACAGCCGAGGTTGAAGACGAAATCGGCGGTTTGCTCGCGAAGCTTGCGGTCGTTGCGATAGTGCCCCTCGCCGATTTGCTTCATACCGACGACGCCTTTGCCGGCATCGTGAATTTTACGGATGATGGGGACGACTTCATCGGGCGTGCCATCCATATCCACGCCGGTGGCGTTGATCCTGGTGTGGACGGATTCGACCCATGGTTCTTCGGCGGCGACTTTGAGGGCATCCATCGAGTGGCAGGAGACGCCGAGTGCGCGGACTTTACCTTTGGCTTTGGCTTCGCTCATTCCGTCCATATATGGTTTGAGGGTTTTGTTCCAGTCGGGAGCCATCATACAATGGAGCAGGAGAAGGTCGATGTAGTCGGTGTTCAATTCTTTGAGGAAGCGGTCGATTGTCACCATGGGTTTTTCTTTTTCTTCGGCGGGCGGGTCCCAAACCATCAGTTTGGACACGATTGTGAACTTGTCGCGTGGGACGCCCTGGAGGGCTGGGATGACATAAGGATGCGAGCCATACATATCGGCGGTGTCGAAGAGCCGGCAGCCGCGGTCGTAAGATTCGCGGAGAAGGGATTCGAATTTTTCTTTGCCGAGGCGTACCTGGTTGGAGGAGTGCCTTCCGCCCTTCATACCTGTGCCGAAGCCGACGCGGGTGACTTTGATGCCGGTTTTGCCGAGGGGAACGATTTCCCAGGGGTCAAAGGTTTTGCCCTGCGCTGGTTTTGAAATTTTTGACGCGCACCCAGTCAATGTTGAGCCAAGCAGAAGACCTGATGCGCCGACGAGCGAGCCGGCAAGAAATTCACGACGCCCAATGCGTTTCATTTTTCACACTCCTGAAATTATGACTTGCAGATTTTATTTTTTTGACACCCCTAACGTATCTTGGCAAGCATGTTTCGCCATCGGTTGATATGCCCATTTTCGTCGGTCTGGTCCTTTTCAATCATCTTTCTGGTTTGTTCGTCCCAATCGACGGTTTCAAGGAGTTCAGCATAATGTTTTACGGCCTTGGATTCAACCCAAATACCGGTTTTCAGAATAGCTTTTGGTCCGAGGAGACGGGATACGAAGCCAAAGACGAAGCCGACCATCCAATAGGCAGGCCTGAGAATGGCGGGTCTGAAGCCGTATTCGTAAAGTTTGACCTGGTAATCCTGGAGATGGGTCATCTCGTTGCACATCGCGGCGATAAGCTGGCGGTTCAATTCGGAGGTTTCTTTAGTGAGCTGGAATTTGTATATGCTGACTGCCATAGTTTCGAGGGTGTGAAAGGCCTGAAGGGCTTTTTTGAGAGTTTTCAACTTCTCTAGGCCAATGGGTTTGCTTCTCAGACAAACATCCTCGGCCCGCATCTGCGGGCGGATTATGGAGACATCGTATTTTGGCTTGTTTTCGCCGTTCATCCGTCATACCCATTCGCGTAAACCGATATCGATTATCCCCGCCGGAGGGCGATTTGTCAAATACCGGACGCACAACAAAAATCTTGCGAAAACGGGCTTGTTTGGTTATCGTTTTAGCTCGTCGATGTTAACCGCCGAGCACGCTGAGACCGCAGAGAAAAGACAAAGTAAACTCTGCGTGCTTTGCGGTCTCTGCGGTGAGTTTTGTAATTTAAATTTGACAATAAATCTTTTTGCGGGAAAATTGAAATGGGTGAAGCATTAAGAGTGAAAGGCGTGAGCGAGCTCGATGAGCTTTGCATTGATACGATAAGGTTTTTGGCTGCGGACGCGGTGCAGAAGGCGAAATCGGGGCACCCGGGTATGCCGATGGGTTTGGCGCCGGCGGCATATACGTTGTGGATGCGGCATCTGAAATTCAATCCCGCCAATCCGAAGTGGTTCAACCGCGACCGATTCGTACTTTCGGGCGGGCACGGATGTATGCTGCTTTATTCGCTGCTGTATCTGACGGGCTATGATATGACTTTAGATGACCTGAAAAATTTCAGGCAGTGGGGAAGCAAGACGCCGGGACATCCGGAATACAAACCTGAACTTGGTATTGAGGCGACGACGGGGCCGTTAGGTCAGGGGATATCAAACGCGGTCGGTATGGCGATTGCGCAGAAATACACTGCCAATTATTTCAATCGCGAGGGATTTGCGCTTATCGATTACAAAATATATGTTACGGTGGGCGACGGCGACCTCGAAGAAGGGATATCAAGCGAGACAAGCTCATTAGCGGGGCACCTTGCGCTCGACAATCTTATCGTCATATACGACGACAATCACATTTCAATCGACGGCGTTACGGGATTGTCGTTCACCGAGGACACGGCGAAGCGATATAAGGCGTACGGGTGGAACGTGATTGAGGTGCCGGGCGACGGAAACGATATGGCGTCGTTTGAAAAGGCGCTGAAAAAAGCGAAACGCGCGAAGGATAAGCCGACGCTAATTAAATTGCGCACGCACATTGCCTTCGGAGCCCCGACAAAACACGATACATCAGAGGCGCACGGCTCGCCGTTAGGCGAAGACGAGATTAAAGCGGCCAAGCGGCAATTCGGATGGGACCCGGAGAAGACGTTTTTTGTCCCCGAACAGGTCCTGCCGCATACCCGCACGGCCATCGACAAAGGCAAAAAAGCGGAGGCGTCGTGGAATCGGATGTTCAAAAAATATGAGGCGGCAAATCCGCAGTTAGCGGAACAATTCAATAACGCCTTTGAAAATAAAATCACGGTTGATATCAATTCGCTGCTGCCAAAATTTGACGTAGTGAAGGAAGGCAAGCCCAACGCGATTGCGACACGTTCGGCATCAGGGAAAACGTTAGACGCACTTATGCCGCAAATGCCCTTTATATTGGGAGGCAGCGCAGACCTGACGCCATCCAATAATACACGGTGGAAAGACGTTAAGGATTTCCAGCCAAATTCACGCGACGGCAGATATATCCGTTTTGGCGTGCGCGAGCACGGGATGGGTGCGATTATGAACGGTATCTCGGTAAGCGGGCTGACGCGGGCGTTTGGCGGGACGTTTTTGGTATTCAGCGATTATATGCGCGGCGCGGTGCGGGTGGCGGCAATATCGCACTATCCGACGATTTTCGTCTGGACGCACGACAGTATCGGCGTGGGCGAGGATGGCCCGACGCATCAGCCGGTAGAACACTTCGCGGCGCTGCGGGCGATACCAAACCTGCTGACTATCAGGCCGGCGGACGCATACGAGACGGCCGCGGCATGGAAATTTATTTTGCAATACCGCGGCGGGCCTGTGGCGTTGCTGCTCACTCGCCAGAATCTGCCCGTTATCGACCAGACCAAATACGCCTCGGCGGATAATCTCACCAAAGGCGCTTATGTTTTGATTGGTGCGGATAAGCCGGAAGTTTTGCTTTTGGCGACCGGCTCGGAGGTTTCTTTAGCAGTCGAAGCATATAACAAAATTACAGCCGAAGGGATTAAGGCGAGAGTGGTAAGTATGCCCTGCTGGGAATTATTCGAGAAGCAAAGCAAGGAGTATCGCGATTCGGTGATACTGCCTGACGTAAAGGCGAGAGTTGCGGTTGAGGCGGGCGTTGAACTGGGCTGGCACAAGTGGATTGGGGACAAGGGAATCTTTATCGGTATGTCTTCATTCGGCGCATCCGCTCCCTACAAGGTCTGCTACGAGAAATTCGGGATAACAACCGATGCCGTGGTGGCGGCGGCAAAGAAATCGCTGGGTAGATAGTACCCGAGTGATTAGCGGGAGAGCAGCAGCATAAGGACGCCGATGATGACGCCGAGGAGAGCGACGGCCTTGTGACGGATTTGGACTTCGCCGAAAATGAACGCGCCGCCGAGGAAGGAAATAACGACGCTTCCGCTACGGACGGCGGTTACAAGCGAAATCATCGCCCCCTTATAACCAAGCGCTTTGAAGTAAGCGACATCTGCAACAGCCAGTAAAGCACCGATAAGGATGATACTCCAGCGCCATTTGAATGGGGTGTGTTTTGCGCGGACCGGCCACCAGAAAACAAACAGGACAAAGGTCATAACGAGAACCGAATACATCATAAACCAGACCTGGACGCCTACGGCGGAAAAGCCGAGGGTGTGGACGAGGTATTTGTCGTAAAGGGCGCTGCCGGCGCCGATGAGAACCGAGAGGACAAGAAGGATGACCCATTTATTAGTATGAAAGACGATGCCTTCGCGGCTGCCGACGAGAGAAAAGATATAGTAGGAGACAAATAAGACGCCGAATGCGGCCCACTGAAAAGGGGTGAGGCGTTCGCCGAAGACCAGCATAGCGCCGAGCAGCGTCCAGGCGGGGCCGGAAGCGCCGATTGGGGCATATATTGAAATAGGCAAGTGCTTGACGGAAAAATAACCCAGCAGCCAGAGCGAAACGACGATAAGGGCCTTTATGAAGCAGCAGAAATGGGCCAGCGGGCCAAAATGCGGGATAAATATCCCCAGTGACGTCAAAAAGTGAGGCGAAACCGAAGAAAGTACGATAATGGGCGAAAGCAACACCGCTTCTATCAATACCGCAAAGAACAACAGCGGTATTACGGCATTATTGTGGATGGCTCTTTTCCTGCATACGTCATACAGCCCCACAAAGACAGCCGAAAGGGCACTAAGATATAACCACATACTGCTTCACCGAATAATAATAACAGAACGATACGAAAGGCGGTCTTTCTACCATAATAGAATATCGTTTGCACACTAAAAAATCTGCAATGATTCCGTATCTGCGCCGGGGGCTGGCTTAATGAGGCAAACAATCGTAGAATAGTCGGAAGCTCTGCCTGTGATTTACGATTTATGGAGCTTGGCAACGACAAGTCGATTTTCGAACTGAGCCAGCGATTAGACGCTACCGGGGGGGTGGTAAAAGTCGCTGGGACGTGGGGGTCTTTTGCGCGCCTTTTGGCGGCACATCTTTCAAAACAGCTATCCCGGCCGATTATTTACGTTTGTCCGCATATTGATGATGCGGATAATGCGGTTGATGATTTGCAGACGTTTGGTTCGACTTCGCTCAGGGCAGGCACCACAGGCGGAACCCAGGACGTTCAATTGCTGCCCGCATGGGAAGGTGAAGAGGAAATAGCGGACGCAACCGATGAGATTCGGGCGGACCGGCTCAAAATCGTCGCTCGCTGCTCGTCGCTCGTATCTCGTGAAAAAGATAAAGGCGTAATCATAGCGGCATCGGTTCAGGCGATAAGTCAGCCCATACCAAAACTGTCGGCTATCGAGAGCGGTTCGCTGTCGCTTCAAACCGGCAAACAAACGACACCTGAGGATGTAAGCGCGTGGCTGATTGACAACGGATTCGAGCGGACGGACAAAGTTGACCTGCCGGGGCAATTCGCCAGACGTGGCGGAATCGTGGATATTTACGCGCCGATGCTGGATTCCCGCTTTCGCGGGAATGACAATGCTATAGGACAATCGCAGACAATAAGGGTTGAATTTTTTGGCGACACAATCGAAAGCATCCGGACGATTGATTTGGATACACAGGTATCGACGCATCAGTTATCGGCGGTCAGTATCATATCGGCAACATGCGGGGACAAACAGGAAGAGCGCGAGCTTTTCCTGAATATCCTGCCCGCTGATACGATTGTGATTTTAGATGAGCCGGCGGACTGCCAGGAGGTAGCAAAAGTTTATTTCGAACGAGCAGAGCAAAAAGAACGACTTTACAACTGGCCCGATATTCATAAATCACTCGAAAGATTCACACAGCTTCACATTTCCCGATTCGCGACTGAAAACCCGGACGAATTTATCAAATTGGATATAAGGAGCGTTCAGCAGTATCAGCACAAGGCAGCATCGCTTTGGGCGGGACACAAGGAGGCGCTGGCAGAACTGGTCTCGCTGGCAAAGGAGCAGGAGGTTTTGCTTTACTGCGAGGCCCAGGCGGAGATTGACCGGGTGAGCGAAATCATCAGGCAGTCCCGTGAGGGACGCCTTCCGGCGGAACACGGTGCTATTCCTCCGAGATTCAAATTGCTCAAGGGATTCATTCACCAGGGTTTCGCGATACCGTCGTTGAACACGACGGTTCTCAGCCATCATGAATTGTTCGGGCAATTCGCGCTTAGGCGAAGGCAAAGGCCGATGCGTGCGACAACGCCGATTGATACGCTGGAAGATTTGCAACAAGGCGATTACGTCGTGCACAGCTCTTACGGCGTAGGGAAATTCTTAGGTATCGAGACCATCAGGGAAAAGGACGGCCCCGGCGAGTATCTCACAATCGAATACGATGGCGGCGTCAAGGTGCAGGTCTCGGTGAATAATATCGGATTAGTACAGAAATACATCGGCACAAGCCCGAAGCGGCCCAAATTGTCGAAGGTCGGGTCGAAGCGGTGGCAAAACCAGAAAGAAAAAGTCGCGCAATCCGTCAAGGACCTGGCGGTGGAATTGTTAGAGCTTCAGGCGAAACGCCAGGCGATTGGCGGATTCGCGTTCCCGGCGGATTCGAAATGGCAAAACGAATTTGAGGCATCGTTCCCATACCAGGAAACACCCGACCAGACAACAAACGCGGCGCAGATAAAGCGGGATATGATGCAGCCCACGGCAATGGACCGGCTGCTCTGCGGGGACGTTGGATACGGCAAAACGGAGCTTGCGATGAGGGCGGCATTCAAGGCGGTCGAAAACGGCAAGCAGGTCGCGGCGCTTGTCCCCACGACGGTGCTGAGCATTCAGCACGCCCGGACGTTCACGGAACGCTTCGCGGATTTCCCGGTAGTAATCGAATCGCTCAACCGGTTCAAAACGACCGCCCAGGCAAAGGACATTATTTCCCGCACAAGGGCGGGCAAGGTCGATATCCTGATTGGGACGCATCGGCTGTTGAGCGGCGACGTTAAGTTCAAGGATTTGGGACTGGTCATAATCGACGAAGAGCAGCGATTCGGCGTAGAGCACAAGGAGAAGCTGAAGAAACTGCGCGTAAACGTTGATATCCTGACGATGACGGCGACGCCGATTCCTCGCACGCTGCATATGGCGATGCTTGGGCTTAGGGACATAAGCTCACTTGCGACCGCACCGCTCGACCGGCGGAGCATCGTTACGAGCGTTACAACCTACAACGATGAATTGATACGCAAGACCATCATCCGCGAATTGAACAGGCAGGGACAGGTATTCTTTGTTCATAACCGCGTCAAGTCAATCGAAAAGAAATGCTGGGAGATTCAGAAGCTGGTTCCCGACGCCAAAGTCGCGATTGCCCACGGGCAGATGACCTCGCACGAGCTGGAGAAGGCGATGATTGCGTTTGTGTTAGGGCAAACCGACGTGCTGGTCTGCACGACGATTATCGAATCGGGTCTCGATATCCCCAACGCCAATACGATAATCATCAACGACGCGGACCGATTCGGCTTAGCGGAACTGCATCAGTTGCGCGGCCGGGTGGGCAGATACAAACACAGGGCATACGCTTATATGCTTCTTCCCGCGTCTCGTCCCATTACGCCAATCGCCTCAAAACGGCTCAAGGCCATCGAGGAATACTCGCATCTCGGCGCCGGTTTCAGGATTGCGCTGCGTGATTTGGAGATTCGCGGCGCGGGAAATATACTGGGCGCGGAGCAGTCGGGACATATTCAAATGGTGGGTTATCAGATGTATTGCGAGCTATTGGCCAACGCAGTAAGGAAAATGAAAGGTGAGCCAGTGGAGGCGACACCGACCGCAAATATCGATTTGGGATTCGCGGCATATATCCCCAAAAATTATATCCCAGCCGACAGAATCCGGCTGGACGTGTATCGCAGAATAGCCGTGGCAAAAACCGCGGAAGAACTGAGTCATCTCGAAACTGAGCTTGCGGACGTTTATGGCCCGCCGGCCGAGGAGATAAAATCTCTTTTGAGTATTGCCGAGCTTCGCATCGCCGCGGACAAGCTGGATATAAATCGTATTGTGGCACACGGCGGCAATCTGGTATTCTCGTTTTCGGCGGACGCGGCTAAAAACGCGAAACGGCTGTTGAAGAACGTCGCGGCAAGATACACCATCGCCGACGATACAACCATTTATCTGCATCTGCCGGAGAGTTATTTCGAGCAACAGACACTTGTAAATTTTGTCCGAAAAATTTTAGGAGGAACAAAGCGATGAGAAAAACGCTTATCAGGTATTGCTGTATCACGGTTCTTCTTGGCCTTGCCGGGATTGTCCTGGCCGTCAGTCCGTCGGAAAAACAGCAGTTAGACAAATTCAAGGTATCGACTCTGAAAGGATTGCGAGGCGTGGCAGTCAAGGTAATAATTGTGCGGGATGGGCCGGACACACTGCCTTTTCTAAAAGAAACCGCACTCCAACAGGAAGTCGAGTTTGCCCTGCAAAGCGCCGGCCTTGAAATTGCCAGACCTACACCTGACGTTGGGCTTTATGTCGTGGTGGTCAAAGTTGCTGCTGCGACTAATGATAACCTGAACATCGCGATGAATGTTCAGTCGTCGCTTTTGCAGATTGTTAATTTGTCGCGGGACACAACTATAAAAACAGAAGCACAGACCTGGCCATCGTTCGGCCAGAGCAGGTTCGGCGCCATCTCCGTCGCAACCGCCAAAAGCACCATCGAAAAAACCGTAAAAGAGCAAGTAAAGGATTTTACCGATGACTGGAAAGCGGCTAACCCGAAACAGTAACCCTGAGTAAAGGGAAACCAATGAGCGAAACAGAAAACAAAAAACCGCCAATTTCAAAATTGGCTATTGCTTCACTCTTAGTGGCATTAACAGGACTATGTTTTTACATCCCATTTTCACCATTTTGCTCTTATGATCACTCTGAATTTGTCAATATAGCAGGACCATGGATAGCATTCTTATCTATTCTATCAGGAGCCGCCTTAGGTATAATCGCATATAATCATGTCAGAAGAAAGAAGGGTATCATTAGAGGGCGGATATTCTCCATATCGGCCTTAATCATCATTGCTTCAATAGTATCTATAGCCCTCCTATCTGTCGATATGATTCCAGATTTATCTCGTTGCGGAAATAACTTGTCTCGCCTTGGAAAAGCATTTCTACTATATTCTTATAACCATGAAGGAAAGTACCCAAATGCTGGCAAATGGTGTGATGAGATAGCCAAATATCTTGATTCGCCTGTAAAAGAACAATTTATTTGCCCGGCAGCTATCAAACATAGAGACAAAGGACGTTGTCATTATTCTATGAATCCCAATTGTGAGCCGAATTCGCCGCCGGATACGGTTTTACTCTTCGAAACAAAAGGAGGATGGAATCAGTGCGGCGGACCGGAACTTTTCACAGTTGAGCATCACGAAGGACAGCGAGCATTTGTCCTTTATAACAACGGTGATGTAAAACTCATAAAATCCGAAGACATCGGCAAATTGAAGTGGAAGGCGGAGGCGAACGAGGTGAATCAGCCGGCTTCGCGATGAATTTTCAAATTACCTTTGCGGAAAAGAGTTGTGAATGTCATTCCGAGCGGAGCGAAGCGCAGTCAAGGAATCTGTTTAATAATTGTTTCAATATCTTTGCCTATTTAAGAATACCAGTCAGCAGCAAGGTCATCCCATTTGGGATTTGTTGAATCGATAAGCTTCACCTTCTTTTCCCTTCGCCAGCGTTTGATTTGTTTTTCTCGCGCGATGGCAGATAAGGCATCACCAAAGATTTCAACATAAACCAGTCGGTTGACGTTATATGTGTCTGTGAAACCGGGAATAAGATGATTCTTGTGTTCGTAAACACGTTTCTTGATATTACTTGTGATACCAGTGTACAGAGTTCCAGTTTTGCTGGACATAATGTAAATGTGAAAGTTTTTCATACTGCTATTATGCTATCAAATGTCCTATCCAAATGTTAACAGATTTCTCGACTCGCCTGCGGCTCGCTCGAAATGACATTAGTAATATAAACGCGTCAATCAATTTAGTATTGTAATTAGGTCGAGGGGCAGGTAAACTTTTGCCGCGGTAAAAAATATCGCGGTTAAAGGAAGCAGGTAGCCAACGGAATGGCAAGAAGAAAACAAAGAGCTTCATCGAATCAATGGTTCAAATTCACGCGCGACTCGTATCTGGAGCGAACGAGCCGGCCCATCTATGCAATCGTTTATCTGCTGCCCTTCATAATTTTTTATGAGCTGGGGACGATATTAATCAATACCGACGTTCTCAGCCAGACACAAATTCGCGTGGTAGCGTTTGTCTGGCTGCAGGATTTACTGCGATACCTGGGCTTCGGCGGCAAATTTCTCTGGGCGACACCGGCGTTACTTGTTGTCGTTATACTGCTGGCTTACCAGCTTGTCTCGAAAAAACCATGGTGGGTTTCGTTAGGCGATATGCTGCCGATGACGATTGAGTGCATTCTGTTAGCCATACCGCTTATCGTACTGAGCTTGTTTCTGAACAGCACGACCACACCCAGGCACAGCCGGATTAACGACGTTACGCCGACGGCGATTGTTGTGCAGTGTGCAGCCCACCAAAACACGACGCCGGCAAAAACAAAATATCAACAGCCAAAGGCCGCAGTTGTTGCCAAGCCAAAGCCACAATCATCACTGCTTGCCGATATCGTTACAGGTATCGGCGCGGGAATCTACGAGGAGTTGTTGTTCCGGCTGATATTGATATGCGCGATAATGCTTTTGCTGCAGGACGTGATTGGAGTAAATCAGCACAGCGCTGTCATCATCGCGGTGCTTGTTTCCGCCGGTCTTTTCGGCGCACATCATCACATAGATTTCCTGACCGGGCGGGCAAACCAGGGCGATTTATTCGACTGGGCCAAGTTCGCATTCCGAACAACGGCAGGCGTGTATTTCGCCGCATTATTTGCCATACGCGGTTTCGGAATCACGGCGGGAACGCACGCGTTTTACGACATAATCGCAACTTTGATTAACGCCCTGATGTTCCAGCGATAAAAAACTACGATATATCCGCCCAACCATAAAATTTTTTATCAAAACCCCCCTTCTGTTACCCGTTTAGAAATCGTGGTTTGTGTAATAATCGTCCTATAAGTATCGGAAACGCCCTTATCAATACTGATAATTGGCTTGAATTTTGTGCTTATTTTTTTGTATAATGAGGTTGTGGAACGGATTACAACAATAGATTTTAAGGCCTGAGGAACTATGGAATCGCCGCAAGTCAATGTAGCCATCGAGGAATTAGCCTTCAGTTTATTCCAAAGACCATTGCATCCGGAGCTGTTCAACATTTACGCTAGCAGACGACTTAAAAGCGATAAGTACGAGGCGCTTATCTGGGTTACGGGCTGCACGCATGTTGTGAGCGTTTTCGCGGGCGACGTATGCCTGGCTGAGGTCATCAGCACACCGACCCAGATGCTGCCTGAGCGAGGACTTATTGAGCGTTTCCAGTTCCACGGCCCCCGCTCTCACAAATGCACGCTCAGCAAAAACGTCAGCTATATGACCGATTTCCAGGTTGAGCGTCTCAGCGTAAATCTGTATCGGCAGAGCTTCGCCGACCTTGAGCGATTCGGCCGGGACCGGGGCGTATTCGTCAGGTTCCCCGAGCTTGAGATAGACGGCCTGCAGCCATTCTGCTACGTCGATTTCGAGGCGAGAAAAACCGAGCTTCACATTCACACTTTCGCCGCGTATCCCGACCAGATAGCGATTGTAAAAACGCAGTCGCTGTTCAACTTCCAGTAATAGTCGGATTGCCGGGCCGCGCATTACCCCTGCGAAATGAACAATCACTTCCGCTGTGCGCGTTATTTTCGAAGTTACTCTTTACGCCTTTTTTTCGGCCTGGGTTTTTAGGGCGTCGAGTTTTTCGCGGATTTCCTCGGCCATTCGGCTGTTGGGGAAATCGACGATGATTTCCTGTCCCGTCGAAAGCGCCTTTGCCCATTGTTTTCCCGATATGGCCAGTGAGAACTGGACGCCGAGATTGTGCAGTTTGGTGCGGAAGACGTCTCTTGCTCCTTCCTGCAGGGCGAGCCCCTCGTTGGGCGTAAGATACTGGTCAAGCTCCCGCAGGATTTCAATGCTCCGGTCGGTGGCCTGTCTTTTTACGGCGTCGTCCCAGGCATTGAGCAGTAACTTCTTGCGTTCCTCTTTCTTTTCAACCAGACGCTGTCTCATCGCCAGGGCCTTGTCGTTAGTTGGGTATTCTTTTATCAGCCGTTCAATCTGCTCGCTGGCATTGGACCACTGATGGTCATCTAAATGCTTCTCAATGTGCGTTATCATCTGGCTCATTCTGTCGACGTCGGTGGCGTTGCGGTATTTGTCGGCCTGTACCTTAAGCTGGTCGGCGAGTTTCTTGTAGCCGGTGTTGTGAGCGATATCGTCGATGATTTCGTAAGCCGATTCAAAATCCTTTTGCTGCAGCCTGTCAAAAACGGCATCCCTGAGGGTCTGAGTGTCGCTGTCGCGGAAAGCGATTGTCTTGGCCATTTCGCTGACGTGAGTGCTGATGTTGACCTGATTGACGACCTGCCGGAGCTTCTCCAGCTCGTCGGCGACCTTATCTATTCTGGCATTGCCGTCGTCGATAAGGTCGAGCATTTTGAGGGATGACATGAAGATGACTACCAGCGTTATCAGTGAGAATAACGCCACAAGCAGTCCCAATGCGCTGGTGATGCCGGCTGAGTCCTTCCCAAAAGCGCCCGCGGCAAGTGCCCCAAGCACAATAACTGCAAGAACACCGCAAACAATAAAAAGATTCTTGAAGCTCCCCACCGGGTTGTTCTTTCCGAGTTCCATAGCTGCTCCTTAAATAATTGCTTTCAAGAAACCGTATAATCATTATAATCTTTATACGTCGGACTTGTCAACATAGCCGCAAATAAGCGTAATATAAGAAGTTTTTAGGGAGACGCTGATATGAAACCGGTTAAAATAACCTGCCTGATTTCAATTTCGCTCGTAATTATTATTACAAGCTGCGCAGCCGAGGACAGAAAGGTCCTTTCTTCGTCTGAGGCCTTAAGCCAGCACGGGGTTGTTATGGGAAATAACAAATTCGCCTTAGAGCTTTACAACAAACTTGCAGGGCAGCAGGGCAATCTTTTCCTGTCGCCATACAGCATATCGACGGCCTTGGCGATGGTCTATGCAGGCGCTAAAGGTCAAACCGAAGAGCAGATGGCAAAAGCACTCGAATTTCCGATATCCGCAGACAGCAACAATAATGAATTAAAGTCGCACTCCATCGCACACTTTCACTATACATTCGGCGAAATCATCAAACAATTAAACGCTTCAGGCGAAAAAGGTGGCTATGAGCTGACAGTCGCAAATGCGCTGTGGGGGCAAAAGGATTATAAATTCCTGCCTGACTTTTTGACGCTCGTCAAAACAAACTACGACGGCAATTTAGAGCAGGTTGATTTCAAAACGCAGACCGAGGAGGCCCGAAAAACAATCAACGCCTGGGTCGAAAACAAAACCAAAGACAAGATAAAGGAGCTTATCAAGCCGGGAACACTCGATTCGATGACCCGGCTTATCCTGACAAACGCCATTTACTTCAAAGGCAAATGGGAAAGCCAGTTCAAACCCGAACAAACACAGGATGCCCCCTTCACCCTTTTAGGCGGCCAAAACGTAAATGCCCCTATGATGCACCAGACCGGAAAATTCGGCTATATGGAAACAGACATTCTTCAGGCACTAGAGATGCCTTATGTGAATAACGATTTGTCGATGGTCGTTCTGCTTCCTAAAAAGGCCGATGGCGTCAAAGACCTTGAAAAAGAGCTTGTTTCCGACAATCTCACCGGCTGGCTGGCCAGGATTCACAAACGTGAAGTGCAGGTCTTTTTCCCAAGGTTCAAAATGACAAGCGAGTTTGAGTTGGCCAAGGTGCTTGGTGCGATGGGAATGCCGGATGCGTTTTCGGGAAAAGCGGACTTTTCCGGTATGACGGGTAATCGTGACCTTTTCATATCGGCTGTCATCCACAAGGCATACGTTGAGGTAAACGAAGAAGGCACCGAAGCGGCTGCGGCCACGGGCGTGACGATGAAACTGACCTCTATCCCAACTCCCTCGCCGGTCTTCAGGGCCGACCATCCCTTTATCTTCTTGATTCGCGATAATCAGACGGGCAGCATCCTGTTCCTGGGCCGAGTAGCAAATCCCGCTTCACAAAACAATTAATTGTGTCGGCGTGCCCGGTAAAACCGAAAGGCCATCCAGACAATAATTGCAGATACCGAGATGATACCAACCACATTCGGATTTGTTTTTATTCCCAGGTTCCACAAAATTATCTGGTATTGAACCGCCAGCATAACGATGGAAAACACGATTAACAAACCACCATAAAACCTCCTGAATCCTTCTATGTTCACAGATACCGAAGCGGTTCTTGGTATAACGATAAGAGCGATTACTAAGACCGCAAAAATGACGGGGGTTCCAAACATACCTACGGGTTTCGGCATATAACTGCTCGGTTGCCCATGAAAGCCCCACTGGGTTACGATTCTTTCCGGCATCTGCGGGTAAAAATATGCGCTCACGCCAAACACAACAAGCAATACGCCAATGGCACTCATTTCAAGCTTAGTAAGTTTTAACCTGCCGGACTTCTTATCCTCGTTTACAAGCTCTGCATACTCCGACGGCGGGCCCATCTCCGTAATAATCCTTTGAAAATTTTCCCATGTTTGCTGCCGCGGTTCGAGTTCGGTAAACCGACGGTCAAGGTGATTACCCACATCCGCCAGGATTTCAAAGCTGCGAGGATGCCTTGCAACGGACAATGCCTGTTCCACCCTCTTAAGATAATCCGCCTTGACCTCACTCCACATTTGTGTTGACTCAACTCCGACCTGTCCATGCAAAACCGAATTTATCGCCTCGATTAGCTGCACAGGTTCATCGGTCCCGATGTGTATTTTTTTGCCGGATTTCAGGACAACGGTTACTGCCTTCATTCCGGAAACGTTATAAAGCCAGCCGTTCCAGACAAAGCGAATGCCCCAGCCGGCGAAAACCCCTCTGAACGGTTCGCAATACACAATTTGCTCAATAGCAATCTTCTTCCAAAATATCCCCAGCCCAAACCAGAATCTCAGGAAACCGTTTTTTATTTCGACGGTTAGCTTATAACCAAAAGCAAGAAGAAAGATTCCAATCGCGCCTAAAATTATCTCCAGTGGTTGCAGACCGTAAACCCACACGAACGCTGCGACCACGAGCAGAATCACGCCGATAAGAATCATCAAATATCCTGGTTGGCTGTGCCTGTATTGAGCGTTCATAATCCGGTTCCTTTCCTGATTGATTCCAAACTGCTGATAAGCTGGTCCCAGTGCTTATTCATATCCTCAAGAGCTTTTTGCCCGGCTTCGGTAAGTTTAAAATACTTTCGTGGCGGGCCGTCGGTGGATGGCTCGGAGTAGCTTGTCACCAGGCCATCGGTTTGCAGCCGGGCGAGAACCGGGTAGATATTGCCTTCACGAATCGCAAGCCCGTCGATGCGTTTCATTGTCTGCACCATTTCGTAGCCATGTGACGGGCCGCGATTAAGAAGATTCAGCACAACGATATCCAAAAGACCTTTGCGAAGCTGTGTTTGCCAGTTTTCAAGATTCATATTTTTATTCCAACATCCATTTGCTTAACCATAATCAAAATCCGCAACTATCCAGTATACTACATTACAGTATATCGTCTTGTCAAGAGGTTTTTTGTAAATTTTTCGGAAAAATTAGGATCACATACTCTTGATGCCACCTGCTTTTATAGTTTCAGGATGGTATTAAGCCCGGTTTTCCTTACTGAAACCGTGGACGTGTTGCTTTTTGTAAACATAGGGGTTGGCATATGGCAACATAAGGCGGGTAATAGCCACAACAGGTTATAAACGGAAAATGACAGGGTAACCGTGAATTGAGAACGGCAACCAACTGTTGCTTTTTGGCAACGCCCGGCCATAGTCGGCAAATCGCCTGTATTCGTGCATAGTCAAACAAAACTCAAGGTCAATACAACAAACGGGGCTTGCGAACCGCTATCGCAACCGGACAAATCACCGAAACAAATATCGATTAAACTTACAGCCGGGTACGTGTTTTGCACGTATAAGATAGAGACAGTGCCGATGGCGAAACAGCGGGCAGCAATGATTTGAGATTTTGCGAGGGTACTGAGATGGATGAAGCACGGCTGGCAGATGAGCTAAATGAACTGGTGAAGCAATTCGGAGGCGCCGCGGACCCTACATCTAAACGCCTCGAAGTCCTTGCCAAAAAGGCGGAAGTAAACCAGAAAGAACTCCAGGCAAGCGTCGATTGCCTGCGGGAATCGCTCGATTACCTGCGGGTTTGTATAAAATACCTTCTTTTGGATATTGAAGCTACCCGCCGGGAAAACGACTACCTGCAAAAGCTGCTCCATGATAAAGACCGGGAAGAGTAAGCCCGCCGGCCACACAATCATCCTTTGTGAGCAACTTCCTGTTTTTTCTTTTACCGCAATCTATCTATTTGCCGGCTGGCGACACAGGCACCGGTTGGCCTGGTTTCGTTTGCATTTGCTGCTGCATTATCATCTGAAACGCCATCATCATCTCGGAGAGATGCTCCTTGGGCAAAGCGAAATCGAGGGCAAATGAGCCGTTATCGACTTTGGCCGCGAAGACAAGATTGCTCTTGCTGGGCACATCAGGTATCGTAAACGGCATCGTACCCATAGCAGACATCATTTTCATCAGTCGCAGATAATTGTAGGTAACTATGGCATCTTTGCTGTCGGCGTCCGGGATAACGGCAATCGCCTTTTGCATTTCCGAACAAACCTGCGCGGGCGTGCCCGCCTTTACCTCGTCGATGAGCTTGTAAATGGCGTTGGGGTCGCTCGATATCCTGCATACCCATAAGCCATTGACAATCGCCCAGCGATACTCAAAGCCGCTGCCATACATCGCTTCGAGCATTTTAGCTTGGGGCGAATTGATATCAGTAAATTTCATAGACAATTTCGCGACGTCTATTGAAACGCCCTTGTAATTTTCCGCGCCGCGTTTTACGGTAAAGCTGGTTTCCATGCCCATCTTTTTGTAGAGGTCGCCGAATGCGCCGCCGGCCCAGGTCCGGGCAAATTCATTAGTCACTTTGTTAAACGCGTTGGCATCTTTGACTTCGAGAACATATTTTGCGTCGAACATCGGCTTTGCGCCGGGGTTAATCTTAAATGAGCAAACAATAAAATCGCCCATCGCGTCGGTATAATCATCGCAGAGCTTTTTGGCTTTGACGATGTTGGGGTCATTGGCGTCTTTTCCGGTCATCTGCATTATCAGGTCAACGGCCTTGGCTTTAATTTTCTTGGCTAATGAATGATTCATACGCCCGACAAAATTCATAGCCGCGCCATCCTCGGTGTAGCCGACAAGCGGGTTATTTTTCGCTGCGCCTTCGGCGACAAGCATCCCGGCCATTTCCGTCCCGGGCAGGGCATCCAAACCAATCCTGAAATTGAGCACGGCGGGTTTTGGATTACAAGAAAGCGTTATTGACTTTGACTGCTGCATAAAATCTTTCGCATAGCCCGCGAAGGCGTTCATAAGCCCGGCCATAAACGCCGGACTTTTTTGTACCTGTGCCTTCTGGGTTTTCAAAGACTCAATCTGGGTATCGAAGACAGCAATCGCCGGACTGTTGGGATCCTTGGCAGCTATCTGTTTTTTGCTCTTTTCGAGATTATCGATTTGGGACTGAATGCTCATTCCAGGGTCGGCTAAGTGCTTTCTCATTTCCTCCAGGCCATCGGAGATTTGCGTTTTGTAAACCGACGAGATTTTTACCATATTCGCGTAGGCCCATATCGGCTCATTTGATGACTGTTTGGCCTGCGAGGCATCGAGAGACGAAGCCAGGTTTGCGAATTTTGCGCCGGAGATTGTCGCGGCCATAGAACCAAGTTTGCTATAGTCCTTTGTCATCAGCGCAAAAGAATTGACCTTTTTGATAAAGAATTGTCCCGAAGGTCCCATTCCGACTGCTGATATGCCATTGGTATCGGGCTGGCTGACACGGAAGTTGGGGTCGGTAAGCTGGGCGTAATCGGTAACGGGCAGCAGGATGTATATATCCGGAACCGTCTGGCCTGATTCGGCTGTTGCGAACGCCGCGAAGGAGCCATTGACGTCGAAACCCTTAAGTTCGAAGTTGCCGAACATCATGCCGAGCTGGCCCTTGATAAGACCTGCCGTTGAGACCGGCATCGGCGAAACGCCCATAATATACTGGTCGAGATTGCCGGTGGCTTGATTGAGATTGTTAATCCTGGCGAAGAGAATCGCGTCAGCGGGAACGATGCTTAAAACGGCGTCGCCCTTGTCGGCCCCCTGCACAAGTGCGGGAACAAACAAAGCCAATATAATTGTTGTGGCGAGTGTTATTGAAATCGTGCGTCTGAACATTGTACTGTCTCCCTAATTAATTGTTTTATTTTTTATGTGAACAGGTTCAACTTCGCGATATTTATACACACAAAATGGGTACCCTGCAAGAAAATAGCGGACGAGTGAATTTTTAGGACCTCTGGGACCTCTTTTATATGCCTTTCCTGCGCAAAAAGAAGGGTTTTTGTGTTCTTTTGTGAACAAGTCGTTGCTGGTTTTGGCCGATACAAAAACAGGATGCCGAGCGTATAGTCCGGTAAATGAACAACGATTGCTCTTCGACAATAGAATATAGAAGGAAAGTCCTGTGTAACGGGCAGCAATCGTTGACAGGGCGAGCCAACAGGGTAGAATAGCACCTGCGGAGAACACAAAGGGTCAAGGCGTTTGAACAAACTTTGAATACTGCTAACTCGAGGTAAATGATGTTTGAGCGATTTACAGACAGGGCACGCAAAGTAATGGCGCTGGCCAACCAGGAAGCGCAGCGTTTCAACCACGAATACATCGGGACCGAGCACATCCTTCTGGGTTTGGTCAAGGAAGGAAGCGGCGTCGGCGCAACCGTTCTTAAAAATCTCGACGTGGATATAAAGAAGCTGCGTCTTGAGGTTGAGAAGTTAGTCAAGAGCGGGCCTGATATGGTTACGATGGGCAAACTGCCTCATACACCACGGGCAAAGAAGGTAATCGAATTCGCGATAGAGGAAGCTCGGTCGCTGAATCATAATTATGTAGGGACGGAGCACCTGTTGTTGGGCCTGTTGCGCGAGACCGAAGGCATCGCGGCGCAGGTAATGATGAATCTTGGTCTTCGGCTGGAGGACGTCCGCCAGGAAGTCCTGAATCTGCTTGGGGCCGGAGTCGATACGAATGAGCCGACTGGACTTGATATGAAAATGGGCGGACCTGCGGCAATGGGGGGAAAACCCAAGAGCAAGACGCCGGCGCTCGATAGTTTCGGCAGGGACCTGACGCAATTAGCCATCGACGGCGAACTTGACCCGGTCATCGGCAGAAAACGCGAGATAGAGCGTCTGATTCAGATACTGTGCAGGCGCACAAAGAACAATCCTGTGCTGCTGGGCGAAGCGGGCGTGGGCAAAACCGCGATAGTCGAAGGACTGGGCCAGCAGATAATAAATAAGCAGGTGCCGGAGATTTTGAAAGACAAACGCATAGTCGTGCTCGACCTTGCGATGATGGTAGCGGGGACAAAGTATCGGGGACAATTCGAGGAGCGAATAAAGGCCGTAATTAACGAGGTCCGAAGGGCTAAAAGCGTAATATTATTTATAGATGAGCTGCATACGCTGGTCGGCGCAGGCGGCGCGGAAGGCGCAATCGACGCATCGAACGTTCTTAAGCCCGCTCTTGCCAGAGGCGAGGTGCAGTGCATAGGCGCCACCACCCTCGATGAGTTCAGAAAGCACATCGAGAAGGACGGCGCACTTGAGCGAAGATTCCAGACCATTATCGTCGAACCGCCCTCAAAAGAAGAGACGGTCGAGATACTCAGGGGACTTCAGGACCGCTACGAGGCACACCACAGGGTCAAGTTCACCGATGAGGCGTTGTTCCAGGCAGTAGAGCTGTCAACGCGGTATATCACCGGCAGATGCCTGCCCGACAAGGCGATTGACGTTGTCGATGAGGCGGGCGCAAGGGTCCGGCTGAAAAATATGGCCCCCCCGCCAAATATGGCGGAGCTTGAGAAGAAAATCGAAAAGCTCCAGCGCGAAAAGGACGAGGCAGTCCGCAACGCCGACTATGAACGCGCGGCATCACTGAGAGACGAAGCCCAGCAAATGCTCAACGAAAAGACACAAATGCAGAAGAGCTGGTACGAGGAAAACAAGGAGGCGACGGGCATAGTTGACCCGGAGATAATCGCCGAGGTCGTAAGCAATATGACGGGCGTGCCTTTGACGCGGCTGGAGAAAAAAGAGACGCAGCGACTTCTCGAGCTTGAGGCGGAGATACACAAGCAGGTTGTTTCGCAGGATGACGCGGTGGGCGCAATCGCCAAGGCGGTTCGTCGCAGCAGAAGCGGAATGAAAGACCCGAACCGGCCAATGGGCTGCTTTATTTTCTTAGGCCCCAGCGGCGTGGGCAAGACGCTGCTGGCGCAGGCGCTGGCGGAATTTATGTTCAGCGACAGAAACTCCCTTGTCCGGCTGGATATGAGCGAGTTTATGGAAAAGCACAACGTCAGCCGGCTCGTGGGCGCTCCTCCGGGATACGTCGGCTACGAAGAGGGCGGCCAGCTCACCGAGAGAATCAGACGCAGACCATACTCAGTGCTGCTGCTCGATGAAATCGAAAAAGCGCATCCGGACGTTTACAACATCCTGCTACAGATAATGGATGAGGGCCGGCTGACGGACAGCTTCGGCAGAATCATCGACTTCAAGAACGTTGTCGTCATTATGACAAGCAACATCGGCGCCGAGCTGATTAAGAACAACAGCGGGTTTGGCTTCGGCAAAAAGACCCCCGAGGCAAACTACGAGAAGATGAGGGATATGCTCCACAAAGAGGTCGAGCGTCACTTCAGACCTGAGTTCCTCAACCGCGTAGACGACATAATTGTTTTCAAGCCACTCTCAAGGGAAAACCTGCGAACGATAGTCGATTACGAGCTTGCCAAGGTATTCAAACGGCTGACCGAGCACGGTCTCAAGCTCGAACTGACCGAGCGGGCCAAGGAATTCGTCATCGAGAAGGGCTACAACCCCGAATTCGGCGCGCGACCGCTGCGAAGAGCTATCGAGCACTACATAGAAGACCCGCTGGCAGAGGCGGTACTGCGAGGCGAATTCAAGGGCAAGAACGTCGTCAAAATCGACGTGCAGGACGAGGAGCACCTCAAACTCGAAGGACTCGAAACGCCTCAGCAACCGGCCAAAAACGAAAAGGCGATTGTCTAAACCGAAGCCGTATAGGCGAGGTCTTTTCGGCTGACCCGCTGAAAAGCGATTATTTGGGCGTCATTTCCAGCTCCATCGGCGTCTGCTGACCCGCGATAAGCTTGTCGAAACTTGCCTTGTCCATCCACTCGATACGACCATCGAACCGAAGCACAACCGCCCCGGGACGGAAAAACAGGGAATGATAGTCCTTTCTCGCATAAGCAAGAATAGTATCCGGTGGCGAATCGAACGCTATCCATTGCGCCCTGTAACACAGATTGCCGAGCCGGAGCTGCCCTTCGAGCGACTTTGTAATCCCGTCCACGTACGATTCGGGCGGTACCGAGCCGTTTTTCTGCTTGTAGTCACCAACCACCCGCCCCAAACTTTCCATCGCCCGCATCGCCTCGGAACGGTTGACCATATTTTTCAACTCAACCATCCCGACGACCGCCGTGGCGGTAACCAGCAGCACGACAGCAAAATTCGCCAGAATCCGTTTCTGTGGTTTGTTCATATCCGCACCGCCTGTGTTTTACCCTGCGATAGTATTCTCACCCGCCCCGCTTCAACAACCAATTTGCCTTCAGCGAACAACTGAATTGCCTCCGGATAAGCGATGCACTCCTGCTCGAATACCCTTGCGGCCAACGTATCCGGCGTGTCATCATCTTTCACGGAGCAGCACCGCTGAACGATAACAGGCCCGCTGTCGTATTCATTTGTGCAAAAATGCACGGTACAGCCGCTGACCTTGCAGCCGGCCTTCAAAACCGCCTCGTGAACGTGATGTCCCCACATTCCCTGCCCGCCGAAACTCGGCAAAATCGCCGGATGTATATTCATTACCCTGTTGTCATACCGCTTTGGAATCTTCCAAAGGCACAGCCAGCCCCCCTGCACAACAAGGTCAACCTTCGCGGCAACCAGTTCCCGTTCTATACATTTGCTGAACTCATCTATATCAGGGTGGTCCTTGGTGCGAATAATTTTCACATTCATACCGGCGGCATTGGCCCTTTCGACGCCGGCGACGGTTGAACGCGAGCTTATAACGACAGCCACTTCGGCGTCAAGTTTGCCCTGCTTGATACACTCAACCAAGTTTATCAGCGTGGTGCCGCCGCCGCTTATGAGCACACCGAGTCGAACGGGTTTTACTTTTTTGGCCCCCTCAATCTTCATTTCGACATCTTTTTTACCATCAAGGGCGCGATTTACAAGTTCGTCGGCCTTTTTATTATCTTCCCTGAAGACATGCCTGACCTGCCAGTTCTCGAATTCGGCGAGCATCGCAATAGTTTGAGCAAAAAGGGGTCTTATATTGTCGCTTTTTACCTTGTATTGCCCGTTTATCTGCCTGACTAATAATTCGCTGTCGCTGTAAACTGTGATTTGTCCCGCCCCAAGCGACCTTGCCGCCTCAAGGGCTTTGTGGATAGCGGTGTATTCGGCGACGTTGTTGGTCGCTTCGCCGAGGAAAAACGCCCTGGCCTGCAATTTCCTGCCCCTTGGGTCGGTCAGCACAAACGCCGATGCGGCAGGCCCGGGATTGCCTCTGCTTCCGCCGTCGATGTGAGCGATTATATGCTCCGCCAAGGTATTCTCCGTAATTTACTTTGAATTGAGAATTTAGAATGAATAATTTAGAATTTAAAACTCGGCCGACATTTGTCTTTATGAATCCCTAATTCTCAATTCTTAATTCGTTTATTCCTGCGAAGCGACAAGCACCAGAATCCTCGTGCAGTTGGGACAGCGAATTATATCGTCTTTGGTCATAAGCTGATTGACGCACTCGTCGGTGACGCCCATAAAACAGCCCCCGCAGGAATAAGCGCCCGTCCTGCCCTGGTTCTGCTCGATAATGGCGACTGCCTCGCCGTCGTATGTCTCGGCGACGCGTTTGAAGATTCCCAGTTGCTCGGCAGGCACCTGTTTGGCCGCCTCATCCCACTCACACTGAATCTGGTCTGTCTCGGCTTCGTACTTGGTCGCCAACTGCTCCGACTCCTTGCGGATCTGTTCGAGTTTTCCTTTTTGCTCATCAATCTGCTGCTGGATTTTCTGGCTTTCCGCGTTGTCAACCTCGATATCCTTCATCAGATCGAGAATCTGGGACTCGATTTTGGAATTGTCGGCCCGGGTCGTGTTCAACTGAGTCAACACCGCCGCATACTCTTTGTTTGTCCTGGCCGTATTCAGCGACGCCCTTAACTTGGCAATATCCGCGTCCCGAGTCTTAAGCTCAAGCTCGAGACGGTCTGATTGTATCGTTGTGAGTTGAATTTCTTCTTTCTTTGCTTCGAGGGCGTTTTGAAGCGTGCGAATCTGATTTTCCTGTATGATGACGTTTCTTCTGCATCTGGCAAGCTTCGCTTTGGCCGCCCGCAGGCGGTTCTCCACGCTCTGAAGCTTTACCAGCGCCTGTAACACCGAACCCATCTATTGCCTTTCAAAATTGCACTTAAGCTTTTCGAACTTATAATTATGCGCGACTTCGCTGATTTCTGCAACCGGTTTTATGACATTTTTTTGCCGGCCAGCCCCAAATCGCCAAAGCCGGCTTAAAATTTCGATTCGCCGCACCACCAGTCCTCGGCGGTAATCGGAAAACCGCGATTAGACACCTCGCAGAAGGTCTGATATACCCGTCCGGTGAAAAATACCGCCGGCGGATACCTGCGACACTCACCCTGCTGCATCTTTGCCCCATACTCAGCAAGCTGACACCACCACTTGCAATCCTTGCAATACGTATAAGTGTGCTTCATTTCCTCTCCCCTTAATACAAGTTTCCTGTATTCATTTTTCAATCAAGCGGCAAAAAATCGAACTCGCGGTGTTAATTATAGGACTTTCTTCCAGCAGAAAGCAAGGGGAGACAGAAAAAATTCTCTATGAAGTGAAACCCCTTTTAAAAATCTATGCCCAGAAACCACTGCAGAGCCGTTCAATATCTCTGGTCACGATACCCGCTATGATGGGGTCACTGATGTCATTAAACCCTTCTGAGAAGCTATGACTGCTTTGGGATGGCCTACCGGTCCCGGAAGGGACGCCTTTCGGCAAAGGGATGGCCAAGCCCATTATGGCCACTGGCAATGGCAAATCAGGAGATGGGGTAAGATTAACCGGTTCGGGGCTGCCCGGCCCTTTACGACGCACGACGGTCAGCCGACGCTGCTCCGCCATTATGTCTTCGGCAAGGTCAAAACGCGGGATATCAGTATTGCTAACACCGTCGCCTTTGCCCGCTGGACTGGCGGCTCCGGGTATTATGTCCTTTGCTCGTAGAATAGGCCTGTGGGGCGTTTTATATTCGTCAGCTTGTCTTTCTTTCTCGACCATTTGTCAATTTCCCTGTCCCCGCTACTTTATCTATCTTAACATCAGGGCAGGTGTGATTCAAGCAGTAATCGCAAAAGGCGAGATAAGTTATGGGGCAAAAAATAAGGGTTTACCCTTTGTAGCGCAACGAAAAAGGGCCTGCCCTCCTCGCAGGCCCTCGTCTATCAATCTTATCCGCCCATACGCCGTCAGGCGTCCCTTCCGGGAGGCGGGATTATTCGCTTTGTGAATCTTCGACTGGCTGGGCAGGTGACTTTAGCGCAAGCTTTCATAAAATTATTATGCGCAGAACGCCTCCATTACTCACGTTTTTTTGAAAATTCTCCTGTCTTGTCAAAGAAGGTACTGATTTGCTAAATCCGCCAATTTGGAGTAATATGATTTCGGCTAAGAAATGTCAGGCCAAACTTGAAGGAAATAATAGGTGTCCCTATTTATTATTATTTATGAACGAGCGGATATTTCATGACGAGATTGAGAAGCTGCGGCGGGCGGAGCGGATAGAACGCAGCGAAATAGAACGAGTGATAGACCTTAGTTCGGAGGGAATTGAAGCAGGCAGCGTCCTTGATGTGGGAACGGGGACGGCATTGTTCGCGGAGCATTTCGTCAGAAGGGGTTTTAAGGTTTGCGGTATAGATATAAATCCGAAGATGATAGCAGCCGCGAGACGATATGTGCCGCAGGGCGAATTTAAAATTTCAGGGGCGGAAGCGATTCCGTATCGGGACCAATCCTTTGACATCGTATTTTTCGGATATGTTCTGCACGAGGTCGATGATTACTTAAAGGCGCTCAAAGAGGCACGGCGTGTTTGCCGGAAAAGGGTCAGTATTCTTGAGTGGCGGTATGAGCAACAGGAATTCGGGCCGCCTATCGAGCACAGGTTAAAACCCGAGAAGGTAATTTCATGGGCCAAGCAGGCGGGATTTTCAAGTATCGAAACAACACAACTTACTCATTTGGTATTGTACCGTTTGGTAATTTAGAATACCGCGTGGGCTGAAGCCCACCCTACAATCCCTGGATTCCCGCTTCCTTCGACAAGCTCAGGACAGGTGCGAGGGAATGACAGTGGTGAAATGGCTTTTAGCCGTTTTTCGCCGGGCCTAAGGAGAACTGGGCGAACTCGCCAGGAGGATACTCTTTCAGAATCGCGTTAATCTCGGCTACCGTAACCGCTTTAACCGCCTTTACGTCATCTTCGACCAGTCGATATTGTCCCAGGTACGTCCAGTTGAATCCCAAATCGACCAGCCGGCCCATCGGTATCTCGTTTTTTATCACAAACGCGCTTAGCACCTTGTTCCTGGCTTTTATAAGCTCGTCTTCCGTGACGCCGGCCTTTGTGAGGTCTGCGAATATACTCGCGATTATTTTCATCGTCTTGGCCGTATTTTCGCCGCTGCATCGGACGTAAGTACAGTAGGCGCCGGTGCCGTCCATCGGGGCAAAGTCGAAAGACGCTGTTTCGACTATGGCCTTATCCACAAGCTCCCAGAAGAATCGTGAGCCGACGTCATCGCCGACTATCACGCTCAAAAGCGACGCAGCGAACCGTTTGTCACTCTGAGCGCTGACGGCCGGACTCATCAGGCAAATATGTTCTCGCGTAAGGTTGGCCTTATCTAATCGTTGTTTGTCCCGTGCGCCCCGCGTATCGGTAATTGTTCTTTTGACTTCCTGGTTTTTCCAGCCCCCGCAGCCGGCTTCGACCATATCGCGAATTCGCTCCCACTCAAAATTGCCCGCGAACGCCACGACCATATTGTTCGGGGCGTATCGCTGAGAGAAGTATCCACGCATCTGTTCGGCGGTCATAGCGTCTATTGATTCCTCGCTTCCCAGGACGCTGTGGCCGCAGGGATGGCCCGCGAAATAAAGCTCGCGGCAGCGGTCCATCACATCGAAACTGGGCTGGTCCTTGTACATCGCGATTTCTTCCTTGATGACCTGCTTTTCGATGTTGAAATCCTCCGTGCGCAGCGCCGGCCTCATCATCTCTATCCAGAGCTGTGTTATTTCCGCCAGATACTCAGGCAGAACCGCCGCATAAAAGACGGTGCCCTCCTCGCTGGTAAAGGCGTTATACTGCGCCCCTGTTTTATCAAATGCCTCGTTGACCGCGAAGGGACTGAGTCGCTCCGTGCCCTTGAAAACCATATGCTCAAGAAAATGCGACACACCGTTGATTTTCAAATCCTCATCGCGTGAGCCGGTTTTCACAAAAAACCCGACAGCCGACGACTTGGCGTTTTTATTTACCTCGCCGATGACCGTCAGGCCGTTTTTCAGCTTGTGACTTTTGAATTTCATGCCGGGATTACTCAACTTTTATCTCCCTGGGGCCGATTGTTACGACCGTAAAATCCTTGAACCGATTTTTGCGAAGGAAAGTCAGCACCGAATCGACGCTTGTCTTGTCTATCTCAGCTTTGATTTCGTCGAGCGCCCGCACCCTGCCGAGCATATAGTAATCGCCCGCGATTGAACCAGCCCTGCTGCTGGATGATTCGCTCTGCATAATCAGCGATGATTTCAACCCGACCTTTGCCCGCCCAAGTTCCTCTTCGCTGATACCCTCGGCCAAACGGTTGAATTCCGCGACTATCACGTCGAAGGTCTGCTGCGCCTTATCAGGCGTTGTTCCCGCGTAGCACGTTATCCCCGCCGCTTCTTTCATCGCGTGGTATTGCGCGCCGACGGCGTAGCAAAGCCCGCGTTTTTCCCTGACCTCTGTAAACAACCTCGCGCCCATCCCGCCCGACAGCACCGCCACGGCAATACGCGCGTTATAGTAATTTTTATCCTGCAATAGAACCGTCGGCGTCATAAGGCCGATGTGTACCTGTGCGCCGTCATTGGGGATATGTTTATAGCGTCCGCCGCTCGCGCCTGTTTTCAATGATTTGGTCCGGCCGGCGGCACTTGAGCCGAATAACTTTTCCATCTGGCGCACAACCGCGTCAAAATCGTATTTGCCCGCGACCGAAAAGATAATCCCCGCCGGATTGAATTTTTCCACGATAATCTTCCTGGTTGTTTCGGGCGTCAGGGCTTCAAGGTCGGCTATCTCGCCGGCGGTGCTTCTGCCAAGCGGCTCAGGATAAAACTGCTTCCGCAATTTCAGCATCACCTTGTGCCGGGGGTCGTCATCAAGTCCCTTTACGCCCTCGATTGCAAGCTGCCTGGCCGGGGCAAATTGCTCATCGTCAAGTTTCGCACGAAGTATTATATCGCCATACAAATCAATCGCCGAAGACAGGTTGCTTGCCTCTAATGCCGCGCCGACGGAGATATGTGCGCTATCGACGCCTCCCGAACGCTGAAGACCCAGCCCATCGAGGGCATCGCCTAATTGCCTGTTGTCTCTTTCGCCTGCGCCGCGGAATATCCAATCCGATATTACGTTAGCCGCACCACAGCAGCCCGCCGGCATAACCGAGGCACCGGTAGGCAACATAAAACTAAACGCCACCGATTCCACCGCTTCCATCCGCTCGCCAAGCAACATCATCCCATTGCTCAGCTTATGTTTATCGAGATTTTGCTTCATATCTCAATCCATTCCTCTGCGGAAAAGTTTGTTGTCATTTCGACCAAAGTCCCGACTCGTCGGGACGAAGTGGAGAAATCTATTAAAATAGATTCCTCGACTCGGCTTCGCCTCGCTCGGAATGACAAAACATATCCGCAAAAGAACCGGCGATTGTAACCGCCCCTACTCCCTTTATCAATCTTCAATAATCCTTACTCGCTTTGGCGTTGATATTATTTACCCATGCCAGTATGCTCTTATGCTTATGGAAAAAATAAACGCAGTCATTTTTGATTGGGGCGGGGTCTTAATCGAGGACCCGGCGCCGGCTTTATTCAAATACTGCGCAAATGCGCTCGGCGTCAGCGAAAAACAATACGTAATCGCCTTCGATATATGTATGAATGATTTCCAGACCGGGACAGTTACCGAACAGCAGTTCTGGATGAATATGACCAAACGCCTCAAAGCGCCTATGCCGAAAGCCGATTCCCTCTGGACGGAGGCATTCACGGCGGCATACAGACCGAGGCAGGAAATGTTCTCGCTGGCGTCTCGGCTGCGAAAGGCCGGCTGCAAAATCGCGATACTGTCCAACACTGAAATGCCCGTTGCTGAATTGATTAATAAGTTAAAATATGACACGTTCGACGTAACGGTCTTATCCTGTCTCGAAGGCACAGCAAAACCCGGAAGAAAAATTTACGACCTTACTCTCGACCGGCTCGGGATTCCGGCCAGCCAAGCCCTTTTTATCGACGACAAACAACCCAATATCGACGGGGCAAAACAGGCAGGGCTTCAAACAATTCTCTTTGAAACAATAGAAAAGTTCAAAAAAGATATAGCCCGGCTCTTCCCGAATCTTGTATAATACTACTGCACCCAAGAAAGGACGATATTATGTCGCACAAGATAACTCGTCGGGGCCTCATCGCCGGCTCAATCATGGGAGCCGCGGGTATTATGGGGCTGGAAGAAAGAATACTCCTGGCAGCAATGCAGGACGGCAACGACCCAAACACAGTAAAACCCCCCGCCGCAAATGAAGCCAAAATACCCACAGGCAAACTCGGCAACCTCACAATCAGCAGGATGATTATGGGAGGTAATCTCATCGGCGGGTGGGCGCACGCACGAGACCTGATATATGTATCGAAACTGTTCAAGGCGTATAACACAGATGAGAAAATCTTCCAGACGCTGCGCCTCGCGGAGCAATACGGCATCAACACTATCATCATCGACGTAGTTCAGATGGACATCGTCAACAAGTACAAAAAACTAAATGACAGCAAACTCCAGGTAATCGTATCCGTTAAGCCAACGGAAGAAAACCCGATTGCCAATATCGACCAGGCCGCGGACAAAGGCGCCTCAACGATATACCTGCACGGCGCGGCCTGTGATTCCTGTGTGAAAAAGGGACGAATAGACATCCTTCCCAAAGCGCTCGAACACATACGAAAGAATGGCTTACAGGCGGGCGTCGGCTGTCACTCAGTTTACGTCCTGCAGCAATGCAGGGAGGTCAAAATTGAGCCCGATTACTGGGTCAAGACCTTCCACCACGACAAATACTGGTCGGCCCATCCCAAGGATAAACGCGAGCCGTTCTCCGTTGACAACAAACAATCCGACGACCACGATGAAATCCACGACAATATGTTTTGTCTCGAGCCACAGGAAACAATCGACTTTTTCAGGACCGAGGAGAAGCCCTGGATTGCCTTCAAGACGCTTGCCGCGGGCGCGATACTACCCAAAAGCGGTTTCAAATACGCCTTTGAAAACGGCGCGGATTTTATCGCCGTGGGTATGTTCGATTTCCAGATTGCCGAAGACACGGGTGCTGTGCGGGAAGTCCTCGAAAAAACAACGCAAAGACAGCGCCAGTGGCGCAGTTAAACATCTTTAATGCGATTGTTTTTCGTCGGTCTTGTCGCTGGTTTTCTTTTTGAACCTGGATTGCAGTTTATCCATAAATTTATCAGCGGCGGTCCTTTGTTTGTCGTTGAGAAATTTTCTGAAAACAAACTGCCGAATCCCCAGGAGTTCCAGGCCGATTAAAGCAAGCCAGGAGCCGGGCGTAAAAGGCGTCAACAACGCTATAAGCCCAACAATAATAAGAATTACACCGATTACCTTTTTAATAATTACCTTCATTTTGTCCGGCGATTATAAACCAGCCCGCGTGAACGGTCAAAGTTATTGCCAAACGACACTGTTGTTACTATAAGAGACGAAATGAATCATCACTTAGCCATTTTGAAAAAGCCGTATCTTGACGCGATACTAACGGGTAAAAAAACAATCGAGTCGCGTCTCTACCAGACAAGACAGAAATGGCTTTCGCAGGTAAGCGCGGGCGACAAAATCTTCCTCAAGGCAAGCTCAGGCCCTGTTATGGCAACGGCAACAGTTGACAAGGTGAAATACTTTGAAAACCTAACCGCCAAGCAGATTGCCCAAATGCAAAAACAATACAATCAGCAAATCCTCGGCGATGAGCAATACTGGCGGGAGAAAATAAGTTCGCAATTCGGGGTTCTGGTCTGGCTAAAAGACGTCCGGCCGATTCCCCATCGATTCATAAAAAAATTCGACTGGCGCGCCTGGGTAGTCCTGACGCCAAAAGAAAATTTCGGATTGCTTGCCCTCAAGTAACCCGATTAAAGAACCTTCTCCAGATAAGTCCTTAACGAACGAATGGCGTTGCCGCGATGGGAAATAGCGTTTTTTTCAACGGAAGCCATGTGGGCAACCGTCTTATTTGATTCCGGCACGAAGAAAATTGGGTCATATCCAAAGCCATTCTCGCCCATCGGCTTATCGATAATCAATCCTTCTAATTTGCCAGACGTCTCAATCAAAACCTTTTCGGGGCTTGCCAGGCACAGGCAGCACATAAATCGAGCCGTCCTTTTCTCCTTTGGCACACCTTCCAGCAGCTTTAAGACCTTGGCCATATTCTTATGGTCGATAAGTCCTCGATTGGCATCTTTGACGCCGGAGAATCTTGCACTTTTCACCCCCGGCTGTCCATCCAGTGCATCAACCACTAATCCAGAATCATCCGCAATAGTCCAAAGGCCAGTTGCTTTCGCGTAGCCGATTGCCTTTTTGCGGGCGTTCTCGGCAAATGTTCTGCCATCCTCCTCAATCTCGCTGACGTTGGGAAAATCCGATAAGCCAACCCATTCAATATCGCCAGCCAGCATCTCGCGCAACTCTTTGAGCTTCCCCGAATTCGTGCTGGCTACAAGTATCCTGCGTTTCATTGTCACGCTATCCTATTCAGCTCATCAGTTTCTTCACAAGCGCACGCTGGAAGTGCAGGCGGTTTTCTGACTGGTCGAAGATAATCGAGTTCGGCGATTCGACTACGTCATCGGTAATCTCAAGGCCGCGATACGCGGGCAGACAGTGCATAATTTTTACGCCAGCAGGCGCGGATTTGAGAAGCTCGGCATTGACCTGGAAACCCTTGAAGGCCTTGATGCGTTTTTTCTTTTCGGCTTCCTGACCCATACTGACCCATGTATCGGTATAGACGACGTCCGCGCCGGCAACTGCTTTTACAGGGTCATTGGTAATCGAGACGCTGTCGGCTTTGATGGCGTTTGTTTTTTCTATGACGCCCCAGTCAAGCTCATAACCCTTTGGTGAAGCGACAACCAATTTCATTCCGAGTTTCGCAGCCGCAAAAGCGAGTGATTGCGCTACGTTGTTGCCGTCGCCGATAAACGCGACCTTAACACCCGTCAGTCGGCCAATGTGTTCCTTTATCGTAAGCACGTCCGCCATCGCCTGGCAGGGATGCGACAAATCGGTCAGCGCATTTATCACGGGAACCGTCGCGTATTTGGCAAGTTCGACAACGGTATTATGCGCGAACGTCCGCGCCATTATTCCGTCAACATATCGGCTGAGCACCCGCGCCATATCCTTAATCGGCTCACGTGCGCCGATGCCGCCGACGTCTTCTGGGCGAATGAATATCGCGCTGCCGCCCAAATCGGTCATCGCAACCTGGAAGCTGATTCGCGTCCGCAGTGAGGGCTTCTCGAAGACCATCGCCAGAACTTTGCCCGCCAGGCATACGTCCCGCCCGCCGGATTTATAGAGCTTCTTCAGCGAGCTGCTCAAATCGAGCAGTTCGTTTAACTCTTCAGTCGAACAATCGCCTATGCACAAAAAGTGTCTCATTTGTTTTCGCCCATTACACTATCAAGGATATTTATCGCCTCATCGATTTGCTCTTTTGTAACAATCATCGCGGGCATAAAACGCAGCACTGTGTTGTTCGTGCAGTTGATTCGCAGGCCCCGCGCGAGGCACTTATCGACTATTTCAGCGCCAGGCGAAGAAAGCTGCACGCCAATCATAAGGCCTTTGCCGCGGACTTCCTTGATGATGTCATATTTTTCGCCGAGCTGTTCGAGTTTTTCCTTCGCGTATTCGCCCATCTTCACTGCGTTTTCGATTAGGTTTTCTTCTTCAATCGCCTCGACGACCGCAATACCGGCTGCGCAGGCGATGCAGTTGCCGCCAAAGGTTGAGGCGTGCTTGCCGGGTACTAATTTGGCAGCGAGTTCCTCTTTTGCCATCATCGCACCGATTGCCACCCCGCCGCCGAGCGCCTTTGCCATCGTCATAATATCCGGCTCAACATCATGATACTGATATGCGAACCACTTGCCCGTCCGCCCCATCCCGGTCTGCACCTCGTCTAATATCATCACCGCGCCTTTTTCGTCGCATAACTGACGAATCGCCTCGACGTATTCCTTCGTCGCGACGTTGATGCCGCCCTCGCCCTGAATCGGCTCAATCATCACTGCGCAAACCTCGTCGGTGAACGCCTTTTCGAGGGCGGCTATATCGTTATAGGGGACATAAACAAAACCCGGCAGCAACGGCAGGAAGCCCTCGTGATACTTGGGCTGAGCCGTCGCCGTAACCGTCGCAAACGTCCGGCCGTGGAAACTTCCTTCGGCGGTAATGAATTTGTATTTGCCGTCTGCCGTCGCTAAACGCGCCAGCTTCAGAGCGCCCTCGTTGGCTTCTGCGCCGCTGTTGCAGAAAAAGCACTTTCCGCCGAAGCCGCGTTCGCTAAGCAGTTTCGCCAACTGGCCCTGCTGCTCCGAGTAAAAAGTGTTATCGATATGCAAAAGCTCGCCTGCCTGTTTGCGAATCGCATCGACCACCTTGGGATGGCAATGGCCGATTCCGCTGACCGCCCAGCCGGGGAACATATCGAGAATTTTGTTGCCCTCGGCGTCGTAAAGATAACATCCTTCACCCTTAACAATCACTCGCGGCAGCCGTTTGTAATTCGCGATTACGTATTTACTATAAAGCTCAATTGTTTCCTGCGTCGTCATTTCTGTTTTCAATTCTCCATTCTCAATTTTTATCCGCCCGTGGCGGACTTACTTAACAATTTCCGTTCCAACGCCTTTGTCGGTGTAAATCTCTAATAGCAGCGAATGTTCAATCTGGCCGTCGATAATATGCGCCTTTTTGACGCCCGCCTCAAGTGCGATTAAACACGCCTCGACCTTGGGGAACATCGCATCGGTAATAATTTTCGCGTCAATCATTTCTTTAATCTGCTGCTCATTCAAGCTCGACACCCAGCTATTGGGGTCTTTTATATCCCTGCGAATCCCGTGGGTATCGCTGACCATTACTAATTTCTCGGCATCGACCGCCGCGGCAACTTTGCCCGCCGCAGTATCGGCGTTGACGTTGAGTGTCCCGCCGAACTGGTCCATCGCGACCGAGGCGATTACAGGTATCGTCCCGTCCGCGCAAAGCGTTTTCAAAAGCTGACCGTTGACTTCAGTAACCTTGCCGACAAAACCCAAATCGATTTTGCGACCGTCAGGCCCGTCTAATCGCAACTGCTCGGCAAACAGCACGCAACTGCTCAGCGTATGAAGCGGCATTGTCCGGCAGCCCAGCTCACCCAGCACTTTGCAAATCGGGTCATTTACGCTGTGAACCAGCGTGTGTTCGACTATCCGCAGCGTCCGCTCGTCGGTATAGCGTCTGCCCTGGACCCAGACCGGCTCCAAGCCCGCCTCGTTCATAGCGCGGGTTATCGCCTTGCCGCCGCCGTGAACGATTATCGTCCTGATGCCGACCGTTAACATAAACGCCACGTCGGTCAGCAACTTCTTTTGCAGACATTCGTCGTCCAGAACGCTGCCGCCTAATTTCACCACCACTATCTTGCCCCGGAACTTGCGAATGTACTCCATCGCCTCAATCAGTCCCCGGGCCTTGGTAATAGCTTCTTCCACGCCTGCATCTCCAAATAAACCAGTGTGCGTAAAATTGTAAGTTTATGATTGCTATAGACGCACGTCAATCAGCAATTTCCGCCGATAACAGTTTTTGGCTTCTGAAGGCAGCGGTTTTCGCGGTTGCTATGCAGCAGCCAGATTTGTATACTCATGCGGGTTGGTAAACAGGGGAATTAAAATGATTAAAAACCAGCAAAGAATTGAACAGATGGCGGGACTAATCCTAATCGGCGCGATAATCGCCGGCTGCGCGCTTGTACTGCGGCCGTTCGCCCTGGCTATTCTCTGGGCGGCTATCCTGTGTTTTGTCACATGGCCACTGCGTGAGCTATTATTAAAATGGTTTCGCGGCCGGCACAATCTTACCGCGGCGATGATGACTATCGTTCTTTTGCTCGTGCTTTTCGTGCCGTTTTTTGTGATTGGTCTGACCTTCACCGAAAACCTCCGCTCAGGACTGCAATGGCTTGAAACCCATAAGGACACGGCATTGCTGCCTCCCCCCGCATGGGTCGAACGCATTCCATACGCAGGCGAGAAGATTAACGAGTATTGGTCCAACATGGCCGAAGATGCGGAGCCCGCCTTAAGCCGGCTTAAGCCCTGGTTTGAGCAAGTGGGTCTGTGGCTGTTGAAATACAGTTTCAATTTTGCCCAGGGCGTTTTCACACTCGCGATGAGCGTGCTGATTGCGTTTTTTCTATACCGTGACGGCGAGGGCATTATCGCCAATCTTCATGAGGCCTTCCAGCGGATAAGCGGCGACTATGCTCAGCACCTGATGGATGTCGTAAAAACAACCGTTCAAAGCGTCGTGTACGGCACGATAGGCACGGCTTTGGCCCAGGGAATTGTTGCTGGTATAGGATTTGCCATCGCGAGAGTGCCTTCCCCAATGCTGCTTGCGACGCTTACTTTTATCCTCGGTTTTATTCCCTTCGGCCCGCCGGTTATCTGGATAATCGCATCTGTATGGCTTTTTGCAGAGGGATACACCGGCTGGGGCGTTTTTATGGTTATCTACGGCATATTCTGTATCAGCGGAATTGATAACGTCATAAAGCCCTACATCATCGGCCGGGGCTCCAAGTTGTCATTTATCGTTACATTTATCGGCGTCCTCGGCGGTATCGTGACTTTCGGCTTCATCGGCGTTTTTCTTGGGCCCACCCTGCTGGCTGTGGGTTATAGTTTGGCACACGAGATTCTCACTGATCGCCGCTCCGCTCTTGCGCCAGAACCGGTTTGCGAACTCCAAAAACCATCGGCTGAGAAGGCCGTCGGGGCTGATGGAAAAAATTAACAATTGATTTCTGAACCTATTCGAACCAGTCGCGTATAGGTTACGAACGATGACCACGGGCTGCGGTAATTCTCTCCTCTCCTCCCTCCTGACCGCAGCCCAATCTTTTTTCCCGCAAATACCGCGGTTATATGCAGAACCTATCGGTTTTACGCGAATGCAAGGATATCTTGTAATGAGTAGATTTGGGAGGCCAAGAAAGCAAAAAATACGTGTCTTTCCCGAAAATTCCCCTTGTCGAACCCGGCTGACTATGGTAGAATAATTTTGTTAATGATGTAGAGGCGAGAATTTGCCAAGATATTCCACGCCCTTGGGCAATATACGCCAATTTTCGTAATTTTTTGTACCAACAACAGGGCTGGGATATCTCGCTTTCTCCCCTCCCTCCGACCCAGTCCTGTTTTTTTTATTTTATGCGCAGAAACAGCGCATCCCCCGACTCTGTTCAATAAATCCTATGTCCTGTTCGCGCGGTATGTTCAAAGTTTATGAAGAAATAACGCAGGGCGTCGATGGGGTGGTCGTAAACGCCGTCTTTGAGTGGTAGTTCATCGCCTGTTGGCGTATCGGGATAATGATAGCAGGTCAGGGCCTCTATCAGACGGGCACATTTGGGCGAGACAACAAATCGGCTTTTGCCTGCGCCATCACGTATCGCCCGGCGAATTGACTCGATACCCTCGGCGATGCCGCTTCTGCGATAACGCACGTTTATCCCAAGCGAACGTAATTCACGAACCGCGCTTGTGCCGGTAACGTCATTGGTTCCCGCGCCTGCCGGGTCGCAAAAGGTCGCTATGATTCGCGATTCACCGCCAAGGACTCTGGTCTTCAACTCCGCCGCATGAACATCGATTGTCGCGCGGGTTCGCACATACTCATCAATCACGCACACCACGCCTTCGCTATCGACCTGAATCCACAGGCAGACAAAGGGATTGGTAAACCCGAAGTCCAGCGAGCGATACAAAGGCAAATTTGCATCATATTCGACTGGCCTGACGTGAATGGCCGTATCAAACTGGTCAAAGACGACATTTTCGAGATTAGGTTTCAGGCATAGCATCTCGGCTTCCCAGCCCGCCCTGCTGCTGCGGCGCATCTGCGTAATGCAGTCATCAATTTTCAGATAGCCGGCTGCCTGTTTCGCCTTGCCCGCGCAATCGCCCCACAACAAACACTGGGAACAATTCCTGTCAGTGCACTTCTCAATTGTTTCCCAGACGCACCATTTGAAGACAGGTGTATTTGTTTTAGCCGCTGAGGAAACGAGCTTTTGCATAAGACCGTAGGGTTTGTGCATTGTGCTGATTGTCTCCATACCGGCAATAATACTATCGGTACTTTGTGTGGTGAATTTCGCGGCGTTAAAAACATCGTTATCAAAAAGCTCAACCTCATCGCAGCGAAGCTTCTGGATATGCTGGCCCCGAACACTCGCCTGCGATTGCGTGAGGACATCGACCGCAGAACCATTGGCAAATCGACAGCCGGCTTTACGGATTGGTTCAGCGAGAAACTTATCGAAGCCAAGCCGCAGGAAATCGGTGAGATACCGATACATTCTTCCCGCCTGTTCCTCTGAGCCGGCTAATATCCGAACCTGGCAATTCGGCTTGAATACGCAATCCAATAGCGTCGCCGCAGCCGCCAGCTCCGTCTTGCCCCCGCCACGGTTCGCCCAGACGACGCAATCCGCGTTGGCTGGTTTGGAATCCGAAAAATCGCAATTGAAACTATGCAAGAGATAATCCAGCGGGCTGTTGTGTTCCGGGCATATCCGCTTATCCGGCACGTCGATTCCCAGAAAAACCTTGATGTAGTTTTTCAGGTCGTCTTTTGTCATCGGCGTTGCCCGCCGCAGCGACTCATACAAACGGGAAACACTTTGGGCCTGCGCATTTACCGGCAGAATGATACCGTTAGTCATAGTACGCCTCCGAATTCCAGAATTGAAAATTTGTGATTTGAATCTTAACTATACTTAGCTTTATTCCGCATCTATTTTTTGAATACGGGTGAGGTGGCGTCCGCCGTCAAAGGGGGTATTGAGCCAAAGCTCGACAATCTCAAGGGCCTCTTCAATCGCAATCATCCGCTGGCCCATCGCCAGCGTATTCGCATCATTGTGTGCCCTGCTCAGCCGAGCGGAACGCAAATCCCAGCACAAGGCGCATCGCACGCCTTTGACCCTGTTTGCGACCATCGCCTCGCCGTTGCCCGAGCCGCCTAAAATGATTCCACGGTCGTATTTGCCCGCGGCGACCGCCTTTGCCACAGGCCTCATAATATCGGGATAATCGCACGGCTTTTCCGAATCCGTGCCGAAATCGTCAACGCTATACCCCTTATCGATGAGCCACTTTTTTATCTGCTCTTTATATTTGAAACCCGCCTGGTCTGCGCCAATCGCTATTTTCATCAATTCTTTCCTTTCCGGCTATTTCGCCGAGTGGCTGATTATAACGGGAATCGCCCGCCTGCTCAAAAAATTTCTGCTGCATTGATTTTGGCCAACTGAAAATAAAACGTATATTGTAAGTGGATGAACACCCCGCGCCTGTTTTGGGATGTCGGATTTGCCGTACCGAAGGGTGCGGAAACCTGTGTTGATTCCAAAATAGGTGCAGGGTTAATGCTAAAAAGTTTTTCGTAAAGAGAGACGGTGCCCTTTGGAAGAAAGCGAGGGCGAGACATTCTGGGCCTACGTCTCTCTTTTTTTATTTCGTATTGTCCCCGCCCGATAATATTCCATTCAAATTTTCTGCAAATCGCACGCGATATTTTTTGCTTTTGCCGAATCCTGTCATATACTTTCTGTGGAGGATGGTGATGGGACTCGCGGGTCCGCAAGGCATAAGGCCTCAAAGAAGCGAAAATCAGAAGGCGATGATAATACAAGGGAGACCGCTCACAAATTATGAGTACCCTAAAAGAGCGAGTGCCTCCCTTCGTTTTTTTATTCGCTCGCGGCCAGGGCAGCTAATAACCGACTTGCGAGTTCCGGCGGGAGGTCTGGCGGTTGCTCGTTTTCAGTTTGTTCGGCCGGCGAGGACTGGTTGTTTTGCCGCAGATAGTTGATGACGTCTAAGCAGGCCTTGCGGGCGGTTTCGGGATTCGTTGATTCGGTCAACTGCACCAATTTGGCCGCGGCCACGGTCGCGAATCTTGCGATTATCAGTTCGCTTTGCCGATGGGCTGACTTCACTCGCCGGTCAAACTCGCCCGCGAAATTCTCCTCTGTCAGCCATTTATCGTAAACGCGTTTGTTAATCCTGTGCTTTTCAAAAACCTGCTGCTCATTGAGTTCGCCCGCAAACAAATCATCAATCACCGCAAGTTGCCTTGCGGTGAGCTTTGTCGAACCGTTTTTTGTAAGTTGTTTTACATCCGGCATTTTTCGCCCTCCATAAACTGGCCTGCTATTTCCGTAATCGCCACAGCCCTTCGCTGCGCCTTTGACTGTTTGTCATTCCGAGTGCCCCCCGCTGCTGTCTCAATCGCATTCTCGATAATCTCCTGCTGCTGCTTTGTTACAAAAAACACAATCGGTATGGCAAACTGTTCCGCCTGGGCCTTGATGGGCGAGATGGACAGTTTCAGGTTTGTCAGCCGTTCAATCTGCTTAGCCGTCTGAGGGAGTAACTTGGCAAGCTGGGCTGTTCCCATCCGCTCCGTAAGTTTTTTCAGCAATTCTATCTTCTTCGCGAGCGTATCCGAGCCGGCCAAGCGATTCAGCGTCGTCAGCAAAATGCTCGTCTGCTCATCGTCCACGTCCCAGATGACGCAATCCGCCTCTTTACGCCCCAGTCGCTCCAAAGCTTTTACGCGGTGATGGCCATTGATAATCTGGAATTTATCCGCCGTGGCGGAATGGTCTTTCTCGTCGGGATGAGGCCTGACGACAATCGGCTCATAAAGTCCCGTCCGCTCGATATTGCGAACCAGCTTGCGAAATGTCGCATCGCTCATCACGTTGGGATTATCCGGATGCGCGACAAGTTTATTCAATGCGATTGCCTGTGTTATGTGCTTCATAAAATTTCCAATAATCAATCATCAATAATCAATTGAAGGTTCGGGTTTTTCCACAAATAATACACTGGCCTGTCGGTGAGTTTGCTGAGGACGAATCTTGTGCGAACGATGCCGGGCTGCATAAGTCGTCTTTGGCCATAGCTTTGAAGGAATCTCGTCATTTCTTCTTCGACAAAATCCGCCTTCTGTCCTCCGTCTTCTGTCCTCAGCTTGTCCAGCTTTTGCTGGACAATCGCCGGGTCAATTAAATCCTGCTCATTTACGCCGACCGCGCTGAACGCCTCAATCAGCCGTTTAGCCCCCAGGCCTGCCTGGGGGTCATTCTCATACCGGGTCATACCCGCCTTTTCAAAAAACGGGTTCGCCCTGCCCATCACCGCCAGCGCCTCGACAAAGGGGACATTCATAATGGGCATCGTTTCTTTAACTAATCGGACCGCAAGCCCCAGCGAGCGAAACCTCGGCTCGATAATCACCCTGCTTATTGTGCGGATGTTCTTGTTGATGAGCTTGAGACGTGTACCCTTATCCAGCCCGGCGAAACACTCGCCCGTAGCGAAGTTTCGCATCTGCGCACCCGCCGTCGGCATCGAATAAACAATCACGCCCACGGTCTGCAATCGTTCCGCGGTTCTAAAACTGCCCCTCAACGCGAAAATCGCCGCGTATGGCCCCATATTCGGCTCGCGGTAATGATAATGCGAAAGCGATTCGTAATCCGCCCTCGTCCCCCGCACAATCTCAAGATTTCTCGCCACCGTACACATTTCCATTTTTACTTTTTCCCTTTTACTTTTTACTTTTGCCCTTATATGTGACTTCCGCTTCGCCCGTGAAGTTTTTTACGACGAGCACATCCGGCTGCAAATCCGCCAATATGTCCTCGTGAGCCGACGCGAGGAAAAACGTAACGCCGTTGTGCTTGGCGAACCTGCGGACGTTGTATGCGATGACGCCCGCGGTAATTCGGTCCAGATTGCTGCAGAATTCGTCTGCGAATATGAACTTCCTGCCCGAAGCCAGCGCGCAGGCCAGCCGAAAGCGGTATTTCTGTCCCTCGCTCAGATTCGCCGGCGCATTGAGCATACAAAACACGTCGCTCAACCCCGCGTAGCTCAGCAGGGACAATCCGTCAATCGTCCCCTTCCCACCCACGCAATCTATCGCCGCCCTGTCCGAAGGCAAAGCTATCTGCTCGATAACGATTTTGTCATCGTCCGCTACCATCGTTTGCATTTCCCACAGCAGCACGCTTTTGCCCGCACCGGAAGGCCCGGTTATGTAAACGATATCCCCATCCTTGACCTCGACTGTGCAGGCGTGCGTCGTGCGCTGGTCTTTCAGCCGGTCGATTCCCACGCCGAACATTCGCATCACCGTCGTAACGCGCTCGCTTCTTTGCGGATTAATCTCGAATTGTTTTGCCACGGAAAACTTTCGCATCGCTCAATCCTCCTTTGATTTGTCCCCGCGCCTGGTTTTGCGAAGCAAAACTGCGGGGGCAGCAATATCTGATATGTATGTGAGCCGCTGAATTTTTCGCATCGTCTTCCTCACCTGGTAATACGTAATCTCGTGTCTGTCGGCTATTTCCCCCATAGCCAGTCCATCCACAAAATAGTCCCTCGCCATTTCGATTTGCTCTTGTGTAAATTCGTCGCGATTCCGCAGGCAGGTGATATATTGACCGTCTAAAAGCCGGCGAACCAGCTTGTGAATCCGCCTTGCGATGTTCGCCTCGTTCACGCTCGCTATTCTCGCCATTTGGCTAAATGTGCCGGAGTTTTCAAGGTATATTTTCATCAGTGCACGGTCTTTTCCTGTCAGCAGACCCACTCTGCTTCGCAGAAGCTCTATCCTGTCCTTGAAATCCGCTTCCGCTTTGTTCCCCCTGCTAATCTTTTGAAAGGTCCTGCTCCTGGCCATATCACTTCTCCTTACAATCCGAAATCTCAATCCGCAATCTGCAATCAACAATCCGCAATCCAACTACACTCCGTCCCCGTCGGCTGCCTTTTCGCTTCTGCCTTCTAACTTCTGCCTGTTAGTTGTTATTTACTAACCTAACTATTACTGCGATTTTATATGTATCATCCTAAATGTCAAATTGTTTTTAGTAAAAAAATGAATATTTTTTACGGTTAGCTATTTACAAAACACGAGGATCGCTAAAAACCCTCGTTTTTAGCCCAATAACAAGGATTTTCAGGAATTTACTTCAAGAAGGGGCTGTGCCGCTTTTTTTGCTTTTGGCTTGTTTTCTTGTGAGTTTTTAAGAATGGACTCAGCGAAGGACATGTCCTGAGCGGAATCGAAGGGCTTGTTCAATACGCATCCTGACCCTGACGAAATAGTATCTGCTTTCAAGAGCTATTTATTAGGAAGCTTAAATTTTCTCTACCAATCCTAAGTACTCGGGACATAGTATCCCAGTAGCATAAGCTTCAAGAAGCGCTCTTTTCCTCGGGGCTTTTTCTTCAATATACTGATATGTATATCCATCTTCCCGCAGGATTGCTCCTTTACCTTGCAGGTGATTATTCGTAAATGAAGATGAGCTATGAAGATGATTTTTAAGCCGCTGATAGAGGCCATCCTTGCCTCGCAGGGTTCTACCTATATGAAGAACAGTCTTTTCTTTTCGAATGATGTATACACCCTGTTTTGATGGTGCGTCGAGCGATTGACGGTGTTTCGGGAAAGAATGTTTTGATCGCTCGCACAACTCACTAAATAATCTCTTCACTTCTTGGCTTTCGCTATTCATAATTTCTTTTTACTGCCCAACAATTATGCATAAACCGCCAAACACCGCCTGTTTTTGCCATTATATGCAGTTCCCGTAGCTTATTCAACAGCGCAAATCGGCGTTAAACCCGTGAGATAGGCAAAGCCGCCATCTCACGGGTTGAATCTGTGTCTAAAAAAACAGCGTAATCAGCGCAATCTGCGTCAAAAAATAAGAATTCTCTGTGTCATCTGTGGAATCTACGGTTAAAATACTCTGCATGGAAGGCAAAAAACCATCCGATAGTGCCGTTGAGAGCAGGTATTTGTTGATGCCTAATCAGGCCAATCCTTGCGGAACCGCTTTTGGCGGAGCGATTGTGGCCTGGATTGATATGGTCGCGTCAATGGCCGCCCAGAGGCATTGCGGCAAAGAGGTCGTAACGGCAAGCATCGATTCGCTCTCGTTCAGAGAGCCGATTTGTGTCGGCGACCACGTTGTGCTGAAGGCCGCTGTCAATTACGTCGGCCATACTTCAATGGAAGTCGGCGTGCAGGTCATTCGCGAAGACCCTTACACCGCTAAACAGGTTAGAGCCACGACGGCTCATCTGACTTTTGTGGCGCTTGATAAAGATAAACACCCCTGTCCTGTGCCCCCGATATTGCCCCAGACAGCGGATGAAAAAAGATGCTATGAGAACGCCAAGCTGCGTGTCCAGGCCAGGAAAGATTTATTGAGTAAAATCAGCCGCTGATGTCCCTCTTGCACAACAGCGTGCAATTGACCCGCCTCCATTTTACTGATTGGCACTGGTTTCTTTTTCGCCCGCTTCCGCCGAGTCCCAAAAACCGCCTGACGCCATCCCGCAACTAATGTGGATTATTTTTCGATGATTTTATGATTACAGGGTTTTCCTTTCTGCCCCCAGGACATCTGTCAAAACCCGATTTTTGGCTTAAAAACGCGGGTTTGCCCGCCCTGATACCGACTATCAGAAAAAAACCTCTGAAATTTTCGGATTTTTATTGCTCCCACCTGAAAAAAGTATATGATTCTCGGACGTGTCTGAGCCGATTCGGGCTAAACTTTACTCAAGATTGTTAAGGATATGGGAATGAACACAAGAACACTTCTAACTGTATTGGCAGTTGTAGCTGTCGCCTTTGTCGCGACTAACTGCCTCGCGGCAACAGTTGACGCCAATAAACCCGGCGACGCCAACAAACCCGCTGAACCAAACAAGGTCACCATCGGCGTCGTCGATTTCAGCAAATATACGGAAGCGGACAAGAGCAAAGGTTGCGACAAAGATAAGGACCCCAACAAAAAGGGTTGCGATAAGGACCCGAACAAGGCCACCATCATCAGCGCAAGCGATTTCGGCACTTTAGCCGAGGCAAACAAGCCCGCCGATGTAAACAAGCCGGCAGAGCCGAATAAAACAAAGCTCGCCGCCGAGAATGGTGAAAATGGCAAAAAAGGCAAAGGTCATCATCACAAGAAAGACCCGAACAGCGTTGAGCCCAACAAACCGGCTGAGCCGAACAAGGCCACCGTCATCAGTGCAAGTGATTTCGGCACATTCGCCGATATCAATAAGCCGGCCGACGTGAATAAGCCCGCCGAGCCGAATAAAACAAAGCTCGCCGCCGAAAATGGTGAAAAGGGCAAGGGGCATCATCACAAGAGAGACCCGAACCAAATGGAACCGAATCAACCAAAGGATCCTAACGACAAGAAATAATTTCACGATACCCCGCCATCATTAAGTAATGAGACGGCCTTAGTGAAAGAGCAACGGTTTCGATGAATTTCAGGCCCGGAGAAAAAACCTCCGGGCCTGTTTTTTTTTGATTTGACCTCGGTTGTCGTGTATTATCCCGTCTGGCTATTCTTTTTAATTAAGGGTGTAAAACCATAGTGGCGACAAATACAGGCAATTTCGATAATCCTCTCATACTGGCCATCGAGACCAGCGGCCGGCTGGGTTCGGTCGCGCTCGCCCAGGGCGACAAGCTCCTGGCCAAGAGCCACTTCTCCGGCCCGATGAGACACAGCGCAGAGATTTTCCCCGCAATTGTCGGCCTACTGAACCAGTTCAACAAAAAGCCGGACCAAATCGAGCACGTCTATATCTCCGCAGGCCCAGGCAGCTTCACAGGCCTGCGTATCGCGGTAACCATCGCTAAAACAATTGCATTAGCCAATAACGCCAAAATCGTCGCCGTCGATACCCTCGATTGCATCGCCGCTAATGTAAGCCCTCAGGACAACTCCCAACGACTTGGTGTAATACTCGACGCCAAACGAGGCCAGTTCTTCATCGCAGTTTACGACAAACCGAGTCACGGGTCACGAGCCACGAGCGACGTGAACTGGCATAAGATTCTACCTGATTCTCTAATTACCGCAGAAGAATTTCTCGCTCGGTTTTCCGACAAACCGACCGCCCTGATTGGCGAAGGCCTGGTTTTCTACAAAGATAACTTCGCCCACAAAAACATTCGCGTGCTTGATGAAAAGTTCTGGAACCCATCCGCCGCCAACATTCACCGCCTCGGCTGGCAACTTGCCCTGCAATGCCAATTCGCCGACCCTCTTACCCTTACGCCAAATTACATCCGTGGCCCGGACGCAATAGTGAAGCAACGATAAATGTGGAATCGCGTTTTCGCGGGCTATCAGTTTAAGTAGCTCGCAGCCAACGGGAGATTTCACGCAACGATGGGCGTTTGCCATACATCAGGATGCCTGTCCTGAAAATCTTGCCTGCCAGCCACATCATCAAAAGCACTGATGCCGCCAATAACCCCACCGAAGCGAGAATTTCGATATTGCTGACATTTGAGCCGGCGGAGATTCGCAGGGGCATCACTAACGGCGATACGGGCGGAACAAGAGATAGCACCCTCGCAAAAATGCCGTCGGGACTTTGAACGAGCTTGAACCACGCAACCATCGGAAGCACCATAATCAGAATTATGGGCATCATAAGCTCCTGCGTCTCCTTGAGCGTATTGCAAACCGAGCCAATCGCTGCCAGCAGTGCGCTAAAGAAAAGGAATCCGAGAATATAATAAACCACAAAGCAAAACAGCAGCTTGTCACTAATATCCACGCTGATGCCCTGCGATACAATCGAACCGTAAGACACTGTAGTCCAAAGGCCCACAATTGTCAGCCCGATTGCCCCCAGACCGAAAATCTTGCCCGCCATAAGCTCGAACGGGCTTACCGCCGAAAGCAGCATTTCGATAATCCGCGAGTTCTTCTCCTCAATTACGCTGCTTAGCATCTGCTGGCCGATGCCCATGATTCCCATGTATATCATAAACATGAAAAAGAACGGGACCATCATCTTGACCGTAGTTTGACCCTGGCTTTGCACATGCTGCTCATTGGCCGTTTCACCAATCTCGACCCGCTCGATTGGGACATTACGAATCTCATCGAGAAGCTTTTGAGAAACGTTCCGGACTTTGCACCTTTGCGCGACTACGGCGTTACGGATAAATTCCTCGACGGCCCACGTCGCGTCCATCGTGGTCGGCTTCGACTTATAAGTATAAACATGCGCCCTGCCGGCCCCGTCAATGATATTCTGGTCAATAACAATATAGGCCTCGGTCCTGCCCGAACGCAGTTGTGCCTTGCCCTGCTCTTCGATTGCGTTAGCATCATCATTAGCAGGCAACGACTCAAAAATAATTTGTCTTTTGGGATTTGACTTGTTGTGTTTACTGAGCGCAGCTTCTATTTCGCCCGCAAGTTGCGTTGATAAGTCCGTTACGACCACTTTGACCGGAGGCCGGCCGCCCTCAACGCTGGAAATCCTGCTCGTAAAGTAAATTATGCCGACAGTAAGAACGGGAGTGAACAATAAGCTAAGCAAAAACGTCCTGGTCTTGACGGTATCGATGTATTCACGCCGGGCAATTTCAATAATTTTACGCATTGCTCGCTCCGACCAGCGTTACGAAAATCTCGTGCAGCGACGGCATTTTAACCTCGAACTTCCGCACGCGCACCTTCCCCACAATCGCCTTGAGCAGCTCCTGCGGGTCGGCTCCTTTGCCGAGAGTGATTTCCAGCGTATTTTGCTGCGACTCGACCTTTGTTACCATTGGCAGTGTTTTTATAAAACCAGTTTCACCCTCGACCTCGACAATCACAGCGTTGGACGCCTTCTGCGAACGAATATCGCCCAGTTTACCGTCGAGAATAATTTTGCCCTTGTTTATGAGCAGGATATAATCACAAAGCGTCTCCGCTCCGTGCATATCGTGCGTGGAAAAAATGATGGTTTTGCCTTTACCCTTCATCTCAAGGATAATGTCCTTGAGCAAATCAAGATTCAACGGGTCAAGCCCTGAAAACGGCTCGTCGAGTATCAGCAAATCCGGCTCATTGATTACCGTCGCCGCGAATTGCAGCTTCTGATGCATACCCCGCGAAAGATCCTCGACTTTTTTATTCGCACGGTCGCTCAGCTCGATTCGCTTCAACCACGCCGGGACAACTCGGCCCAGCTCACTCGAAGACAGCCCCTTGAGAGCGCCGAAGAAGGCGAGTATCCCGCTGACCGTCATTTTTCGATAAAGCCCTCTTTCTTCGGGCATATAACCAATATGACTCTTGGCCTTTTCGGTTAAATTATTGCCGAATACGCTTATGCTGCCGGCGTCCGGACGAATAATGCTCATAATCATCCGCAAAGTCGTGGTCTTGCCCGCGCCGTTAGGCCCAAGAAAACCATAAATGCTCCCCGCCGGAATCTTCGCCGTCAGGTTATCGACCGCGCGAACCTGCCCGAACGATTTGCACACACCATTAAGTTCCAACGCATCCATCACCGTCAAAATACCAGAATTCTTCCCTCAACGCAAAGAATCTAACCGGGAACCGGCAGGTTTGAAATTTTGTTTGGTATGATTGCCGGCACGGGTGTATAATCTGGGCAATATGAAAACAACGTTGCCTCGGCAATCCGGGGGAGCAGGTATTGTTTTTGGAGGATGTAAAAATGGCATTTGGAATCGGGGATAGAAAATTCGAAGTCCGTAAAAGCACAGGAACAAGGATTGTTGAACTGGGCGGAACAGAAGAAACTTCAGGAGAAGCGACGATGGAAAAAAAGACGAGGAACGCGCGAAACCTGGCCGGCGGCATGGAAATGCTCGAAATGGATTTTCTGCTGGGCGTAATCGAAAACACCGACGGCGAAGACAAAAACGACGTTGCGATGCGCCGGCTCAGCTTCAATGAGGTGCTTCGTCGCAATCAGCAAAGCGAAATAGACAGCTCCTCGCTGACGGTTTACTCCGTGGACGAGAAAGACCTTTACGGCAAAGACATTCAGTGCGCGGCGATGAAGGAGCTTACCCGCCGGACTGAGCAAAAGGGTTAATCGGCGTATGCCAAGCGAGGGAGTGTGAGCCGGTGTCTTGCGGTTATTGTTCTGGGAGCGGTTGAGGACGAGGGAACATTCTGGATTCAACTGCTGATGGTGGTCATATTGGCCGCCGGTGTCGGTATCTATGGCCTGGTCAAATCCCGCGTCAAACGCGTCGAACAGGAAGCCCACGATGAAATAATCGAGACCATCATCGAACCCCCTAAACCAATCGTTAAAAAACATAACCTTTCCGGCGGTATGGAGCTTTTAGCCAGAAACTTTTTAGTAGGTGTCGTTGAGCAAACCAATTCGCCTGACCAGAGGGATATCGAAATGCGCCGGCTGTGCTTCGCCGAGCTTGTCCGCAGAGGCGAACTCTGGGCACTGGCCAGCAACGCCCTTAAGGTTTACACGCTGGACAAAGACGAATTTTACGGCAAGATTATCCGCTGCGAGGCAATGGCGGAATTGGCCGGACGGACTCGTCCCGGCGAAGATGCCGCCGACTCCGCACCTGCCTTCCAAAACAGCAAGGGACTGGAAACAGCGGTCCCCAAAGGGCAAAAAGAACACACAATGTAAATCCGCCAGCCGCAGCCGCATCACCTATTCTCCGAATTATTTCCCGAAAGCCGTTAGGGACTTGGCGGGGAAATCGTATATTACAAATTAGAGGAATCCCGCCGAATTTATGCCCGTTCAAACGGGGTTTTCCCGGACGTTGCTCATTTAGGTGTAAATAGCAGCAATTAAATAGAGGGGATTTAAGGAACACTGTGATAACGTCGATGGATTATTATCGGCGCGTTTGGGCGCAGAGCTTTGACGGAAGAGTCGCGGACTTGGCGAAAATGCGTCTTTTTTTAACAACAATATGGTCCGCCTGAATCTATGGATAAAAGCACAGTAAAATGGCTCGTGTTGGCGGCTATAACCATCTGCGGAATGCTCGGCTGGAAGATTGCCACACAGGCGTCGAAAGACGGCAAAAAAGAGGTGGTGGTTGAACACTCCGAACCAACGTTCGGAGTAGTAACCGCTATCTTGTATTCCGACGACACTCCGATTGTCCTCATCGAGGACCGGATGCTCCACAAGGGCGACACAATCCACGAAGTCAAGGTGCTTGATATAAAGGCGGACAAGGTCAAGTTCGACAAGCAGGGAGAGCAATGGGAACAGAAGGTGCAGGAGCCGGCCAACCAGGGATGGTGGAAGAAAAAAGGCAAAGACAAAAAGTCCTCCGTCTAATCTCGTAACCTTATAATCCGACTCGGCCCTCGCCGAGCAAAACGACAATCGGCGTTCCCCAAAAAACGGGACTTCCAATTGTCGTTTTTTTGCGCATACCCCGTCTGTTCCCTGCCGGATATGCCAAAAAGTCCTCGAAAACAAACCCAGGTAAGCTAAAATCATTGTAAAACAGGTGAAACATTAGCGGGTCATTTCCGCACGGCCTGTTGGCTCGACGGGATACAAAATACAGATATGCGAAAAAAAGTGCTGGTGGCTGTTAGCGGCGGCGTTGACTCGGCGGTGGCCGCGGCATTGCTCCTTAAAGAGGGATTCGACGTTACAGCCGTTTTCCTGTGTTTGCAAATGGAACACGCTTTCGAGAGTAACTCACGCTCCTGCTGCACACCGCAGGATGCCGCTGACGCCCGGCGAATCGCCGCAAAGTTCGGTGTTAAGTTCATTTCCCTGTCGGCGACAAAAGATTTTGAAACCATAATAAAAAGCTTTATCGATGATTACGAAAATGGCCGAACACCCAACCCCTGCGTTCGGTGCAACGAGAAAATCAAGTTCGGCAAACTCTTCGAGTTAGCGGATGCCTTAGGCGTGCAATACGTGGCGACGGGACACTATGCCAGAATTGTAAATCATAATGGATACCCGGCTATTGCTCCCGCTCTCGCGCCGGGCAAGGACCAGTCATACGTTTTATTCAGCATACCACGCGAAAAATTGGACAGGATTGTTTTTCCCGTCGGCCAGTTGAAAAACAAGCAGGCCGTAAGAGATCTTGCCAAAGAGCTGGGGCTGGAAGTCCACGATAAGCCCGACAGCCAGGATATATGTTTTGTCCCGGATGGCGACTACGCGAAATTGCTTGAGGCACGCAATAGCTCGGCGCTTCGGGCGGGAAATTTCATAGACACATCCGGCAAAATTATCGGCAGGCACGACGGTTACGGCAGATTTACTATCGGTCAGCGTCGCGGCACGGGCATCGCGGCGGGGCATCCGGTTTATGTTACCGACATAAATCCGCAAACAGCCGACGTAACCATAGGTACGAAACAAGACCTGCTGGCAGGCGGTTTGACCGCCGATGGCGCAAACTGGCAGATTGATGTCCCGGCTTCATTCGACGCAACGGTAAAAATCCGCTATAATCATCGCGGCACAGCAGCAAAGGTTATTATTACAGGCAAAGACACCTTTGAGGTGCGTTTCGACAAGCCATTAGAGGCGGTTACTCCCGGTCAGGCGGCTGTCGTTTACTCCGGGGATTGTCTTCTCGGAGGCGGGTGGATAAAAGAAAAATTGCCACCCGTGTAACGGGTTACGTTGAATCAAAAAACAGGTATCAACCCCGCAAATGAAAAATCAGGATTTATCACGCTACGCAAGACAGATAACCTTCAAGCCCTTTGGCGAAGAAGGCCAGCGACATCTCGCTGACAGCAGCGCTCTCATTGTCGGCGTCGGCGGATTGGGTTCGTGGGTTGCGGAATTGCTCGTCCGAGCCGGCATCGGGCGAATCCGGCTGGTGGACGATGACTATGTTGACCTAACCAATATACACAGACAGTCGCTTTTCACCGAAAAAGACGCAAAGGAACGCACGCTCAAAATAAACGCGGCGGCAAATCACCTGCGGGAAATTAACAGCAATTGCGAAATAGAAACGGTCTTCGCGAGGATAGACCGGCTGACTGCGAACCGGCTGACCGAAGGCGTCGATGTGATTATCGACGGAACGGATAATTTCCCCGCAAGATTCATCCTCAACGACTGCGCGATAAAAAAATCCAAACCCTGGATATTCGCCGGCGTCCTCGGCACAGAAGCGCAGGTTATGACCATAATCCCCGACAGGACACCCTGCCTGCGATGCCTGCTCGATTCACCTCCCGCGTGCAATGGGCAAACCTGCCGACAAGCCGGTGTCCTTGGCCCGGCGGTCGCTATGGTGGCCGCGTTCGAGGCGTCGGAGGCGTTAAAAATTCTCTCCGGCAACCCGGACAAAGCGGGACAATGCCTGCTCGTTTTGGACGTATGGAATAATATTGTGAGGCAAATCGATGTCTCTAAACTGAACAAGAACGCCGACTGTCCCTGCTGTGTTCACAAAAATTTCGAGTTCCTTGAGCCATAGGACTCTTGATGGAGACAAAAATAAATAGGCCCGTATATCTCGATTACAACGCTACGACGCCCTTGGATAAGCGCGTGCTGGAAAGTATGATGGCTGCCCTCACCTCTTCGTTCGGGAATCCTTCCAGCGAAAGTCATTCGCTGGGACGCCAGGCACGGGATATGGTCGAGGCCGCTCGTAATCAGACAGCCAAACTCATCGGCGCCTCCGCCAGGGAGATTATTTTCACATCCGGCGCGACAGAGGGCTGCAATCTTGCGATTAAAGGCGCAGCCGAGGCGTATCGCGAAAGAGGCAACCATATCATAGTTTCCGCCATCGAACATAAAGCCGTTCTCGAACCCTGCAAACGGCTCCAACAGCAGGGTTTCTCGCTGACTGTGCTTCGTCCTGATTCCTTTGGTCGTATTTCACAGGAGCAAGTGGCCGAAGCAATTACTAAACAAACTATGCTTGTCTGCGTTATGCTCGCGAATAACGTCGTGGGAACGATTAACCCGGCGGACGAAATCGACGCAATCTGCAAAAAACACGGAATACTGTTTTTCTGCGACGCCACCCAGGCCATTGGGAAACTCGCGGTGAATGTCAATCGGATAAACGCCGATTTACTGGCATTTTCGGCGCACAAAATTTATGGTCCTAAAGGTGTTGGCGCTCTTTACGTGCGGGGCAAAAGCCCCACCGTCCGGCTGACCGCCCAAATCGACGGCGGAGGACAGGAGCACTTCCTTCGCAGCGGAACGCTCAACGTCCCGGGAATTGTCGGACTGGGCAAGGCCTGTGAATTGTGCGAAGAGGAACTGGACGACAAACCATCGGTGTCTTCCTCGCTGCGAGATAAACTGGAAACAGGCCTGAGAAAAGCTATCACTGATATACAGATAAACGGTCACCCCTCTGAACGCCTGCCCAATACCGTTAATGTTTCGTTTGGGGGCATTGAGGCCGTTTCCCTGCTCGGTAAAACTCCTGAAGTTGCCGCTTCGGCCAGTTCGGCCTGTGAATCCGGGACCTCCGGCTCAAACTATGTTCTTCGGGCGATGGGCATAAATGAGGACCTGGCGTCAAGCGCAGTCCGTTTCAGTATGGGAAGATTTACCACCGAAGAGGAAATCGATTTTGCCGTAGAGCGGATATGTAACTCCGTTTTATCACTGCGCGGTAATACCTGATATCAGTGTTTCGTTTTTCTTGTCTTCGGACAATCGCGGGAAAATTAGCACATGGGCAGGCAGCGTTATTGGGCAGGGGCGATTTTTCGCAGGATGCTTTTGTCCTCTGACTATCTGACTAACTGGAGACCCGCAAGGGCGACAAATTTGTCGTCAACAACCCTAAAGATGCCGTCAAGACCCGTCACGGCAAAGATGCCCTTCGTGGCCGGCGCGACACTGCAGAAGATAAGCTGGTGGTCACAGTCCATCAACATTTTTCGCAGCTTGAGAAATTTCGATAAGCTCGATGATGTTATAATGTCAATGGCGGAGAAATCAACCACCACGTCGCAATCGCCTCTGTCTTTTATAATGTCCGCGACGGCCTTTAGCTCATCACCCATCAGCGGTTCGGCGGGCAAGTCAACGAGAACTATATTTTCCGACCAGTTCTGGATTCCCATTTTTTAACCCTCGGCCACAAAAAAACGATTATTAATACAGCCAACTATCTATCGACATCTGCACGGGGCAGGTTAAGCAAAAAACACAAAAACGTAACCGCTTGCCGTAGCAGGACTTAAGCTTATATATTAAATGCGGTATTGGATGAAAAACAGATGCTTTCAGGACTCAAACCAAGCAAAAGGGAATTGGACAACAGTTTAGAGTTTTCTGTCCAGCTTTCGATAACCAATTGCCTCGGCCACGTGCTCCGGTTTTATGTCCTCACAGCCGGCCAAATCCGCTATGGTGCGGGCGACCTTGCAGATTTTGTCGTGCGCACGGGCCGACAGACCAAACTCCATCATCGCCTCTTTGAGAAGCATCTCGCCCGACGAATCCAGCTTGCAGAATTTCTCAACCTGCTTGTGCGTCATTCTCGCGTTGGTCCCCGGCGTGCCGGGACCATTGCTGAAACGCTTCGCCTGAATCACCCGCCCCTTCATCACGTCCTCCCTTATCGTTGCCGAGTCAAGCTGGTTTGCTCTTGAACGTAATTTATTGAAACTTACCGCAGGCACGTCTATATGAATATCGATTCGGTCAATCAGCGGGCCTGAAATTTTTGACAAATATCTTTCGACCTGCCCCGGCGTGCATTTGCACCGCCGGGAATCCGACCCGAAGTATCCGCAGGGACAGGGTTGTGGTGAGAAGTTGCTATCTTTTCAACTGACGAAGGAAGATAGCTCAAATTGATTGTTATATCGTCTTTGCCGACGATGATTTTCTCGGTAATACACTCGACGATCTTCCTTTTTTCTTCAAGATTTAGCTGCGACCAGCGAGAGTAGAGGTCTTTTGTTTCATGGAAAATTTCATCGCTGGAGGCGTATTGAATCTTTAGAAAGTCAATACCGGCCTGGAGCTGAGGTATCTGCTCTTCAATCTGCTTGTTTCGTTCGTTCAGGGGCTCGTATCTTACACCGAAGCCTTCTTTATCTATCTTATCATCGTAATACAGTTGATATGTCTTGTCTATTTCCCGCTGGATTTTTTGTTGTTCCTGTTGAAGGGTTAAAAGAAGCTGCTGCTTTTCTTTAAGTTGGGTGTCGGCTTTCGCAAGATACTCGGAGATCTGGACTGGCGAGAAAAAGAAGTTTTTAAGCTGCTGGTGGAATATTTCTTCTAAATCATTGGTTCTGATCTTGTTCCGGCATTTGTAACAAATATATTTCGGCGTGGCAGACGGCACATACATTTTGTTTCCGCAATAGCAGTAGGCAAAACCCGTGAAAAGATGAACCGCTTTCCGGGCGGGTCGCTGATTTTTTTTCTCCTGTTCATCCAGGAGTTGGTTGCACTGGCCCCAGAGTTCTTCGGAAACAATCGGCTCGATATCGGTGTAAACCCACTCTTTCTCGGGCTTTAGCACCCATTCCTTGCCTTTACCTAAGCTTTTAGTATAGTTGGCTCTGCGAACCCCCTTTGCAGTAGAGTCACGCAAAAGCCTGCAAACGCTGGTGTAGGAAAACTTTCCACCGCCACGGGTCCTATAACCTTGTTCATTGAGAAGCTTGGCCACGGTCAATTTGCGTTGTTGCTTTAGAAACAATTCATACATTAACTTCCGGATAGGAGCTTCTTTGGGATTAGGAACCAGTTTGTGATCATCCCACCGGTAACCAAAAGGCGCTGCACCGCCAAGCGGTTTTCCAAGTTTAGCCCTTATGGGCACTGAAGCTGCGACACGGTCGGCAATTTCTTCTCTTTCCCACTGAGCCATGGCCGCTACCATTGTGTAGAAAAGCCGCCCTGCCGGGCTGGAGGTGTCAATGGATTCCTGCAAGGAAATCAAATCTGCGTTATATTCCCGGAATATGTCGGCGAAATCCAAGAGTTCCTTGGTGTTACGTGCAAGGCGGGCGAGTTTTGAGAAAATAAGGCCGGTGATATGGCCTTTCTTTATATGTGCCAGCATTCTCTGGGTTTCGGGATGCTCCATTACTGATTTACCGCTCACGGCCTCAAGGTGATAAACCTCTTTTACCTGCCAGTCTTTTGATTCAGCATAGAACTTGGCCCGCTTTTCATGATGTTCCGGGCTTTCGCCTCGAGCCTGGTCTTCGGTGGAAACCCTGATCCAAATACCAACAGGTTTTGCAATTGTTTTGGCCATAAGCTACACCCTCTTCTATGAATTTTCTAATCAGGCATAGCATAACGATCTCGTGATGAGTTGACAACTTTGCTCTTGCAAGATTTTTCTTTTCCGGGCAAAGGAAGAGTCACGGCGCTAAATGGCGCAGACGATGCACCGTCAATCAAAAGTTTTAAGTAGATATGGTAATTGGGCAGATTCACAATATCCTCTTCGGAGAAAACCGGGTAGAATTCCCTGGCCAGGTATTTTGCATCTTCAGCCCCGACCCTTAAAGAAATCGTGGTTCCCACGTTGCCGAAAATTGCGGCTCTGAGTTTTTCATCAAGCTGTTCAATGAACTGGTGGCTCAGGGTGAGGTTTAAGCCGTATTTCCTTGCCTCTGACAGGATATCAGCAAAAGACAAAGTAATAAAGTTGTGCATTTCATCGACATACAGGTAAAACCCTTGTCTTTTGTTTTCGGGAATATCCGCCCGGCTTAAAGCTGCAAGCTGTATCTGTGTTACCAGCATTGCCCCCAATAGTGAGCAATTATCTTCGCCGATCTTGCCTTTTGACAGGTTGGCGATAAAAATTTTGCCTTCATCCATTACCTTCCTGAAACGGAAGGTGTTTTTTCTCTGGCCGACAATGTTTCTCAAGGGCCTGGCTACCAGGAACTGCCCGACTTTATTGAGAATAGGCGAAATGGCCTGTGACCTCAGGTAGGCACTGTACTTATCGTATTCGTTAAACCAGAACTCTTTGACCTGGGGCTGCGTAACGCAGCTTAATATATCCTGCCTGAAATACTTGTCGGTTAAAAGCTTTGGTATGTCCAGCAAAGTGCTTCCCGGGCACTCTAATAGCGTCAGGATGCAATGCCTCAAGATATGTTCTAATCTTGGTCCCCAGAACTCAGACCAAACCTTCCTGAACACGGAAATCAGCCCTGATGCTACAAGGTGGTGGTAATCCGGGTGCACCTGCTCCAGTGGATTGAAGGGAACAGGATACTCCTTATCTGCCGGGTTGAAATATATCACGTCCTCGATTCTTTCCTCGGGCACATAATCAAGTATATCCTCGGCCAAGTCGCCGTGCGGGTCGATTAAAGCAAGTCCTGAACCTGCCTTGATATCAGAGATAACCATATTCTCAACCAGTGTAGATTTACCTGTCCCGGTTTTTCCCACGATGTACATATGTCCCCGGCGGTCTTTTTGTTTGATGCCGAATTTCTTTTTTATGTCCCTGAAGTTTGTAATAGCAAACTGTGTGATTTGGTTTGGGTTGTTGTTTTGTTTTTCCATATCCTTCAATTCTACTTGGCCATATTGATCGCTAAAAGAAAGGGTAAATACACACGAGCGGCAAATTAGCCCTTCTTGTTGCTATGGGCCTGTGAGCTAACGTTAAGACAGGACATTAAAAACCAAATAATTGGAGTACAGGATTTGTGACAAGAAAGGATAGGGTCGATCAATGAAACTATTAACAGAAGAAATACGTAAACTGCTTCCGCCTTTGTATTCACAAGAAAGTAAAGGCAGCAAGGCAATCGTTTTAGTTAAGTTCTTTACGCCGGATTCAAGTTGGACTTGGTGGGCAACTGAATTCGACGGCGAGGACACTTTCTTTGGCCTTGTGGAAGGCCATTGCAAAGAACTCGGGTACTTTAGCTTGTCAGAGCTTGAAAGTGTTCGTGGGCCGTATGGTCTTCATATCGAAAGAGACCTGCACTGGAAACCCAAGATGCTTGAAGAGATTGCTCCGGAGTTGTTCTAACTTGAAGAGTAAAAATCAACTCTTAACCGACACCACCGGGGCCGTAGAAGAGGGATAGAGGGTGAATTCTACGAGCTTTAGCGTGCTAACATGTTGTCCCAGACTTGCTCACAGGAAAGTCGGATGAGCTGGTTCTCCTCTTATAGCAACTTCCTTTTCATTAGAGTGAAAGAGAGCCAAGGAAAGGGGTTGCCAAGGGGAGAACCTGCGGCGGGAAAACGTGTGTCCGGTGGTGCATCAAGGGGGGTGTCCGCGGGGGGCGCTAAGTGCCCCCCGCGTATTATATGGGGGTGGCCGGAGGGGGTGTCTTATACCCCCTCCGTATTATTAACGCTGCCTGGATTATCCAGTGACGAGCCTTTCGAATAGGCGTTAGCCACGGCAAATCGCAGAAGACGGTGAATAATATGGGAGGCCGCGTTTTCTTCTTTTTGTAGAATAATATCTTCCTGTTTTTCTTTTAGGTTTTTAATTTAGTGTCATACTCGTCCTTAGTAATCCACCCATGTTTTTTCCGGAACCGCCTTTATCAGGTGGTTTTTAGTTATCCACGAGCAAAATAATTGCATAATGGATATATTTAAGATAAAATAAAATAATGTTAGTATTGAATATGAAAATTAAA
>PMZJ01000027.1 GCA_003170415.1 Phycisphaerales bacterium | reverse complement strand
GGCGGCGAGGGAATAGGACTCTATCGAACGGAGTTTTTGTATCTCAACCGCAACACTGAGCCGACGGAGCAGGAGCATTACGAGGCCTACTCGCGGACGGTGGCGGTCTTTAAGTCCAGGCCGGTGGTGCTCAGAACGGTGGACCTCGGTGCGGACAAATACACCCAGAGCAGACGCTACATCAGGGAGCCAAACCCGTTTCTGGGACTGCGCTCGATAAGATTTTGCCTGCAAAATCTGACGATGTTCAAAACACAGCTTCACGCCATTATGCGCGCCTCGGTGCTGGGAGACCTGCGAATAATGTTTCCCCTCATAACCAATCTGCAGGAACTGATGCAGGCCAAGATGATACTGGGCGACGTAATGGAAGACCTCGACGAAGAGGGTGTACCGCATAACAGGAACATCAAGGTCGGGATTATGGTTGAGACGCCTTCAGCGGCGCTAACGGCGTCGATGCTGGCCAGGGACTCTGACTTTTTCAGTATAGGGACAAACGACCTGACCCAATACACGCTCGCCGTTGACAGGGGCAACGAGCTTGTCTCCACGTTATATTCCTCGGTTGACCCGGCGGTCCTTCGGCTTATCAGGACGGTGATTCAGGACGCGCACAAGGCACAGGTGGATGTCAGCGTCTGCGGAGAAATGGCCTCGGAGCCGGAGTCGGTAATGCTGCTGCTGGGCCTGGGCGTGCGAACGTTGTCGATTGCGGCGCCGATGATACCCGAAATAAAACAGATTATTCGCTCGGTCACGATAGAAGAGTGCAATAAGGTCGCCAGAAAGGTGCTGGGGATGAATTCCGAAAGGCAGATATCCAGCTTCCTTCGTGACGCGGCCAGAAAGATATTGCCCGAAGCGTTCTAAACAACTCCGTCTGTCCCTTAGGGAGGACTGATTGGGGCGGTTTTGAATGTGCCGGGCGGCGAAAAACTGGAAAACAGATGTTAGTTGTAATTCGATTCCGAATAGGGGGTAGTTTGCGGTTTCTGTCGCATGCGGAGACGATGCGCCTCTTCCAGCGCGCCTGTGTTCGGGCCGGGGTTAAAGTGGCGTACAGCCAGGGATACAACCCGCATCAGCGGATGTCGTTGGTGCTGCCGAGAAGCGTAGGCGTCGAATCGGACGACGAGCTGCTGTGCCTGTGGCTTGTGGAGGGCCAAACGGATTCGACAAGCTCACCGCAGGCCGGGATTGACAACGAAGCGTTGAAAGGTGAGCTGCCGGATGGCATTGAAATTGTTTCGGTGGAGACAAGTCAGGCCAAAAACGTCCCTGAGCCGATTTCAGCGAGATACATAATGAAGGTGCAGAGACAACGCATTGACGACGGAATCAGGCAAAAAATTTCAGAGATACTGGCAAGCGACAAATTTGTAGTGAACAGGCGAACCGGTGAGGATTCCGGAACAAGGCCCGTGGACGTAAGGCCGTTCCTGGAAGCAATCAAAGCCGAACAAGGCCAGGTCGCCGTTGACTGCAAAATCAGCCAGGCGGGCGCAATACGGGTTGACGAAATTCTTGGTTTGTTACATTTGAAAACGACGGATTTGACAGGGCCGGTAAAACGGACAGGCGTACAGTGGAAAGGACTTTAACGACAATCGTCAGGCCGGTAATTTTTATTATATAGCGTTTGAAAGACGGGACAAATGGCAAGAGAAATGCTTATTAATGTGGCCGAGAGCGAAGAATGCCGCGTAGCGGTTATGGAAAACGGCTCGCTTGAGGCGTTATACATGGAGCGGACAAGCTCCACAAGATATGTAGGCAACATATACAAGGGCAGGGTCGTGAACGTCGAGGCGGCGATACAAGCCGCATTCGTCGATTTCGGAACCGGCAAAAACGGCTTTCTGCATATAAGCGACCTGCACCCGCGGTACTTCGCGGGCAAGTCCGCCATCGATACCGAGGAAATCGGCAAGCGAAGGGCGCTCCACGAACGAAAACCGATTCAGGCCTGCCTGCACAAGGGCGACGAGGTTGTAGTCCAGGTTACAAAGGAAGGAATCAACACCAAGGGGCCAACGCTGAGCACATATCTCGCCCTGCCGGGAAAATATCTCGTTATGATGCCCTGGATGGAAAAATCGGGCGTATCTCACAAAATCGAGGATGAGCAGGAGCGGATACGGCTGCGAAATATCTTTGAGCAGAGCAATCCCCCAAAAGATATTGGCTTCATTATCCGAACGGCCGCCCAGGGAAGCTCCAAGCGGGATATCCAGAATGATATGAAGTATCTGCAGCGCCTCTGGGCCGCCATTGAAAAAAGAATAGCCGGCGCCAAGACGCCCACGGAACTGTATCAGGAATCGGACCTGGTCATAAGAACACTACGCGACGTTTTCAACAACGATATAACCAGGATACTGTGCGACTCCGAAAGTATGGTTAAACGGATTCGCGATTTTCTCTCAATAGCGTCGCCCCGGCTGAAACACCGCGTCGCCTTTTATGACGGCAACGAACCGTTGTTTCATAAATACAAGATTGAGCAGGAAATCGCCAAGGTCCACTCGCGGACCGTGCCGCTCAATACAGGCGGGTCGATTGTCATTGAGCAGACCGAGGCGCTGGTCGCAATCGACGTCAACAGCGGAAGCTTCCGCAAACACCAGGACGCCGAAGAAACCGCCTTTAAGACCAATATCGAGGCAGCAGAGGAAATCGCCAGACAACTGCGCCTCAGAGACCTCGGCGGGCTGATAATCTGCGACTTCATCGATATGCGAAGCCCCAAACACCGCAGGGAAGTGGAAAAGGTCTTCAGGACCGCGACCAGGACAGACCGCGCAAGGTCGAGAATCCTGCACATAAGCAACTTCGGCCTTATCGAGATGACCCGGCAGAGGATGCGGCCGAGCTTGCAGTCCAGCACCTATCTGGCCTGTCCAAACTGCGCCGGCAGCGGCTACGTAAAAAGTCACGAATCGTGCGCAATTGAGCTTATTCGACTTCTTCATCTGGCCGCCTCAAAAGAGCAGGTAAAGAAGGTGGAACTGTTCGTCTCGCCCGACGTAGGGGATTACCTGCAGAACGAAAAAAGAGCCGCGATTGCACATATAGAACAAACCAGCGATAAGCGGGTTATTATTCATTCGTCCGCCGAATATGCCGGCGAAAGGTCTGAAATTGTCTGTCAAAACGACAGGGGAAGCGTGGTCAAACTGTAGCGCCGCAGCATAACAGGGTATTGCGGTAAATCTTGACGGCAGGCGGCATTTCAGCGATACTGTCAGTAAAGGCCCGTTTTGGTATTTTTACTAAAAGGGCTTCTACGCGTGAGTCAATATATGAAATTTGACCTTGAATACGCAAAGCAGGTAATTGAAAGCGAAAGCGAGGCCATAAAAGGCCTGGCGGAGGTGGTGGGGCAGGACTTTGCGCGGGCGGCGGAGATGATTTACAACTGCTCCGGCTCAGCAATCGTCAGCGGAATCGGCAAGGCCGGCATCATCGGCCGAAAAATCAGCGCGACTCTGGCCTCCACCGGCACACCAAGCCATTTTCTGCACCCAGCCGAAGCGGTGCACGGCGACCTCGGCCGGCTCCGAAAAGAAGATATAGTCCTCGTCCTCAGCTACGGCGGTGAAACCGATGAGATTCTCCGGCTGATTAACCTCGTCAAGCAAATCCAGATTCCGCTTATCGCCATTACCGGCGAAAAGGACTCCACCCTCGCCAAATACAGCGACGTCGTCCTCAGTATGGGCAAACTGAATGAGGCCTGCCCGCTGGGCGTCGCGCCGAGCGTCTCGACAACCTGTATGCTCGCGCTGGGCGACGCCCTTGCGCTAACGGTAATGAAAGCCAGAAATTTCAGCGTAGAGGACTTTGCGCGGTTCCACCCGGGCGGCTCGCTCGGCGCAAAACTGATGACCGTCGAGCAGTCGATGATGTTCAGGCCTGGCGAAAAACTGCCTCTTGCCGCCGGTTCGGATACAATGGGAAAGATTCTTAAAAAGACCAGCGACGTGAAACGTCATGGCGCGATAATGGTCGTTGATAAACAAGGCAAGCTGGCGGGAATAATCACCGACGGGGACATACGCCGGCTGATGACAAAGGAAGGGCCTAACGGTTTCGATATGAAGGCCTCCGACGTGATGACCAAAAACTGCAAGCGCGTTCGCCTTGATGCCCTGGCGGCGGAGGCGACCGCTATTTTCCACAAACACAGGATTGACGAGCTGCCCGTCGTGGATGCTGACGACAAGCCGGTGGGCCTCATCGACGTGCAGGATATTGTAACAATCAAAATTGTCGGGTGAGCCCCGTTAGAAAAAATGGTAATACAGAACTTTCCAATAAATCGCAGATTTCTAACGGGGTGAGTTGTGCAGAAAAAACTCGACACAATAAAAATGCTTGCCCTCGACGTTGACGGCGTGCTGACCGACGGGACAATACTCGTGGATTCCCGCGGCAGAGAAAGCAAATCATTCAGCATCGTCGACGGGCACGGAATCAAAATGTGGAAACGGGCGGGCCTGAAAATCGCGTTCCTGAGCGGACGGGCTTGCGCCACCACAAAATATCAGGCCAAAGAGCTTGCCGTGGATTTTTGTCTTAATGGCCGACGAGACAAATTGAAGGGATTAAAAGAGCTGATTAAAATGAGCAAAACGCCCGCCGGACAGATTGCTTACGTCGGCGACGATTTGCCCGATTTGCCGGTGATTCAGTGTGCTGGTTTTTCCGCGGCGGTCGCCAACGCGGTCGATGAAATCAAACGTGCCGCTGATTACGTTACCAAAAGAAAAGGCGGCGAAGGGGCCGTCCGGGAAGTCATCGAGCATATTCTCAAAAAAACCGGCAGATGGGACGCCCTTGTGAAAAAATATATGCACCCCTCTGCTTCGCTTTGCGAAGCAAAGCGTGGGGGCGTGGCGGATTCGTCTCGGCAACGCGGCATAGGCCGGCCCGCCTCGCCGAAGACGGCGAGTCGAGACGGGCAAAAGAAACAATCTGTCACGCCAGGAAAGAGTAAAAAATAAAATGCTGCTGCATTCGCGAAGGTTCACAATCTGGCTTGTTTCATTTCTGGCAGTGCTGGTCGTCTATTTTATCTACAACCGGGTGAGCAGGACACCGCCTATACCAACGGAAGCAGCTATGACGCCGGCCGGACAACTCGCCGACATGTGCGATTCAACCGGCAGAGTCGGAATGGTCGGCGACGTGGGCGTAGGCGTCGTGAAAAACGCCCGTTATACCACACTCAACGCCCAAAAACAGGTCGAGCGGGAATTCGGATTCCGAGAGCTTTTGCACCAGGACGGTAACGACTGGGAAATAGAAAAGCCCTATATGAATATCTACCGCCGAAGCTTCAGGTGCGCGATAACGGGCGAGCGGGCAAAAGTAGCCGTCGAACTGGCAGGAGGCAAAGTAACGCCCAAACAGGGAATGCTCATGGGCAACGTCGCCATCCGGATTTGGCCCCAGCACAAAGAAGGACTTGGCGAGACAACCATTTATCTCGATGACATCACTTTTTCCGCGGACAAGTCGCTGTTTTCGACGGCCGGACCAGTCGAGCTGGTCTCGGATAACATCAAAATGACGGGCACCGGGATGGAGATTGTTTACAACGGCGACGATGAACGCCTAGAACGCCTGCAAATAACGAATCTCCGGAGCTTGCGAATCAAGCGGTGGTCGCAAGGATCGGTTTTGCGGTCAACGCCCGACGCCGACGCAAATAACCAAAAACAAAAAAGTGAAAACGAACAAGCATCGAAACAAGGAAAATACTACCAATGCACGCTCGACAAAAACGTCAGGATTGAAACACTGAATGAACAACTCCTCGCCGACGCCCTTTTGATAAACGATATCTTCATGCCGGGCGGCTCGGCTGAACAGGCCGGAAAGGAAACATCGCCCGACGACAACACGGCCATCCAATCAACCGGCAATGCCGGCAACAGACCGGATGCAACAACGTCGGATGAAACGCCAAGTGACATCTCCATAACCTGCGACGGCGGCATAATTGTCGCCCCGATGAACGCCCAAGGCGAAAATAAATCGCCAAAACAGCAAACAACTTACGCCGATATTGTCGCTCAACAGGACGCCAACACCAGCCCCGTCGGCAAAACCACCTTCCGCGGCGGAAATGTCACCTACAGCGCGGCAACCGGCGAGGCGGTTGCAATCGGGCCTTCAAGCATCGCCTTTGACGTGAACGAGAAAACCAGCGACGGCACAGGCAGCCCGGCGACGGTCAGAATGACCTCCCGCCGACAGGCCGCGTTCTCGCCTGCCTCGAACAAAAGCACATTCGAAGGCGACTGCCGCTGCACCGTATCACAGAAACAAGATGAAATATTTCAACAGTATATAGTTCTGGCCGACAAGCTCGAAATCAACCTGGCTAAGAAAAATACAAACAAGGACTCCGGACTTTCAATGAATGTCAATCGCCTGATTGCTTCCGGCCCAAATACGCACTTAGCCAGCACAAAAAAAACGGTTCGACCCGGCTCACCGCAGGCAGGCGACAAGCTGTTGACAGGTATCGAGCTTAAATGCGCTTCGATTGATTATAATACAGCCGACGGCAATTTCTTCGCGGCGGGACCCGGCCTGATAAAAGTGGATAATTCGCAGACCGATGAGCCGCAGGAAAAACTGGCTAAGTTCAGCTTGCAGCGAAAATGTTACGCCCTCCTGCGAAATTTCGATTCGCTTGCGTATGCGGGCCAAAACAAACACTTAACCGCCGATTCAAAAGGCGGCTCGCTTTTAGTTGATTATTTCCCGCTGGTTGACGGCCGAAGCAATGAAAAGGTCTCCGTAACCGCCTCGCACGTCGAAGCAGACATCGCCGAAACACTGACGGGACGAATGGAGCTTAGAGACCTGCTGGCAAAGGGCGCCGTAACTTATGAGGACAAGGACGCGCAGGTCATCGGCAGCGAATTTATCTACGACGCCAACACCTCCTTAATCGATATCCGCGGCGACAAATACAGACCCTGCAATTTCAACGGCGCTATCCTCGACGCCGTGCAATACGACACAAAAACCGGCAAGTGGAACACACGCCTCAAAGGCCCGGGCGCGATAAAGTGATTGTGGTCAGGGACAGAGAGAGCGAAGGCAGGAGAGGGTCAGGTCATTCAGATGGGCGATAATTTTGTCTGCCGGACTTAAATGTTCCGCGGCGTAGGTGTTTGTAATGGCAACGGCACGCATCCCCGCTGCCTTAGCGGCTTTAAGGCCCCAGTGCGAATCCTCAATCACAACACAATCCTCCGGCTTGATTGATTTGTGCATCCTCTTGTTGAGCAGTTTCAAAGCCAGTAAAAAACCTTCGGGGTCGGGCTTGCCTCTTTCGACCTGTTCGGCTGAAACAATCACCTCAAAAAACTCTCGCAGTCCCGCGCCTTTTAGAATCGTCTCGATTTCCGGCTGCAAGGCGCCTGAGCAGATTGCCATTGGAATCCTGCCGTCGGAGAGCATATTGAGAAACTTCGGCACGCCCTCGATTATGCCCGCCTCGGTCGCCGCCATTTCTTTGAACAAATTCGCCTTTTCACCAAGCAACTGCCCGAACTGCTGATTGGACAGGGACAGGTTTCTTTCCTTATCAACTATTCGCAGAAGCTCTTCGTCGGACAGCCCCAGGAACCTGTCGTAGTACTCGCGGCTGGACAACTGGTAATGAAACTTGGCCAGGACGCGATTGAACGCCTTATGATGAATCTGCTCGGAATCCACAAGGACGCCATCGAAGTCAAATATAACAGCACCAAGCATATCAACACCTTTGGCCACAGAGATTATTAGCCACTCCCGTAAGGGACGCCTTCCGGCGAGAGCACACAGAGAGCACAGAGAAAAAAGTGAAAATAAAGAAAATTAAAACAGTGTTAATCCGTGTTAATCCGTGTCTCAAAAAAACAGTGTTAGTCCGTGTCTTTATCATTATTGTTCAACGACGGGGCCGACAAGTGCGGAAAAATCCGCCAGGGTTGATTTGTCGCCTGAGCAGATTAGCTGGACGAGGGCGTCGATTTTTATCGTGTTTTTGGTGATGAACCGCCGAGCGACAATCGCCTTGCGTTTTTTCATCGGCATCGTCTGCTCTTTTGATTCGCCGGCTTCGACATCGATGGGGACATCCATATCGACCTTCGAGCTTGCGTAATCGCAAAACAGATAGCCGACGATTAAATCAATCGCGATATCGACTAATGGCCTGCCATAAAGGTCCATATATTCCGTCCCCTGATGTTTGACGAATGTTACAGCGCGTTTAAGCTGCTTTGTCCCTTCAGCCAGCTTTGCCAGCAGGTCTTCAAGCTGGGGGTCGTAATTTTGCTGTTCAAGCTCCGTGAGGTATTTTTCGGCGGTGCCGCTGCATACGCCCCGGACGGCGGCGACGATTTGCAGTTGAGAAGTGCCTTCGTAAATCGTGGTGATTCTCGCATCGCGTGCGTGACGCTCGACGGCGTAATCCCGCATATAACCTGAGCCGCCGAGTACCTGGATTGAGTCATAGGCGACGCGGTTTGCCATCTCCGAGCAGAAGTATTTGCTCATCGGCGTCAGTATCGAGGCGAGTCGGTCAAGCCGACGCGCCTGTTCCTTGATGGGCTTCAACTGCTCTTTGTCGGCGGGCGGGTTAAGCTCAAGCTGTTTTTGATAAGCGATATTAAGGTCAACAACACGGGACGTTTCATACAGCAGCGCACGCCCCGCCTCCAGCGATATTTTCATATCAATGAGCAGGTCGCGGACGGCAGGCATCTTTTCGATTGCGATGCCGAACTGTTTCCTGCTCGATGCGTAATCCCGCGCGACGCGATATGCCGCCTCGGCGATACCGAGCGATTGCCCCGCGATGCCGATGCGGGCGCCGTTCATCAGCGCCATAACATAGGTAACTAATCCTCGCTGCCGTTCGCCTATAAGCTGACAGGGAGTGTTATCAAAAAATATTTCGCAGGTGGGGCTGCCGTGTATGCCGAGCTTGTCTTCGAGCCGGCGGATATGCACCGTAGGCCCTCTGTCGCAGACGAACAAGCTAAGCCCAAGCCCGCCGGAGCGGTCCGGCTCGCTGCGAGAAAGCACAAGCAGGACCTCGCCGCAGCCGTTGGTGATAAATCGCTTCACGCCGTGCAAAAACCAGTTGCCCGCGTTGTCCTGAAACGCGCGGAGCTTGACCGCCTGTAAATCCGAGCCGGCGTCCGGCTCCGTTAGCACCATTGCGCCGGTAACCTTGCCCGCCGCGAAATCGTGCAGGTACCTCTGCTTGATTTCCTCGGACGCGAATGCGTTGATGGTCTCGGCGATACCCTGCAAGCCGAATATGTTCATAAGCGACGCGTCGGCGCGCGACACAATTTCAATCGCCATTGAGTAAACAAGATTCGGGAAGTTAATCCCGCCGAAACGATACGGCAGCGTAAAACCCATCACCTCCGCCTTGGCTAATTTATCCAACGACTCCGCTATTCCTTTGGCATAGCTAACCGAACCATCGGGGTTAAGGGTATTGCCTTCTCTGTCAACCGATTCGGCGCGCGGCGCGATAAATTCGCCGCTCAATTGGCCTATAGAATCGAGGACCATTTCGTAATTACGTATCGCCTCCCCGGCGTCAGCGGGCGCGTAATCGAATTGCGAAGCGAATTTGAAATCCTCTTCGCACAATCCGGCAAGCTCGCCCAGGTCGAGGTGCTTAAACAAAAATCGTATGTCGTCGTTATCCGTGTAGAAATTTGGCATCGTTATTTACTTTCGGCTGAAGAGGTTTCCTTGAATCCTTTTTCCTTGATGGCCTTTATCATTCTCGGAACGACCTCGTTGAGGTCGCCCACGATTTTATAATGCGCGACGTCGAAGATGGGCGCCTGCGGGTCGTTGTTTATCGCCACTATTTTCTGGCTCTGGCTCATACCCGACTGATGCTGTATCGCCCCGCTGATTCCCACCGCGATATAAAGCGAAGGCCTCACGGTCGTGCCCGTCTGGCCCACCTGATGGTCGTGGTCGATGAAGCCCAGGTCAATCGCGGCCCTTGTTGCGGCAGGTGCGCCGCCGAGACAATTGGCCAGGTCCCAGATTAGCCGGAAGTTGTCTTTGCTGCCCAGGCCCGCGCCGCCAGCCACGATAATCCGGGCCGCCTTGAGGTCCACCTTTTTGGCCCTTGTATGCTCTTCGAGAATCTCAATGGGTAATTCCTGCGGTGACAATTGAACCTTTTCAGTGATTATCTGGCCTTTCCTTTTGGTATCGGGGGTCGCCATCACCATAACGCCCTCGCGGACGGTCGCCATCTGGGGCCAGCGGTCATAATTGATAATCGTCGCGATTATGTTGCCGCCAAACGCGGGCCTGATTTGAAACAGCAGGTTCTTGTGCATCTGCCCATCGGTTGTTTTGTGGTCGCCGATTTGCAAATCTGTGCAGTCAGCCGTCAACCCCGCCTTGGTTGCGCTTGCGATTCTCGGTCCCAAATCCCTGCCAACCGCCGTCGCGCCGTAAACAACAATCTGCGGCTTGTATTTGTGAATCAGGTCGTAAAAAACTTTGGCGTAGCTGTTCGCCTGGTAACGCTCTAACAGCGGATGCTCCGCCAGATAAACCTTGTCGGCCCCATAATGAATCAGCTTTGTCGCAAGGGCTTTTACGTTATCGCCCAGCAGCACCGCACCAAGCCCAACGCCAAGAATGTCCGCCAGATGCCGACCCTTGCTCATCAACTCAATCGGCGTATCTTCCAGCAGGCCCCCGTGCTGTTCCGCGAATACCCACACTTCACCCCGTCTGTTTACGTCTATCATTTTTTCGTGTCTCGTGGTTCCTTATGCGATGATTTTATCTTCGAGAAGTTCGTGAATCATACCAGACAACCCCTCGTCCGTCGGCTCAACCGATTTTGTCTCTTTGGAGGCCAGCACGACGCTTTGAATCCTGTGGACTTTTGTGGGCGAGCCGTTCCTGCCGCACCAGGTCAAATCTGCCTTGAGAAAATCGAGGTTCCACTGCTCTATGAGCAGCCCCTTCTTGTCCATCTCGCTGCATTTTTGCACGGCCAGCTCCTTTATCTCATCGGCGCTGGCGTGAGAATTTTCGGCTTTTATTTTCTGCTCGACTCCGGCGGGCGTCATAGCGGCCTTGTATTTCATCATCTTTTTCGCAGCCGCAACCCTCGGCACATTGGCCTCACCCGTTACCGTCAGCAACACAGGTAACTGCGCCTTGACCTTTTGCCAGCCGTTGCCTATATTCCGCTGAGCAGTTATCGTCCGTCCTTCAATTTCAACCGGTTTTTCAACATAGGTGATTTGCGGTATTCCCAGTTTCTCCGCTAATTGAGGCCCAACCTGGGCGGTATCGCCGTCGATGGCCTGCCTGCCGCAAAGAACAATGTCATACTTAATCCGTTTTACCGCGCAACTGAGTATGTAACTCGTTGCCAGGGTATCGCTTGCAGCACAACGGGCATCCGTAACAAGAATCGCCTCGTCGGCCCCGCGATAAAGAGCATCTTTTAGCGTCGTAACCGCCGCGGGCAGCCCCATCGTTATAACGGTAACCGTCCCGCCGAACCGGTCTTTGATATCCAATGCCGCCTCAAGGGCATTAAGGTCCTCGGGATTAAATATCGCAGGCAGGGCCGCACGATTGACCGTCCCGTCATCGTTCATCGCCTTGCCTGTTATCCTTTTCGTATCAGGCACCTGTTTTACCAATACTACACAATTATACGCCACTGTTTGAGCTCCTTACTGGTTCGGTCGTGGTTGCGGCCTTCATCGAAAGAAGGGCAGTGTAGCAGGATTTACAGCTAAGTCAATGGCCCAGAAAGCGTTAAACTGGGAAAGCAATCTGGCCGATGCTATTATTGGACCATGGGGAGATTTTATTTTTATTTTGACAATGGTCTGGTATAACTAATAATAACAGGATTAAATCTGGAAGAACGCCTCCTTCTGAACCGGTAAACAAATAGATGGCAAGAGCAGACGAGAGTACCAATTACGATACGATATTCGGCAGAATGGCCCTCGACCAGGGACTTTGCACCAATGAGGAACTGCGACACTGCCTCGAGGAAGCCGAGACCAGGCAAGCTACTAATCCCATTCTGCTAAAAGACCTCCTCGTTGAGAGGGGCTACCTTACAAAAACACAGGCGCACCGCGTCGGCAACACAATCAAAGAGGCACGCGGCTCAACCGCCGCCCATCAGATACCCGGATACCTGATTCTCGGCAAACTCGGCGCCGGCGCTATGGCTGTCGTTTACAAAGCAAGGCAGCTCAGCTTAGACCGAATCGTCGCCATTAAAGTCCTGCCCAAAAAATTCACCGAAAACAAGGAATACGTGGAACGTTTTTATAAAGAGGGTAAGGCCGCAGGCAAGCTCAATCACGCGAACATCGTTCAGGCCGTGGACGTCGGCGAGGCCGGCGGTTACCACTACTTCGTGATGGAATACGTCGAAGGCAAAACTCTCTACGACGATTTGGCGGCAGGCAAGGTTTACGGCGAAAAGGAGGCCCTCGACGTCATCATCCAGGTCGCGGAGGCCCTCAGGCACGCCCATTCCGTGGGCCTCATTCACCGCGACGTAAAACCCAAGAACATAATGATTAACAAGGAGGGGATAGTAAAACTGGCGGATATGGGTCTTGCCAGGCAAACCACGGACTTCGAGGCGGCCAAGATGGAAAAGGGCAAGGCATACGGCACGCCTTATTATATCTCCCCCGAACAAATACGCGGCGAAATGGACGTCGATGGCAGGGCCGACATCTACGGCCTCGGCGCAACGTTCTATCACCTGGTAACCGGGCGGGTCCCCTTTATGGCCGACGACCCGGCGGAGGTGATGCGAAAACATTTGAAAGACCAGCTCGTCCCCCCGGACCACATCAACACCTCGCTTTCCGCCGGCGTCTCTGAGGTCATCGAAGTTATGATGGCCAAAAACAAAAAAGACCGGTACAGCAGCGTCGATGAACTCCTTATTGATTTGAAGGCGGTCCGGGCCGGAGAGGCCCCCTTGCGGGCGCACAAGCGTATGAATATGTCGGACCTCGAAAAACTTGAAGAAGGTGAGCCGGTAGAGGAAGAAACCGAAGCTGTTGGCCTTGAACAGTCCGTTACGCGGTACAAAACCGCCATCGTGATTCTGGGCGCCATGGCTGGGTTCCTGCTGCTGATTGTCGTCCTGCTGATGTTTAGAAAATGAGCCAGTTCGGACAAATTCAAACTCCCGTTTAACCGTTAATCATTAATCGCATTTATTATGGCGACAGGCGCGCGTTTCACATCAGAAGAGCTGGCTGAAGTCCTCAGCCGCTACGATATCGGCAAAATCCGAAAGGTTATGCGCCTTGTCGGAGGAAGCAAACACGCGCCAAAACTCGTCGTAACAACCACCCGGGGCAGGTTTCTGCTCAAACGCCGCCTGCAGGATAAAGACGACGTATATCGGGTCGCATTCGCACACGCCGTGCAGTCGCACCTGGCCAAACGAGATTTCCCCGTCGCACCGCTGGTCGCCGCACGGGATGAATTTGGAACCATACTGCAGCTTAGCAGCAATATATATGAGCTTTTCAAGTTCGTGGGCGGCACCCGTTACACCGGCTCAGCCGAAGCGACAATCGACACGGGAAGACAACTCGCGAAGTTTCACCAGTACCTGGCCGATTTAAAATTCGAGTGGGAGCCGCTAAAAGCGAGTTTTCACAATTCGACGATGGTGAGGAGACATCTTAAAACCATCGCCTCGGATATCTATCAAAGCAACGAAAGGAAGCTCCACCGTTGCGGGGAAGAACTGATGTCTCTTTACAACCACGCCAGTGTGCATGTTAACGAGCTTGGATTCGATTCGTGGCCCCAGCAGGTGGTTCACGGCGATTGGCATCCGGGCAATATGCTTTTCGACAAAGACAAACTTGTGGCAGTCCTTGACTTTGATTCCGTCAAAATCGCTCAGCCGATTACCGATTTGGCCAACGCAATGCTCCAGTTCTCTCTCGTCGGCTATCAGCCCAATCCCGCCGACTGGCCCGATTATCTTGACCAGGCCAAATTAGTCCAGGTCCTCGAAGGTTATCGTGAGGTTATCAACCTGGATAAAGACCATCTCGATTCGCTCCTGGATTTAATGGTTGAGACAATGATAGCCGAATCGGTTTTGCCCATAGCCGCAACTGGCTTTTTCGGCAATCTTAAGGGAACGGATTTTCTGAATATGATCGTTCGCAAGGCCCACTGGATTAACGACAATCGCCAAATCCTCACCGCAGCTATCGAATCATAGGTCGAGGCTCGATTAGTTAAAAAGACATTGATTTACAAATAAGTTCTGGTAAACTTCCCTCATACGCGTATTTTGCATGACGTTATTGATGGATAAGGTTCTAAATCGTCTTGGAAAACGAGGCGCTAAAATTATCAATAATTAAAGGAGGTTATTGGCATGCCCGCTGATATTAGAATACTACGTGTTTACCAGTATATTGGGGCATCGATTCTGCTTACTTTAGCTGGTCTTATGCCATTTATATCTGAACAACTGAAGATCTTTGGGGCGATTGACAAGTTCCATCTTGCATTGTACGCATTTACCATAGCTCTGCTTCTCTTGTGGATTTGGTCTACTTGGTATGAGCTAAATCATGTTTTGAATAAATGGCTGGACCCAAGAAATTATGCGGTACCACAGGGATTATTCTCGGTAGGTATGATAGCGATAATGGTTGGTATATTAGCACTTCTTTTTGTGTCAGTTCCTAAAATTGAAAGATATGTTGCGATTTTCACGTTTTATTCATTTTTCAATCTTTATGGGAGTATCTACGTGTTATCACATATTGCTTATGCCGTACAGGAAACAAAAAAGCTGTCTTCTACAGAAGATGTGAGAATTGCAGTGGATGCGATACAGGAATATTGGGTTAAGCATATAAAGCACGTGCAACGAACAGACAGTATTTTTTTTCCTTACAAGATTGATCGTGGGTGGCGTTCCTGGTTTAAGAATCCATATTTCGTGCGATTGTTTATTTGTTTTACCGCCGGTTTGGCGCTTTTCCCTGTTACGATCATGGCCAAACGTGTAAATTCTTCAACTTTGGAACATATATCTTATGTGGCCATGATACTTATTCTTGTGGTGAGCGAAATTGTTATAAATCTGTGGCGTTTGAAACGAGATCAGCGGATACTTAACGCCGAGATTACAGCTTCAAGAGAAAGTAAGACCATAAAAGATGATATAGATGATGCCTAAAAGTCCTTTTTTGCTCGGCGTCCATTTTGGTCCGGCATGTTGGGCTGTTGCTTGTGCTGTCCTAATATGCCCTGTCCATAGTCACCTTCCTAAAAATGGTTGTTTTTCTTGCAAATAATACCGTTTAGCCTTACCGTATCATGTTAATTAATAATTATAAGTTCAGATATTGTCAATAGGTTATATAATCAGCAAGGTAGATTGGCTACTGGATATATTTTTTTTAGAGGATTATAAAGTGGAAAGCCCTGTGATGTTTCCCCCGAGTTTTGTTTTTGGTTCGTCAACATCCGCTTATCAGATCGAAGGCGCATGGAAGGAGGATGGAAAAGGTGAATCTATATGGGATAGATTTTGTCATACCCGAGGCAAAATACGATTTGGTCACACGGGTAATGTAGCATGTGACCATTATCATCGATGGAAAGATGACATCCTACTAATGAAATCGCTTGGATTGAACGCATACCGATTTTCGGTATCGTGGCCGAGAATTTTGCCTACGGGGGAAGGCGAGGTAAATCAAAAAGGTTTGGATTTCTATGACCGCTTAGTGGATGATTTATTAGAAGTTGGGATAAATCCTTTTGTTACACTTTTTCACTGGGACTTACCCCAAGCTTTGCAGTACAAAATAGGTGGTTTTAGCAACCGAGAATGCGTCAAATACTTCACAGAGTTCGCAATAAAGGTTGCAAAAAAATTAGGGGATAGAGTTAATCACTGGATTACCATAAATGAACCATGGATTTACGCCGTATTTGGAGGGCTAAGCGGCATACACGCTCCAGGCAAAAGAAATCCATGGGCTGCTTTTCGAACTTTTCACAATCTTTTGTTGGCGCATGCAACAGCAACGGAAGCAATTAAGAGCATTAATGATAAATGTTTGGTTGGGATATCACTTAATCTGATGTCCATACGCCGTATGACTGATTCTCAGAAGGATAGAGATGCTACTTATATTGCGGATCTATTTTTTCAACGGAATTCAACTTGACCCCCTATTAAAAGGACAATATCCGAATTTATTGTGGAACAAACTACGCCTTTTTCGCCCAAGAGTACAGCCTGGCGATATGAAATTGATTTCTTCCCATCTAGACTTTCTAGGAGTAAACTGTTATACCTCTGCACGGGCATATCATAAGTGGTACGTTCCGTTTTTTCATGCATGGATGACAGGTTCTCGAATTCCTGATGCCGAATTTACGAAGGATGGAATTAAATACACCAGCATGGGGTGGGAAATATATCCTGAATGTATTTATAATGTCTTGATGCGAATAAAGAAATATTATGGCAATCCTTTGGTGTATATTACCGAAAATGGCGCGGCGTTTGAGGACATTGTCGAAAACGGTGCCGTTCACGATATTAAGCGAATAGATTTCCTCAGAAAACATGTTGATATGGTATATAAAGCTATCCAAGAAAACGCCAACGTTAAGGGCTATTTTGTCTGGTCGTTATTGGATAACTTCGAATGGGCTGTCGGTTTCAGTAAGCGATTCGGGATTGTTTATGTAGATTACAACACACAAAATCGCATCATTAAAGATAGCGGTTTTTGGTATCGCGATCTTATACAAAATCAAAAAATATGATGACCATTGTTTTTTGCAGCCGTTTTCTTATATAAGCTATTTCTTATTCATGTTACATTCGTTGGAGAAAAGTTGGGTAAGAGTATGTAACGATTTACGGTGTTCTCCCAGCGTTATCACCAATTGGTTCCAGTATCAATAAACAAAAACCCCCGGCTAAAACTACCGGGGGTTGAATGCTCAGGCATAAATAAATTTCTTTATTCGGCGGTATGTTTTGGTTTAGCGTATTGTGCGACGACGTTAGCCTGGATATTCGGCGGAACGGCTTCGTAATGACTCAGTGACATAGAGTAGCTGCCGCGGCCTCCGGTTACGGATTTCAACTGGCTGTTATACTGCGTCACCTCAGACAACGGCACCTGCGCTTTAATGAGAAGCATATTGCCCGGCAGCATATCCTGCCCCAAAACCCTGCCTCGTTTGCCCGCCAGGTCGCCCGCGATATCACCAATGTTTTCCGCGGGGGCGGTAACTTCGATATTGACTATGGGTTCGAGCAGGACCGGCCTTGCCTTTTCGAGCGCGTCAAGAAACGCGCCTTTGCCTGCCGCGCGGAACGCCACTTCTTTTGAATCAACGGGGTGATGCTTGCCGTCATAAACGGAGACCTTGACGTCCTGCAGCGGGAAACCCGCGACGAAGCCGTTTTCCATAATCTCGTTGACGCCTTTCAACACCGCCGGCTCGTACTGGCCCGGAATCGAGCCGCCGAATATGTCCCAGCTATATTGCAGCGGCGGGTCGGAATTTCGCGGCGCCGGCTCAATGCGAAGATAAACCTCGCCGAACTGCCCCGATCCGCCCGTCTGCTTCTTGTGCCGGTAATGCCCCTCCGCCTTGAGGGTAATCGTCTCGCGATACGGTATCTTCGGCTCTTTGGTATTGACCTTGAGCTTCGAACGGCTCTCCATTTTTTCGAGCATCACGCGAAGGTGCAGGTCGCCGAGGCCGTTGAGAACAAGCTCTTTGGTCTGGGCGTCCCTGGTAACCTTCAGGCACGGGTCTTCCTCGCAAAGCTTTTCCAGCGCTGTGCCGATTTTCTGTTCGTCGCCTCTCGCCGCCGGCTCAAGGGCCAGCGCAAACATCGGCTCAGGGGCCGCGGGCAAATCGAATTTCCCCGCGACTCGGCCATCGTGAACCAGGTCGCCTACCCTGAGGTCCTCAATCTTGGCAAGTGTTATAATGTCGCCTGCCAGACCTAAGGGGATTTCCTGTGTTTCGCCGCCCTGCGACTTCAAAACGTGGCCTGGGCGAACGCCCTTCTTGTCGTCGTTGCGAATCATATTCATATCGGATTTCAGCGTTCCGCTGAATATGCGTATGGATGAGAATTTCATATTCGACCTCGGGTCGAATGAAACGCGGAACACAAGCCCCGCCAGCGGGCCGGCCGGGTCGGGCTGCAACACCGTCAGCTTGTCGCCCGCCTTTAATTGCGTCGGCTGGGCCTGAAGCGGCGACGGCGTGTATTTCGCGATGATATTCAAAAGCCCCTCGATGCCTATTTCTTTTCTGGCGTTTGTAAAAACAATCGGAACAACCGTCCCAGCCATCAGTGCGTGAACGAAAATCTCCGAAATCTTCTCGGGCGGTATCTGCTCGCCGCCTAAGTAGCTCTCCATAAGTTTGTCGTCAACCTCGATTATGGTTTCGATAAGCTCCGTATGCGCCTGGGCAACGTCCATAACAGGCGAATCGCCTGTGCTGTTCTCGATGCAGTCGATTACGGATAATTTGTCCGCCGACGGCAGATTTGCGCAGCGGCACTGCATCCCGAAACATTCCTGTATATCTTTAATCAGTCGCGGCAGCTCCGCGTTTTCCGCGTCCATTTTGTTGATTACTATCAGCTTGGCCTTGTTGGTCTTTGTCGCCGTCTCAAATACCCTCCGCGTTACGGTCTCAACCCCCGACATTGCGTTGACGACTATCACAACCGTCTCCGCGCCGGCAATCGCCTTGATGGATGGCCCTATGAAATCGGGGTAGCCGGGAGTATCGATTATGTTTATCTGCTTGCCGCCGTACTGCGTATGCGCTACCGAGGATTTTATCGAATGGCCGTGCGTCTTTTCCTCATCGTAGTAATCGCAAATGCTGGTTTTGTCATCGACGCTGCCCAATCGATTGGTCGCCCCTGTCTTGTGCAGTATCGTCTCGACCAGCGAGGTCTTGCCCGCGCCGCCGTGACCCATTATCACTATGTTGCGTATATCGCCGGTACTTGCCACTTTCAGCTCTCCAAATTATGGTTTTTATGGCCTGTCCGCTATAAAAGCCCTGAAGCCAACCAGTATAGGGAAAAAACGCGTGCAGAACAAGCCCCCTGCACGGAAAAATTCCCCCCAGCGCACTGCCCCAAAACCCTGCGTTTTTGAACGGAGACCGGGTTTAACCGTTTGTTGTTTCTAACGGAAAAAATTTCCGCTATTGCAAATTTTTCTTGCGTCCCTGGTTGGGCACCTCCCGCCGATTTTATTGGACATTGATGGGTGATTTGGGACCCCTCTCCTATATGTTGTATATGAGACCTTCGGAATCCTGCATATCGGGGTTTTGGTTATGGGGCGTTGATGGTGTGCGCGTCACAGGGGCTAAAGAAAAATCGCAAGCTGTGTCGATACTGCGAACAGCCATTAAAAGTTTTTATTGAAGGATTTGGTGATATGAGCAAAAGGGAATTGATTGACTGCATCTGCGAAATAAACAAATCCGCAAAACCGGAATTTCTGGCAGGGTTCGCTGAAGATGAATTAAAGAACTACCTCGAACACCTGATGGAGCTGGACCTCGAAGAACTGCTCGTCTGTGCCTGACGGGGCCAAAGAACCAACGGAGACCGGGAACATCCTGACCTGAATACTCCCTGGAAGGGAGCTATAAAACACCGAATCAAAAAAACTTATATTCTTTCAGTCAATCGTTTTAACTGACTGATATTATCATCAGGATTATTTAGCAGCATTCGCGTCTTTCGGCGTGACCGGCTTTTCAGAAACAGGATTTGATTCTTTAGGCGCCTGATCCGCTGCAACCATCGGTGGTGCTTCCGCAATAGCGTTGGTCTTCAGGCCCACCATCACCGGCTCATAATCCTTCGGAACGTAACATACAAAATTCATCGATACCACGCCGTTCTGAGCGTTCTTCGCATTAAGCGTTATGCGTTCGTTGATGCCGACGGTCTTGACCTGGCTGGCGCTCTGGAGATAACCGATAGGATAAACACTTACGGCGCTGCCCTGCAAACGGGACTTCTCGCCCTTTTTCTTGCATTGAAATCGTAACTGGCTCGTAGTTAAGTCGCCCGAAAGCATCCTGCCTGTAAACCCGACACGGACAACTATCAGGTCGTAGTCGGTCCTGGGTTGCACCAATTTGCCTTCAGTATCCTTTAACCCTTCCGGCGCAGGCCATACCGATTTCGCAGACATCGTTACCGTGCCAGCATCGGTAAGTACTTTCACTTTTTGACTGATTGGCAGCCGGTTCAGCGACAACTCATCAATAAATCCGGCATGAAGAACCGCGAAACTCTGTGTTCCGCTGACGCTGCCGCCGCTTATAATCCCAAAAAATCCGCTTAAAAATCCGTCCGGATTCAGCAACGCCCTCCTGGGACTTTTCGGGTCAGCTCTGTTGCCGTCAAATCGCTGGTAAGGATACTCACTGGGCAGCGGAGCCATCGATACGCCTATCAGCAAAACACCGGAAATGACGTATCCAAGTAAAAGACCGAATACTACTCGCCCGATGCGCTCGGGCTTATCGCCAAAGTCGATTTTCTGTTTACTAATCGCCATAGCGGCTGTCTGCAAAATCGCGAAGCTTATCAAAAATAACATCCCAAAGCACGCCGGCTGCGCATAATCAACAATATACTCCTGCTTGACTACGAATGCCGACGCCTGCTCATACCACCACAACGCCACAAAGCTCGCTAATAACGCCGAAATTAAAGTTAGAAATGATTTTACCAAACCGCCCTTGAGATACTGGGCCACGGCACACCCGACCATAATTAGTAGTATCACTGCACTTGCCATTACAACCTCGTCTCCACGTTAATCTTGCCGCCGCCCGTTGCGGCACCCCTTAGGGGCCAAACCACGCGCAACAATTCAACAAAACAATATTACTGCTCTTCTGCTGTCGGCTTCTGCTCCTTCGACTTCGAAAGAACCCTCACCATCTCATTGACCGATGTAATACCCGCTATAACACGCATCAAACCCTGCTCCTGAAGATACAGCATCTTGGCACGCCTCAACTCCGTCCCAACATCAGACAGCGACTTCGCCTGCTTGACGGCGTTGCGCAAATGCTCGTTCAACATAATCGTCTCAAAAATGCACATCCTGCCGAAATAGCCCGTCTCCTGACAATTATCACACGGCGACGCCTTGCCTCGCTTGTCATAAACCACCTTGCCCGTGCGATGAAAAACCTTCGCCTTCTCGGCGGGTATATTGAACTTACGCAGTAAATCGCTGTTCGGCTCGTATGCCTGTTTGCACTGCTCGCATAACTTGCGAAGCAGCCGCTGGTTGCTCAAACCCAGAAGACACTCCACCGCCTTGTTCTTGTCGCCTACCAGTTTTATCCACTTGCCCAGCGCCCTCAGAATACTTTCCTCCTCGATAACAACGTAAACAAGCTTGCTTTCCGCCGCCGTACAGGCCATTTGCGCCGTCTCCGAATCCCCACAGTCCGCGACGCCCACGATGTCCGGGTCCATCCTTATAATTGACTGGAGCATCTTGGCATAGGTGGTTATGCCGCTGTCGCCCAGCGCAAAGGTGTTCTGCGTTATATTTGGCAGCTTGCCCGATATTTGTTTCTCCAGCGTCGTGATTCCGTTTAGAAATGCGTCGTGATTCCTCAACAGCGTATAAAGAGTCGTTGTCACTCCGCTGTTCTTCGGCCCTGAAACGATAAACACGCCTTTTTTGGCGCTACGCAATGTTCCGAACTGGTCAAGCTGCTCAGTCGTCAGGCCCAGGTCGCTAAGCTTGGTAATGCTCTGCTGCATCACCAGCTTCGCCCGCATCTGCTCCCCGGCGTTAGAACCAGCGGTCGTCAGCTCCCAGTCGATTCTCTTGCCCTGTTTGAAAATCGTGAATTTGCCCTTCTGCGGCCTGCGCTTCTCCTCCATATCCAGATTCGCCAAACTCTTCAAAAATCGAATCAGGTAATCCATCTGGTCCTTCGCAATAGCCGGCTGCTTCAGGGCCGTCCCGTCGATGTAATACGCGACATCGTAATTCTGCGGCGTGGGTATGCATACGACGTCGTACGCCCTGCGATACAATGCGTCATTAAACAAACTGTATGCCGCCTTGTACCCGAAATAGTCCGGCGTCTTTGCCTCAGGCACCGGAACCTCGTTGTTGTTCGCAGAAATGAAAACGTATGCCGCAACCGGTTCCTTCTTCTTTATGATGCCGCCCAAAACCATGTCCTTGATGTAGCCAACGGTAAACATCCGCTGGAACTCAGGCACAACCGAATTGCGGTGCACTATGTAGCTTATCGTCGCCGCCCCCGTCGCGACAAGATAAAACGCCAGCCCGATGATAAAGACCGGAATCAGAAGCCATACCATCCCCGACGCCGCCCATACCCCGAAAACAACCCCAGTCCAGAAAACGTACTTTGTACCAACCGCCTCCGCGTCCTTGTAAACCCAGTCGATAATGTACAACCAGCCGAAATATAAAATCAGAAATACGGCGAACTTTATCGGCGATACATACCCGCCGTATCCTGCCACTGCTAAAAAATCAGGCATAACACACTCCATTACGGTATCAGCTCCGCTCTCACAGGATGCCGCCCTTCTCCGCGCGAATACCTTTGAGAACCATTTTCAGTTCATCAGGGTTGGGCGCATACTTGTACGCGTCCTTCGGCTCAACGGAGCCATCCCTTATCAGCGCCACCAAACTGTCGGTGATGTCTATCATCCCGTCCTGGGTACACCCTCGAATCAGATTCGGTATCTCGGATTCACGCTTCTCGCTGATTAGCTTGCGCGCTTCAGAATTGGCGAGAAGTATCTCGTTGGCCGGTATCCTGTCAACGCCCGGATTTACGCACGGCAGAAGCACCTGACTCACCATCGCCCGCAAAGTCACACTCAACGTCTGCCTAGCAAGGTCACGCTCAACCTGCGGGAACAAATCCACTAATCGCTGAACCGCCTGCGCCGCGTTGGTCGCGTGAACCGTCCCGAAAACCAGATGCCCCGTCTCGGAAGCCCGCATTGCCGCACTAACCGTCTTGGCATCGCGGAGTTCCCCGATGAAAACAACATCCGGGTCCTCTCGCATCAGGTACGTCAACGCCTGGTCGTAATCAGGGACATCAATACCCACCTCTCGCTGCGAAACCAGCGCCTTTTTATCTTTGATGTAATACTCGATTGGGTCTTCGATTGTAACAATATGACATGAACGGGTAGTGTTGATGTAATCTATCATTGATACCGCCGTCGTCGTCTTGCCGCTGCCCGTCGGCCCGACTATCAGCACAAGCCCCTGGCTGCCGTCCGCTATCTTCTTCAGCGTCGCAGGCAGGTAAAGCTGCTCAATGGTCGGCACGTCCGTATTGACCCTTCTCGCTACCAAGCTCACCATTCCTCGCTGCCGGAATATATTTACGCGAAACCGGTCCTCCTCCGTTACCCCGTATGAAAAATCCAGCGTCCCGTTCTTGGCGAAAAATTGCTTCTGCTCCTCGCTTAGTATCTCAAAAGTCAACTGCTCAAGACGTTCCTCCGTCAATGTCTCGCCCGTCGTGCTGCGAAGCTCGTCCTGTATCCGCAATCTGGCCGGCTGTCCTGCCTTAAGATGTAAATCACTGGCACGCGTCTTTATCGCCGCTCGAAAAAACTTGTTTATCTCCGGCTCTTGCCTTTGCGATGCGTCCTGACCAGCTATTTGTCCCGAATCCACCATAATCAAACCGAATTTCGCAGTGATTATACTTCTCGTCCGGCTTTCACGCCCTACCGGGGGCATATACCCATTCTATTATAAACTATTTAATATAGGACATTATCAGCCATTTGTCAACCACACCCAACGGACCTTTTTTTGCCCTCCTATACCCCCTTGCGGGCCTCGATTGCCTTTACAATCACCCCGCAGACCTGTATCATATCCTTGTTCGCCGATGTAGCTCAATGGTAGAGCACGGCTTTCGTAAAGCCGGGGTTATGGGTTCAAGTCCCGTCATCGGCTGTATGAATTTTGGAGAATTCTGCCATTTCATAAGGAACAGATTCAGGTCTCAGGGTGGGGATACAATGGTCAAGCGGATGCTTGGTCTGCTGTTGAGGTTATTTGTGATATGTCTGGGCTTGTTGATAGGAGTGATTTTCTTCACAGGGATTGAAGTGGGCAGGGGAGATTGTCTGGTGCCATATGGTCTTGTGCTGATTTTTGGCTTTGGCCTCGTTTTTATTCAATTTTTTGTTCTCGCCATAGTTCGGCTGGGAATAAATAAGATTTTCAATTTGCATTTGGGGCAAGGGGTTATTAGATATTTTCTAATTGCCTTTGTGTATTCGGTTGGATATGGCGTGATTGTTGATTTTGTCTCCTACAAAATTATCGACAACGATTTCGTAATGCTTGGGATTATTCCAATTTTGGTTTTTTTCGCGATTGTTGCTGTAGAGATGTTATTAGATAAGTATAAAAACAAGAAAATAACAAGTTTGTGAGTTTGGTCACGCACAAGTGGGTTTGTAGTAAGTATGAACGTATAGAAAATAAAAAAATGCTCGGGAGTTAGTTTATGAATAACGCAGATAAAGCGGCTGGAATCTTCAAAGAGGGTTTTTCGTGTTCGATGGCCGTGCTTGGAGCTTATTGCGAGCAGTTCGGCTTAGATAAAAAGCTGGCATACAAGATCAGCTCCGGCTTCGGCGGCGGTATGCACTTAGACCAGACCTGCGGAGTCGTAACAGGCGCATTTATGGTCCTCGGCCTCAAATTCGGCAGAACAAGGGCCGACGATATCGAGGCCAAAATGAAAGTCGCCAAATTAACAAATGAATTCGCCAAAAAATTCAAGGCGCGACACAACTCTATCCGCTGCACCGACCTCATCGGCTGTAATATCAGCACCCCCGAAGGTTTCGAAGCGGCTAAAAAGCAGGACGCGTTCAAACAGCTCTGTCCCAAATACGTGATGTCCGCCGCGGAAATTTTAGACGAGATGCTCGGTTAATCTTATGGCTGGCGACTTACAACGCAAATACTCCACCCTGAAAAAAATCCTCAAAGACCTTGGCTCCGTCCTCGTCGCTTATTCAGGCGGCGTCGATAGCACGCTTTTGCTCAAAGTCGCCGTCGATACCCTCGGCGACAAAAACGTCTTCGCCTGCATTAGCGCAGGTGTCGTCGAACCAAAACACGTCCTGCGACGCGCGAAAAAAATCGCCAAAACCTTACGCGTCCGACTCCAAACCATCGACGCAGAAGAGCTTAAAGACCCACACTTCGTCGCCAATAAGGCGGACCGCTGCTTTCACTGCAAAAGCCACTTGTGTCAGGAACTTATTGATATAGCCGGAAAAAAGGGCTTCAAACAAGTCATCTTCGGAACAAACCTCGACGACCTCGATGATTTCCGCCCAGGCAACCGCGCGATGAAACTCTTCGGCATCCGTTCACCCCTCGCCGAAGCCAAACTTACCAAAAACGACATCCGCGCCCTTAGCAGAAAACTCGACCTCGAAACCGCCGACGTTCCCTCATCGCCCTGCCTCGCCTCACGAATCGCCTATGGCCTTGAGGTTAGCGAAACGCGCCTCAACCAAATCGAAAAAGCGGAAGATTTTCTCAGAACGCTCGGCCTCGTCGAGTTCCGCGTCCGCCATCACGAATCAATCGCCCGAATCGAAGTCCATCAGGAGGATTTCAAAAAGATTACCGCCGAACCGAATCGCTCGCGAATCATCAAAAAACTCAAATCCCTCGGTTTCAAATACGTCGCCATCGACCTCCAGGGCTTCCGCTCCGGCTCACTAAACGAAATTCTCTCAAAAAACGACAAACGCTGAACCCTTTTTCACTCAACTAAAACCAAAACTCTCGCCGAAATAATGTAAGGCGGGTTTAATCCCGCCCATATTTATGAAAACGATATCGTTTCCGACAAAACTGTTTTTCGTTCTCGCCCTCGCGTTTTACGCCGGCTGCTCAACCCAGCAGCCAAGCACCGATTCCTCACCTGCGATATTCCACGATTCCACTCCCTGCTCCCGTTTCGGCCCCGCTCGCATCGACGTCCTCCCCATCACCTCCATCACACCAACATCCGCCTCCGACAGCGACTCCACCATCACCGCCTACGTCTGCCTCCTCGATGCCTTCGATTCTCAAATCAAAGCGCCCGTCATTTTCCGCTTCGAACTTTTCCAGCACCTCCAGCGTTCCTCTGACCCCAAAGGCAAACGCCTTATCGTCTGGCCTGATATCGACCTCACCGATCCCGCCGTCAACAACAACCTCTGGCAGGACTTTCTCCGTGCCTATCTCTTCTCGCTACCTCTGCAAAAATCCTCCGCCGAAAACTGCATCCTCCACGTTACCTGCGTCTGCCCCTCCGGCAAACGGCTCAACGCCGATTTCATTGTCCGCACAAAACCCTAAAAAAATGCGTCAGGCCTAAACCCGCCGCAATTTCATCAACTTAAAACTAAAAACTGCTTCCGGCCTCCGCGTAACGATATACGAACAACTAACCAAATGCCTAACGATTTCCATACCAATTGGCTCGCTCTTTTTCAGGATAATCGGAAGTACCTGCCAACAGTGCAGCTTGTGGATAACTTGTTGATAATTTTCGCCCTATATTCGAGTAGGAAAAACAGCCACACCATAATTTGTTGCCAAAATAACAAAACTCCGACCACGCCGGTTATGAGACAAACGCTAACTCCATTCTAAATAACAAGTTATGCCGCATTGGAGAGGTGCTATAATGGGCAAGCTGAGTCCAGATATTTAATCTGGGTAAAATATTGGCTAATCGCAAACTCAAACTGTTTTAACAAAATATCAAAGTCAAAGTGGATAACTCCCTGTTTGATGATTTGTTCGAACGTCTGTGGCAACGCCTGCCGCGTTGGCAAATCTTGGGAATATCGGCACTTATGAAATCACAATTGATTGAGATTGACTCACCGCCGAGAACGCTGAGACCGCTGAGTTTTTTATCTTGCTTTCTCTGCGAGTTTTGCGACCTCCGCGGTAAAAATTTAACTTTTGTCAAAAAACGCAGTGATTTTTTCTTTCAGTTTTTTGCAAGCGGCTATCGGGTCCGGCGAAGCAGCGACGGCGGAGACAACAGCGATGGTCCTCGCACCAGCCCGAAGTACGGCGTCGATATTGTTTTCGTTTATGCCCCCGATAGCAACGTGGCCAACACCTGTATCTGTTAAAATAGGCAACGCCTGTTTAACATATTCGATGCCGACGGGTTTCGTAGCCGGCTTGGTCGGCGTCGCAAAGACGGGGCCAAGCGAGACGTACGTCGGCAGTTCAGTAATCGCCGCGTTAAGCTGAACAGGAGAATGAGTGCTCTTGCCGAAAATCAACGGCGTTAACTGAAGTTTGCGTGCTTGTTCTAACGGCAAATCGTTTTGCCCTAAGTGCACCCCATCAGCGCCGCTCGCGATAGCAATATCAGCCCGGTCATTAATAATACTTATAACCCCCGCGTCTTTGCACATCTTCACAAATTCACAGGCGACCGCGAAATATCTGTCCGCGTCAATATCTTTTGCCCGCAATTGAAGGCAATCAACACCCCCCGCGATACATTGACCCGTGAGAGTGAAAACATCCGCGGGGAAATTTGAACTGATTAAGGCATACAGTCGAACTTTGCCGAATTTGGCCTGGGTATTGGCGAACAGGGCAATATCCTTTTCGAGTGAGTAGCCGGCATATCGCAGCCGTTCCATCTCGTCAGCTATGCCTGGCTCAACGCTTTTTAGTGCCTCCGCGAGAACGCGGAGCGCCTCGGGCAGCCGTTTGCAGGCGGCGGTAAGCGAATCCTTCAAATCCGTCCGGCCAATCGCGCCTTCTATCGTTTGCCCGATGCCGACATCGCCGGGCGTATCCCTGCTCGCAAGTAGCCGCTCAGTGTTAAGCCGGGCTATTGCCGACGAGAGCTTATGACGCATCTCTTTGGCGCGACTGCTCAGGGGAACGCTATTGAGGGTGAATCGGCAGTAATCCTCGATTACCCGAAGCGCTTCGCGTGCCCTGTTAAAATTCGCGTCAATTATCCTGTAGCCGGCTCGTTCCATACTCGCCTGATTATAAGAGATTCCGGCAGATTAGGTGAAAAAAACAGGGTCGCCCTCCTCCGGACGACCCCTATCTATTAGGATAACAAAACCGGCCAAGCCGGTTTTGGCTGCCATTCAATCGGGCGGATGACGACTCCTCCTCCTATCACCGAGCGTTTGAGCGTCCCGCCCAATTATTAGTAATCAAAGGTAAAGTATCGGATATAGCAAACATTATGCCATCGGGGACAAATATATTAGTCGCGGAAGTCATACGAACCTAACGATTTGACATGGATAAGGTTACAAACTCGGTACTATTACAGGAAACACGCAAGCCACTGACATGCTTTAGCAGTGTGTTGTTTTTTTGCAACATACAATTTTGGGGCAACTTACCTCGTTCGGCATTAGTGCCTATAACTTGGTAATTTAGGACGGATTCTGCATTTATGTTTACAAAAAGCAACGCGGGTATTCTAAAAAGAAACACGGACAGGCGTGAAAGCGTAAGGTCTGGGACAAGCCGAAACAGAACCTGAGAAGATTTTTTAAAAAAATCCTATTTTTTGCTTGACCATCTCTACACTTGTAGAGTAAGCTCGTCATTGTTAGAGGAATTAAGGAGATTATTATGACAAGAAAACAATCGGAGCTTACCGCAGGCGAATGGGCGATTATCCAGGCCGTATGGGACAATGAGCCGTGTGCCGCGCCAACTATCCAAGAATCGCTCGAAGAGAAAATCGGCTGGAGCTACAGCACGGTCAAGACAATGATGGATCGGATGGTCGGCAAGGGGCTGCTTCGGACGCAGAGGATGCGCAATCTTATTCTTTATAGCTCAAGCATTACGAAAAAAGAGGCGCAAAGCGGAGAGATAATGCGGGCGATGAAACGGGCGTTTGACGGTGCGCTTACGCCGATGATGCAGTTTATGCTGGACAGCAAAAGCTTGACCGAAGATGAGCTGGGTCAGCTTGAAGCGATGATAAAAAACAAGAAAGAAAAAGCAAAAAGGTAAAGAAATATCAGATGAAAATAAGATACTGGATTCCCGCCTTCGCGGGAATGACAAGAGGGAAAACAAGGTATCCTAAATGGGAGGTTAGTTTATGGATATTGTGATAGAGCAAATCAATTCAGCGGGTAAGGCATTCGTTGATTTTGCGTGGCCGATGCTGTGGCAAGCCAGCGTGCTGATAGCGATTCTATTAGCAGTGGACTGGCTGCTGCGCAGAAAGGTGCGAGCGGTATTTCGCTACTGGCTGTGGATGTTAGTGCTGGCAAAGCTATTTTTGCCGACGACGCTGTCGAGCCCGGTGAGTATAGGTCTGCTGACGGGTAACGCATTACCCGCAATCAATATCGCTGCAATTGAACAGCCCGTGGGTGGCGATATTTCAACTGTTCTTCCACATTCGCCGCGCACGGCGGAGACAGGCAAGGCAAGCATCACTTTGCATGCGGAAGCGCCGATTCAGAGTCAGGCCATCACGCAAGCGGTGTCACTGACACGGGAGGGCGGGATATTTCTGGCTTGGCTGATGGTTATCTGCGCGATGCTTTTATTGCTTATGCAGCGGGCGGTATTTGTCTGCGGGTTAGTGCGGCAATCAGCAGAAGCAACCGGCTTAATGAAAGATGCACTTAAGTTTTGCTGTAACCAGATGGGTGTCAGGCAGACAATCGGGTTGAAGATTTCGCCAAACGCGACAAGCCCGGCGGTGTGCGGGTTGTTTCGGCCTGTGATTTTAGTGCCTCAGGGACTCGGCTCAAGTTTGGGGATAAGTTCGGTGCGTGTGGTATTGATGCACGAGCTGGCGCATATAAAGCGTGGTGACCTGTGGGTGAATCTGCTACAGACGCTTTTGCAGATTGCGTATTTTTACAATCCGCTGCTGTGGGTGGCCAACTGGGTGATTCGGCGTGTGCGTGAGCAGGCGGTAGATGAAGCGGTGCAGGTTGCGCTTGGAGAAAGAGCGCAGCAGTACCCTGAAACGCTGCTGAACGTCGCGCGACTGGCATTTGAACGGCCGGCGTTGAGTTTGCGTTTGATAGGCGTTGTCGAATCGAAGGGCGCGCTTACCAGCCGGATTAAAAGGATGCTGACCAGGCCGATACCGAAAACCGCAAAACTCGGAATAATCGGCTCGCTTGTAATAATCATTTTGGCGGCGGTGTTACTGCCGATGGCAAAGGCGGCCCCACCACCAGAATTCGTTATTAAAGGCACTGTTACAGACGTTCAGACGGGCCAACCCATAGCTGGGGCGAAAGTAGGCGATGTTGATGAATACGCCGGCGGGAAGCAGTCGGTTTTAACCGACGCCAATGGTAATTACAGCTATAAGAGCTGGTACGAAGAACACAACGTAAAGTGCGAAGCATCCAACTATAAAACAGAAACCAAAGTTATCCCGACAAAAATATTTGGTGCGGAGCGGGAAAAAGTTTTGGATTTTGCTATCAGCAGTAAGAAGAATGGTGATGACGAGTTCAAGGCGGCGCTACAGCCCATTGATTTTAAGATAACAGGCACAAAATTTCTGAATGGGGATTCGATTACAATCGCAGATTTATCCGGGCCAGCCGGAGTGATCAGGCCAGGCCAGACATACGTCGTAAGCGGCAGATACACATTGAAGACACACGACGACGCATTGCTGTACATTTATGCTACAAACGGTGAAACTCAAAGCTCACAAGGACCGTCGATTAAGCAAGGCGAAGGCCAGTTTACCCGGACATTTACATTATTGAAGGAAGGAGACCTGCATTTAAGTTTCTACCCGCTAGGTGGCGGCGAAAGCTTCGGAGGCGTCTATTTCGCACAAATAGGAGCAGATGCAGGAACAGAAGCCGTGCAAAAAACAGGGGCTGAGGTTGTAGATGTAGCCGTGGAGGATTTCAATATCAGTCCGTATCCGGCGGGCGGGCTTTACACTGTGACGGTATCGATACGGAATAGAGGCAGGGCGGAAAGCCCTAAATTCGGAGTAAATTTTTATCGAGGGGACCCCAACGAGGTGAAGCCAATGATACACGAGGCAGGGCCTATTAAGCCGGGCGATGTGTGGCGCGAGGGGTCTATGCCGTTTGCCTTGAAGGAAGGAGCAAACGAGATTGCGGTATTACTTGACCCGGACAACACACTCGGGGAATCCGACAGGACGAATAATGAGGCGTCAATGAAGGTTGTTGTTAAAGACGGCAAGATAGTTGAGAAAAAAGTTTCTTTGTCATCAGCGCATGGTATCGGTAAGGAAACAACAGGAATTTCTGATCAGGTAATCAATGCGGCGGAGTTTGGCGATACCAATGGGACCAACGCAGGAAAGAATAATCGTATGAGTAAGCCGGAGAAGACCGGAGGACAAACGAGGGACGAGCAAAGCAGGGGCGAGGAAATTGTCAAACGGATGGCTGAGGTGAATCGCTATTGGTTAATCGGGCCGCCAGTTGCGGTTAAAAATTATTCGTACGACTTTGCCCTTTATCAGGATGAGCCGCACACGTATAAGGTGACAGAACCTTCTTCGGCTGACAGGGCCATACGGCAAGGCATTACATACGATTCGCTCCTTCACAAATTGGCAAAAGAGCCATTTGCTGCAACCTATACCTCAATCGAAGAAGTCAACGGGATCATCAGGGCCGATTTTAAGCTGAAGGAGTCGATACAAATTAGCATGGGCAATGGACTAAGAGGAAGCTGGTATGGTTCTTTTAACCAGCCGGTGGAAGGAGGAACGTTTTGGATTGATGCGAAGAAGATGCTCCCTGTCAGGGCAAAATGCAATGAGGTCTATGAGTATTTCTCGGATTACGCGGCGGTTGATGAGACGCACTATGTGCCGTTAAGAGTCAAGATTGACAAAAATGATATGCCTATGCGTATGCATTTTAACTGGACGTTCAAGCTGCATAAGCCGGGACTTTGGCTGTTCGATGAGAGCCATTATTCCATTGACGAAAATAAGTCGGTGGTGGCTGCCTCAATAAGTAACGTCCGGGTTAACGGGGAGCTATCCGACCAAAGTTCCGGTGCGAGCGCGGATGTTAATAAGCCGCGTATTATTTCGGTCTGGCCCAAGGATGGAGCAACAGAGGTTGAGCCGGCAACCGAAATCCGGCTTCGGTTCGACAGGCCGATGAACCCGGACCAGACAAATCTTCGCTTCAAAGAGGGCCGATACCGAAATTTCGGAACCGTGAGATATGATGAATCATTGCGGGAATTTGTGATGCCGGTGGAGCTTGAGGCCGGGACCAAGTATCGAATTATTTTAAACGAGTGGAGTTCGTTTCGTAAGGAGAGACAAAAAGGATTTGTTGACACCAATGGCATGGACGCTGAGGAGTATGAATGGAGTTTTAGCACAAAAGGCGTCGTTAAATCTGCCGATTTACCCAAGCCAAAGATTGTCTCCGTCAATCCTGCCTCCGGTTTGAAAATCGCCTTAGTTTCAGAGTTGAAGATTGTTTTTGACCAGCCGATAACCGCCCACGGTTTCAAGTTGGGACTACCCGACAAATCGTCGTGGCCTCGTGAACCTTTAGTGTTCTGCCAAAATGTCAGATATAACGCGGACAAGACGGAGTTTACGGTTCCGCTAACGCTGCCGCCTAACTGGAATGGGACAATTGAGCTGAGCGGGTTTGTAAATACGGGGGGCGTCGAGGCGGAGCCGATATCGCTTCAATATTCGACGGGGCGTGAGGTGTTTTCGCCGGAACTTTTGCTGCGGCTAAAGGATGCAGCGAAATCCCAAAAGCTAATCGATGTATTGGAGGCGGTTCGAAATAAGCGCCTGAATATCAAGTCGCTATCGGAAACGGTTCAGACGGTCTCGGATTTCGGTAAAAGTCCCGAAAGCACGCGGGCGATTTTCAAGATGCAAGGTGACAGGCAGTTTTTTGCAGATATCACCGGCGTAATGAACGGTCCGTTTTTTGTGGGCAGTAATGGTAAGGATTGCTGGTTCTATTACAAGGGCGAGAAAGAAGAATTGGTTATGGTCCCATTTGAGCAGGTGCAGGAAAAAACCGTGAGCATTTGTGACTTTGCCGGGCTTTCTAAGTCAGGGGTAACGAAAGCGATAGAGGACTACAAACTCGAATATGTTGGCGAGGACGTGCTGGACGGCCGCAAATGCCATTTGATTCGTTCCTGGAGTTTTGGTCTGGAGAAGGACTACTTGTTGGGCAGCGTCAACGTTGGATGGATTGACGCCCAGACGAATATGCTTGTCCAGGTAATCGATGACTCTGGTTTTCTCACCAGTATTTACAGATTTTCCTATGACAGGATAAATGAAGTGATTCCTGACTCGGAGTTCAGTCCGAAATCGTTGACGGATATTAAACTCTCTGCACCAGAACCCCTGAATGATAAGTATGATACCCGAATCCTGAGAATCATGGACGGGAGCAGCGGGAGAATGGAAATTCGCTGGGGCGAGAAGGGGCCTGGCGGTACTCGCAGCAGCGGGCTTAACTGAGCAGCGGTGCGAAGTAATCATCGGATTGAGAAGAGCAAAGCCATTGCCAAATGTGGCTTTTTGCGGTGATGTGGATTCGACAAGCTCACCGCAGGCGGTTATAATGGCGTCTTTCGAGACGCCATTTTTATGCGCAAACGTATCGCCATATTAGGTTCGACGGGGTCGATAGGAACGACCGCACTACGGGTTATTGACGGGCTGAATTCGTCGCTCGTCGCTCGTGACTCGTCGCCCGGCAAGGAAGGAAAATTTGAGGTTGTTGCGCTGAGCGGGCACAGCAATATCAAATTATTAGCAGAGCAGGTGCGGCGATACAGGCCTAAGTACGTGGCGGTAAGCGATGTCGATTGCGTTGAGGAATTTCGCCGGCTCATCGAAGGGTTGGATGTAAAGGTTTTGGCTGGGGCGGAGGGGCTGACCGAAATCGCGGAGCTTGAGCAGGTCGATACGGTTCTTGCGGCAGTTGTTGGGGTTGCGGGGTTACATGCGGTTCTAGGCGCAGTTCGTAAAGGCAAGAGGGTAGCGATAGCGAATAAAGAGCCGTTAGTTATAGCGGGCCAGTTGATTACCGCGGAGGCGAAAAAATACGGCGCGGAGTTACTGCCTGTTGACAGCGAACACTCGGCTATTTTTCAGGCGATGCAGGCGGGCAGGCACGAGGAGGTGGCCAAGATAATCCTGACGACATCCGGGGGGCCATTCAGGAAGGCAAATCCCGCCGGGATACCAAATGCGAGTATTGAGCAGGTGCTGGCGCATCCGGTGTGGCGGATGGGGCCGAAGATTACGGTGGATTCGGCAACGATGATGAACAAGGCGCTGGAGATAATCGAGGCGCGATGGCTTTTTGACGTGCCTGCCGAAAAAATAGAAGTTATGGTTCATCCTGAGTCGATAGTTCATTCAATGGTGGAGTTTGTGGACGGTTCGGTAATTGCACAGATGGGAAGCCCGGATATGTCTCTTCCGATTCAATACGCACTGACATATCCGTTGCGTCTGCCCGGCTCAGCAAAGAAACTTCAGCTTGACCGGCTGAAGACGCTGACGTTCGAGAAGCCAAACCCGCAGTTATTTCCCGCGATAGAGATGGGTTTTGAGGTTGCTCAAAAGGGCGGGACGGCAGCGGCGGTATTTAACGCGGCGAACGAGGCCGCCGTCGAGCAGTTCCTGGCAGGGAGAATAAAATTTGGTAATATCGTTGAGCTTGTCCGGCACTGTCTGGATAATTGTAATGTAAAATCGAACACGTCACTTGAAGAATTGTTAGAGGCGGACGCCTGGGCAAAGAAAGAGGTAATGGAATGTCTGAAAAATCATCAGCTTCGATGAAGCCATACTCGCGAGCCATTTTGCTGGCTATGGTGGTCGTCGCGGTCCTTGTTCTTATTATACGCAATATCGGTGTTTCCAAAAACATCCTGCTGGTGCTGCTGGGTTTCGGCGCGGTCATTTTTATTCATGAGCTTGGGCATTTTGTCGTCGCAAAACTGTGCGGGATAAAGGTTGAGGCGTTTTCGATAGGGATGCCGCCTATTTTGTTCGGCATAAAGAAGGCGAACCGGGGCTGGCGGATACGTGTTTTGCCTGAATTGCTGCAAAACGCTCGTATCGATGAAAGCGCTGCTCCGGCCAAAGAAGGGGAGGATTCCGAAGACGGGCTTTTAAGTTTCACGGTGGGTAAAAAAATTCTGCCAGGCGAAACCGAATACCGGATAGGGCTGATTCCTTTGGGCGGTTTTGTCAAAATGTTAGGTCAGGAAGACGTTGGGCCTGTGAAGGAAAACGTTGACCCGCGGTCGTTCGCCAACAAGCCCGCTCTCGCCCGCGCTGCGGTATTGGCCGCGGGAGTAACTTTCAACGCGATAAGCGCTATCATTGGATTCATGATAGTGTTCCTGATTGGTATAGGTTTGACAGCCCCTATTGTGGGCGGGGTGATGCCTGGGTCGCCTGCAGAAAAGGCGGGGATAAAAGCCGGCGATGAAATAATCGAGGTGGCGGGCAACAGCAGCCGGCTGGATTTCGGCGACATAGCAATGACGGCGGTTCTTTCCGCGAAAGACAAGGAGATACCGCTTAAGGTCCGCCGAGCCGACGGTACAATCGATGATATTTCGTTAGTCGCGAAGCAATTGCCGGGCGGTCAACTTCGTGGTTTCGGCATACAAAAACCATCTACGCTGACAATAGCACAATTGCCCCCCGCAGACGCCAACCAGTTGTTTAAAAACACGGGTCTGAGACCCGGCGACCGTATCAGGGCCGTCGCGGGAATCGATGTTAACAACCACTGGCAGATAGAGCCGATAATCGAAGGGACTTTTGAGCCGAACATTACGCTTTTGGCGGAACGGCGAGAAGCATCGGGCCAGTCGCATCTTGTTGAAGGCCGACTCGCTTTGAGTTTTGCGCCCGCGAAGGACCTTGTCGGGGAATCCGAAGCAAATCTCGTCAATATCTGTTCTATGGTACCGCGACTGCGGATAGCAGCAGTATCGGAGGAGCCGAAGTCGTTTAGGGAATGGTTCCTGCGGTTGTTTGGTATCGGTAATGAAAGACAACGACTGAAGCGTGGCGATATTGTAGTCGGGCTGGCCGACGTAAATAATCCGACGTTTACCGAGATGCGAGAGATTACCACGGCACACGAAAACAACGACCTTGCGGTTACGGTTCTTCGCACGGACGCCAATGGCATTGAGAAGCGTCTGACCGTGTCGGTGATTCCCCGGAAGGAATCGGATTCCAACCGGGTGGTCATAGGTATACTGCCTGAACTTGATACGGAGCATCCGGTAGTCGCCAAGACCATCGCGACCGAACGGCGTCCTAATCCGCCTGCAATTCCTCGTGGTGCGACAATAACCGCCGTCGATGGTGTTGAAGTGTCCAGTTTTTACGATGTTGCACGCCTGTTGAAGCAGAACTCAGGCCAGCGAGTTACGATTGACTGGCGGCTTGACGCACAGACGGCCGGCAACACGATCATTGACGTCGGCGAGAAAAAGGATGTTGTCACCGCATACGCTTTCGTCGAGCAGCCAGTGCCGTTTGCGGAGCTGGAACGGCTGTACAAAGCCGACGGGCCTGTTGACGCGATACGGATGGGATACAAACGCACAAAGACGTTTATCATTCAGACGTATGTTACTTTGCATCGACTGGTGGGCGGGCTTGTAAGCCCCAAGCAGCTCATGGGGCCGGTGGGTATCCTGACGTTCAGCTACCGCATCGTCGCGGCGCAACCGTTCATTTATTACATTTATTTCCTCGGCCTTATAAGCGCATCCATCGCGGTGCTGAATTTCCTGCCGCTGCCGCCATTTGACGGCGGGCTGACGGTGCTGCTGCTGGTCGAGAAAATCAAAGGTTCGGCGATAAGCATGCGAACACAGGAAATTATTGCCTACGTGGCCTGGGGGCTGGTCGGCTCGCTTATGCTGTATGTAACATTCAATGATATATTGCGCCTGATTCTCGAAAAGATTAATTTGTAAATCAGAAAGGATTCTGGTAATGACAATGACGCTTGAGAAGCTAACATCGGAGGCATATCACGACAACCTGCAGGCGGCGCTGATACAGTTTGACCCCGAAGTCCACAAGCTGATAGCGAAGGAATACGAGCGATTGCAGGATACGATACAGCTTTTGGCGGCGGAAAATCAGTGTTCGCGGGCAGCACTGGCGGCACTCGGTTCAATCCTGCAAAACAAGACCTGTGAGGGATTCCCCGCGGCCCGGCTTCACGGCGGCAGCAGCGTGATGGACGAGGTCGAGGGGCTGGCCATCGAGCGAGCCAAACGGGCATTCTGCGCCAAATACGCCAACGTCCAGCCGCATTCGGGAACGACGGCGAATCAAATCGTAATAACCGCCCTGCTCAGGCCGGGCGACAAGATACTGAGTATGGCGACGAGCCACGGCGGACACTATTCACACGGCTTTATAGATTCAATCACCGCAAGATTTTTCGAGATTGAAAGTTATCACGTTAACCGGGACACGTTTCTTCTGGACTATGACGAAATACGAAAGCAGGCGAGGCGATTCGGGCCAAAATTGATTATATGCGGGGCAAGCGCATATCCCCGCGCAATCGACTTCGCCAAGTTCAGGCAAATCGCCGACGAGGCGGGAGCGTTATTGCTCGCGGATATTTCGCATTTGTCGGCGCTGGTTATGGGAGGAGTTCACGCATCGCCCATCGATTATGCTCACGTTACGACAACGAGCACTTATAAGCCCGGCGGGCCGAGGGGCGGGCTGATTTTGTCGGGCAAGGATTACGACCGCAGGATTAAAACAGCGAGCGGAGAAACACAATTGTGGCAGTTGATAGAAAAAACGACGTTCCCCGGCATTCAGGGGACACCATATTTCAGCAATATCGCCGCCAAGGCGGTATTTTTCAAAGAGGCCTTATCGGAAGAATATAAAGCGAGGCAGGTTAAGGTGGTTGAAAACTCAAAACGGCTGGCGAGCATATTGCTGCGAAAAGGATACAACGTTCTTACCGGCGGGACCGACAATCACCTGATGCTTGTCAACATTGCCGACAACTCGTCTCATCTCACGGGACTCAGCGCCCAACAATGCCTCGAACGCTGCGGCATAGTCGTCGATAAGATGCTTTTGCCTTATGATGATAACCCTAATGGCCCAAGCGGCATACGATTAGGCACACCTATTATTACGAAAAATGGTATGGGCACGGCTGAAATCGACCTGATAGCCGAGCTGGTCGATACGGTGCTGAGCAATTTGAAGTCCTCAGGTCACGCAATCGACCAATCGGTTGCAGACCATGTCAGGGGCCAGGCAAAAGACCTGGCTAACGAATTTCCTCTCCGCTGACACGGCCCCGCGTTTGTAACGGTTATGGCGTATCCGGCCCGTGTTGTTATAATAAAGGCGTATTTCAGGGCAAAGCCCGTCCTGATGTTTCGTTTATAATTGAGCTCGTCTCATGAAGACGGAGTCCCAAAAAAACCGATGGAAGCCAACGGCAGATAATCGATGAAACTTATAAAGAAAAACATGGTTGCTAATTTTGCCGGGAATATGTGGCAGAACCTGATTGGACTGATTTTTTTCCCGTTTTACATGAAATTTCTTGGGATGGAGGCCTGGGGGCTGATTGGTATTTTTTTTACGCTACAGGCCATGTCCGGCATTTTAGACCTTGGTATGAGCAATACACTGAATCGTGAAATGGCGCGGCTGTCAGCATTGGAAGGTCGGGAACATGAAATGCGTAATCTTGTCCGGACACTGGAAATTATTTATTGGAGCGTCGCCGTGTTTGCCGGGATTATCGTGGTGCTATTATCACCGGTTATTGCGCACCACTGGGTTAAAGCAGAGCAGTTATCCGGCACAACCGTCGCACAAGCGCTTTTAATGATGGGATTGGCAACAGCCCTCCAGATGCCTATCGGATTTTACTCCGGAGGGCTGATGGGGTTACAACGGCAGGTTCTGCTTAACGCGATTATTATCGGCACAAGCACACTGCGAGGCGTCGGCGCCGTCCTGATTTTGTGGCTGGTTTCCCCGACAATTCAGGCCTTTTTTATATGGCAAATCGTCATCAGCATACTAAATACATTTCTTTTGGCGATGTTTCTTAAGCGCCGACTCTCGTTTCGCGGCAACAAAGCGATTTTCCAAAAGCAACTGCTCGAGGGGATTTGGAAGTTTAGTGCAGGAATGGGTGGCATAACGATACTGGCATTAATTCTTACTCAATCAGACAAGATAATATTAAGCACGATACTCCCGCTTAAAATGTTCGGTTATTACGCTCTTGCTTCGACAGTAGCGGCGAGCATTGCCGGCCTTTTCACGCCTGTATTTAGCAGTATTTATCCGAGATTGACGCAATTGGTTTCTATTAACGACCAGGACGAACTGAAACGACTCTATCATGAAAGCTGCCAGTTTATGTCGGTTTTGATTCTACCTGCCGCCATCGTTATAGCTTTGTTTTCCAACGATATCCTCCTTTTATGGACACAGAACCCAACAACGGCAGAGAACACCCATCTCATTGTAAGTGTTCTGATTTGTGGAACGGCACTTAACGGATTAACGTATTTCCCCTGTGCCCTGCAATTTGCATTTGGCTGGACCAGTTTATCATTTTTTGCAAATGTTATTGCCGTGATTCTGGTTGTGCCTCTAATGATTTATATGGCTACGCACTATGGAGTTGTGGGTGCAGCCAGCGTATGGTTTATTTTAAATTTGGGCTATGTCCTTTTTGAAATTCCAGTAATGCACCTTCGATTATTGCGTAAAGAAAAATGGCGATGGTATTTGCAGGATGTATGCCTTCCGCTTATTGTGTGTATAGTTGTCGCCGGTCTTGGTCGAATGCTTATTAACGGACCGATGTCTCAATTTATGATGTTGCTAAATTTAATTGTCATTTCGGCCTTAACACTCGGAATAACAGCGATTATAACCCCCGTAACGAGGACGTGGCTGTTTATGCAGCTATCAAAAATAAAATTGGTTTACAGCGCTAAATGAACGCATAATCGCCGATAAGGAATTGGAAATTATGTCTTCTACCTCGCTTTCCATATGCATCCCAACATATAACTTCGGCAAATTTATCGGGGAAACTCTTGAAAGTATAGTTTGCCAATTAACTGACGACGCAGAGATTGTAGTGCTCGATGGAGCATCCACAGATAATACGTCGGATATCGTGCGCCAATTTCAAGCGAACTGTCCAAACCTGAGATATCATCGACTCGATAAAAGGGGTGGAATTGACCGCGATATTGCAAAATCAATTGAATTGGCTAACGGCGAGTATTGTTGGCTGTTTAGCAGCGACGATGTAATGAGAAAAGGCGCAATCGCAAAGATACTCAGTCAAATTAAACACGGACACGACCTGTACCTGTGTAAGCATACTAATTGTACTTTAGATATGAAATTTGTTAGCGAGCATCCTGTGTTGAGGTCCAATGAAGCTGTCGAGTTTAACCTTACAAACCAGTCGGACCGGCAACGTTATTTCGAGCTTGCAATTACTACTGAGTCGTTTTTCAGTTTTTTGGGCGGGATTATCATAAAGAAATCGAAGTGGGACTCTGTTCCAATAAATGAGATGTTCGTGGGAAGTTGCTGGGGACATGCGGCAAGGATATTTGAATTGATATCGACGGGGCTTACGGTAAAGTACCTTGCTGAACCGCTTCTTGACCGTCGTGGAGATAACGATTCTTTCGCCGACAAGGGCGTTGTAAATCGTTACAGAATAGCAATAGACGGTTATCATAAGATAGGAGATGTTTTCTTCGGGCATAAGAGTTATGAGGCATATCATATCAGGAGGGTGATTCGCCACGAGTTTGATTTGCGGACCTTTCTGGAGGCGAAAGTATTATGCTGGAAAAATCCGTCTCGTGAAGACAAGAGCGTTCTTGACTCGCTCTTTCGTAAAGCATACAACGACAATTATTTGCTTTATAATTTATATTATTTTATCTATATGTTTTCTCCTAATTTGCTGCTTTATGCAGCGAAGCGAACTTGTGCCAGGATAAAGGGATATGATTATGATACGGGATCGTAATGCGGAGCTTGTAAGGCCATGACAAAGCCCCTTTTATCCATATGCATTGCTACCTACAACCGCGCCGAGTATATTGGAGAAACGCTGGAAAGCATCATCCCTCAAGTAACTGATGAGGTAGAAATTGTTATAGTTGACGGCGCTTCAACTGACAACACGAGCGATGTGGTCAGGCATTATATTGAAGTTTGTAAGCAGATTCACTATATACAGCTTCAATCAAAAGGCGGGATTGACCAGGATTTCTGCAAAGCGGTTGAACATGCAAAAGGCGAATACTGCTGGCTCTTTCCGGATGACGATCTGCTGAAGCCCAATGCTGTAGGCGCAGTGCTTAACGAAATCCCTAAAGGATACAGCCTGATCGTCCTAAACGCCCAGGTAATGAACAAGGATTTTTCGAAGGTCCTTGAAAATAAACGCCTTCAGATGGATACAAATGAAATATACTCAGAATCTGAGATGGAGCTGCTATTTAATCGTGCTGTTTCATATATGTCTTTCATCGGCTGCGTTGTAATAAATCGCAATTTATGGCTACAGCGAGAGAAGGAACGCTATTTTGGCACCGAGTTTATTCATGTGGGCGTTATTTTTCAGGCCCCTCTGCCTGCCCCGGTACTGGTAATTGCGGAACCGTATATCACTATCAGGCTTGGTAATGCTCAATGGACGCCGCGAGCATTTGAGATATGGATGCACAAATGGCCAAATCTCCTTTGCTCATTTACCCATCTTTCGGAGCAAGCCAGGCAGGAATATCGAAAGACACAGTCCTGGCTCAGATTGAGAAACATTATTACATTCAGGGCAATGGGAGGATATTCACTAAAAGAATACCAAAAATGGTTTGCATCAAAAGATTCGTCCTTGTGGTGGAGGTTCGTTGTGTTGTTTATAGCTATAATGCCGGCCTGTCTTGTGAATCTGTTCCTGCTGTCATACTTTAAAATGATGCGGGGGCTTGCTGCATTGTTTATAGCCATAATGCCGGCTTGTTTTGCAAATCTGTTCGTGCTATCATATTTCAAAAAGACAAAGAAAGAAGCGATGATGATCATTTATGCTCTTGAGAGCAATGAGAATAGTATTATGAATATTATGAGAAGAAAAGGCCGCTGACAATCTCATAAATAGAATAAAAGGAGGCGATATGCATTTGATTCACAGGAAAAGTTGCAGGGTTTGTGGTTCCACTGCTCTGACACCCGTAATAAACCTTGGCGATCAATACCTGCAGGGTTCGTTCGTCAAACCAGGCAAGGAAATGCCTCCCATGAGAAAAATTCCTCTGTCTCTCGTCCGATGTGACCCTACCAAAGATGAAAAAGCATGCGGCCTTTTGCAAATGGAACATACAGTGCCGCCTGAAGTCCTCTACTCCGCCTATTGGTATCGTTCGGGAACGAACAATACCATGAAAAAGCACCTCAAGAGCATTGTTGAAGAAGCCGTTTCGATGCTTAATAAATCGAGTGGCTCGGTCCTTGATATTGGGTGCAACGATGGAACGTTATTTAACTTCTACCCGGAAGGATTCCGAAAATACGGGGTTGACCCTTCCGATGTTGCTCAGGAGATTGACAAAAAAACGGCGACAGTCATTCAGGACATATTTCCATCGGATGAGCTTCTGAACTGTTTACACGGGACAAAAATGGACATCATTACCTCCATCGCGATGTTTTATGACCTGGAGGACCCCGTTGCGTTTGCTAATGGCATAAAAAACATCCTTGCACCGGAAGGCATCTGGATTTTCGAGATGTCTTATATGCCCATGATGCTGAAAATGACCTCATACGATACGATTTGCCATGAGCATCTGGAATTCTACAGCTTGGCGGTTATCGAATATATTCTAAAGAAGAGCGGCATGAAAGTCCTCAACGTAACGCTCAACGACATCAATGGCGGGAGTTTGCGCTGTTACGCAACACACATCACAAACTTCAAATATAAGAATGAACAATACTTTCGAAATATCCAGGCGATGCACAAGGCCGAGTTCGACCTCGAATTGGATACGGATAAGCCCTATAAAAATTTTCAGGACAGAATCAATGTTCACCGGGATGAATTAGTTGCTTTACTAAAGAAACTCAAGGCGGAAGGCAAAAAAATTCATATCTACGGCGCGTCAACCAAGGGCAATACCATCCTGCAGTGGTGCGGTATCGACAACAAAATTATCGACTGTGCCGCAGAAAGGAGCCCCGAAAAGTACGGCGCCCACACCCTGGGTACGGACATTCCAATTGTTAGCGAGGCGGAGTCGCGCAAGCTGAATCCTGATTACTACCTTGTGCTGCCGTGGCATTTCAAGGACGAATTCATCGAACGGGAACGGGAAATCCTGGAGCGGGGGACACAACTGATATTCCCGCTTCCCAAGATAGAGATCGTTTCCAGGGGAAAGGCGCCTGGCCGGTGAAAGCACTAATATTCGGAGCCAATGGACAGGATGGATACTATCTGTCTGAGGCCTGTCGCAAGCGACAGATAGAGGTAATAGGCGTATCACGAAGTGGTCCCTGGATATGCGGTGATGTCGCTTCCCCTGAAACAGTAGAAAAGCTTGTTCGCGGTCATCGTCCGGAGATGATATTTCATCTTGCGGCCACATCAACAACCAGCCATGATGCAATTTATGAGAATCATGCCGCCATCGGCACCGGGACTATTAATATACTGGAATCTGTCAAGCGATGGTCTCCATGCAGTAAAGTATTCATTACGGGAAGCGGGTTGCAGTTTATCAATAATGGCCAGCCAATATCCGAAACGGACCCATTTGACCACAGCAGTTCTTATGCGGCGGTCAGAAACTATTCGGTATATCTGTCACGATACTTCCGCAACATCGGCGTCCAGGCGTATGTCGGATACCTTTTCCATCACGAAAGTCCGTTACGGGGAGCACAGCACCTCTGCCAGAAGATTGCTCAGGCAGCGCGACGAATTGCCGATGGAAGTGAGGAAATTCTTGAGGTAGGCGACATTTCCGTAAGGAAAGAGTGGACGTTTGCTGAAAATATCGCAGAAGGAATTATTACTCTTATCGAGCAGAATCAGGTATTCGAGGCAACGATTGGCTCAGGGCATGCATATTCAGTCGAAGATTGGCTTGATGAATGTTTCAAGCTAATTAATAAAGATTGGCGACACTACGTCAGACAGAAGACAAACTTTAAAGCAGAATATCAGATATTGGTCTCAAATCCTGTGACAATTAACTCATTAGGATGGCAAGTTACCACAACAATAGGTGAATTAGCAAAAATTATGATGAGCCATCAAGATGCGAAGTAATTTATTTGCAGCTGAAAAGAATGTGAATCCGAACAGGGAATACAAAAATGCCTGAGGTTAGTGTCGTCATACCTGCGTTCAACGCCGGCGGATTCATCAACAGGACAATAAACAGTGTCCTTGCGCAAACCTATAATGACTATGAGGTTATTGTCGTCGATGACGGCTCAACCGACAATACGGCCGAGGCAGTTAAAAGCTATGGCACGAAAGTGCGGTATATCTACCAGCCCAACGCAGGCGATGGCCCCGCGAGAAACACGGGTATAAATGCGGCAAAGGGTAAGTGGATAGCGTTCCTCGACCACGACGACGAATGGCTGCCGGAAAAGCTGGAAAAACAAATTAAAATCCTGAAAGAAAATCCTGACCTGAAATGGTGCTCCTGCAGCTATTATAAACAATCTTATCAGAAAAAAATCGTCTTTGGAGACCAGACAAAATTAAAATCCTGGTTGAACAAAAAAGATTATTTTGAAAATTATTTTAAGGCCTTAAATTCAAATCAATGCACTTTTATTACAAGTACAGTGGTTGTTGAGAAAAAAGTTTTTGAAATTGCTGGTTTTTACGAATCGCGCTGGAGCAGATGCGCAGACCTGGATATGCAGTGGCGAATCGCTTATGTTTTCCCCAAAATAGGCTTTTGTGCGGAGCCCCTGGCACGCGTATATATGGAAAAGCAGGATGCCGTCTCAAACAAACTAAGACTCGAAAGTAAAAAGGGGACTGACATACAGAATATGCTGCTCCGGCACATAGAGCTGGCAAAAAAATATCCTCCAAACGATGATTTTGTTCTTTATGCAAAAAAAACTGCGAGAGACGCTTTAGTATCCGCCATCTTCAATGGACATAAAGAACACGCACGTGAGTTTATAAAAAAACTGGACGTTTTGTTCGCGCCATACTGGAAACCGCTTACATACTGTCTGACCGTTGCCCCCAAAATGAATTCTGCTGCTTTGAAGTTTGGAGCATATATTTATTACAAGTTAGGACTCGAAAAAGACATATCCAGAAGATGGATACCCTGAAAAACTTTAAGAAACAAAACCAATTAAAGCTTAGGGGATTTTGAAAAGTGAGCGTCAAATTATCCGTAATAATCGCCTCTTATAATCACGAAAATTTCGTTGAGCGAACGCTAAAAAGCATTGAAGAACAGACCTTTCAGGACTTCGAAATAATATTAATTGATGATGGAAGTACTGACAGGACTGTCGAGATGGCGAAAAAAGCGAACTCAAGAGCCAGGATTTTTGTCCAGCAAAATCAGGGGGTAGATGCTACCAGAAACAGGGGCATAGAATTATCAAGTGGTAAATATATTTGTTTTGTGGACAGCGACGATATGTCGGCCCCGGAGAGATTTGAGCGCCAGATTGAGGTCATGGAAAACGACCCTGAAACAGGGCTGGTATATTCTGACGCGTATATAGTCAACACGGAGGACAATATCATAGGCAGATTTAACGATGTTTATCCGGTTGTTGATGGTAATCTTGCGGAGAAGCTGGTTGCACATTATTGTTTTGTGTCTATTGCCGCAGTAATGGTTAGGAAGGAAATATTTCTGAAAACCGGCCTTTTTGACCCTACGAGAAACGCAATAGAGTACATGAAATGGATTGAAATCGCTTTAATTAGTAAGACCTACTATGACCCCAGGCCTCTAGCGTATGTGAGAAGGCACGAGACCAACACCTCGAAAGTAATTAAAAAAAGGGAGTGGTCTGCCAAAACGCGAGATGCACTGGAAAAAGTATTAGACAGATATCCCAAGTTAAGAGAATCTGTTGGAAAGAGGGCTATTTGTAAGAGGTTTTCTCGCTCTTATTTTGTAACCGGCTTTTATCTGGCATCCGAGGGCAATCTGACAGAAGCGAAGAGCTATTACTGGACTGCCTTAAAGAGATATCCTTTTGACCCGGTCAACTGGGGCGGAGTTATATTAATATCGCTGCCTTGCAGGAAGTTGATTGTTGGTATTCATAATTTTATAAAAAAGAAGAAACTTCCATGGTGATAGATTGAATTAGCCGGCAATAACCAGGTACGCCCAGGGGATGCCCAGCCAGGAGCTCAGGTTGACAATCGAAATTTCTTTGAAGCCGGCCTCGCGGAGTTTGTCTTGTAGTTCGCGTTTACTGTAATTGTATTTGCTGACACCCCGCAAAAGCCCAGCCGCAGTAATGTATAAAAATCCAAATCCTTTTTTTGAAATAATGGTGGTAACAAGTTCACCGCCTTGCTTTATCGCTATTCTGGCCTGCTGGAAGAAAGTACTCAACTGTTGCGGATTCAGATATTCAGTCATCCAGGTCGAGAAAACCATATCTAAACTGTGTGCCTCGACTAATTGCGCAAGTTGTGTTGCGTCTCCCTGATGAACTTTTATCGGCAATCGACAAAGATGCGGATTTCGGTCGATACCGACAACCTCGTTATCGTTCAACAGTAATTTCGTATATCGCCCGCTACCAGGGCCTACGTCCAATATCTTTCCCCCTTTTATCTGTGAAATAAACGGGATAAGTTTCCTGTCGGAGGGAATCCGAACGAGATAATCCATAAGACACCTATTCTCGTATGATTCCGCCGTCTGCGCTTTGTATCTGTCGTAGTTGGCCATATTACGCCGATGACGCTTGCCTGGATTGCCAAAAGTTGAACACGAAAATCAGCCAAAGTTCTCTCGCGTTATCGCGCTGTCGGCTGACGTGCTCGTTAAATAATTGCTGTGTTTGCTCGTAATTCACCGGCCCGCTTTCATAATATCTGCGGCCGGTAAGAAATTCCTTTATCAAATCACTGCTTCTAATCCAACTGCTCACGGGGACAGTAAAGCCCCTTTTAGTTCTGCGCACTATCTGTCGGGGCAGATATTTATCGGCTATCCTCTTCAAAAACCATTTAGTCGTCAGGCATCTGATTTTGTATTTGTCCGGAAGCGACAAGACCAGCGGCACCAGACGATAGTCCAGATACGGCACTCGCGCCTCCAAAGAAACTAACATCGAAGCAAAGTCAACTTTTTTGAGTATGTCTTCGGCAAGATAGTTATGGATATCGTTCAACTGCACTGAGAGCAAACTGTCTTCACTGCCGCAGGGGATAAGCTGCTCGTCCGGAATAAAACCATTAGTTAACAGGTTTTTTCTGTTCGCCTCTGTGAATGTCGCCATCCAGTTAAGATGTCGCCTGTTGCAGCCCGCGTCGAAATCACGCAGGAACCTTTTCATTTTGAAGTCGAGAGTTACTTTTTTATCCGAAGGCGGAATCATATTCACAAGGAATCGGGACAATCCGGCAAAGGGAGCGGGAATGAATTTCGCCAGTTTATACGCCCTGTAGGTATCGTAGCCGCCGAACACCTCGTCGCCCGCGTCGCCCGACAGTGACACCGTAACTTTTTGCCGGGTAATCTTCGAGAGCAGATACGTCGGGAATACCGACGAGTCGCCAAACGGCTCATCCATCTCGCCAATTACCTGCTGGATAACGTCCTCGTTGACGTCCATATATTCGTAGTGATGAGCCGTTTTGATGTGCTCGGCGACAATCTTCGAAAACTCCAGTTCATTGTATGATTCGTCTTTGAAGCCGATTGAGAAGGTGTCGAAGTCCTTTTTGTTTTTAGCAATTATTGCGGATATGAGCGACGAATCGACGCCGCCCGAAAGGAAACTTCCCACAGGCACATCGGCAATGAGGCGTTTTAGCACGGCATCGGCAAGAATTTCCTCCGCCATTTCGAGCCGGTTTTGAACGGGCATTTCACTTCTTTTTTCTATTTCGGCTTCGAGGTCATAGTGTTTTGAGATAGAAAGCTTTTTTGTATTGAGGTCAAAGAGGATGTTGTGAGATGGTTTTAGTTTTCGGCAATTTTTGTAAATCGTTAAATCGCTGCCGATGTACTTTTGGTAGAAGAAGTAATTCACGCCTGCGGGGTCGGTTTCAAGGGTGATATAGTGTTTTCTGATTGCTTTGAGTTCCGAAGCGAAGATAAAACGCCGGCCGTCGAAATAATAATAAACCGGCTTTATGCCGAACCTGTCTCGCGACAAAAACAGCGTCTGTTTGTCCCTGTCATAAATGCAAAAGGCCCACATCCCGTTGAATTTTTCGACGCATTTATCACCCCAGCGGTGATAAGCGGCCAGAATAACCTCGGTATCTGTGCCAGACGTGAATTTGTAGCCGACGGATTCGAGTTCGCTGCGTATTTCCTGGAAGTTGTAAATTTCGCCGTTGAAGACAATGGCAAGGTTCTGAAAATACATCGGCTGATGGCCTTTTGGGGACAAATCCAGGATTGACAGGCGCGTATGTCCCAGTGAGACCTTGTCATCGAGATATGTCCCCCGGTCGTCGGGGCCGCGGAGCCGCATCACCTCGGTCATCGCCTCGATTGTCCCGTTATCTTTCCAGTTAAAGCCGGCTATTCCGCACACTATTTACTGCTCCTGCTGACCATTCCAGCGTAAACTTCTGTCAGTGTTTTGCTCTCAAAGCCCAATTTTTTCATATATCGAAAAATTGAATTCAGCCGACATAAATACATCTTTTGGCCAAGCTTTGTTCTTACAAAGGGCGTTTTGCCGGGCAAAACCTCCATCGAATGAAACATCAGGTTAAGCACCGGCGAGCTATGGTTTCTCGCGAATTCGGCAACGAGCGATTTCATCTCGAAGGCGGTCATATGCGTAGGCCGCAGCCATCGGTAAAACATCCACTTGTCGGGCAAAAACGGCAACCGCTTGCCCGAAACAGTAATAGGCACTTCCAAAATTGCGCCGTTGCCCGCTGAATAATAATCCGTTTGAGAAATAAAATACGGCTGCTTCGGCGCCCGCGAATGGTCCGGACCGCCGTAACTTCGCCAGTCGGTATCAGGCGTTACCGAGCTATCGACTTTGTAGTCCAGTTTTTCCAACGCTTTTATCGTATCCAAATCCGCGCCGTATCGGGCCGCCCTGTAGGAAATCGGTCTGACGCCTAATTTCTTTTCAATCAGGTCAGTCAGGTTTTTTATCTTCGCCGATTCTATTTCTGCATCATAAGCGAAACAGGGGAATTCATCACTGGCAGTACCGGAAATATCCTCGTATTTTTTCTGCGGCTCGATATATTCGCTGTGCAAATGTGTCCCTATCTCAGCGCCACGTCCGATTTCATCCCTTAGCGCCCGGCAGCACTGGTCATTTTCGGCCACCTCCGGCGAAACAAAATAAACCGGCTTGATGCCGAACTTGTCCCAGATTGGCCTGAGGATTGAAGGGATGCCGAAGGTTACGGATTCAAACGTCAGCGGCCGCGAGCGTCTCCAGTGCACGTCGCAATCCGGCTCAGTATCTATCGTTACGCAAATAATTCCTGCCATTTTGTTTTCGCCGACTATTTTTTGCCGAGAACCTGCTGATAAAGTTTTATATATCCATTCGCCACTTTGTCCCAGTCGAAATTTTCCGCTCGTTTCCTTGCCAACGCACACATCGTCCCGTAGGCCTTTTTGTTTTCAGCCAGATTATTTATGGCCTCGGCTAGGGCCTCTGCGGAATCTTTTTCCACGACAACACCATTGTCGGAAATCAGCTCATCCACGCCCTCGCACCGAGTTGTTATAATCGGCAGGCCCGACGCCATCGCTTCGAGCATAGCGTTGCTCATTCCTTCCTGCATACTGGCGCTGACGAACATATCGTGGGCGCCATAAACATCGGGCATTTTCTCGGATTCGATTCTGCCGGTCAGGTTGATGATATCAGTCAGTTTTTTCTGCTCAACAAGATTTTTCAACTCGTCAAGCAGTCCCCCGCCGCCCGATATTGTCAGGCGAACATTTTTGCCCTGTTTGCTTAATATCTCGACTGCCTCGACGAGCATTTCGAATCTCTTTGTTACCGACAGCCGGCCAACAGTGAGGAGTTTCAACTCGCTGGATAATTCCCTGCTCGACACCGGATGAAATTTATCCAGGTCGATACCGTTTGGAATGATATCTATATTTGCCGAAGGTAAAAACCTCAGTGCCCTGTTTTTCAGACCTTCGCTGCACGCAACAAGCACCGAAGCATCTGTCCAGATTCGCTTCAGAAGCGGCCCCAGCAGTTTGTATTCGAACTGCAGCCGGGCGTGTCCGCCGGGGACATCTGAACCGCGGAGCGAGATTATATACGGCAGGCGATTAGCTGTTCTGTAACAAAGCCAGCCGGTGGGCAGACCGAAAAATGCGTGAACGAGGTCGTAACGGTTTTCCTTCAGCAAACGCCGATAAGGCGGCGTGGCACGGGCAACCCATTCCACAACCTCAATCTTGCGCCAGTAGTGCAGATTTTTCTTGTGCACGCCAACGGTGTAAATGGTGACATTATCCGACAACTTTTGAACCACAAAACCTGGTTTCGGCGCCGACGCCAGCACGTCCACCTGTAAATTGCTTTTTCCGGCGTACTGTTTGAGTATGGCCAAATGGGCCTTGCCCGCTCCGCCGCCGATGGGCGGAAACTCGTAATTGAGCATCAGCACTTTCATTGTAAGTTAATTTCCCGGGTTACAAACCTCTTATTCTACCATTGAAAAACTTCCGGCAGGTAGCAGAATCTGACACGGTGTCTCCCGGGAGTCAGTCGAACGCACTTGAATGTGCCGAACAGAAGTTCGATATCCGTCGGCTGGCCATCCACCCATGCCTTCCAGCCAGGCGCCCAGTTGTCAATGAAACTGAGGTATCCCGCCGTCGGCGCCTCTATCTGCCAGTCAAGCTCGTCGCCGTCGTAAGACAACAGCCGGCCAGACGCCGTGGCATACCGGCTGGCGTCCCGCAAAAAAGATGTCACCGTGGAATGCTGTATCGATTCGGAAAAGAAAATCCTCGTGCCGTCGGCAACACCCAGTAAAACCCTTCTGGCCTCCAGCTCATTTTCGGTGTTTTTGAGAAATTTGACATAACTGTTAAAATACCAGTTCTCAATGACGCCGACGCTGAAAATCGGGTTTAACGCAATCGTGAAATTCCGGTCGATTCTCTTGTACCGAAACGACGTTTCGTTCATTTGCGCTATATCCAGCTTTATTCGCCCCGGCTCCCATTGCTGCTGATGCGTCCAGATTTGAACCGCCATGTACCGCATCTCTAAAACCGCCGTTGCCAGCAAGATAACCATCGCCAGCTTAGGATAGTAACGGCGGCTTGCTCGCGCACGTTTGGAAAAAATCACAAGCACGACAATAATAGTAAAGGACATTAGCCCGCGAATTATGAAATTTATACGCAACGGCGTGAGGTGCTTGAAATACTCAACCCAGTAGACGCCGTAAATATCGTTGACGTAAAAATATAATTGAACTGCAAGAATAACGGCGTAAACCGCCGCCAATGTTAAAATAGCCGGCCGGATTTTAGATTGTTTTTCGGCGCCGGCGATTTTGTCTGCAATCAGCGATTCAAAATGCGCATAAGCCAGAGACAGCAGCCATGCAATAATGGGCACCATAATTATATTAATCCGACCCCAGATACGCAGAGATGAAAAGCCCGGCAAAAATTTCCACAGAAACATAAACAGGTATGAACTGCGGCCATAACTGATGTAAGTTATGGTCGCAATCCAGGCGAAAAGGAAAAGCTTGATTGCGGCTCCGCCGGCTGATGCGCAATTGAGGTCGTTTTTATTTTGACCTGAATTTTGAATCTTTCTATTTCTCGAGAACAGATACATCAGAATAATCAGTAAGGCCGTTATGCTGAAGAAATACCATCCTTCGGTCGATGCATCGGGCGGGTACACCAGCGACCCGGCCGTATCTTTGAGGTTGAATACGTGTTCCGTGGAAAAGGCAAAGTCCGTTCCGTTGCGGTCCGTGACCAGCGGCATAAGCGATTTAACCGCGAGTATGTATGGACTGCATATAACAACGGCTGCGACCCCGGCTAAAACCAGGGTCGGCAAGGAGCGTTTCCAGTTTACCGGCCCCGCGTCGATAAATCGAATACGCAGGGGTCTAATAAGAATTACCAGCAGATACGGCGTGAACAGGAATATACTGTAATAAGAAAAATACGGGTACCCACCCGTGCATATACATATAATTGAAAAGGCCAGCAGAAAACCATGCCAAATCGCCTTTTTCAACGACTGGCTTTGTATGATTTTTGTCATTGCATAAAGCACCCAGGGATACCAGGCAGCGGTATGCACAGCGTTCGGGAACCTGATAATTTCCGTAACTTTGAAACTTACGGACATTATCAGGGTAGCGAAAAGCACAGCCGTGACGTTTTTATTGATGGTTTTGAGCCACATAAAAAGGCCGAGTGCAAATATCGAGATGCCGAGGACCGTAAAAAGCTGGTGGTCAAGCGAGCTGTAGCCGCCTAATATCTTATACCAGGCCACGAGAAGTAAATTGAGGGGATAGAACACCTGGGCAAACGGATTGGTATAAAACGGGAAGCCCGCCGCTTCAGATGGAGACCAGAGCGGGAAACGAAACTCGGCAAGATTGGCAAGCAAATAGATTTTATACCTGTAGTACAGCGAAATAAAATCGTTACCGATGGCTGTATATTCCCCGTTTATCGGGACAACGAGGCGGAACAGATACACCAACGGCCACAGGAAAACCACTGCAGGCAGCGCGATTCTCGCCAGGCGCAATCGGCGGTCTTGCTCCCCGGCCGCGTTATGCAGAGGCATGGTTTTGCCTTTTGAGTTTTTCATTACTCCCGTCCTAACCATTTGATTTTCTTGAACGCTATCCAGCTCATTTTCAGCAAAAGCCACCCGTGCCTGAACCTGCTTATATTGGTTTCGCCGTAGGTTCTTGCGCGATATCCCACCGGCACCTCAATTACCTTGAGGTTTTGTTTGATGGCACCGAATATGAGGTCGAAATCGCCAAATGGGTCAAAGTCGCCAAAATACGACCTGTTGGCAGCGATTATTTCGTAATCGCTTTTGCGAATCATCTTTGTCCCGCACAGGGTGTCCCTGAACCGCTGGCCCAGAAGCCAGGAAAACAACGCCCCGAAAAATTTATTGGCCAGCAGATTCAAAAACCGCATCGCCTCTTTTTCCATCGGATATACAAGCCGGGAACCGTTGATGTATTCTCCTTTGCCGTCACGGAGAGCCGCAAAAAATTTCGGCAAATCCTCAGGCGGAGCGGTAAGGTCCGCGTCCTGGATTACCAGCACGTCCCCGGTCGCGGCCGCAAAACCCTTCCTGACCGCGTCGCCTTTACCGATGCCGTTTCCCTGATGTATCAGCCGGATTTTGCGCTCTGGGCGTTTCTTGATTTGGTTTTCTATCTCCTCGGCTGTGCCGTCAGTGCTGGAGCCATCCACGAAGATTATCTCGGTTTCTCTGCCCATATCGGGTATGCGTTTTATGGCGTCCTCGATGTTGCCCCGCTCGTTTCTGCAGGGCACTATCACCGATACCGATAAATCCTTGTCCTGCCCGGACTTCACGGAACGCCTTGCTATAATCAGATTGACCATGTTGAAAACGCGGAAGCCTGGCAACAGCGAAAGAATATAATTGAACAACGCACTAATAAGCCAGATACCCTTTGGGAGCAGGACAAAGGAATCCGTGCGAATGACGTCAAAATTGCCGAGATTAAGCAGATTCGCGATGTCCTGGGGCGGCAGCCAGTTCTGGTGCCGACGCGGCCTGCGAACGCCCAGCGAGGAACCCAGCCGCAAGACCCACTCCCAGAGGTAATTGTAATATGTAACGACAATCCTCGTATGGTCGTCGGTAAGCGGATGAATCCGTTCCAACACGCGCTGAATATCCTGCCAGTCACCCAGCGAATTGCATATCAGGACATAATCGAATTTCTCATTGAGTTGCAGCTCGTGCGGGTCGGCGACTATGAAATTCAAATGCGGGAACCGTTTTTTTGCCAGCGAGATTGCTGCTTCATTGCTGTCAACGCCCACGCCGTATGCCGGCTGCACCGCCGCCAGAAGGTCGCCGCACTCGCAGCCGATGTGCAGGACCCTGCTGTTTGGTCGGACGACGAATTTGTATATCCTGTCAAGCCAGCCATAGTAATAGCTGTTGCGTCTGCGCCATTTAAGCAGCGTATCATTATCCGACATGACTGGTTCGGAAATTTTGCCTGCCAATTCGCTCATAAACACACCGTAATAATTTCACACATCACTACAATCGTTATTTATCCGCGTTTTCCAGGCGAAAGACGTTCACGTATCCTCTCTCTGAGCCGATTTGCCTGACGAATTGGAAAGGCCCGATACTACGCGGCTGGCTGAGCAATGCGAGATTTTTGTCCAGTCCCAAAAAGGTATAATCATTGTGTCGCTGGCCTATACCTTCTCTGGTGGCCCAAACAACATACGTTACTCCCTCCTGGCGAAGCTTTTCCACAAGCTCCTCGGGGCTGCCTGCCTTGGGAAACCCCACAACATTGGGCGCATTTTTCCCCGCGAACAGTTGCGTATCATTCTGATAGACGGCCAGTTTTTCACCCGGTTTGCCGTTGGCCGCAAACCACTCACCCAGCATTTTGAACTCAATCTCCCGCTTTCCGTCGCCAACAATCCTAGTCAGGATAAACTGGTTTGACGCAATAACCAGACACAGCATCGAAACCACGCATAAATGCCGGGACACAGGTATGGGGCGTTCAACAAGCATTCCGGCCGCGATAATTATTGCCGTCACAAGCATCGCGACATAGGGCATAGATGCCGAGGTCGGACTAATGCTCGATGCGTAGCCGAAATTCCGGGCGAAATCGACAAACCACACGCCCGCGGCCACAGCCACGCCTAACTTGAGCACCAATGTCGCCTGCCACGGAAGCCGGGCTTTTTGCGCCAAAAAACCACCTGCGCTTTGCAGCCCGAACCACGCAACGAGCAACGGTATCCAGAAGACCGTTGAGTGAAACCGCGGCAGCGGATATGGGTAATAAGCGTGCAATATAAAATATGGCACTAAAAATAAAAGCAGTACCAGCATTTCCCACCGCCGTCTGAAGGCGGCAACAACGCATCCCAGAACAAAACCGATTACCACCACGGCCTTACCGAGCTTCAAAATAGTTTCCGAAAAATCCTCGCTTGCGCCGGGATAAGGAATAAGAAGGGGCTGGAACGCCACCTGCCAGAGAAGCTGTAAATGAAGACCAATCCCGCGTTTGCCCTGTCCCTCGGCAAAGGTTTTCGAATAATCCTTGGAAAATAAAACGTTGAAATAATGAGTCGTGCCCGATTCCGTCCGCCAGTTCATAACGGTAAGCGTCAGCCAAAACATCAAAGGGACGGCGGCAATCGCCGAAAAGATGAATGCTTTTGCGACATCGCGCTTGTCTTCTCTATTAATTATATCCGCCACAAACGCGGCGGCAATCAAAGCCGCCCCTTCATAGCGAATCATAGAAGTAATCGAAGCCGCCAGATACGCCCAGCGGGAACGGCGGAAAATCAGGTATATGCTCAAAAGAATGAAAAACAAAAACGGCGTTTCAACTACCGGGTCAATAAGGGAATAAATCGTCCAGGGATTGATTGACGCTATTATCGCAAACCATACGGCAGCCCTGCCGATAATCTTTTTCCCGACAAGCCAGAACAAGACAACCGTGAGGGGATGCAGTATCGCGTTCAGCAGCCAGCCGGCGGTAAGCTCACGCGAAGATCCCCAGGCAAACGGATAAAGAAAATTCTGCAGCAGGCCCAGCACGGGGGTATGCTTGAAGCTGTACGGCAGATGCAACGACAGCAAGTTCCTGCCTTCCCGAAAGAAGTCGGGGAAATCCGAATTGGGAATCGCCGCGTGCCCGAAATAAAGAATCGAATGATACGCTCCGAAAGCGAACAGCACCACGCCCGTCAGAATATCCAACCGCTTTTCGGCTGCGGTCGTCATCAAAGTATTCCGGCTGGTATCCGGGACAGTTTTGGGCTTTTTATCTCTTTTCTTAGCCACGGTTTTCCTATGAGGTTTTATCGTCCGACAGAGGATGCTATTCAAGATTTCAATTTGAAAACGATTTCGTCGCCGAATATCTGCTCAATCTCGTAATGTTCTCTTATGAACTTTCTGAATTTGCCCATAATTTCAAATCTACGGGCCTCGTCGTCGCCAAACCTTTCCCGGGTCATCTCGCCCCATTTTTGTTCGAACATCGCCACCGTCTGCGGGTCTGGCGGCAAAAACTGCGGCTGTCCCTGGGCAGAATAACCCACGATTGGCCATAGTTCAAATTTGAACCTGTCCAGCGGCAAATGCTGCTTGCGGCTATCAACGATATATTTGGGCATCTCCTTGCCAAACGCGCTGAGAAGACCATCAACCACCTGCTCGAGTTGTTGAGGCGGCCTTGTGTGCATCTCGCTCTCAAAGGCAACCGGCGAACTGCTGAATCTTTGCGCCGAAAGATATACTCCCGGAACCCAGCCCCAAACGTATATTTTGTCCGTCGGCTGAGTTCGGCTGCGTACGTATTCGCCCGCCTGCTCCCAGTAACCCTTGGCTCCAAAACTGCGTCGCTGTGATACGTCCTGCCACCGCTGAACATACCCGTTTCGCTTTTGCGGGTACGTCATTCCCGAATACGGGCTTTTCGGCAGGCCGAAAAATATGTGCCAGGACATAACCACCATCAGGACAAAACCAACGATGCCGGTAATGACCCATTTAGTTTTGAATACAGCTCCGGCTAATTTGTCGCGATAAACAGCTACAAGATAGCCGCCCGTCATTGCGCCCGATACCGTCAGCGGAAGATAATACTGCTCGTACGAAGCCGGGCTTATCCAGACAAAGGCCATATCAAGCAGCCACCAGACGGCAAGCAGCAGCAGAAAACGGTCGTAATCCGTTCCGGCGGACGACGACTGTGACCTTTGACGCAAACCCAGAATCATTTTTACGAGTCCTGATATGATAGCGCCAAGCGCCAATGAGACCGGCAGGCACAGGGCAAGGTAGAATCGCAAAACCTTAGGCCACTGCTCAGAAAACGGCATTACGTTTCTTATGCCGGAGACGTAAGAAGCCCCCTGTGGAGTTGCCACGGCAGGAGCAGGGAATAATCCTGAAATCGTATTCCATACGAACGAATACGGCAAAGACATCTGCACTTTCCAGCCGATTATCCAGATATATAAGGGCGCCATTGACACTGCCGCCCCTGCCAGCAGCAGCACAATATCAACGCCGGTCTGCTTCCAGGTTCTGTGTTTAAATATCGGCTGGACAATCACAAAAAGCCCCATCGCCCCGATTGCCGATGCGCCGGTCTCCTTAAAAAGCGGCGCCCACGCGACGATTGCGCCGGCCAGGAAACCAAGCCACCACTTCCCGCCCAATTGCCGCATAATCAGCAAACTTATCGCCATCACCATACACGCTATCATATACTGCTCTTTGACGTTGCCGAACTTGGCGATAAGCGGCGATGACGTATAAATCGCGGCAACGATTACCCCCACGGCCGCCGGCAGCTTGCCGAATATCTTCCGCATCGCGACAAACATCAAAACAAGGGCGACCGCCTGCATAATCGCCTGAATCAGCTTCGGCCCGAATTCACTGAACCCAAACAGCCGGACTCCGAGCATGTTGACCAGCAGCGTCCCCAGCGCGGCGCTGGGATTTTCCTCAATCCCGATTCTCGCGCCATTGAGGATATGTTGCGCAGAATAAACATTGGAGGCGCTGTCGAATGGGTCCGGATAGTTGAACTCAAAATACCGCCCAAGAACAAAGGGAATGCCCGCCAGAATCACAATGAGAATAATCGCAGCAGTATCCGCATTGTTTTTGCCCGCGGTCACGGCCGATTTTTTGCCTTTCCGCATCGGCATACCCTTCGCAGAGGCCGTGGTCATTTGCCGTCTCCGGCGGAAGAACCGAGGATTTCGCGAATCACGTATGTTGGCCGATTCTGGCTCTCGTGATACGTCCGAACCAGCAGTTCCGCCAGCAGACCCATCAGGATAAACTGTACCGTTGACATAATGAGGACCGCCGACAAAATCAGCAGCGGATTCCTGTTCATCGGAAGCTGTTGGGCCGAGAACTTCTGATAAAACATAATCAAAACCATAAGTATTGCTCCCAGTGCGCTTGCAAATCCCAGTCCTCCGAATATGTAAATGGGCTTGGTCGAAAATGAGCCGAGGAATTTGACGGTAATCAGGTCGAGCATCACCTTCCAGGTTCGTCCCAGTCCGTATTTGGCGACCCCGGCGGTCCTGGGCCTGTGGTTGACCACCATTTCGCAGATGTTCGCCCCGCTCCAGCTCGCCAGCACCGGTATAAACCTGTGCATTTCGCCATATAACCTCGTCTCCGCCAGGACCTCGCGTCGGTACGCCTTCAATGTGCAGCCGAAATCGTGCAGTTTCACCCCGGTAATCTTCGCGATAAACCAGTTGGCGGTCATCGACGGTATCAAACGGGTAATGGCATTGTCGTGCCTTTTTTTGCGCCAGCCGCTGACCACGTCATAACCCTTGTGCAGTTGCTCTATCATTTTGGGTATATCAGCGGGGTCGTTCTGCAGGTCGGCATCGATGGCGATGACTATCTGCCCCTGCGAATTGGCAAAGCCGGCGCTGAGCGCAGCCGTCTGGCCAAAGTTCTTCCGGAAGCGGATAACCTTGACTTTGTCGTCGGCTTTGTGCAGCTCAGATAATATCCTGAAGCTGTCGTCCGTGCTGCCGTCGTCTATGAAAACCAACTCGTACTTATACTTGTTACTAAGCGCCTGCGTTAGCTGGTTATATAATGGCCTTATGTTGTCCTGCTCGTTCAACAAGGGCACTACCACGGATACTTCAGCCGACTGTCCGCTCATAATCTGCTCCGAACAAAATTGGTTTCATAAATCCCTGTTATGTTAACAGTTATGCAAACAACTGTAAAGCGACGGCTTAGCCGCCGGCGGGTTGGAAATTCGATGTTCGCGGCCTCTTAAAATTACGCAAATTTTTCTTATAGCAGCATAAGTATTTTTTTAGTTGCCCCTACTTGCCCCTTGTTGCCCCCACCTTTTTGTGTGTAGGGGTTGAAGGGCAAGTTCGTTTTCACGCTAAAAACGAGGGGTGCCTGATGTGCTTTGCGGCCGATTCTCTCAAATCATAAATTCTTATTCCCCCCGCCGAAGGCGTGTGACGGGGTGTATGGCAGGGTTTTAATCTCGCATCATTTACCATTTGCATCGACCTTTATTCTTGACTACAATTTTCTTCGTAGTACCCCGTGGGAAGAAGTATGTGAGATTTGAGGAACATTTGTAATGGCTGATAACATTGAAAAAATTAAGCAATTGGCCCTGATGGCAATGGTTTCCGATGATGAACTCATGGAAATATTCGTCTTGAAGGGCGGCAATGCCCTCAATCTCATATATAATATCACTTCTCGTGCGTCGATCGACTTGGATTTCTCAATTGATAAAGATTTTGATGGCGAACAACTCGATGACGTTCGCCAGAAGATAGAAAAGAACTTGAAGAAGGTTTTTAGTGAAAATGGTTATGAGGCATTTGATGTGACATTAGTCCCAAAGCCGGAAATTGCCGGAGCCGACATGCCGGAATGGTGGGGTGGTTATGAGCTTGCGTTTAAGATAGTCCCGAGCGAGGAATATCAACAGAGAGCAGGTAATATCGCAGATTTGCGGCGTAATGCTGAAATTGTTGGACCCAACAACAAAAGAAAATTCACTATTGACATCAGCAAGTTTGAATTCTGCCTCGGCAAAACTCAACGGGAAATCAAAGGTTATGCTATTTATGTTTACACGCCCGCGATGATTGCTTTCGAAAAACTTCGGGCAATTTGCCAGCAAACCAAGGAGTATGCTGACCAGATCGGAAAATCTCACCACGAAGGACGGGCAAGAGATTTCTTTGATATCTATACGATTATTAATGCTTTGGGTGTTGATTTAATGAGTCCTGAAAACATTCAGTTGTGTAAGAATATATTTTCCGCTAAAGAAGTGCCACTGTCGCTCATCGGGAAAATTCGAGATTATAAGGAGCAGCATAGAGCGGATTTTCCAATTGTTCAGCAAACTATCAGGCCGGGGGTAAAAATCCGTGATTTCGATTTCTATTTTGACTATGTTGCTGAACTGGGAGATCGTTTATTGAAGCCCCTCGGGCAAGTATAATCGCCACTTGGCTGAATAGTGTGGACTGTCAAGTTGATGCGCTAAATAAAAATCAAAAGAAACATCAAATTTCTGAAGCAGCTCTATTTGTGAAGACGAATAAACGCCTGCTTTGTCCATATAGAATCCTATTGCTTGATGATATGGGTATGTATAATTAATTTTTCTCAGCATCGCAGCCAAACGATTCACCGAAACCTTTTGGTGGGCATTTCTGAATGCTTTTAAAACCTCAAACACACCGCCTGCGTATTCAGGCCTGACGGTTATGTCTATCAGTGTGCGTTCCACGTCAGTGACTTGGAGTGCCTCCCCTTCCGGGCCGGGCATTTCTATTACGCCGTTATTGCCTGTGAACATCCCGTTGAGGAGGCGTATCTCGTAGCCGGCATACTCTGTGATATTACTGGATATACGAGCCGGTCCTTTGAAAGCATTGTCTATTCGTGATTGTTCGAGTAGAGACGCACTTTTGGGTTTGGGGGTTTGTTCCACGTTCACATATATTACTTTTGGAATCTGCTCGGTAAGCTCATGAAAATACATTGCTGTATAGTGGGTGAAGTAACACTTGGGGCGGAGATTCACCAAAATCTGATACAGGGAAACCTCACTCCAGGTATATTTGATTATTGACCGGCCGGGAAATTTAAACTTAGCAACTTTCAACTTGCTATTCTTAACAAGGAAGTCGATGAACTTCCCCATAGACATAGACTGCGCCAGACGCCAAAAATCTCTATTCTTTTTGTAAATATCGCTAACTTCTGCTTTATCAAAGACCTTTTTGGGGTAATTGTCGAAATGTTTAACAATGTCCTGTTTGGCTATTTGGATTCTGGTTGCCATAAGATATGAGTCGTTTCATTATCTATGTTTACTTTACGGATTTTGCTCCTTTTGTGTTGCTTACAATTTTTCTCGAATACAATCGTCGTAAACTTACTAAAAAATTAAGGTTCTAATGTAGTATATATACTACATTAGATGGTGTTCTTTGTCAATCAAAAACTTTAATTTAGCGGTTATCTCAAGTAAATTCTGCTTAAGCCACAGATAAATCCCGCATTTTGAAGTCCTAAGCACTATTGCTACACAGCTATATGTGCAGTATATATACTGCACATATAGCTCATAAATAAATAATGGCACATTACAACCAAAACAGCTTTTAAAGCGTAGAAAAGGCACTATACTTGCGAAAAGTACAAAGTTACCTATTGTATGTAGTATATATACTACATACAACAGCAAAACTTGCTTTTTACGGACAAATGCACCTAAATGCGATTTTTCGCTTAAAAACCAACCTTTCCCCGCCAGTCACCTTGGCGGGACAAAACGACCTTCTGTCTTCTGCCATGCGGGGCCCTCCGACTGGTTCGACAAGCTCAGTGCTGGCAGGATGCCCGCCAACGTTCTTGCTGGCGCAATTGTTTGACTTTTCGGTCATTAGGTTCTATCATGTTGGGCTGCTTCAATATAGTTATCGGTTGTGGTTCGACTGGTTCGATGAGCTCACCACTGGAAAGGTCTTAATTTTATGGCAAAAAAAGCGGTTTTGGAACGCAAACCATTTGTGCTGATTATCCGTGACGGCTGGGGCTACAACCCCAATCCCAAAGAGGACGCTTATAACTCCGTAAAATGCGCGAAGGTCCCCACCGATAAAATGCTGATGAGTGAATACCCCAACACCCTCATCCATACCTATGGTGAATACGTGGGGCTGCCCGACGGGACAATGGGCAACAGCGAAGTCGGCCATCAGAATATCGGGGCGGGCAGGATAGTTCCGCAGGAATCCGTCCGGCTGAGCCACGCCATCCGCGACGGGTCGTTTTTCAAAAACGAACAATTCGCAAACTGCGTCAAATTTGTAAAAGAACACAAGGGCAGAATACATTTTATGGGCCTGTGCAGCAATATAGGCGTTCATTCGCTGCTTGACCATTTGTACGGCTTGCTGGAGCTTGCCAAAAGAAACGACCTCAAGGACGTATTCATTCACGCGTTTACCGACGGCCGGGATTCACCGCCAGACAGCGGCGCCGGCTACATCGAAAGAATAGAGAAAAAGGCAGCCCAAATCGGCGTGGGTAAAATCGCTTCGGTGATGGGCAGATTTTACGCGATGGACCGCGACAGCCGATGGGACCGTGTCCAGAAGGCCTACGAGTGTCTGCGGGTAGGCAAGGGACTCAAGGCCAAAAACGCCGCCGAGGCCATAGCCAATAGCTACGCAAAACAGGTAACCGATGAATTCATTGAGCCGACGTCAATCGTTAATGAAGATAACGAACCGATAGGGACGATAGCCGACGGCGACGGCGCGGTGTTCTTCAACTTCCGCGGCGACAGAACACGCGAAATCACCAGGGCGTTCGTTATGCCCGACTTCAAGGAATTCCCGCGAAACACAAAGCCGGATATTTATTTCGTCTGTATGACCGAATACGACGCGACGATTCCAGCGCCGGTGGCATTTCTTAAACCGCCTAAAATGAAAAACATCTTAGCCGAATATTGGGGCTCGCTGGGACTTAAGGAGTTCCGCTGTGCGGAAACTGAGAAATACGCACATGTAACGTTCTTCTTCAACGACTACACCGAAAAGCCATTCCCCGGCGAGGACAGGCAGATTGTCCCGTCGCCAAGAGTGCGGACTTACGATTTGAAGCCGGAGATGAGCGCGTATGAGGTCTGCGACGTTGTTCTCCAGCGGTTAGACACAAACCAGTATGACGTGATGGTAATCAATTTTGCGAACCCCGATATGGTCGGCCACACGGGCATCCTCGAAGCGGCGATTAAGGCGGCCGAAACGGTTGATGCCTGCGTGGGCAAAATTTTAGCCAAGGTAAAACAAATGGGCGGCGCGGCCATAGTAACCGCCGACCACGGCAACTTCGAGAAAATGATAGACGGCACCCCCGACAAGCCGCACACCGCGCATACCGTCGGCGATGTGCCGCTGATTGTTTTTGATGAGCGATACAAGGGCAGAAAGCTTCGTTCCGTCGGCATTCTTGCCGACATTGGGCCGACGCTGCTTGATATGATGGGGCTGCCTAAGCCGGAAGAAATGACCGGAAGAAGCTTGCTGGAAAAATAGCGGATAGCGTGCAGAAAGGGCGGAAAAAGTATCCGCTAAACGCTACACGCTACACGCTATATTGTGGGTGGGAGAAAAATGGGCCGGATAGTAGTTCTTGACCAGAATATGGTGAATATGATTGCCGCCGGCGAGGTAATCGAGAGGCCCGCCAGCGTGGTCAAGGAATTGGTCGAGAACAGCATCGACGCCGGCGCGACAAAAATCACGGTCGCCGTGGAGGATGGCGGCAGAAAACTCATCTCTGTAACCGATAACGGCAGCGGAATGGACGCCGAAGACCTCGCCAGCGCATTCGAACCACACGCCACGAGCAAAATAAAAACAAGCGACGACCTGCGGGCGATATCAACGCTGGGTTTTCGCGGTGAAGCCCTTGCCAGTATTGCCTCAATTGCCCAGGTGAAAGCCGTCAGCAGGAGAATGGACGAGCTTTCGGGCAACTGTGTCGAAATCGACTGCGGCGACAAAGCGGGCCTTGTACCCTGCAGCGCAGACGTTGGCACGACCATTCAGGTCAGGGACATTTTTTATAAATTGCCCGCCAGAAGAAAATTTCTCAAAAGCGCGAATACCGAGATGACTCACATCGTCGAGCAGTTCATCAGGATAGCTCTTGCTAATACCACTATCGAGCTTGCCCTGACGCACAACGGCAAAGAGCAATACCGGCTCTTAGCCGGACAAGGTCTCCGAATGAGAATTGCAGAATTATTCTCGCAGGAGGTAGCGGAAAATCTTCTCGAAACCGAAAGCGATGAAAAGGGCCTGCACATAGCCGCCCTTTTAGGCAAACCAGCAATCGCAACCACCAGCAACCGGCTGCAATACATATTCCTCAACGGCAGATTCATACGCGACAAATTCATATCGCACGCAATCAAAGAGGCGTATCGCGGAGCAATCGACCCCAGCAGATTCCCCGCCGCATTTATATTTATCAGGATGCCTTACGAGGATTACGACGCCAACGTCCACCCGACAAAAATCGAGGTGCGGTTCTATAACGCCAATCTTGTTCATTCGCAGATTCTCGCCTGTATCCGCGAAAAACTTCTGGCTACCGACCTTGATACCCTCGCGAGCGTCCCGCAGCAGTCCGCCCCGCCTATGCGACGCGATGGTCGAATCGCGGAGGCGATGGAGGAATTTTTCAAAAGGCACCGACCCGCAGGTCAGCGACAACTGGATTTTACACCTGATGGGCGCCCTTCTGGCATTCAACACATTAATGAATATCGAGAACCGAGTATTGAGAATCGGGCATCGAAATTCCTGCAGATTCACGACTGCTTCATTATCGCTGAAAACGAAGATGGTTTTTGTATTATCGACCAGCACGCATTGCACGAACGGATTATGTATGAGCATTTGAAAAGGCGCGTTCATAACAGCCCGCTCGAATCGCAAAAACTTTTAGTGCCGGAAAGTTTTCAACTGACCAAAGAACAATCGGATACGCTCGAAAACAATTCGCAGCTTTTTGAAAAACTGGGAATTGAGCTTGTCCCATTTGGGCCTAAGACCATTGCCATTCAGGCGTTTCCCGTGCTTTTGGCAAAGGCCGAGCCGGCGGATTTTCTCCGGGACGCAATTGATATGCTCACGGAAAAGACCTCGACGCTCGATGCGGACAGCTTATTCGATGAGGTTTTGCATATGGCGGCGTGCAAGGCGGCAATCAAAGCGGGACAAAAACTGACCGACGGCGAGATTGAGCAGCTTATCGCCGACAAAGAAACGGTCGAACAATCGAGCCATTGTCCCCACGGCAGACCCACCATAATTAAATTTACCGTGGCTGACCTCGAAAAACAGTTCAAGAGAACATAAGTATGAAAAATATATCAGCGCTATTATTAATTGCTGTTTTTTGCGGCGCTGCCGCCAGCCCGCCGCAGAGAATAGTTTCACTGTCGCCAAATCTCACCGAAATTGTTTTTGCTCTCGGACTTGGCGACAAAGTTGTCGGTGTTTCAAGCGACAGCGACTGGCCAGCCGAAGCAAAACAAAAACCAAAGATGGGGACATTCTGGCAGCCCAATACCGAAACGATTATTGCCGCCAAACCCGATTTAGTCGTATGCGAGTCGTTCCTTCAGCACAAAGAGGTCGCGGAAACGCTCAAAAGGTCGGGCATAAACGTCCTTTCTCTGCGGGTGGAATCAATTGAAGAGCTTTACAATACCATCTTAAGCATCGGCCAAGGCGCCGGCTGCCCGGATAAAGCCGAAACGCTTGCCGCTAAAATAAAAAGCGAACTCGACCAAATCCGTATTAAAGCATCCACCGCAAAAAAGGTCAAAGTCCTCTGGGCAGTGCAGACCGAGCCGATGCGGGTCGTGGGCGTAAAAACATTCGTAAATGAGATAATAGATTTGGCGGGCGGACAAAACGTCATTGAACCAACCGGCGACCAGTATCCATCCGTCGGAACAGAAACAATCCTGACCTGCGGCGCCGAGGTAATAATCCAATCGGCGATGGGGACAGAGGATATTACAAAACAGCAGGAGGCCGCCGAGAAATTCTGGAGCAGATATGCTAATCTGCCGGCGGTGAAAGATAAAAAAGTTTACGTCATAGAAGCCGACACTGTGCTTCGGCTGGGGCCTCGCCTGCCGGAGGGCGTAAAGGCCGTCGCAAAGCTGCTGCACCCGGAATTATTCTCGCAGCCAAAGAACTTGAACCGGGAGACCAAACGCACAAATGACTGACCTGCTGACGCCAAGAAGTTTGATTACCAAAATCGTCCTGTGCTTAGCGGCGCTCGTCATTGTGATGTTTGTATGTTCGCTTGTGGGGACACAAAAAATATCGCTGTCTGCGGTTTTCGCCGGGCCTGGCGACAAGCCGGGCCAGAATACCGATTATGATATATTCGTCCGTGTTCGCATCCCGCGAATAATTCTCGCTGCGCTTGTCGGGGCGGCATTAGCCGCGAGCGGAGTCGCCCTTCAGGCAATCTTACGCAACCCGCTCGCAGAACCATATATCCTCGGCATATCAAGCGGCGCGGCTTTGGGCGTGATGACGGCTGCGCTTGCCGGGGTAAGCTGGTCGTTCCTGGGCGGCTCACCAATGGCCGGGATGGCGTTTTTGTTCGCTATCGGCACCGTCTGGCTGGTCTGGTTCACGGGACATTTGGCAGGCGGTTCAACGGTAACCAGTTTGCTTTTGGCGGGTGTGGTCATCAACGCGTTTTTCTCCGCGGTGATAATGTTGATGACCTCCCTGATAGATAGCGAACAATTGCGCTCCACGATTATGTGGCTTATGGGCAGTATCGGCGAAAAAGATTTTCCAACACTGCTCGCCAGCGCGATATTCATAATCGCCGGCATCGCGGGATTATTCACAATCAGCCAAAAACTAAACGTCCTGGCATTCGGTGCCGGTGAGGCGCAATCATTAGGCGTCAATCCTCGCAAGATTACTTTGGTCGCATTCGCCCTCGCGTCTTTCATCACCGCCGTCGCTGTCGGCCTGAGCGGACTGGTTGGCTTCGTGGGATTAGTCGTCCCGCATTCGGTTCGTCTTATTTTCGGCCCCGACCACCGTCAGCTATTACCAACAAGCGCATTACTTGGCGCAGCTTTTGTCGTCATCTGCGACACAATCGCTCGCACTATAATCTCGCCGGCTCAGCTTCCGGTGGGCGTAATAACCGCCATCATCGGCGGACCGGTATTCTTGGTCCTGCTTTCCAGATACAGCAAGAAAGTGGGGACTCTGCGATGAGCATTTGCATACAAGTCGAAAATCTTGGTTTTTCTTATGGGCCACAAGCCCAGATACTAAAGAACCTCAGCTTTGAAATCTCCGCCGGCACATTTTTGTCAATCGCAGGCCCCAATGGCGCGGGCAAGACAACGCTTCTGAATTTACTCTCAGGCCTTTTAAAGCCCGCCTCCGGCTCAATCGAAATCGACTCGAAACCGATAAACTCGTATTCCGTCAGGCGGCTCGCCAAAAAAATAGCCGTCGTGCGTCAGGAATTTGTCCCGGTCTTCGAGTTTTCCGCGGCACAGGTTGTTTCAATGGCCAGAACGCCCTATTTGGGTGCGCTTGCGTTCGAGACCGATGCCGACAGAAAAGCTGTAGCCGAGGCGCTCGAAATGACTGATACCACGCGATTCGCCGACAGGCCCCTGGGGCATCTTAGCGGCGGCGAACGCCAGCAAATTTTCATCGCCCGCGCACTTGCGCAGCAGACGCCAATGCTGCTTCTCGATGAGCCGACGAGCTTTCTCGATATGAAACACCAGGTAGGTATTTATGACCTGCTGAAAAAAATGCAAATAGAAAAACAAAAGACGATTGTGTCGGTAACGCACGATATCAATTTAGCCGCACAATACAGCGATATGATTCTGCTGCTCTCTGCCGACGGCAGTTACGACTTCGGCACAACTCAGGAAATCCTCACAACCGAGCGAATCGAACGCGTCTTTGGCGTCCAGACGCTCTCCGCTCAAATAGGCCAAACGAAATTCTTTTTCCCGTTAGGCAAGTTCACCAAAAGCCAATCGTCCCCGCCCGGCTTCTAACCGGGACAGGCGAGAACGTAATCGATAAGGTCTTTTAATTTTGCCGTGGCAAGGGCGATGCAGGAATCCGCCGCACCATAATACATATAAACCGTTCCGTCTTGCGCCGTCCAGCCGCAGGGGAAAACTACGTCATCCACGTCGCCCTCACGCTCATACGATGCCTTGGGCCCAAATACCCATTCGTCGGACCGTCGCAAAACCTTCACCGGCTTTTCCAAATCAAGCAGCGCAAGCCCAAGCCGATATATTGAGCCGGATGCCGTCGTCCGAACCCCGTGATACAAAATCAACCAGCCGTGCTTTGTCTGTATCGGCGGCGCTGAAAGACCTATCTTGCTCGCGTCCCACCAGCTCCCCTGCCTGGCGCGAAGCAGAATGTGATGCTCGCCCCAGTGTTTGAGGTTTGGCGAAAACGACAACCAGATATGTCCCTCTATGTGCGGGAAGCCGACGACGGGCCGATGCAGCATCGCCCACAGGCCGTTGATTTTTACAGGGAAAATCGCGGCGTCCTTGTCTTCCGGCGGCATCACGGGGCCTAACCGCGAGAACTTTTTAAAATCCTTCGTAGTGGCCAGTGACACCAAAGGCCCGCCCGATGAAAACGCGGTGTATGTAATCGCCCATTCCTTCAGCTCATCGAGCCAGGTTATCCGAGGGTCCTCTATACCCCAAACTTCCTCGGGATGCGCGGGACTCGGCGCAAACGTCGGCTGTTCGTCGATTCGCCAATTGCTTATACCGTCTTTGCTCCTGGCAACGGTCAAATGAGAAGCGCCGCGAAAATCCTCCACCCGAACCAGAAGAAGCGTTTCGCCGTCCACGATTGCGGCAGCAGCGTTAAAAACCGCGTTGGCGGGATATGGCCAGTCCTCGACAGTGAGTATGGGATTTTTCGGACAACGCTCGAACAATTCGTGTCTTATTGATTTTTTCATAATATACAGCCCATCACTACAGGATTAACATCGATTGTTTCCTTCCTGGCAATCGAAGGAACGCTACATGGTCTTATCTGAGCCGCCGTAAATGAAGCGGATTTCGCCGACGTTTGGAACAATCGACAGGGGGAATTTCGGGAAAGGTTTGAAGCCGGCGGGCCAATATACGAACAAGGCCTTGCCTATGAGATATTCGCGAGGGACGATACCCTCGGCATACACTTTACCGTTGTTTCCCTTACCCGGCCGTGCCCACCATCTGCCGTCTTCGCTGCGAGGGCTGTTATCTCCCAGCATAAAGAACTGGTCCGCTTTGAGCGTCAGCGGATTGCCCTCGGTAGCCCTGCCCGGCTCGTTGGTGTTCGGATTTCTGCCGGTATAGTGAATGTCCCTGAACAACGCCAGGTGCGAAACCGTGATTTCTCCCGCGCCGAAAATCCTCGCCTCCGGCTCGATACCCGTATTCCTGGCCCCTGCGTCATTCGGCCCCCGGCCAAGGTCTTTGGTCAGCTTCTCGTCGCCAAATTCCAGCACCAGTTCGTGGTCAACATTGGCAAACCTGAACATCCTTTGGCTGCCAACCGCCAACGGGCCAATCGTTTTAGTCGCCAGCACCTGCTCATTGCCGTCCGCAAGCCGGGATATTGTCATTTGTCCTCTAAAATCAACCCGGCCTGTGTATTGTATCCCGTATTTGCTCAACGACGCCCCCGCAAGCCCCTCAGGCCGGCCTGAGTTGACCCAAAAGCGGACCATCAGGTCGCTGCAGTAAGGCATAGCTCTGTAATCCATAATCTCATCATACGCGTATGTCGCCCTGAAATCATTGCCTCGCGTCGTATCGTAAACAAGCGTATTTTTCTCGTTGGGGTCGCCGGTAAGCCGGAAAATCGTCGGGCTGTCGTCCGCTATAGTCCACTTCGAGCCCTCGTCGTTTCTGAACGGCCGCTGCCAGGTATGCCTGTTAAACGCCGGCTCCTCAGGCCGGGCCGGCTGGTAATCATTGTCGTAAATCGGCATCCACAACTCTTCCTGAACCTTCGCCGGCTTTCTGCTGATTTGCCCGTTGATATAAACGTCCCCGTCGATTATCTCAACCGTCTCGCCGGGCCGGCCAGCCAGCCGTTTTATATAATTCTCCGACGGGTCAAGCGGATTCTTGAAAACCACCACGTCCCACTGCTTCGGCTCCTCAAACTGATAAATGCTTTTCAGCACTAATATCCGGTCGCCGCTCGAAGGCGACATATCGCCGGCGGTAATCTGATAATACCCGCAGCTCGGACAGCGGGAATACTCCTGCCTGGTCTGCCCCCTGAGTCGTGCCGGCGCATAAATATTTTGTCCGTAGTAGTACTTGTAGCCGCACTGTGTGCATCGCATCGTGTAATGCGCGCCCAGCAGCGTGTCGGCCATACTGCCCGTCGGGATACGAAACGCCTCCATCACAAACGCGCGAAACACAAACGCCAGCGCAAAGGCCGTTATAAGCCATTCAAATGTGCTGGCTATCTCGGCCGCGCGGCTTCTCGATTTTGTTTCCATATCCTTCGTCATAAATTTTCAACAGATATCTCCGTTATCAGAAATCAAGGGGACTATTATGCGGCCAACTCCACGACAGGTCAACTATAACCGCGCCTCTGTTTCGACAATAACAGCAGCCATCCGCGGCCCCGCCGCAACGGCAATCCTGAAACTACTGATCCTGGTTAATGGTTTCCTTTGCACGCTGCACCGGGTTCGTGCTCCTGACGGGACGTTCGGTCTGGGTCTGCTGCTGCGTACCCGTCCTGGGTGCTCTGCGTTCGCGTTGCTGTTGGCGCTCCTCCTTCGCTTCATTCTCAAGTTTGGTTACCAGTTTATTCAGGCGGTCATGCCTCTTCTTCAATACCAGGTCTATTGCCTCTACGGTATTTGTGTCATTCGCGGCCGCGGCAACTTTTCGCAGAAATCTTAATTCCGCGACAACCACATCATCCATCGCCCTTGCAAGCTCCTGTTTTTTCTCCGGTTTTCCCAGCCACTGGGTATCTTCGCCGCGTGCCTCCATATCAATACGGTCGATTTCCCGCTTGAACGTGTTGAAATCGTTTACGTCGGGGACATTCGTATCCGCAGTCATAGCGGGGACCTTTGACGGTATCGAAACGCCCGTCGCTGCCCGCTCTTGCTCATTCGAATCAGGTGAATTAACAGTCCCAGTGTTATAAGGCCCACCCGGCGCATTTGCCGGCGCACGGTTGGGTTCCGCTGCGGCGTTTGCGTCCCTCGCCGGCTTTCGAATGTTAGTCGACCTCTTCGGCGCCGACTGATTTACACCATTATCAACCTCCTGCGATATCTCCATCGTTCCGACTGTCTCCACCAAACTCCCCTGCCCATACGCCGTCCGTAAAGCGCCAGGCCCGATCAAGCAAAGACATAAAATAAAACTTAGTGCTATTGCCGATTTTTCATAGTTTATCAGATTCACAATGTCTTTCATTATATTCCGGCATTTCATATTACACGCCTTTCGTCAGGCCCTCGTCGGGGCAGCAAATACATCTCAAGTTCGTTTTAAATTTCCTCGGCGCTTGTTACGCCGATACGCTGCATAATTCTATCAAATTCTTCGAGCGAATGAAACTCGACAACAATTCTTCCGCATTTTCCGTTTTTGCGTGTCTCTATCGCCACGTTTGTTCCAAGTTCTTTGCTTAGCCGGCTTTCGAGGTCCTGTATATGTGCCGGCCTTGTCCTGATTTTTACTTTTTGCGCATCATTTGCGGTCAGGTATTGTCTAACCAGCCGTTCCACCTCTCTTACGCTTAACCGCCCTGCCATCGCCCGATTAGCAAGTTTTCGCCTCAATTCATCGGTTGGTAACGCCAGTATCGCACGAGCGTGCCCCATTGTTAGCTGGCCTTCGATTAGCATTTGTTTGATTTCCGATGGTAAGTCAAGTATTCGCAAATAGTTAGCTATCACGGACCTGTCTTCTCCGAGCCGCTGTGCAGCATCGGCCTGCGTCAGCGATAAGGTGCTTAAGTACCTTTGATATGCATTTGCTCGCTCGATGGGATTCAGGTCTGCCCGATGGATATTTTCCACCAGGGCCAGCTCGAGCATCTCATCGTCCTTAACAGGCCTGATAATCGCAGGAACCATTTGCAGGCCCGCCAGCTTGGCCGCACGCCAACGCCTTTCGCCGGCAATAAGCTGGTAACCGGAACTTATAGGCCGAACAATAATCGGCTGAATCACGCCGTTTGCCTTGATTGACTGCGCCAATTCCGCCAACTCCTGTTCATTCCAAATGAAACGAACCTGGTAAGGATTTGGCTGAATTTCATCAACCTTTATCTCTCGAAGCGAATAGCGTAAGTCGTTATGCGACAGGATGTTATGGTCTATTTCGGCTATCGGAATAGGTAGGGGGGATTCCTGCTCGCTTGTGGTTATAGGACCTAAAAGCGACGCCAGCCCCCTGCCGAGATGTTTGGGTTTGTCCATCTTTTCAGTCATTATTTCGCTCCTTCAACAATTCCAATTTTTTCTGCGCCAGCCATGGCTTCGGGTTATTTCAAATACCATTAAGGTCTTCACAAAATATTTCGGTGTTTGTAGCGTAAACTCTCCAGTGTTGCCAGACAAAATTGCCCACTGTGAAAAAAAATGTTTCACGTGAAACTTTTGCAATGGGGTCAAGATTGTATGTCCCAGCAGCCCTGTGGCTTTCCAACTCTCCTCTATCGTGCGTGGCTCGGATTGCGTGGCTACCGGAGAAACAACATTTAGGATTTGCTGTGGCAGGTGGGCAGCTTCTGGATACGGGTTATGCCTATGCGCTTGGCCAGTGAAAGATGGGCATAGCCGGCGACACCATCAAATTCCTTTTATTTTTTCATTACCACCTATCAGAGCGGAACAACAAGTTGGAAATCGCCTGGCTTCACTGGTTACATTCGCTTCTCAAGCCCACTATGTGCCACATTGCAACCCCTTGAGGCCGCCAAGCCAGAGCAGCAATAATGCTGTACTACTTCAACTCTAACCCGGTTCCATATCTTGCTGATGACATGGAACTTTGGTTTCGCATGTTTGCCGATTTTACTCGAATCGAGAGGGCGGTAGCTATTTTGATTGCTATGGCTAATGTGATGAATGAGCAACGCATCTTCCACCGAGCCGTGTTTCACGTGAAACATCTCTAAAATGTCAATCACTCTTTTCGTTTGTTCTTTAGATTGCAAATGATATGTATGTTAGTTGTACATACACCAATAAACCATTGGCACCCTTAATGTCCTATAATAACGTCGCTATGGGTGCCGCATTGGGCAAAGGGGGCGTAGTTGCCGCTAACGACCTGTTATATTTTGGAATTTGTTGAGAACCTGCGATTTGACGGGAACGCCGGCCGGCAACGAGCGCCTCTTCTGGTTCAGGTGAAGACCGATGCCCCCGCGGAGCGGAAGGGGGGCTGATAAAATACGTCGTCGTGAATGTGACAAAAAAAACAAACGCTATTGTCCCTATAACAGCTTCTTATAATCCAATTATTGGGTGCCGTGCGTAAAAATGGCTGCCGCCCGAAAAAACATCGACAATTCCGTGGTCAGTGGCTTCTTCTTGAATTCCAGCGAACAGTCCGGACAGGCGTAATAGTCCTTTATAAGCAGTTTGGTGCATCTGGGACACAAATGCGTTCTTTCCATCGTCGGGCTTGTCTGGCCCTTGAGAGGCACATCTTCGAGCAGCGACCTTGCTTTCTTTCTGCCCCTCCGGCCAATGCCGCAGAATATTTCGGTTCGCCTGCTTGTTTCGAGTATCCGAAAAGCAGGGGGTTTTGTCGGATTCGATTGTCGGCTATAATCCGCCGGTATGCGGGCTGTCATACAAAGAGTATCAAGCGCAACCGTCGAGGTAGATGGGCAAGTCGTCGGCCGGATCGGCAGGGGGTTGCTCGTGTATTTAGGCATTGGAAAGGCCGACAGCGATAGCGACGCGGCGTTTATGGCTGAAAAACTTGTCAATTTGAGGATATTTGCGGACGATGAGGGCCCTTCGACTTCGCTCAGGGCAGGCAAAATGAATCGCAGCGTGCTGGACATCGCGGGCCAGGTTTTATTAGTCAGCAATTTCACGCTCCAGGGCGATTGCCGCAAGGGCCGCAGACCCGGATTTGATGGTGCTGCCGAACCGGCAATTGCCGAACGGCTGTATGATAAAACGGCCCAGTTGATTGCCGAGAAGGGTTTGAAGGTTGCTAAGGGCGTTTTCGGCGCAAATATGCAGGTATCGAGCGTCAACGATGGACCGGTAACCTTTATCCTCGACAGCTTGACCCGTTAGATACCGCTGCCAAATACACTCTCAGGCAGGTTATCTAAAGAGCCGAGCATTTATTTTAGCCCGCAGGAAGTGAATTTTGTCATTTGCGCCGGCTTTTGAGAAAAGTGGCAAGGTGTTTCTGTCGAAATAATTTTTTGCCTGGCGGAATTTAGTTGTGAGCCAGCAAAAGAATCCTATAATCTGGCGTCCGACTTTTACGTATATAATTCAGCGGACAGACCTTTATCGGGTGAGCAATGCTGATTTCGATTTATCCTTGAACGGATGGTTAGTGCAAAATGGCAAAGCGAAAAACCAATAGTAATAAAAGCGGCAAAAACGGATTGACGGCGGCAGAGATTGTGAAATTCAGGGAGCTGCTGCTCGCCAAGCGCCGTGAGTTGCTCGGCAACGTCTCCACTATGGAAGATGAAACTTTCAAGAAGGAGCGAAGCGAATTGTCGAGCATGCCCTTCCATATGGCCGACGCCGGTTCAGATAATTTTGAGCAGGAATTCGCGCTGGACCTGATGGACAGCGAAAAGAAAATGCTAAAGGAAATCAACGACGCACTTGCTCGCATTGGGGAAGGCGTGTTCGGCGTTTGTGAAGGCAAGGGCGAGTCAATCTCCAAGGCCCGGCTAAACGCCATACCCTGGGCGCGTTACTGTGTCGCCTGCGCGGAACTGAAAGAGAAAGGTCGGCTGGTTGAGGGCGAAGCCGGGGAAACAGGCGAGATTCCGCCTTATGAAGCCGGCACCGAACCGGAAGCCGACGAAGAAGGCGAAGACGAGCCGGAAACCGACAGCGGCAGCCATTTTGACCACGACAGCAGCCCAGAAGAATAACTATCAGCAACTGGACTCTGAGATATTTAGCAAACCCATCTTCCCGCTTCAGCTGAACTGTGCAGCTTACGCTTTTGCGGGCACCGATTTTGGCTTGACGTGTTTAATCTCGATGGTCTTTATCTTCGTCTTGTGCTCTTTATCACGCAGCACCGCCGTCGGCTCACTGCCTACCGCTCGCAGTTTCGCGTATCTGTTTTCCAGCAGTGTTTCGAGTTTTGTTCGCTTGAGGACCGCAAGCGTTCTGATGATATATTGCTCGACGTTATAAACGGTATCGTGGATGTTTCGATGAGCGCCGCCTAATGGCTCGGCAATCGCCTCATCGACGAGTTTCAGTTTGAGCAGGTCTTTGCTGGTAAGTTTAAGCGCCTCTGCCGCTTCGGGCGCCTGCGAGCCGTCACGCCACAAAATACCCGCACATCCTTCGGGGCTGATTACTGAATAGTACGAGAATTCAAGCATAGCGAGGCGATCGCCGACGCCTATGCCAAGCGCTCCGCCCGAACCGCCTTCGCCTATGCAGATACAGATTACAGGCACCGGCAATCGGGACATCTCAAACAGATTGACCGCTATCGCCTGCGCCTGGCCCCGTTCTTCGGCCCCGATTCCCGGATATGCACCGGGGGTATCGATAAGCGTAACGACGGGTATGCCGAATTTCGCGGCGAATTTCATTTTGGCCAGGGCCTTGCGATAACCTTCCGGGTTGGCGCAGCCGAAATTGCACGCCACCTTCTCCTTCAGCCCCCGTCCTTTATTCTGGCCGACAATCAGGACTTTCTCTCTGCCTATCTGGCCGAAACCCGCAACCATCGCCCGGTCGTCGCCGAAACATCTGTCGCCGTGAAGCTCGCGGAAGTCCTTCACCATCAAGTTAAGGTAATCTGGCAGCAGGGGCCTTTTCGGATGGCGGGCGACCTGCACCGTCTGCCAGGCGGTGAGTTGCGAATAGATTTGCTTAAGCTCGGCCACTTGTTCCTGCTGAAGCCGGCGAACCTCCGCAGAATAATCAATGCCCTTGATAGAGCTGAGGCGGCGCAGCTCGTCCATCTGGCGGTCAAAATCCGCCACCTTCTGCTCAAAATCGAGGTAATCGCCGTCCCCGATTTTTTCAGGATTTTTATCTTGCGCTATCGCCATTCGTTCTTAATCTGTCCTACTTAACAATATAAGCACACAAGTGGTGCGATTGTTTATCATTTGATATCTATCGAGCGGACAACCATAGTAGCATTAACGCGCCCCAAATGAAAGAAAAAAATTGACATTGCGCCCGGCTTATTATAACTTTTAACAGCGATTGGTATCGCGTCTATTTTCTATAAGGTCTTTATTATGCAGCACTTAAGAAAAATAACGGTCATTGGGCTGGGTTTATTGGGCGGTTCCGTGGGTTTAGCCGTATCGCGGGCACTAACCGGCGTAAAAACGGCGGGTTTTTCCCATCGGGCCGGCACTCGCGCAAAGGCACGTCGGCTAAAAGTGGTCGATGAGGTCTTCGACGACATAAAGGCAAGCGTCAAAGACGCGGATTTAGTCATTCTCGCAACACCGATAGGCAATTTCGAGGAGACGTTTCGCCAAATCGCCGATGCACTTGCCCCGGGCTGCATCGTTACAGACGTCGGTTCCACCAAGATAATGCCGCACCGCTGGGCCGACAAATGCCTGCCAAAAAATATCCGTTACGTCGGCTCGCATCCAATCGCCGGCTCTGAACAAAGAGGCGTTGAGTCCTCCAGAGACGACCTTTTCTATAAGGCGCTGTGCATCCTCACAACCACAAAGACCACAAACAAACGCTCGCTGCAAATCGTGAAAGAATTCTGGTCTTCCCTGGGCTGCTTTCTAAAAATAATGTCCCCTGTCCGACACGACCGCATCTTCGCAGATGTCAGTCATTTGCCGCATATTACCGCTGCCGCGCTGGTCAACGCCAGTAACGCCGAAGAACTGAAATTCGCGGGCAAGGGCTTTATGGATTGCTCGCGAATCGCCTCAGGCCCCGCCAATATCTGGGCGGACGTCCTGATGACCAACGCTCAAAATACCGTTCGCGGAATCGACCGATTGACCGCAGAACTTGTAAAGCTTAAAAAGGCCATTCGTTCCGGGGACAGAAAAAAGATTGAGAAGCTCCTCGACGCCGCGAGAGCCAAACGCACCGAGCTTGTGAAATACAAAATGAACAGGAAGGAACTGATTTAGGTGTTTCTCGGTTTATGCAGCCCACCAGTCCGCCTGAGGCGGATAAAAGGCGTACAAAACCATGATTACTAAAATAGAAAACTATTATTTGAATCAAGCTATTGAGGAAGCACCTGACTTGAAAGAATATACCGAAGAAGAATATCTTATGTTTGCGTCGGCTGGGTATAAAAGAATGTGGGAAGACGAAAAGATATATCACGGCAAGGAAACTAATCTAAACGGGAGTTTGTGGTACACAATAATCGGCGCTACTAATGGCAAAATTTATAAAATTTCTTTGCAGATCATAGATGTGAACAGAAAGCATATAGAGTATATTTTCAAATCAACGCTCAATTACATGATAAAAGAAATGGGCAAATACAACGAACATCCCTTTCTCTCTAAAAAGTATTATTGGGATGCACCAGAAGGAAATATAATTTTTGTGCAATTAAGTAAATTTGGACAACATTGTATAAACATTTTAATTACTTCCAACTCTATAAGGGAACAAGTGAAAAATTATATTTCAAAACATTGACCATAAATGCCGAACAAAACCGAACGAAAGAAAGAAGCAAGAGGTAGTCGCAAATTGCGACCGCCTAAAGAACCAAAAAACTCTCACCTTCGGTTTTCATCTGTTGAAATGCAAGAGATTGGACGAGTATTAAAGAAGCAACGGGAACTGCTTATACTGGCAGAAACAGCGTTTCCAATTTTATGCAGAATGTATAATTATTATTAGATGAAAGGGGAACAATGGCATTTGACAGAGATCAAGTAGCCGACTTACTAGCCAAGTGCCACAGACGTTGTTGTATCTGCCATCGTTTTTGCGGATTTAAAATGGAAACAGATCATATAAAGCCTACCGGTGAAGATGGCACAGACGATATCAACAATGCATTACCCGTGTGCTTTGAATGTCATTCAGAAATACATTGTTATAATACCGCCCATCCTCGTGGAAGAAGATTTACAGAAAGAGAACTTCGCACACATAAAGAGCAATGGTTAAAGATTTGCGATAATAATCCTGGAATCTTTAGCCAACCATTTCAGAGTTCTGACACAGGTCCCCTAAATTCGCTAATAGATGAACTGGAATATAATATTAAAGCATGTGAATGTTTAGGTTCATCATTAAGTATTTCCCAATTCAATGAAGCATTAAGAAGAGGAGCTATTTCACTCCTTGAACCTGATTTGAAAGACAAGATAAATTCAGCGTATTCGGAAACCAGTCACTTAAATCAATTATTCTCTGCTTTTATAAATGAAGGTTATAGAGAGAAGGTACAGGGATCTAATAGAGAACAGATTAAGAAGGCGACACCAAAAACAAAAGAGGCAATTGAAAAAGCTCACGACAGTCTTCTAAGTTTTTTACAGAAGGATTAGGAGCAATGTAATAACCGGGGAAATAACCGGGGACAGCTGTTTTTTTTCGAAGCGCAGCGAAGACCTCGGCGTAGTCCTTTCAAGGACGAAAACGGGCTGAATTGAACAGTTACCATACAAAACCTCAAAATCTGCATATTGTATGGTAACTGCTTGAAATTAGTTACCATACACAATAGAACCAGCGGATAACCGGGGGACAGCAACCGTCATTTAAATCATCAATCATAAATGAATTTAATCCGTGTTTTTTGCTCAGCTTTAAAAAGAATCCCGTGTTTTTCGGGATTCGGTGGTCGATGACGAATCTTGCGACTAAGCTCGCTTAAAAAGCAAGGTTCGTCGAGAACACCAAGCTGAGCAAATACAGTGGAATCTGTGGCCAAGAATTCTCTGCGTCAATCTGCGCAATCAGCGTCTAAACCTTTTTGTGGCAAAATCGCCACCCTCATTTTCAGCGTAAAAACGAACTTGCCCCTCTACCCCCACACACAAAAACGAGGGGCAACAAGGGGCAAGTAGGGGCAACTAAAAAATTCCTAATAACAGCATTAGTGTTTCTTACGGGTTTTTACGCCGCTATCCAAACGCTGCATTTCTTGACGACCCAATCGCCCCGCCGTATAATTCGCTGAACTTTCAAACCTTATCATTAAATTGTGAGGTAACATCACCGTGAAACAATGGCGAATTGAGGTTTACAACAAGGCGGGTTTTCCCGACGTGCAGGGAGCCAGCGTTCTGACGGATATAAAAGAATTTGGCATAACCGCAGTCGAGGCGGTGCAGTTCGCCCGCGTTTATCTTATCGAGGCGGATTTCGACAAGGATTTCGCCGACCGGCTTGCAAAAGAGCTTTTGGCAGACCCCGTTTGCGAAGAGTATTACATCGGCAGAAGCGGCGCACCGGCAGGACTGGCAAAAGCAACTTTGATGGAAGTGCATCTCAAAAGCGGCGTTACAGACCCGGTTGCCCAATCCGTAACCAGCGCAATGAACGATATGGGTATAAAACCCGATAGCGTCCGCACCGCCCGGAAATACGTCCTCCTCGGAGAATTGAACAGCAAACAAATCGACACAATCGCCAGGAAAATTTTGGCCAACGACTGCATCGAGGTCTGCGTTGTCGGCAACGACACCGAACCGCCAAGCCCGCATATAAAACCTTATGAGTTGAATTTAGTCCACTTGCCTATACGAGAGCTTGATGAGCAGGGCCTGCTCCGGCTAAGCAAACAAAAAGACCTGTTCCTCAACGCCGTGGAAATGAAGACGATTCAGGATTACTTCAAACAAATCGGCAGGGAGCCGACAGATATCGAGCTTGAATCACTCGCACAAACCTGGAGTGAGCACTGCGTCCATAAAACACTCAAAAGCAAAGTCGATATGGACCTCGACGGCCAACACATCCAGTTCAATAATCTGCTCAAAGAAACAGTTTTCAAAGCCACAAAGGACTTGAACAAGCCCTGGTGCATAAGCGTTTTCGCAGATAACGCGGGCGTCATCGATTTCGACGACGAATCAGCGGTTTGCTTCAAAGTCGAAACGCATAATCATCCATCCGCACTCGACCCTTACGGTGGAGCCGCAACAGGCATAGGCGGCGTCATACGCGACCCGATGGGGACAGGAATGGGCGCAAGACCAATCGCCAACACGGATATTTTCTGTTTCGGCGACCCGAATATGAAACTCGAAGATGTCCCCAAGGGTGTCCTGCACCCCAGACGAATTATGAAAGGCGTAGTAGCAGGCGTCCGCGACTACGGCAACAGGATGGGAATCCCCACTGTCAACGGCGCAATATATTTCGACGACAGATACATCGCCAACCCGCTTGTGTTCTGCGGCAACATAGGAATAATGGATAAAAATAAATGCTTCAAACATCAGCAGGCGGGCAACCTCGTTATCGTCGTCGGCGGCAGAACTGGCAGGGACGGCATTCACGGAGCAACGTTCTCATCTGGCGAAATGACGCACGAACACGAAACGATTTTCTCCCACGCCGTGCAAATAGGTAACGCCATCACCGAAAAGAAAATGTTAGACGTGCTTGTTCAGGCCAATGAACACGGTCTGTATGAGGCAATCACCGACTGCGGCGCGGGCGGACTTTCCAGCGCGGTAGGCGAAATGGGCCAGGATTTGGGCGCGGAAGTGGACCTCGACAAAGTCCCGCTCAAATACGCGGGCCTCAATTACACCGAAATCTGGATTAGCGAAGCACAGGAACGAATGGTCATCGCCGTAAAGCCGGAAAACCTCGACGCCATAATGAAAATCTTCGCCGATGAAAACGTCGAGGCCACCGTAATCGGCACATTCACGGGCGATAAAAAACTGAAACTCCGCTACAAAGGTACTGTCGTAGGCGAACTCGATATGGAGTTTCTCCACGATGGCGTGCCGAAGTATTCGCGCAAGGCGGTGTGGAATTCGTCGTGCGTTTCGCGTTTAGCCGTCGCCGAAACGGCGACGGCAGCGGCCGGCACGGCCGCTGCTAAACCGCACGACAACTACAATGATGAACTACTTTCAATTCTCGGTTCTTACAACGTCGCAAGCAAAGAATGGGTGATTCGCCAGTATGACCACGAAGTGCAGGGCGCATCGGTCATCAAGCCGTTGACCGGCGTCAGCAACGACGGCCCAGGCGACGCGGCAGTCATAAGACCAAAATACGATTCAGACCGCGGTGTCGCGATAAGCTGCGGAATGAACCCTTGCTATGGGGACATCAACCCATATTGGATGGCGCTTTCCGGAATAGACGAGGCAATCAGGAATCTCGTCTGCGTCGGCGCAAAAACCGACCGCATCGCGCTATTGGATAATTTCTGCTGGGGCGACTGCACAAAGCCGGAAACCTTAGGCACATTAGTGCGTGCGGCCCAAGCCTGCTATGACGGGGCAATCGCGTTCGATGCGCCGTTCATTTCAGGCAAGGACTCGCTCAACAATGAATTCCGGCGCGACGATGGCACACGAATCTCGATTCCCTCGACGCTGCTGGTAAGCGCGATATCCTTAGTTGATGACGTCAGCAAGTGTGTAACAATGGACGCCAAAAAACCGGGCAACCTGCTGTTCATTGTTGGCGAGACGAAAAACGAGCTTGGCGGTTCACATTATTCGTCGCTCGATAACAAATATCAGGGCGAAGTACCAAAGGTTGACCTGAAAATGGCGCCCAAAATAGCCCGCAAAGTAGCTGAGGCCATAGCAAATGGTCTGGTCGTCAGTTGCCATGACTGTTCAGAAGGGGGCTTGGCGGTCGCGCTTGCTGAGATGGCATTTGCGGGCGGGCTGGGTATCGAGGCCGACCTGCGAGGATTACCAAAAAATAAAGATTGTGACCGAACCGATGCCCAGCTCTTCAGCGAATCGAACTCGCGATACATAGTTGAGGTCGAACCGAAAAACTATAACTCCTTTGCCAAACTGATGTTAAATCTGCCTTTTGGTCAAATCGCAAAGGTAACTGGTGCTCAAACACTAATAATAAGAGACCAAAACGGTAAAAAAGTCGTTAACGCTGAAATTAAGTTGCTCAAACAGGCCTGGCAAAAAACATTCGATTGGTAACCCTTCTCACACGCAAAAAAAGATTCTTGCCGTCCTTTCTTTTCCCCTTGACTCGTTTGCCCATCTTGCCTATATTGCCAAGCCCTTTGTTATGGGACGCACAAAAACGGCAAGCCAGTACCGAACAAACGCTGGCATCGCCAAGTATAAAAAGGCGACCGTTTTAAGGAATCCCCGTCAAGCAGGGGCGTAGTGTCACGGAGGTCATTTCGGCGCGAGATGAGCACACGCAATGCTCTGCTTTTGCCCTGAATTATTGAGGCAAAATGCGAGCGTAACTCTTTTTCAAATAAGGCGTTAGGGCTATGCACCGTTTTTTATTGGCTTAGGTGTCCATAGAATACGTGAGGAGCGGTTTTTTGTAAGCAAAAGCTAATCCGTCCCTGCATAGAATTGGGGTAAAACAGGTAAAGCCGCTTATGTCCTAAGCCGATAAATTTAGGGATATGAGGAAAATAAAGACAGCATCTATGGTCGTTCTCCTGTTTGCGCTGAGTATTTGCGCAATCGGTTGCAGCGACAAGTTTTGGGACCCCACCCAAGTGGGCAGGTTCAAGCCCGTTCCGGCCGTGAATGTCATACTTGATTCATTAGGTGTGGCGGAAGAAACGCCCGCGGCCTGGGAAAGCGGCGAGGAACCAAAGCCCGTCGATGTTGTCGCCTATGATACCGACTATGTATTTGGCCCAGGCGATATTGTTATAATAAGCATCTTCGAGCTGTTTCAGGAAGGACAGATATACGCAAACAAGCTTGTTATCACCGAAACCGGGAAGCTCTCGATTCCAGACGTCGGCGTGGTGAACGCGGTAGGGTTGACTGAGTCGCAGCTTGAGGAGGAAATTAAGCAAATCCTTTCACCAAACATTCTAAAGGAACCGTCGGTAACTGTTACACTGGATACGTCGCAAAGCATGATGTTTTCCATTCTGGGCAACGGCATTTCGAGGCCGGGCAGATATAGTATACCCCGTTATGATTATCGGCTGGCGGATGCACTGGCTATCGCGGGTGGTATAAGCCAGTTCAACATAAGTTACATATATGTTTCCAGACCGATTACGGGGGAAGAAACACCGGCTGAAAAAGCCGCACCTCCGGTCGAGACCCCAAAAACAACTACCGAGACCGCCATTCCCACAAGCAAGCCGCGAGACGAGATGCTGGATGTAATCGCTCCAATGGCGAAACGTGGGCGAGGGGCAGGCAGTGATATAGTTATCACTTCAACGGAAATGGCCACGGCGGATGAGCTTGCTGAAGCCGCATTGCCGGAAAAACTGCAATCTGCTGACTCGTCATCTACCTCCCCGACATCCGATACCCGTCTCTCGACATCAAATTCCGGTACACCGGGCGAGAGCCAGGCACCGAGCAATGTCGCTAAAGAGGGCCGGATTGAGTGGATATTCCAAGATGGCCGCTGGATTCCGGTCCAGATAGGCGAGCCGAAGCCGACCCAAGAGCCGGCAAAAGAGGCGGCTGGGCAACCCCAAAAATCGCCGGCCGGCAAAGAACCGACAACTCTTAGCTGGGACCAAATCGGCCCCGGAGGTTCTCAGAGACGAGTCATAAGGATTCCCGCAGACAAACTCCTCGGCGGCGACCCGCGATACAACATTGTAATCAGGGCGGGCGATAATATTCACGTACCGGTTGATATTATCGGCGAATTCTGTATTATGGGCAACGTTAATAGCCAGGGGTTTATTAACATAACGGGCCGGCCTATGACGCTGAAGATGGCGATAGCCGCGGCGGGCGGCCTGGGACAACTGGCGTGGCCAAAAAATTGTGAGGTCGTCAGAAGAATTGGCAAGAAACGCGAAGAAATCGTGTTGGTGAATTTAGACAAAATCGCGATGGGCGAACAGCCGGATTTCTTTATCAAGCCAAACGACTTAGTCAACGTCGGGACGCACCCGACGGCCAGATGGCGCGCGGTACTGCGCAACGCGTTCGGGGCGAGCTACGGCTTCGGGCTTACTTACGACCGCAATTTCGTCTATCCACCAAGCGCCTATGGCACGGCCTCGCCTTTCAACATCTTCTAATGGGCCTGACTTTTTGACGTATGGCTGACAATATTACTACATCTGCGACCGAATCACAGAAAATGGCACCGGAACCAATACAGCCGGTCCCAGCGGGGCACGCCCGTGGTTCGGCGGAGTCGTGGCGACAACTCGGGGTGCACGCGTATATCCGGATTGTGATAATCGGGACGTTGCTTTGCTGCCTATTTCACAAAGAAGTGGGAGGCGTCGTCAATCAATGGCTGACCGACCCCGGCTGGTCCCACGGGTTTCTAATACCGCTTTTTAGCTTATACTTCCTGAACCAGTCCAAACAGGAAATACTCAACGCCCGAACCAAACCAAACTATCTGGGGCTGCTTTTGCTGGTGGGCGTAATCCTCTTCTACGTTTTCAACACAGTTACCCCAGCGGGATATGGATACTTCAGACAAATCTCGGCTGTCGGCGCACTCGGGGCCGTGGTATTGTTTCTTGGCGGCTGGTCTTTACTGAAATATACGTGGCTTCCCGTCATATACCTGTTGTTCGCAATTCCGCTACCCGACGAGATATTAAGGAGCGCCACGATACCGATGCGTTTATGGGCAGCGACGGCTTCAACTGCGATACTTAATACGTTCCCACATCTGGATGCGACGGCCAACGGCGTCATAATAGAAATCATATACAAAGGCAAGGCCCTGGAGCCGCCTCTCGACGTAGCTGAGGCATGCAGCGGTATGCGGCTGCTTATGACGTTTTTCGCTTTGGGTGTTGCAATGGCGTACCTGCACTACAGGCCGGCGTGGCAACGGCTTGTGCTTCTGGCCAGTACCGTCCCAATTGCGATTTTCTGCAATATCGTCAGAGTAACCATAACCGGTTTTATTTATGTGCTTGGCGACCAGCAATACGCCCAGGGAATTTACCACGACCTGCTGGGAATGGCTATGCTGCCGCTGGCATTCGGACTTTACGGGGGAATCGCCTGGTTTATGTCGAACCTGTTTGTCGAGAGCGATGAGACAAAAACCCCGGATGTTGTGTTAAGACGCCACTAAACCATAGAAATTGAAGGTCGAAAACAAAATCGAAATATGATAACGCCTAAGAACATAACCGAGACCATTAAAGCCAACTACCTGCAGCCGGCTTTTCTTATATGCGTCGGCCTGCTGGCAATAACGGCCGGCGGAATGTCGGTAGCAATAAAAATGGCGGGGATATATACCAAGAAAGAGCCGCTGCTCCTAAAAAAACCGCTCAGCGAACTGGACAAATCAAACCTTGCCCCATACAAAGTGGTTGAGAAAACAAAAATTGAAAACCAGGATATTCTGAACACGTTGGGCACGGAGGATTACATTCAATGGACGCTGGAAGACACAAGCGTCTCCGCGGAAAGCAACGTGCGGTTTTGCACGTTCTTCATAACTTATTATTCGCTGCCGGATATAGTGCCGCACAGACCAGAGGAATGCTATATCGGAGGCGGTCTGCAAGGAATAAAATTCGAGACGGTTATGCTTAGCATCACACAAGGCCTCAACGAACGGCAAATAAAAACACGTTACCTTGTGTTTGCCGACACAAAATCGGACGGCCTAATCGGCGGAACATCTTCTTTCCCGATTCTATACACTTTCAGCGTCAACGGTAAATACGGCGACAGGGATGACGTCCGAAAAACACTGAACAGGAACTTATTCAGCAAATTTTCGTATTTTTCGAAGGTCGAATGGAAATTCTTCAATCGCGCCACCGGACGGATAACCTATCCGAACAAACAGGAGGCGCTGGCAGCGAGCGAGAAACTGCTGACATTTATTTTGCCCGTTCTCGAAAAAGAATACTGGCCCAGCGGGCACTGGTAAATAACAAACGGATTTGCTTTGCCAGCTTATCAGGTGACGCAGGTAATTCCAAAAACATAAGGAGCAAAAACAAATGGCAAAAAAACGATTAAACAGAAAATTGGCGCTGATTGGTTTCGTGGTTTTTGTGTTTATGGCCATAGCGGTCATAGGAGGATTTTTATTCCTAAGCAGAGACCCGCATAAATTCATAAAAGACGGCGATACAGCCGTCGCATCAGCTCGCCAGGCGACGGACAAAGAACAACGCAAAAATATTTATAAAGAAGCCGAACGATATTATAGAAAGGCCTACGGGTGTTCTAAGACCGACGAGCTAAAGGTCGAAACACTTTATCGCCTCGCGGACGTTTATATAGACACCGGGGACTGGCGGGACACGCTGGGATGCTGGAACCAGATTGTGCGTCTTGACTCCAAGGACGTAAAGGCAAGGTATTGCCGCCTTAAATATTTTTATATAATCGCACAGATAACGTCGGGCCCGGTTTGGCAGGAGGTAGCGACACAGGCCTCGGAATTTATAGAAATTATGGAAAAACCCGGCGCCGCATCCGAACTTGCCACAACAGATATCTCAAAGTGGGAAATTGACGCGCTCAAACAAACCGGAGAGACGGCACACAAATTAGGACCTTACCTGCACATGATACAGGGAAGGGCCAAGCTCGAGATTGCTCAACTCGGAATGGTAACTAACAAGGAGGAGACGCTCAAGCAGGCCGTTGCCGACCTTGAGATAGTCAAACAACTGGAGCCGACAAACGAGGATGCGTATCAATATCTTGCAGAGGCGGCGGCTTTCAGAGGCGAAATGGAAACAGCGAAAGGGGACATGGATGCGAAAATCAGAGGTCAGAAGGAAGCTATAGAACTGCTCAAGGAAGGAGTTAAGGCAACAAACGACGGGGTAAAAGCCAATATAATTCTTCTCGATATGAAGCACAACTTCAGCTTTTCTCAGGCCAATCTTGCATCATCCGACCAGCGAAAAGAGCTTCTGGCAATGGAACCGGAGTATCTGTCGCTTGCTGCTAAATTCAGCTCAAGCGCCGAGGCGATTTCGGCGCTCGCCGGCTTCTACGCGGACTTTCGTCTTGGCCCGACTTATCTCGACAAGGCAATCGAGGCAATCGAGAAAGCAATCGCACTCGACAAAAATGACGTGGATTACGCGGTAACTGCCGCGAGTTTGTACTCAAGGAGGTTCAATATACGCAAACAAAAAGCGGACCTGGACAAGACGATCGAGCTTGCGAAAAATGCGCTTTTGCTGCCCGATGCCCAGGAGACAACCGGCCCGCGGTCAGCAGTGACACGGGCAAATCAAGCGCGGCTACATACCATACTCGCCAACAGTTATATCGACCAGATACTGGATTCAACAAAGCCGCTGGGGGAATCGGAGGGGCAACAATTGCTGGCTAACGCTCAACAGGAAGTCCAGCAGCTTGAGCAGCTTTATGGCAGCGGCGATGACCCGCAGGTGATTAAATGGCAGGGTATGGTTGAGCTTGCCGCCGCCAAACTCGGAAATGGCGATGCCGGGCCTGCTGTACGAAAACTGTACAAAACTTATACGCAGCTAAAGGCATCGGCACGCCCGGACCCGCGCCTCGCATATCGACTCGCGAAAACCTTTGCCAACGGCACCGAAAGTGGCGCGGTTGGCCAGTTTCTCGTAGACGCACTGCAAAGCGCGATAGAAACGGCGCAGCCGGAAGCACGATTGGACTACACTGAGCTTCTTCTCAAAGCTGCGATGTGGAAGGCGGCTCTTGCAAACCTCGACCTGTTCGAGGAAAGGTATGGAGTGACAGACGAAAGCCGAATATTGCGTATTCGTGCACATATAGGCGCCAAGGAATTTGCGGATGCGGAGCGATACCTGGAACAACTCTCACAGCAAGACCCATCCTGGAAAACGCTTAAGATGGCTATGCTGGCAATCAAGGGTCAGCAACTACGCACAATTCTCAGCCGCCGAGACGAAAAACCGCGAACCAGCACGGTTCTGATGAATGTACTTGCCCAAAAGCAGCCGCAGGAAGCGGTTGACCAGCGTTCAACTGAACAGCTTGTCGCGGAAATTAAAAGCAACTTGTCGGCTTTTATCGAATATATAGACAAGCTGTCCTCGGCGGACTTGAATTCTCTGGACGTTACCGCAATCGCATCGATGTGCGAAGACGCGATAGCAGCCGGGCAGCTCGACCAGGCAAATCTGATAGTGGACAAATTGCTGAAATACCAGCCGGACAATCCGACTATGCTGTATTACAAACGGCTTCTCGCCGAGCCGGAACCCGCAAAGATCTCCGCTGAAAAAAGCAGACAAATTAGAGAGGACATCCTGACCGGGATTGCCGACCCTGTCAGGCGAACTGTATCACTGGGCATTTTCTACCAGACGAATAATGAACCCAATAAAGCGGCGGAGCAATTCAAAAAACTGGTCCCTCCACCGGTCGGCACCGGAGAGTTTCAGGCGGATGATATGTCACGGCGCCGAGCAGGTGGGTTCCTGTTTGATATTGCCCTGGAGAAGAAGAACTGGGAGGTTGCCGACAAAATTGTACAAACAGCCAGGCAGGAAAACTACGACGACTGCTCAGGGGACTTTTTTGCCGCGAGAGTCGCCCTTGCGAAGGAGCAGTATGAAACTGCGCTGGCAAGCATAGACAGTGCCCTGTCGCAAAGACCTGTTTTCGGATACGGCTATCTGCTGCGGTCCCGCATCGACGTCGCGCTCGGCAACGAGGCGGCCGCACTGACCGATATACGCACGGCATCAAGCACTAATCCTTTTGATAAGACCATCGCCAGAGAACTGGCCAACCGACTGTACATTCGCAATCAAAACCTCGGCAAAAATGTTTCGTCCTCACAACTGGCCGAAGCCAAAGGTGCGCTGGACTGGGCTATGGCACTCAATCCAGGCGACTTGCAGTTGATGAGCTTCTATGCAGAATACATCGGCGAAGACGAGCCGAATCGTGCGCTGGCGCTGCGGCAGAGCTTGCAGGAAAATATGCCGAGTATGCAGAATGCGCTGCTACTTGCCCGGCTTGCCACGCGACTTGGTCTGGACAGCACCGATGCGCAACGTCGGCAGGCATTGCTCGCAATGGCGGCCTCGGCTTTGGACCAGGCGAAAAGCTACGACCCGCAGAACCCCGCTGTGCTCGCAAGTTATGCGGAATTTTATCGGCAGACAGGCCAGGAAGAAAAAGCGGAGCAACTTTTGAAAGGAACAAAAGAATCACTATTATTGTGGCAACATTATATAAAGGCGGGACGATATGATGACGCCCGTAAAGTTCTTGAGCAATCTTATCAGGCCAATCCGAAGAACATAAGCACATTACAGGGTTTGTTATTCCTCGCAGAAAGGGCAGGCGATAAAACCGCTGCGATAAAATACGGCGAACAACTATTGTCCGCCGAAGAAACGCCTGAAAATCATCTTTTGCTGGTGCAGACCTATCTAAATTTAGGGCTGATCAAGGAGGCTGAACAAAAACTGGCAAGTTTCAGGGAAAAGTATCCAAATAACGGCGAAGGAATGCTGCTGAGTGCCTGGCTTTCTATGAAACAGGGGCAGTTGAAAGAGGCGCTTGAGTTGACAAACAAGCGACTTGAGAGCGACCAGAGCGACGCGGTCGCCTGGCGGCTGCGGGGACAGATAAACGGTATGATGACGGATTACGACCAGGCAATAATGGACCTCAAACGAAGCAAAACCCTGTCCGACGTAGCAGTAACTCGCATTGCGCTTGCAAAAATTTACCTTAAGGTGGGACGCACCGAGGACGCTACCACTGAACTTAAAAGCGTCGTCGAGGACCCGCAGGCGCCGGATGAAGCGCGGGCAATACTCGAACAGATCTACACACACGCCGGGCGAAAAGAGGTCCTTGATGATTTCTACACGAAAACTCTGAACCAACTGCCTGACAGCGTTTACTGGTATAAGCGCGCCGCCGGATTTGCCGGCGGAGCCGGCGATTTTGCCAAGGCAGAACAATTATATGGTACCGCGCTGCAAAAAAGTATCGAACAAGGACATGCGGACGGTGACGCCCTTGGAGGATATCTGCGGGCGATTATGGCTGCCGGTAAAATGGATAAGCTGTTCGAAGAGGCCGGTAAATACATCGATGGAAACCTCGCTCCAGTCGCATATTTAAAGATGGCAGAGGGCAAGATGAAACTCGGCGACCGCGCCACTGCGGTTCAATATTGCAAAAGAGCGGTTGATAAGGCGGGCGACAACGATATGTTAGCGGTACAAATGCTGCAGCAAACCTACGAGTTGCTTGGAGAGCAAGAGACAGAACAATTGTGCAGACAAAAGCTCGAAGCGCAGCCGGAATCGCTCACGGCAAACTTGAGTATGTATAACCTGTGCCGTCTCAAAGGCGATTATAGCAAGGCGCTGGAGTATCTTGATAAATGCTTAAAGACAACAAGCCCGGACCAGCCGCAATGGCTCGGCTACACAATGCAAAAGGCAGAGGTGTTGATACTGGCTTTCAACAAAACCTCCGATAATAAATACCTTAAAGATGCTATGGGGGTCTATGAAAGTCTGCTGGCAAAAATGCCGAATAACACCAGTATCCTGAACAATGTCGCGTACATACTTGCTGATAACAATCAGGAACTTGATAAGGCGCTCGAATATGCTAAGCGGGCTCATGAGATGCAACCAGACGACCCGGAGTACCTCGATACTTATGCCATCGTGCTTTATAAGAAAGGCAAGTATTCTGAGGCGGCGCAGTTCGAACGGGCAGCAATACAGCAGTATGACACGCGACAGACGTCACCGCCTGTAGAGGTTTATGAGCACTTAGCACAAGCTAACGAACAGCTCGGTGAGTTGTCACAGGCGCGTGCGGCTTACCAGCAGGCGCTGGAAGCAGGCGGGGAAAACATGCAGAAACCGGTCAAAGAACGAATAAACGCTGCAATCGAGCGGCTCGGGAAAAGCAAGGGCGATGAAAAAAAGGAGCAATAATGCCAACGTTGCCCGATAGATGCCGGCGATGACCCGCCTCGACGGGTTGATTATTGGGATCGACTAACAAATGACAGAAGCAGGACAAAAACCGGTGATGGGTGAACCCAGGGTTATGGCCCCGAGGCCAGCTATGGCTGCGCGCGGGACCGCTGGCGGAATGACGCCGCGAGAGATTATCGCCATACTGCGCCGACACTGGCTTATGATTGTCTTACTGACAATATTAGGCCTCGGCTGCGGCGGCTTGAGCTGGTATTTGTTTTCAAAATATGGGCCAAAGTACACGGCACAAACTTTCATCAAGGTGCTTCCGCCTGTCGAGCAGGACCCCACCATAATACAATCCTCTCCTGTCGCGCAAGATATCCAATATGGTAATCGAATGTCGCTGGCTATGAGATTGACAAGCCAGGGTATGTTGCAGCAGTTGATCGACAGAGACAAAATCCAACAGACCAAATGGTTTAAGGGATTCGGCGATATAAAGGATGTCCGTATAAGGAAAGCCATCAAAGATTTAGAGAAACACTTCAGCGCCAATCCGCAAAGGGACGGTGATTCAATTATCGTTTCGATGACCTGTGGCGACAAGGAAGAATCAGCGCTGATAGTCAACGAAATGGCCTCCCTGTTTGTCAACGGCCAGGGAGGAGCAAAGCGAAAAGAGGTGGCGGAAAAATTAGCCCAGCTCAATGAGGAGCAGGTTCGCGTTCAACGGGATTTGGATCAGGCGGAACGTACACTTGACGATGTTCGGCGCAGATACGGGGTTACCGATCTTGACGAGCACGCGTTTCAGTCAGTAGTCGAACAGAGACTCAATGACCTGGAAAACCAAGGGAACACTCTTTCGCTGGACATCAGCCAGACGCAAGCCAGTATCGAAACTCTTGCGGCACAGGCACAAGGACCTGTCCAGGTACAGGTGGAGCGGGAGGTGGAAATGGACCAGGTGATGCTTTCGTTGGCGCAGCAGCTGGCCCTACAGGAATCGTCGCTCGCAGGCGCACTTGCGAGATTCGGCGAAGACCACCGGGTTGTCCGGCAACTCAGAGAGTATATCGATGCCATACAGCAGGAACGGTTACGACGAAAGGCGATTATTGCCGAAGAAACCAGGCAAGCAAACCTGAGAAACGCTCAGGATCAGCTTGGGACACTGGAGAGAAAGCTCGATCAGTATGAGAAGTTGCGAGAGGCGGCCGAAAAAGAAAAAGAGGAGATGGATCTGGCGCGAATTCAGTACGCAAAGGGAGTAAAAATAAGAGATGAACGAAGAACGATGCTCGATTCGATTAAAACGCAGACTGAAAAACTTAAGATAATGTACGACGACCCTGAAACGCCGAAAGTCCAATTTACGGACCCCGCCCCTGAGCCGCTCGAAGCCAGCTTCCCGAAATGGCAAATTTTCTTCCCTGGCGGGACGTTCCTGGGGCTGCTGTTGGGCATAGGGCTTGCATTTCTTATAGAAATGCTTAACGACCTCGTGCGGACACCGAAGGACGTGGCGACGTACCTGCATATTCCGCTTTTGGGAATGATACCGGGCATCGAGGAGGACGAGCAGGTTGAAGACATTGAACCGGCATTTGTGGCACGTCAGGCGCCAAACAGCATCCTAAGCGAATCGTATAGAAGGGCGAGAACGAATCTGAAACTGTCGGAGTCAGGCGGAAAAGCCCGAACAATACTGATTACCAGCGGCGGCGCCAAAGACGGCAAAACCACCGTGGCGGTCAATTTTGTGACAACGCTTGTCGCCGAGGGCAAGAAAGTTTTGCTGATAGACGCCAATTTCAGGCGACCGCGTCTGCACACCATCTTTGCGAGCGAGCAAGGTGGAACCCAGGTAAGCGCAGGATTGAGCAATCTGCTGGCAGGACAGTGCGATTTACAGCAAACGATAAGACCCAGCGGGATGGAAGGGTTAACCATAATCGAATCCGGACCGATGCCGGCCAATCCGGCGGAAACACTGGGAAGCGAAGCAATGCAGCGTTTAATCGGGCAATTACGCGACAGTTATGATTACGTGGTAATTGACGGCCCGCCCGTGCTGTTGGCAAGCGAAGCGAAAATACTGGCAAAATATGTCGATGGCACCATACTGGTGTTCAATGCGGCCGCAACCAGACGAGGCACCGGCGTGAGAACCTTAGGCGAGCTAAAACAGGTCAACGCTAATATACTCGGCTGCGTGCTGCTGAGAGTCAGAATATTAAAGGGCGGCTACTTCCAGGAGATGTTCCGCTTGTATCGGGAATATCAGCCACTTAAACCAGCAAAGGCGTAACGTGTTACTCGATGCCCGCAACGGGAATCGAGTATCGAAAATTGAGTATCGAAGGGTTTTTGAATGGACAAGTTTCTGGTTACCGGCGGAGCCGGGTTCATCGGCTCAAATATCTGCACCAAACTCATCTCACAGGGTTGTTTTGTCAGGGTTATCGACAATCTGCTCACGGGCAAGAAAAGTAACCTTGCGGCTATTTCGGACAAGATAGAATTCATCGAAGCGGATATGGGCAACCCGGATGCCGCGCGGGCCGCGATGAAGGGAATTGACGTGGTTTTGCATCAGGGGGCCTTGCCCTCGGTGCCGCGCAGCGTTGACGACCCGGCCGCCACACACAGACACTGCGTAGATGCGACTTTTACGCTGCTATTGGCGGCAAGAGACGCGAAAGTGAAGCGTTTTGTTTATGCCGCCAGTTCCTCGGCCTACGGCGACACGCCGATTTTACCGAAGGTAGAAACAATGCCCGTCAATCCGCTTTCGCCTTATGCGGCGGCAAAACTAATGGGCGAGTACTATTGTTCCGTTTTCTACAAGGTTTTTGGCCTTGAGACAATTTCGCTTCGATACTTCAACGTCTTTGGCCCGCACCAGGACCCGACGAGCCAGTATGCCGCGGCGATACCGGCGTTCGTAACCTCAATCCTCAAAAACAAACCGCCTACCGTTTACGGCGACGGGGAACAAAGCAGGGATTTCACATACGTCGATAACGTCGTCGAGGCAAACCTGCTTGCCGCAAGAGCGAAACAAACCAAAGGCGAGGTCGTCAACATCGCCTGCGGCGAGGCGATAACAGTGAACGCGATTATCGATATGATAAACAATATCGTCGGCAAAAAGATAAAGCCGACGTATGTCCCCTCCCGGAAAGGCGACGTAAAACATTCGCTCGCCGATATTACTCAGGCAAAAAAACTCATAGGTTTCAAGCCCGTCGTCCTGTTCAAAGGAGGACTTACAAAAGCAATCGAATGGTACCGCACAAACCTGGTAAAAGATTGATAATCGATTATCAATTGCTTTGCTTGCTAAGCTGTTCCGCGGCTTTAATCAATTCCTGTCTGCCGACCTCTTTCTGCGGCGCCAGCTTAAACGACCATACGCGGGAATCAACTATTCGACCGGGGTAGATGATTTGAGTCACGAAATCAAAGGGGAAAAGGTCGTACCAGGGCGCCTGTAGTTTGCGACGCGTCTGGAGTGTTTCGCAGCCCTGCTTGCGGATTGTTACATTATAGTCGCCATACCAGTTGAACGAGGCGGTCACCGGCGAGACGCCTATCTCTTCGTCATTCAGGAAAACTTGTGCGCCAGCCGGATTTGTGTTGATGGTAAGCTTGCGCTCAACGCAGCCGGCTGCACCGACCAGTAAAACACAAAACAAAAGTAGCGACTTGTTTGTTCTCATACTCGGCCACATTATAAGCCGAAACACCAAACGAGAAAAGACCAAACTATTCGAAAGTTCAAGGTCCCATAAGCAAGGGTCTTGGCAGGCGCTATGATTGACCTCCGACGAAATCGGGGGTATTTTGTATTCAGGATAGCCGGCAAATTGGGCGATTAGATTAGGAGAGAGCGTGTAGCATATCCGCTATCCGCTCTACGCTATGATAGGGACTACGATATTCAAAATCGGTGAAGAGGTGGGCAACATCGGGCAATTCGGCAGATTTGTCTGGCGTTCGGCCGTAACCGGCATGCAAAGTATCGCCAAAAGCGACACCTACCCTCTGATATGGGCGCAGATGCTGGCGATAGGCGTCCGCAGTGTTCCTGTAATTATGATAACCGGCGCATTTGTGGGTATGACACTGGCAATTCAGGCCTACGACCAGTTGGCAGGAATGGGGCTGGAAGAACACCTCGGCGTGCTGATAAATATCTCGGTCGTTAAAGAGCTTGGGCCTGTTTTGGCGGCGGTTATGCTGGCGGGCCGAGTAGGCGGGGCGCTGACGGCGGAATTGGGCACGATGAAAGTAACCGAACAGATAGATGCCATCGAAAGTATGGGAACCGACCCCGTCAAATATCTGGTGGCGCCGCGCGTACTGGCCTGCCTCCTGCTGACGCCGGTTCTTATAGTTTACGCGGACCTGCTGGGTATCATCGGCGGCTGGTTCATAAGCGTCATTCACCTGCATATCAACGCCAGGGCATACTGGAGTTTTAGCGCGTACGGCGTCGATTTGTGGGACGTCGCCTGTGGCATCATCAAGGGGTTCTTCTTTGGCGGAGCAATGGCAATCATAAGCTGCTACAAAGGATTCAACTGCAAGGAAGGGGCCAGAGGCGTGGGGCAGGCCTGCACAGACGCGTTTGTGATAAGCTTTATCTCGATACTTGTTCTTGACTTCGCTATGGTGGTGATTTTCAAGTCGCTTTACAGTATCTTCTGGCCATTGAGAAGCTTGGTAGGATAACCGGTTCGTAGTACATAGTTGGTGGTTCGTAAACAACAGACAATGAACACTGAACAACAAACAACGAACAATGAACAACAGAGCGTCAAACCAGACGACGGGCTGATTGTCCTGAAAAACCTCACCAGGAGGTTCGGCAATAACGTCGTCCTGGATGATATTTCGCTGGCAATAGAAAAGGGTAAGACCACCGTTGTAATCGGCCCCAGCGGCTGCGGCAAGAGCGTCCTGCTCAAACATATGATAGTCCTGATGCGACCCACTTTGGGCGAGGTCTATTTCAAGAACAAGCGAATCGACAACCTCGACGACCAGTTATTGACCGGCGTGCGGGCGCATTTCGGGTACCTGTTCCAGGCGGGAGCTCTTTTCGACAGCTTAAGTGTGGCCGAGAACATAATGTTCCCCGTCAGGCAACACTGCCAGATAACCCGCTTCAGCGCCGTCGAAGAGCTTGTGCGAAACAAGCTTAAAATGGTCGGACTCGACGGGCTTCAGCGCTTTTACCCCGCAAACCTTTCGGGCGGGCAGCGCAAACGCGTCGCCCTGGCAAGGGCCATAGCTCTTGACCCGGAGGTGATACTGTATGATGAGCCGACGACCGGGCTTGACCCGATCCGGGCGGACACAATAAACGAGCTGATTTTGAAGCTCAAGGGGGAACTCGGCGTGACCAGCGTGGCGGTAACGCATGATATGAAAAGCGCCTACAAAATAGCTGACCGCATCGTGATGCTTCACCACGGCAAAATCATCGCCGACGGCAACGCCGACTACATCCGCAACCATCCGGACCCCATAGTTCAGCAATTCATCAAGGGCGAAATCAGCAAAAAAGAGCTTGAGCAGCTTCACAAAGCAAGCGTCGGCTCTTCCGTTCGCCTGCCCTGCGACGTAGAAGATTAAATACAAACTATTGATTATTTGCGATTGATTATTGATAATTAGCATTGTGAGCCGACGGACAACTAATAATCAATCATCAATAATCAATCATCAATGGGATGACCTTGCTCGCCTCGTCAATGGAGAGGTATTCACGGATATTTTACATCGCTCGGCTTACAGCAGCGACGCCAGCATTTACCAGATTGTGCCGACCTGCGTGGTCTGCCCGCGTAACGCCCAGGATATCGCCGCGGTCGTCAAATACGCCAAAAATAAACAAATATCTGTTGCCGCACGCGGGGCGGGCAGCGGCGTGGCAGGCGAATCACTGACTAATGGAATCCTGCTCGATGTGACCCGCTATATGAACGGGATTATCGGCATCGAGAACGATGGCGAGCTGGTAATCTGCGAGCCGGGCGTTGTCCTTGATGAACTGAATAACTATCTCGCAAAATTCGGCAGGAAAATCGGGCCTGACCCATCGACAGCCAACCGGGCGGTCATAGGCGGATGTGTTGCCAACAACGCAACAGGGGCGCACTCACTGCAATTCGGCTATACAGGCGATTATGTCGAAAAAGTCGAGGCGGTCCTGGCGGACGGCTCGATAGTCGAACTGGTAAATGATTATCAACCAAAAGCCAAGAGCGATAGCCGCGTTGATGAGATTGCCAAACAATGCGTATCGCTGCTGGCGGGCAAAAAGGACATAATCACAAATGCGCTCCCCGCGACCAAGCGCAATCGCAGCGGATACAATATCGCGGGGGCATATCACGATGGCAACGCAAATCTCGCCCGGCTGATGGCCGGCTCTGAGGGCACGCTCGCCATATTCACCAAAATCACGCTTCGCACCGTGCCGCTGCCCAAAGCTAAAGGATTGCTGCAATTAGAATTCGATTCGCTGGAAAAAATGGCAAAAGCGGCGCCGATTATAGTATCGACTGGCGCTTCGGCCTGTGAGTTGATGGACAATCGCCTGATTGCGATGGCGATTGAACATTTGCCCGCATATCGAGATGTTCTTCCCGCCAACGCTACGGCAGCACTGCTTGTTGAGCATGTCGGCGAAACAACCGAACAGGTAAGGGCTAAAATTCAAACCACGGATTCCGCCATCGGCAATCTCGCGAGCAATCGAACGATTGTCTTCGATGAGCAGACGCAAAAAAAGATTTGGAAGGCGCGCAAGGACGCCGTCCCGCTTTTGGACAGGGCAAAAGGCAGACAAAGACCCGTGCCGTTCATCGAGGATGTGTCGGTCGAAAACGACAAGCTGGCGGAATATATCGCCGGCCTGCAAACAATCGGCCAAAAATACAATATCGCGATGAGCTACTATGGCCACGCCGGCGACGGCGAGCTGCATATAAGGCCATACCTTGATTTGGGCGAGCAGGGCGATATAGAAAAGATGACGCAAATCGCCAACGAGGTCTTCACCCTTGCCTGGTCGCTTGGCGGGACCGTCAGCGGCGAGCACGCGGTCGGATTAGTCCGTGCGGCGTTTCTGCGAAAGCAATACGGCGACGAATTTTACAATCTGCTTTGCAGCATCAAAAAGATTTTCGACCCCGCCGGCCTGCTCAATCCCGGAAAAATAATCAACGATAACCCCAATGTGATGGTCGAAAACCTAAAAGCCCGGCACCGAGTGAATAAAACATTCGCGGAATCGGGCGTCATCTTCGCGGACGACGAAATATCGCTTGAGCTTGAGCAGTGCAGCGGCTGCGGCGTGTGCAGAAGCAAAGAACAGCAATTTAGAATGTGTCCCGTGTTCAGGGTAATGGGTGATGAGCTGGCCGGCTCGCGCGCAAAAATGAACGTGCTGCGGTTCTGGTCCAGCGGGCAGCTTAAAGAAGAAAATTTCGACTCCCCGGAATTTCGCCAGTTCCTCGATTTGTGTGTCAACTGTAAGGCCTGTTCGATTGAATGCCCTTCAGGTGTTGACGTCTCCAAAATTATAGCGGCAGCACGCGCCGAATATGTCCGCCGAAAAGGACTGCGATTAACCGAGCGAATCCTCGGGCACAATCGATATTTGAGTATGCTGGGCAGCGCCTTCGCCCCAATATCAAATTTTATAATGCGATTGCCGATAACCAGGTCGTTTCTCGAAAAGTCAATCGGGCTTGACAGCAGGCGACGAATGCCCAAATTCGCCTTCGGCCCATTTTTAATTGCCGGCCGGCTCTACCTCGAAACCTGCAGGCCAAGCGAAATGCCCATTGATAAAGTCGCGTACTTTTTGGATACATACGTCAATTATAATGACCACGAGCTGGGCTATGCGGTCATAGATGTCCTGCGATACAACGCCGTCGAGGTGATAATCCCCAGACAAAGACCCGCGCCGCTGCCCGCGATTGTGTATGGCGACGTTAAAACCGCGAAAAAAGATTTGTCTTACAGCGTAAAATATCTCGCGGCGGCCGTCAAAAATGGGTACAAAATTATCTGCTCTGAACCAAGCGCGGCACTATGCCTCAGGCAGGAACTTCGGCATTATGTTGACAGCGTGGACGCAAAAATTGTTTCCGAAAATACCTATGAACTGATGGAATACCTGCGCGAGCTGTTGCGACAGGGCAAATTGAACAAGCCCAAAAGAACGTTCCTGCAGGAATACGTCTATCACACGCCCTGTCATTTGTTCGCGACCGGGGCATACGGGGCAAGCATTGAACTATTGCAAAAATTATGTAATATACCGGTGACAGACCTCAAGGCGGGTTGCTGCGGCCTGGCGGGGACATTCGGGATGCAAAAGAAAAATTACGAACTGTCGGAGCGAATCGCACAATCGCTCAAAGATGCGCTCGATAATACATCCGCGCAGTCCGTCCTTACCGAGTGCGCCGCCTGCGGAATGCAGATTGAACATATAAGCGGAAAACATGCCCTGCACCCAATAAAGGTCTTGGCAAAGGCATACGGACCAATTCGGGAACACAGAGCCAGATAAGAAAGGAACAGGCAAATGGTTGATAAGCAAACAAGGAGAGATGTTTTGAAATTGGCGGGGATGGGGGTAATTGCGGCGGGGCTGAAGCCGGTAATGGGTGCGGAACAAATCGGAGCATCAACTTACCCTTCGGTTTCAGCCAAGGCGGGTAAGGAAAAGTTTAATCTTGGTATGGCATCTTATACATTCAGGAAATTCTCCACGGAGCAGGCGCTTGCGATGACCAAACGGCTGGGGCTAAAATATATCAGCTTTAAGGATTGTCACATGCCGTTGAACAGTACGCCTGAGCAAATCCAAAATACAGTGGCAAAGGTAAAAGAGGCGGGATTAACCCTTTACGCGTGCGGCGTAATTTATATGAAGAGCGACGCCCAGGTGCAGCAGGCATTTGATTACGTAAAAGCCGCAGGAGTAAAGATGATTGTCGGCGTGCCCAATTACGAACTGCTCGGCCTGGTAGAAAAGAAAGTAAAAGAATACGACATCAAAGTTGCGGTCCACAATCACGGAACTGATTATCCGCTATACCCGTCGCCGGCAATCGTTTATGAGAAGGTAAAAGACCTCGACAAACGAATAGGCCTTTGTATCGATGTGGGTCACACGCAGCGGTCGGGTATCGACCCGTCGGAAGCAGTGGAGAAATTCGCCGACCGGCTTCTCGACATCCACCTAAAAGACGAAAGCTCCGCAACAACCGAAGGCACAACGGTCGAAATGGGCAGGGGAGTGATTGACCTTGTAAAACTAATGCGGACGCTGGAAAAAATCGGTTATTCGAACATCGCGGCGTTTGAGTTCGAGAAGGACGAAAACGACCCGTTGGCGGGCGTCGCCGAATCCGTCGGCTATACGAGAGGCATTCTGGCCTGCATCTAAATATTTATTATTTTCTATTTACTATTTACTATTTTGTTGAGGCGATTTGAAAAGGAATGAAAAATGCTCAAGAAAATAATCCTTTCGTGTGTGATTGTATTTTCGATGGCGCACTGCGCAATGGGGGTGGATATTAAATTCGTGCAGGATACCAACAAAATCGATATCCTCATCGGAGGCAACCTTTTTACAACTTACCGATATGGCTCAGAGCTGACCAAGCCGATTTTGTACCCGGTTAAAAGCCCCTCGGGCATCGTGCTGACCCGCGGCTTTCCGTTCGAGATAGTACCGGGCGAGAGCAACGACCATCCGCATCATACCGGGATATTTTTCTCTTATGACAAAGTTAATAACGATGGCTTCTGGAACAACACAACCTCGCCGCCGCAGATAAAGCACATAAAGACCACAAAGATGGAGAACGGTCAGCTTTCCACAATCTCGCACTGGGTCGGCAAATCAGGCAAAACGCTGCTCGAAGAAAAAAGGGATATGATTTTTTCAACTGAGCCGAATCAATATGTAATCGATTTCAACATCACTCTGACCGCGCAGGATGAAAAAATTGTCTTCGGCGATACCAAAGAGGGTATGTTCGCTATTCGCGTGGCTGACTGGATGAGCGAAGAGAAGGGGACAGGCAAATATCTCGACTCTGATGGCAATATAGGCGAGCCGAATATCTGGGGCAAAAAAGCCGCCTGGGCTCGGCTGGAAGGCACCAAAGATGGCAAAACAATCGGTATCGCGATTTTCTATCACCCGGAAAGCCCGTGCTACCCAACCTATTGGCACGCAAGGGGTTATGGCTTGTTTAGCGCCAATCCCTTAGGCCAACTGGATTTCCTGAAAGGCCGAAACGTCGAAAACCCTCAGCCGTTAAATTTCACGTTACAGCCGGGCCAAAATGCCGTCTTCAGATTCCGAATGATTATCTACGAAGGCAAAAAATCCGCAAAACAACTTGAGCAGGCATTTAGACGCTTTGCAGCCGATTAATCTGCCCGTATAAAGGTAATACAGGGAAAGCCCCTATGACCAATAACCGATTCGCCATAGTATCTTATTTTTCTTTTTTTCCAGCCGATTTGGCTTTGCCTTTTGGCTTACTTTCACCTTCCGGCTCAGCTTTGCCTTTTGGTTTGCTTTTGCCTTTTGGCTTGCTTTCACCCTCTGGCTTGGCTTCGCCCTCTGGCTTAGTTTCGTCTTCCGGCTTGGTGGGTTCCGCCTTTTGCTCCTGAGCTTTCAACTCAGCGGCCAGCTTCGCGGCCTCTTTGGCAGCTTCCTTCTGCGCGACCTTGAATGCCTCGGCGTCAACGCCTTCAGGAACAACAACTACGCTCACCGAGACGGCCAAATCGTCCGCAAACTCCAGTTTGACGCTGTATGTGCCGACCTCTTTGATATGCTCGTGGAGCATAACCACGTCATCGGCAACCTCAAAGCCCTGGTCTCGCAGGTTCTTGGCGATATCACGTTTCGCCACCGAGCCAAATAGATGGCCCAGCTCATTAGCCGTAGCAGCGATGACCGCCTCGGCGCCGCTGACGGCCTGGGCCGCCTTTTCGAGCTGCTTGCGTTCAAGATTACGCTCTTCGGCTCGCTTCGCCTTGGCCTTGGCGATTGACTTTATGTTGTTATCCGTAGCGGCCTTGGCAAGACCCTGCGGAAACAGGAAATTTCTCGCGTAGCCATTGGTGACATCAACAACGTCTCCGAGCCAGCCCAGTTTACGCACATCACTAACTAATAAAACCTTCATTTATATGTCTCCGCGTAAAAAAAATTTCGTTTCTCGTCGCTCGAACCATCGGGCACGGGCGACGGGACACGGATTCCGGGTTATGCGCAAAACGGCAGAAGCGCCATAAATCTTGCGCGTTTGATTGCGCTTTTGACCTTGCGCTGACAGCCGGCGCAATTACCGCTGCGCTTGCGCGAATATATCTTGCCGCGATGCGTCAGCAGCTTCTGCAGGGTCTCGATGTCCTTGTAATCCACGTATTCCTCACCCCGCCTGCAAAACCGGCACTGGGTCTGCTGCGGCGCCGCCAGCTTATGGGAGTTGTCCGACCTGTCGTTTCTTCTTTCGCCTCTTCTATCGTCTCTTCTTTCGCCATATTCCGCCATATTTTCACCTTTAAAAAACTTCGTATTTCGTCTATCGGTTACGCTGCTCGTTTCGTCCATCGTATCACGGTTGCGTGTCAATCGACGATTTACGCAACCGACACGAGCCGCGCAACCGCAACCGTAAAACTCAACCGTCTAAAACGGTATATCATCTGCGGGAGGATGCGCTCCCTTTACAGGGCCGCCAGTTTCCGGCTCAACCTGACTGTCAGGCCCGGGTTCACCGCCTGCTGCTCCGGCCTCAGTCCCGGCTCCGGCCCCGCCGCCAACAGGTCCACCGAGAAACTGGAAGTTCTCGACGACAACCCTGTGCCGGCTTCGCTTGGAACCGTCCTGCGCCGTCCACTGCTCGAATGACAGCCGACCCTCCACAAAGAGGGGTCTGCCCTTGCGCATATACTTGTTGAGCGTCTCGGCGGGCCGACCGAAGGCACGGCAATCAACAAAGCACACTTCCTCTTTGCTCTCGCCTTCCTTGCTCGTCCACTTGCGGTTTATCGCAAGGCCGAACTCGACAACAGGCGTCTGACTCGGCAGATACGACAACTGCGGGTCCCGCGTCAGGTTGCCCATCAACATTACCTTATTAAAATTCGCCATTGATAACTCCTTTATTCTTCAGCGCCTTCTCCAGCAAGAGAAGCCGCCGCTTTCAGTCAATGCTCACAGGCATATTACTAAACCTGCTCAGGGTTATCCGCAACGTCCGTTCCAGCGGCTGCCGGCTCGCTCTGCGTCACCGTACCATCGGGCACAACAACAGGGGCAGGAGGGGCATTCGCCGCGGCCACCTGTTTGGCGATATCCTCTTCGGTAAGGTGGTCCACCCTCAGAATCAGCGCACGCATAACCCGTTCCGAAAGCAGCACGTCACGCTCCAGTTCGGTGATTTTTCGCCCGTCGGCCCTGAAGTACGCCAGGATATAGGTCCCCCGGCTGCATCTCTTAATCGAATAGGCCAGCGGTCTTTCATCCCATTTTTTCAGCGACAATATCTGGGCGTCGATTTTGTTCAGCATCTTCGTAACAAGCTCGATGATGCCGTCCCAGTCCTTGGCCGCTTCTGCTGAATCAATCAGGAACATTACTTCGTAAAGCTTCTTAACTCCAGTTTCCAACTTAAATACCTCCAGCAAAAATTTCAAACTCTACGTTCGACATATTTCAAATTCAATCTTTCAAACCCTGTCCGTCCGACAGGCGGGAATTATGTTTTGTCATCGCTGCCCCAATACCTTCTTCAAGCCAGCAAATCGCCGCGTCTTTGGCCCGGCCTATTCCCTGTCTTACTTGCTCGGCCTCGACCGGACCCGGCTCGCCAAGCACATATCCCACCGCTTCGCCCATCCGGCACTGGCCTATCCCGACTCTTAATCGGGGCACGTCTTCGGTACCGAGCTTCGTTACCACGTCGGTCAGCCCGTTGTGCCCGCCCGCGGAACCTTTTGTCCTTAACCTTATCTGTCCCGGCTCAAGCCACATATCATCGAGCACCACCAGAACGTCCTTCAAATCTATCTTGTAAAAACCCATCGCGTCAGCCACCGGCTGCCCGCTGCAATTCATATACTGCTGGGGCTTCAGCAGCAAAACCTGCTTGCCGGCATATTCACCCTTGCCAAGATGAGAGCCGAAGCCCTTCTTGTTAATCTCTATGCCGAGCGCTCCGCCGAGCAAATCAATCACTTTGAAGCCGACGTTGTGCCGCGTATCGGCATATTTCTTACCGGGATTACCAAGTCCAACTATCATCTGCATACTAAGCATAGTGCCGGCTCTCTAAAAACGGCCCTATTTCTTCTTCTCCTTGTCTTCCTTTTTCTCCTTGGGCTCTTTCGACTCCTTCGGCTCCTTCGATTCGGCCGCCGCTTCGCCCTCCTCCGGCTCTTCCTTGGCCGCAGTTATAACCTCAGGACCAGCAGGCAGTTCCGCCTCAAGCTCTTCCGTGGTCTTCACCTCAGCGACAATATGGCAGGTCGCGACAAGCAGCTCGGGCGAGCTTATCAGCTTTACCCCTTCGGGCAACTGAATGTCCTTGGCGTGAATCGCGTCACCCAAAACCATTTCCTTAACGGATATCGTTATGCGATCGGGTATCTGGGTAACACGGCACTCGACTTCGAGGTTGCCTGTGTGACTCTCGACCATTCCGCCTTCCTGAGCGCCCTTGGCTGTTCCTTTAAGCTCTATCGGGACGGTAACGCGGACCATTTCGGTAACATCCACGCGCATCAGGTCAACGTGAATGATGTCCGTGCCGAGATAGTCGTATTGCACTTCCTTGATGAGCAGGGTCTCATTCTTCTTGTCTATCTCGACTTCTATCAGCCGGTGCCCGCGCAGAAGCCCTTCCCTGAAACTCTTGGCATTCAGAACGATTGAGGTCGGCTCTTTTTTGTGACCATAAACCACGGCCGGGATTTGCCCTTGTTTGCGCAACCTGGTCGCGTCTTTCGACCCAATATGCTGACGAATCTCGGCTTTTAACACCAATGCTTTATCCATAACATCCTCACAACAAACCTAAGTTCAATACAATACCGGCCAGCCATCAATCAACTAATGAGCGCTGAATAAACTGCTGACCGACTCATTTCTGTGAATTCTTTTTATCGCCTCGCCGACCATCGCCGAAACCGTTAAAACTTTGATTTTCCCGAGTTTGCCGGCTTCGGCACTCAACGGTATCGTATCGGTAACGACAACTTCATCGACTGGCGCTTCGTTCAGTTTCTCGACTGCGCCGGGCGCGAACACCCCGTGCGTCGCGCCAACGTAGATTTTGCGGGCGCCTCGCTCTTTTACCAGCGCCGCGGCGCTGCAAATGGTGGCCGCGGTGGTAATCATATCATCGCACATAAGGACGTTTCTGCCTTCGACGTGGCCTATAAGCTCCTGTGCCTGCACCTGGCTGCCGCTGAGACGCCTCTTATGAACAATCGCCAAATCGCCCCCAAGATGCGAGGCGTAACGGGACGCTATTTTGATGTTGCCCACGTCCGGGGAAACAACCGTGAGATTCTCAATTTTTTTGTCGCGGAAATACTTGCTCAAAACAAGCTCACCCGTCAGATGGTCCACAGGTATATCGAAGAACCCCTGCAACTGCTGGGCGTGCAAATCAATAGCGAGGATACGGTCTGCGCCGGCGGCGGTAATGACGTTGGCGACAAGTTTCGCCGTAATCGGCACCCGGCCTTCGTCCTTGCGGTCCTGGCGGGCATAGCCAAAGTACGGGATAACCGCGGTAACTCTATTTGCGCTTGCGCGTTTCAGGCAATCAAGATAAATCAGCAGCTCGACGAGGTTTTCGTCAACGGGACTGCACGTGGATTGAATCACGAAACAATCCCTGCCGCGCACGTCGTCTTCGATGCGGATGATTTTTTCGCCATCGGGAAACTTCTCTATTTTGGCTCCCCCAAGGGGCACTTCGAGGTAATCGCACACCGCCTTTGTCAGCGGCTCATTGCTGCAGCCGGAAAACACCTTTATATGGTCATTCAAAAACATCTCTCGCTCCTTATCCCCGGCGCCCGTTGCCTGTTTCCCGGCGCTCGACATTCGAGTACCCGGCTTCGAGTATAACGCCGTCTCCGATTTTCGCGCTGTTTTGCAGGCGTACAAACGGCCCGATTCGGCAGTTTTTGCCTATTACGACCTCGCCGAATATGCAGCAGAACGGCTCAATGACGGTGTCCTGCCCGATTTGCACCCTCGCGTCTATCCAAGTATTGGGCGGGTCAACGATAGTAACGCCGGTTTCCATCAGGCGTCTCTGGATTCTTCGCTGCATAATCTTGCCGGCATCACTGAGCTGCTCCCGGCTGTTGACGCTGACCGCCTCTTCCGGGCGAACCGCCGTAACAGCCACAACCTTATGCCCGCTCTCAATAATCATCGCCAGCGCATCGGTAAGATAGAACTCGCCCTTGGCTTTGTCGGGCCCAACCCGCTCGACGTATTCAAAAAGAATCTTGTTATCGAAAAGATAATAACTTGGGTTGACTTCCTGGATTTTCAGTTGTTCGGGCGTGCAGTTGGCGTCTTCGACGATACCCTGTATATTGCCATAGGTGTCGCGGGCAATGCGTCCGTAACCGGTCGGGTCTTCAAGAATAGCCGTGGCAAGCGTCGCGGCGGCATGTTCGGCCTCGTGCTTGGCGACAACCGTTTTCAGCGTCTCCGTCCGAATAAGGGGACCGTCGCCGCAAAGCACCAGCGTCTGGCCCGCGAAATTCTTCAAATATTCCCTGCAGCACATCACCGCGTGGGCGGTCCCTTTCTGCTCGGGTTGAGTTACCCAGATTATATCGCCCGCGTCGTCGAATTGCTCCTTTACCTGCTCGGAGTTAAAGCCCACAACAACGTACATTTTATCAACACCGACCCCCCGGCAGGCATCCAGCACATAGAAAAGCATAGGCCTTCCGCAGACCTCGTGGAGGACCTTTGGCATCTTCGTGTTCATCCGCTTGCTGACGCCGGCGGCCAGAATTATCGCAACCCTTTGCACGACAACTTAAACCTTAAAATGCTAAACTCAAAACCATATCTTAAAACTTAAAGCTTTCACGCTTCAGTTTTGCACTTCGAACTTTAACCTTTTAGTTCTTACCTACCCGGCCAGGACTCGAACCTGGAATGGGAGGACCAAAACCTCCTGTGTTACCGATTACACCACCGGGTAATCTGTTAAATCTTAAAACGCAAAGCGAAAAACCCAAAACCAAACCTGAAAATTAAAAGCTTGTTGGCTTTGCACTTTAAGTTCTAAACTTCCAAGTTGTCACGGAGGCCATTCTCTTTGTCGGCCTGACTGGACGCCGTCGGAGGCCTGAATCAACTATGCCGTGATACTGTTGACCCACACCGCCCCTTGCGACGGAGCTAATCGGGAGCAATATACCTTATCCGCCCCGCCCCGGCAAGTCATTTTTCAAAAAAAGAGGGGAAAAGAGGTCAGGCCCCTTTTTCGTTGGCATCTGCCGGAGGGGCGGGTTTGGCTCCCTCGATTTTCGTCATCTGGAAGGTCGTAACCGTATGCGTGGTACTCGGCTCAGGGGCCGGGGGCGACCGAAGCATCGGGCCTTGGGCAACATATTTGACTCTTTCTGTCACATCCTGCGTCATTTTGCTGCTAATAATCCGGCCCGTGGCCTCCTCGATTTCAATCCGGCCGGTGCCCTCGCCCAATATCTCCCTGTTGGCCCTAATGGAAGATTCTGGCACCGTCGTGCTCAAAACGGGGGTAGAAGCCGACTTAATAACCAAATTGACATCCACAACAGCAATCCCGCCTTGCCCCGATTTGTCAGGATTTAACCGGAAGGTCCTCTCGAAAACTATGTTCGCTTCCTCTATCTGCTCTGCCTGGGCATAGCCCGCTTCGGCGGACGACAGAATCTCGGTGTGGCTCCACGTTGACTCTCCCTCGTTCGGCTCTGGGAAAACCCTCAATTGGTCCTCAAGTTCACGCCTGATTGTCGGTTCAGCAAACCGCTGGTCGATGCCTTGGCCGATTTTGTCTGCGCCGGCAAAATTGCTCATTTTGGCCTTGGCAGAGGTAATAAGGACCTGCAGACCATTAATTTTCTCTATTCGGCCCTGCGGCGTTATTTGCAAATACAGCTCCTCTCCAACCGCCAGGCGTAACGGCATCGCCTGTATGGGCGTTTTAAACTGATTTGCGTCGGAATCAAAAGCAAAATTCAACTCCGGCGACTTGCCTTTCATAATGACCCGCCTGTAAACGTACTTGACCCAGGCGAAGCCGGCCTCATCGACTTCTTCTATATCAAAATCACATTCAAGCCGCGTGCTTTGTTCGAAGGCCCGCTCGTTTCCGTCCACCACTCTCGCCATTTTCTGCTCGGTAACCGACACCAAAGAATACCTGTCGCCCGGCGAGAATTTGAACTTCAGCGAGTCAGCCATCGCAACGGAACAGAACATCACGCCCAAAAAGCAAATTAAGAATTTAGAATTTAGAATTAAGAATTGGTAATCGCGTCTCCCGGAAGGGATGGCCAAGCCCACAATAATTTTTAATTCTTCCTTCTCAATTCTCAATTCCAGGTTCTTCATTCTAAATTCTCCGTTCTTTTAGCGCCAAGCTGCCCGCAGGCGGCGTTTATGGTCTGGCCCATCTTCAGCCGGACGGTTGTCTCTATGCCGGCGTCTTTCAATACGCCTGCAAAACGTTCAATCGCTTGCCGGCCGCTGGGTTTCAAGTTACAACCTTCGTGAGGATTATACTCTATCAGATTCACGTTGCACATAACCCCGCGCAGCCGCTTAACCAGCATCTGGGCGTGAAGAACCGTGTCGTTGACGCCTTTTATCAGGCAATACTCGAATGTAACCCTGTTTCGCGTCGTGCGCTGATAACGCTCAATCACCGCAAACAGTCGGTTCAGCGGATACTTTTTTGTAATCGGCATCAGTTTTTGCCGGATGGCGTCGGTGGGCGCGTTGAGCGATATCGCTAATCGCGGCTGGATATCCTCCTCGGCCAATCGCTCTATACCTTCAACAAGCCCGCAGGTGCTCATCGTCAAATGACGAATCCCGATATGCCTGCCCGCCGAATTATTCAGTATCCGGACCGCGTCAAGCACGGCGTCATAATTCGCCAACGGCTCGCCCATACCCATAAAGACAATGTTGCTGATACGAGCGTCCGCCTTTGGCGAGTCCCCTCCAACCAAATTGACCTGGTCAACAATCTCGCCGACGGTCAGGTTTCTCGCAAGGCCAAGCCGGCCGGTCGCGCAAAATACACAGCCCATCGCACAGCCGACCTGTGTCGAGACACATAGCGTCCGCCGGTCATCATCGAATAGCAATACCGATTCTACCCTGCCTCCGTCGTGTAACCCGAAGACGTATTTCACCGTCCCGTCCGGGTCCGTCAGCTTGTCAACAATCCCCAGTTTGGAAATATAGTAACCCTCTTCGGCAAGTTTGGCTCGAAAAGATTTACTCAGCGTGGTGATTGCGGAAATATCGGTCACGCCGCGGGACTGAATCGCGCTGAAGATGTACCCCGCTATGTATTTGGGCTGCCCCAGCCCCGTAACGAGACGCTCAAGCTGGACAACCGTCTTTGATTTAAGGTCTTTTTCCACAGGAGGGTATTTTACCAGAAAAAAAGAAAAAAGGGTCAGCCTTCTTCGCCCTGGTAATGGACTTCACTGGGCAAAATCGTAGCCCTGAGGCAAACGCGGGCTACGAAGGCCGCGTAGCAGGGGAGTCTTTTTCTTATAGCACCGGGTTAATCTTCCTCTTTATCGACGGCGGCGTAGCCCTGCTGGCCCTCACTTAAATACGACTGGTCTTCGGCCTTCTGCCCGCCGGCTTCCGAGACCCTCTGTTTTTCCATCTCGTCTCGCAATTGCTCCCAGTCCTCGACGCCCATCATCACCTCGCGCGCCTGGCTGCCCTTGTATTCGCCGAGGACGCCCAGCGCGGCCATTTGCTCTATCATACGCGATGCGCGGGCGTAGCCAACGCCAAGGCGACGCTGCAACAGTGATACGCTGCCGCGCTTGCTGTCGAGGACAATCCGCACGGCATCGTCGAACAACTCGTCGGCTATCATATCGGTTGTGTCCGGCTGACCAAGCTGTGTCAGCTCAGGATGGAACTGCGGCTCGGCGACTTCCTTGAGATGTTTGACCATTCGTCGAACCTCGTCGTCGCTGACAAATGTGCCCTGGGCGCGAATAAGGTCGCTGGTGCCCGGCTTCAAAAACAGCATATCGCCCTGACCCAACAGCGTTTCCGCGCCGTTCTGGTCGAGGATAATCCGGCTGTCCATTCTCGCCGCGACCCTGAAACCGATGCGCGTGGGCATATTGGCCTTAATCAGGCCCGTAACAACCGTCGCCTGCGGCCGCTGCGTCGCCAGCACAATATGAATCCCCACCGCCCGGCTCTTCTGCGCCAGTCGAACGATATGCGCCTCGATTTCCTTAGCCGCGGTCATCATCAAATCCGCCAGCTCATCGATTATTATCACGACGTAAGGCAGCTTCTTGGGAATCTTCGCCTCCTCATCGGGGCTTGTCGGCTCAAATCGCCTTACGATTTCTTCGGTCCCCAGCGCGTTGTATTCGCCGATATTCTTGACGCGGGCCTCAGCCAGCAGGGCGTATCGCTCGTCCATCTTGATTGTCGCCCATTCGAGAATTTGAACTGCCCGCCGCGTCTCGGTAACAATCGGCGTCATCAGGTGCGGTATGGTATTAAATGCGGTCATCTCGACCATTTTCGGGTCGATGAGAATCATTTTCACTTCATCAGGCCTGCGGGTCAGAAGTATGCCCGCGATAATAGTATTAATGCACACGCTTTTGCCCGACCCGGTCGTGCCCGCAATCAGCAAATGAGGCATACTCGCCAAATCAGAAACCAGTGCCTCGCCGGAGGAATCCTTGCCCAAAAACAGCGGTATCGCCATACCTTCGGGCTTGCTGCCCGCCAGTTGCAGCATATCCTTCATACGCACCCGCTCTTTTTCGCTGTTGGGCACCTCGACGCCGATGGTGTGTTTGCCAGGCAATGGAGCGACAATACGAACGGCGCCCACGCCCAGCGCGCGGGCAATGTCATTGGAAAGCGAGCTTATCTGGCTGACCTTGACGCCGGCGGCAAGCTGCAATTCAAACATCGTAACGACAGGCCCTGTCTCTGCGGCCACGACTCTGGCGGAAATATCGAACTCATTGAGCAACCCTTCCAGCGCAACCGCTTTGGCTTTGACAACCTTTTCCTGCACGGAGGCAAATGTATGCTCCGGCTCATCGAGCAAATCGATGGACGGCATAGTGTAATCGTCATAGCTTGGCGGCTCGTATGGCTGCGTGGGCTTTTTCGGGGTCATCGGCTGCAACCTCGCCTGGGCAAGAGCGGTAGCCGGCCCGCCTTCGATTGCCGTCGTGCCGTGAAGAGCAGATTCAACATCAGTGTCCCTGTCCGGCAATCCATGCTTGTCCTCGTCCGCCTTGCCAGCAGCGGCTGATGTCTTTATATTAATCGCCGGCTGAAGCTTCTGCCTGACGCTGAGCCGACGCCATATTTGACCGAGCGCCCTCGACTGCTCCGACCCTGTCAGCCACTTCGGCGCCGCAAAACCGAGCGTCTTGCGAATCACAAAACCAATCGCGCCAAAAACCACCGCTACAATCTGGTCGGCCAGCAATATCATCCCGACAACCCAGGTGGCGCCAAGAAGTATGGCCGTGCCAAGCACGGCGAAATGGCTTCGCAAAAACTCCGCGGTGGCGACCCCGAGTACGCCGCCTGAACCCGTCGGGAACCCATAGATGCCGTGCTGCGTAAAACAATAAAACGTCGTCGAGGCCGCGGTTGTTACCAGCACAAGGCCCGCGCCTCGCAAGGCCGGCTGCTCTATCTCAATGTCGGCGACTTTGGCAATCGCAAAATAGAGACCGGAAATCAACACGATAAATACACCGGGGCCGATGTAATACAGCAGGTAATACGCGAACAACGCCCCTGCCGGGCCGCACCAGTTGGCTGTCGGCGTGTTGTTTGGATAAACAAATTTGCTTGGCCAGTCGCCTATATTAAAACTAAGACAACCGCAAAAAAGCACCAGCAGCCCCGCCACAAGAAGGCATTGCAGGGCCCTTATCTTCATTCTTTTGTCCTTCACACGACTCATAATAAATAGCGTCCGATAAAAAATAACGTCCGTGAAAATAACAGCCGCCTGTGCTGCAAAACAACTATTGCTTTATCGGCAAGTCCAATGATTTTCCATTGATAATTGACCATTGATTATTGATGATTACGGCCCCGGCGAGCAGGACGCAATACTGCCATCCGGAAATAACCAATTATCAATAAAAAAGCCCCGCGGCAAATCCGTTCACCGCAGGGCATAAAGACACGTTTGTATTTTCTGCTTATTTTGGCTGAGACGCCGGTTTCGTAGTCTGTTTCATATCCTGCGGCGACACCGGGGCCTCAGGAATCCGAACCGCCACTCCCAGCCGACCAAGCTCGCCGGAAACGTCCGGTTGATCCGGATTAAGCTGGAAACTGCGAATAAAGTATTCCTTGGCGAGGTCCTTTTTATTCTTGTTGAGGTAGTAGTAGCCAAGTTGTCGATTTACCGCCGACGAATCTGGTGCCGTTTTGAGGGCCTCCTGATAACACTTCAAGGCGTAATCATCAAGCCCCTGTTTCTCGAAGGCCACACCAAGCGATAGAAGCTGTTCCGGCATCGAGGCCACCTGTGTCATATAACCGTTGGCGACCCAGTCGGCCCTCGTCTTGTCACCCTTGTCAAGCTGAAGCTTCACCATCGCGGCCTGAACCTCTCGGTAAGCGGGATTGAAGCCCAGGGCGATATTGTAGTAGTATTCGGCCTTGGAGTAATCGCCGGCGGCGTGATATAGCTGGCCCAGCTCGAAATGAACGGGCGGATTCTCCCATTTCTTGTCCAGCTCCTTGAGCAGCTCGGCCTTGTGTATATCAGCAGCGGCCCTGACGTTCTGGTCAACCCTGGGAGTGCTTGTATTCTGACAGCCAGCAACAAGCAATACGCAGAATATGACCTCCGAAATTATTACCCGCACTTTAGCGTTCATCTTGCACCTCCATGACTATGTCTACTGGATATTGGATACTCGATACTCGCTATTCGAGCATCGAACACCAACTGTATTTTGTCCAACTACGGATTGCTTTGCAAGGGAAAATTTCCCTCGGAATGTTAAATTTTTTTCCGTTACAGCAAAACAAAATTAAATGTCGAGGAACTGGACTTCGAGAGCATGGTCGCGGATGAAATCGCGTCGCTGCTCGACGTCCTCGCCCATCAGGATACTAAAGAGGCGGTCTGCCTCGCTGGCGTCATCGAGCTTGACGTTCAGCAGCGTCCGGGTCGCCGGGTTCATCGTCGTATCCCACAATTGGTCGGCGTTCATCTCGCCCAGACCTTTGAATCGCTTTATCTCGACTCCTTTGCCGCCGATTTTCCTCACGGACGAGCCGATTTCGCCCAGCGAAGCAACGTCAAAGCTTTCCTCAGCGTTTACCAGGTGGAATTTGGTCGCCAGCGCCTCGCCGCTGACCGCTCTTTCGGCCTTGAGGAGGAAATCCCTGAGGTCCAGGCCGAATTCCTGTTTGAGCTTTTTCGCCGACTCGTTGATTCTGCCTACTTCGTGCAGTTCTTCAGCCGCGAAGGTCTCTTCTTCGTCCGCCTGTTCGTCTTTCTTTTTGCGGCCCTTTAGTTCATCGACGCGTTTTGTGAAATCGTCCTTGTCGTGGAAGACCTCATCCTGCCCTTCGCCGTGGATGCGATACATCGGCAGCCCCTTGCCGTTGCCGTATTTCTGGATAAATTCCTCGAACTTGATGCCTCTTCTGGCAAGCACGGCGATGCACCGCTCCATATCAACGAGAATCTTCACCAGCTCAGCCAGCCGGGCCTCGGCAACTTTCTGCTCTTTCGCGCCCTTTTTACCGATGCCGTCTCTTATCGTAAGCTCAGTTCCCTGCAGGCCGCGGTCAACCAGCCGTTTGTGCATTACCGCTTCAGTCAGAATATATTCCGATTTTTTCTGGCCTTTCGCGTGAACCTCATAAAGAGGCGGCTGTGCGATGTAAATCATCAGCTTGTCGAACAATTGCGGCATCTGTCTGAAGAAAAACGTCAGCAGCAGTGTGCGAATATGCGCACCGTCGATATCAGCATCGGTCATCAGAATAATCTTTTCATACCGGCACTTTTCTATGTCAAACTCGTCGGCTCCAATTCCCGTGCCCAGCGCACATATCAGCGTGCGTATTTCCTCGTGCGCGAGGACTTTTTCGAGCCGGGCCTTCTCGACGTTGAGAATTTTACCTTTCAGGGGCAATATCGCCTGGATATTCTTGTCCCTGCCGCCTTTGGCGGAACCGCCTGCGGAGTCGCCTTCGACCAGGAATAACTCCGTGCCCGTTCTTTCCCTGTTGGCACAATCCCAGAGCTTGCCGGGCAAACTCGAGCTGCTTAGCGCGCCTTTGCGCCGGGTAAGTTCACGGGCCTTGCGGGCCGCCTCTCTCGCTGCCGCCGCCTGGATTGCCTTGCTTAGTATTCGTTTCGCTTCCGCCGGATGCTCTTCTATGTAATGGCCTAACTGCTCGTTGACCACCGTCTCGACAAAACTCCCGACTTCCGGATTGGTGAGCCGGACCTTGGTTTGCGCCTCAAAATGCGGGTCCGCGAGTTTCGCCGACACAATGGCTGTGAGTCCTTCTCTGAAATCCTCGCCAGTCGCGGCTTCATCGCCCTTTATCAGGTTGTTCGCCTTGGCGTAGTAATTCATCGTCCGCGTAAGCGCAGTTTTGAAGCCCGAAAGGTGCGTCCCGCCATCGATATTGCGAATGTTATTGGCGAAAACCAGCACGTTCTCCGCGTAACCCGTGTTGTACTGCAAAGCGACTTCGCAACTTATCATTGCCTGTTTGTCTTCTTTTGCCAGGTAAATCACGTCCTTGTGCAGGACTTCCTTGCCCTCATTGAGGTGCTTTACAAACGCGCGGATGCCTTCTTCAAATTTGAAGACGTCTTTTTTGTGGTTTCTCTCGTCTTTGAAAGTAATTTGTATGCCGGCGTTGAGATACGCGACTTCGCGGATACGTTTGACAAGCGTATCATACTGGAACTCGCCGTCGCCGAAAATTTCCTCATCGGGCATAAACGATACGCAGGTTCCCTGTTTTGTTGTCGGCCCGACCTCTCGGACGCTGCCCTTGGCGATACCTCGTCGGCATTCGAAATGATAACTTTTGCCGTCCCTGAACACATCGACTTCGAGCCATTCACTAAGCGCGTTGACAACGCTGACGCCTACGCCGTGAAGGCCGCCCGCAACCTTATAGCTGTCATGGTCAAATTTTCCGCCCGCGTGAAGCGTGCAAAGAACGACCTCAAGCGCGCTTTTCTTGGCTTCCTTGTGTAGCTCGACGGGAATACCCCGGCCGTTGTCCTCGACCGAGCAGCTTCCGTCGGCGTTTATCTGGATACTGATTTTGTCACAGAAACCGGCGAGCGCCTCATCTATCGAGTTATCCAAAACCTCGTAAACAAGGTGATGCAGGCCGCCAACGCCGCGGTCGCCGATGTACATATCGGGCCGTTTGCGGACCGCTTCAAGCCCGCCTAAAATTTTAATGTTACTTGCATCGTATTTATGACTTTGCATACCTTTATCACTTCTCCTCGCGCTTAACCTGCAAGCACGATTTTAATTGCTCTTAGCTTTGCCTCGGGGCATTCACGCCGCAGGTGCTCAACAAGCTGGTGGCTGCTGATACGCAGCTCATACATATACGACGGCGAATCAACCTCAACCGTAAGCTGGCCGGCCGACAGGTCAACCACCCGGCAATGCCGTACCATTTCGGGCGGCAGCAGTTGCGCCCAGACCTCGCTGAGCTGACTGGCCGCCTCGTAACGCTGCGATATCCCCGTGTGGCGCGGCTCCATCATCTTCACCAGCGCATCCGCCAGCGGGGTGGGTTCTGACCGGCGCCTGAATTGTGTTTTCGCATCCATTCGACAATCCCTTGTGAAGGCCTACGAAAGATTTATCGGCATCAGCACGTGCAGAAAATTAGCCCCTGCCTTGATAAGCCCGGGCGTGTCCGACTGGCCCAGCTCAAGCTCAAACTGCGGCTCGCGAATAACGCGGATGGCCTCAGCTAAAAACTGGGGATTAAAACCGATTTCTATCGGCTCGCCTTTGTACTCGACGACAACTTCCACTTCGGCGTCGCCTGTTTCGGGCGCCTTGCCTGAGAATACCAGCTTGTCCTTGCTGACGGCCAATTTTATGCCTCTTGATTCCTCGCTGGTCAACAACGCCGCTCTTCTTACCGCACTGAGCGCAACGTCGGTTTGCAGTGTGATTTTTTTCTGGTAGTCGGCGGGAATAATATCCTCGTACTTGGGGAAGTTGCCCTCGACGAGATTGGAGCATACGACAACATTTCCACAAGCAAACATAATCTGGTTGTCAACTAATTTGACGGCGACTTTATCCTTTTCGCCGCCGGTGAGTTTTTCCAGCAGCGCCATTGTCTTGCCCGGCACGATTGGTTTTGCGGCAATAGCTTTTTCGCTGGGGTTAGAGGCAAGGTTGACCCTGCTGCGCGCCAGCCGACGGCCGTCCGTCGCGACTAAGGTTAACTTCTTTCCTTTTATTTCCCATAACACACCATTGATTGCGTAGCGGGTGCTTTCTTTTGCGGTCGCGAACAGGCACTGCGAGATGCCCACCCGCAAACTGTCGATGGACACCTCAATATCCGGCTCACCCTTGAATATCGGCACCGGCGGATATTGCGACGGCTCCTGGCCGTAAATTGAGAAGTGGCTGTCCGCACCTCTGACCTCGCAAAGCCCCTCGGCTGCTTTGAGCATCAGCGTCTCATCAGTGCTCTCTCGCACCACGGCAGCAAGTCGGGCTGCGGGCACAACAACCTGTCCCGGCTCCTTGACCTCGACCGCAGGAAGAAGGTAATTAATGCCCACCTCCATATCCGTGCCGTATATCCTCACGCCGTCTTTTGCCGCGTCTATCTTGACGCACCGCAGAATCGGCTTGGGTGTCCGGTCCGGGACTATCGTGGTTAGTAACGCAAGCGCCTGGCTTAATCCTTCCCTGTTAAATTGTACTTTCATTTGCGTGGCCCTCTTTTATTAATTATCCATCGTTCCTTTATGGTTGTTTTTCATCAGGCGTTCGTCTTGAGTCAGAACAGGATACAAAAAAACCGTTCACTTCTCAATAAGTTTCGAGTTTTATTTTGCCTATTTTTGGGCTTTGGGTGGTATCTGTGTGGAGATACAGAGTTGCTATTTTAATTATAATAGGAAAGATCTTTTAGTATTAGAATTCATAGGGCCGGTGAAGTTGTTAGCTTTGTTATGCCTGAGAGTTGTTACCCATTATCGGCCCGATAGATACGCGCTGATGGGGCACAAAAGGCGACGGTGGATAAGTTGTTACTTTGTGCCATGCCATTGCCTCGAATTTCACAAATCCCGGCGTGCAGGAATTTATTGCCTTGGGTCTGTGTTGCTAATCTCAACCATTTTGCGTGCAATACCGGCTATTGTTTTGCGCAGTTCCGCTGGCGCTAACACCTCAACCTGGTCGCCATAGCCGAGTATCCACCAGGTTATCTCGCCAAGTCCGTCAACGCGGAAATCTACGGTCACTGAGCCATCCGGGTTGCGGGCGACCTTTTGAGTATTATGCCACCGCACTTCGGCGACATTGTTGGCAACTTTAGGCGCAAATCGCAGGCGGACGTGATACATCTTACCTTCGGGTATCATCGACCAGGCGCAGCCGATATATTCGGCGAGGTCAAACTCCGGCGAACCATCATTACTAAACGGTTTGTCTGACATTTCAGCGTTACGAATCCGGTTAAGCTTGAACGTGCGCACGGCCTTATGAACCGATGACAGGCCCACGACGTACCAGGCCCGCTGATTATAGAGTAAATGATATGGGGACAACTCGCATTGTATCGCTTTGCCGTCAAACAGGGAATCATAGTCGATACATACCTTTCTTCGCTGCGCGGCGGCTGATTGCAACAGGGCGAATATATTGTCTAAACCCGGCGTTGTCGGCGAGGGTGCCTGTGCGCCGGCCTTGGCGGAGATTCGAGCAAGAGCGCTTTCGCAATAACGCCTCACCTTGGGCGGCAGGCATCTTTCGATTTTCATCGCCGCCAGCAGTGCCGAATGTTTGTACGGCATCTGAATCCGGCTTCGCATCTTGTGGACCAGCAAAAGCAATCCAAGCGCCTCCTGCAGGTTAAGATTTATAGGGGGCAGGAACTGTTCAGGGGGCAGCGCGTAGCCGCGACGAGAAGACGAGAATAACGGCTGGATACCAATATCCTGGATTTCCCTGAGGTCGCGGAACAAGGTGCGCCTGCTTACGCCGAACATCCGCGACAACTCGCCGGCGGTATAACCCTTCGTGCCGCCGGTCTTCGACAAAGTGGTCAAAAGTTGCACAACCCTGCTAACCCTGCTGGATTTCATAACCCGTCCCTCACGTCTCGATTTTCGGTACCAACCACTCGAGCGCTTAACAGCAATATACCGCTTTGGTCCCATAATCGTCAAGGGCCAACAAATAATATACAGGGCGGTATAAGGGGGCGCATCTTACCCATTTTGCCATTGACAGGAGTGCCTGTCGAGTGGTATAATGAGAACTGTTCAGTAACGAGTCCCGATTGTTCGTGACTGTGCGTCGGGCTTGCGGGGTAGCTACGGAGAATATATAATGAGAGATAAAGTTGCTGTGATACTGCTTGTTGTTTTGCTGCTGTCGCTGGTGGTGTTATCGACGGGCTGCGGCTTTTTCAATCAGCCGGGAGAGACCCCTGCTGAGGTAAACAGAGACCACGCCCGGATGCTTCGTATTAATCAGCAGGAGATGATGGCCGATATTGACCGAACTCTTGACCTGGACCAGCCCAGCAAACTTACGGACAAGCATTTACCCTAAACAAGGGCAACAACACAGGTACTTGGACCTGTGTATATTTTACAGGGAGTTCTGACAAGGATGCAGACCCTCATCGATTACTTCCGGCGAGTCGCCAACTACGACTGGTGGGTCGTCAGCATTGAGTTGTTTCTCATTGGGATTGTTGTTTACTGGGCGGTAGATTTTCTCGAAGGCACACGCGGCGAGCGACTTTTCCGCGGCGTTATATATGTTCTCATCGCGGGCGTCCTCATCCTCAATCTTATTTCCGAACGATACCATTTCGAACGGCTCGAGTATCTCTATAAGGGCTTTCTTATCGCCGTTCTCGTTATTGCGGTCGCCGCGTTTCAACCTGAGCTGCGACGCGCCCTGATGCGTCTGGGGCAATCCGCGGACGGCGGGTTCCTCATTGGCTCCTCGCGCCAGGTCATTCGAACGGTCGAGGAAATTGTCAGCGCCGTTACCGAGTTGGCCGCATCAAAAACGGGCGCAATCATCGTTATCGAAAGACGCGTCGCGCTGGGTGAGTTTATCGAAACGGGCGTCCGCCTCGACGCCAATGTCACCGCCGAGCTGCTCAAAACTATTTTCTATCCCGGCACAATCCTGCACGATATGGCCGTCGTCATACGAGGCGATATGGCTATTGCCGCGGGCGTGCAATTGCCTTTAGCTGAGCCCGGCACGGTCGATGGTTTCGAGTTAGGGTCGAGACATCGGGCCGCGATAGGCATAACCGCCGGCTCCGATGCCCTGTGCATAGTTGTAAGCGAAGAAACGGGAATTGTCTCTTTGGCCAGCGACGGCAAGCTCATCCGCAAACTCACCGCCGACGAGCTTCGCGACGCGCTGACCGGGGCGATTCGCCTCACAGGCGACAAAAAGTAAATCCTGAACAGATGAGGTTTGTCTGACAAAACAATGATGAAACGGCGAAGGTTGAGAAAAATAGCAGCTACGTTGATTTTCACCACGCTGATATGGGTCTTCGCGGACTTGGCGCTCGATGAAGAGCTTACCATCTCCAATCTCAAGCTCAGTGTCGCCAAATCCGTAAATCCGGCCCTTTGGGTCACATTCTCCGGCCAGTCGGCTGTCCAGCTGGACAAGGTGGTTCTCAAGGGCTCCGCACGTAAAGTCGCCGAGGCACGGCAGCGTATTAACGCCGGGCGATTTGTCCGGGAGTTCTATTTCGATCCCGAGCGCGAAAAAGTGACCACATCGGGCGACCACCCGCTCAATGTCGCCGAATTCCTCAAGGGCGCAGACGGCATCCGGCAACTCGGGCTTACCGTCATCTCAGCCGACCCCAATTTACTCACCGTTAGTATTGTTGAACTACAAAAAAAACAGGTAGTCGTCCGTTGCTTCGATGACAGCCAGAACCCCCTCAAGGTCGCCAGCATCGAGCCGGCTCAGGTCGAGGCCTTCGTGCCCGCCGAACGCGGAGGAGCTGCCCTTGAAGCCAGGGTGACGCTTAGCAGAAGGGAAATTGAGCAGGCCCGTCTGGCTCCGATAGAAAAAACGCCGATAGTCGAGCTTGCGCCAGGCCAAACCAGGGAGGCCGCCTCAAGTGTCAAAATTACCCTGTCCAAGGAACAGGACCGGCTCCAGGAATATCTCGTTACCAGCGTCCGTCTTGGCGTTTCGCTCAGTGTAAACCTGGAAGGCAAATACAAAGTCGAGCTTGTTAATCCTGATGCGGTTATGGGTTCGGTTGCCATAAGGGCGACACCCGAGGCCAAACGAGCGTATGAAAATGTCCGCTACCACGTCATCCTCGAAATCGACGACAGCGACAAGGACAGCCGGCCTGATAAATCACCCACGACCGCGACCGCCGGCGCCGAAGCGCCAGTGGAGCTTCGCAGAGACCTCGTTTACAACTTCCCGCCGGAATTCCTACGCAAAGACGAAATCACTCTCAACCAGTCCCCGGTGCAGGCGAGATTTCGCCTTGTGCCGATTGCTGCCGGGATAACCCCCGGCGTGCCGGCACCGGTGACCCAGCCCGCCCAGAACTGACCTCCTGCTGCCTGATAAACAGGAAAATGGCTTCTGTATTTGACCGCACCCGGTTATCATTTAGCCCCAACAGGTTTTTTGGAGAGCCGTAAAGATGCGCAAAATCCGGGGTCTGCGATGGTACATAGCAATAATGCTGATGTTTGTTACCACCATCAACTATTTTGACCGCACGAGTTTGGGGGTGGTTTATCCGACGCTGAAAGAACAATTGCACATAGGCGAACAGTATTATTCTTATATCATACTATCCTTCCAGTTTGCTTATCTTGTAATGCTGCCGTTGTCCGGGCGATTTCTGGACTGGGTGGGAATAAAACTCGGATTTTCAATAGCCGTAACTTTCTGGTCAATCGCCAAGATGCTTCACGCGCTGGCAAGAGGGGTTTTTTCGTTCAGTATTGTTCGCGTGCTGTTGGGAGTCGGTGAGGCGGCGAATTTTCCGGGTATAGCCAAAGTGGCATCGGAATGGTTCCCGGCCAAAGAACGCACAATGGCGACGGGTATCGCCAATATGGGCGCGGGGCTGGGAGCGCTTCTTGCGCCGCCGATAATGATATGGCTTGTGTTCAAGGTGGGCTGGCAGGAGGCGTTTGTCATTACCGGCCTCATTGGCTTTTTCTGGATTGTGCCCTGGATATTGCTTTATAAACCACCCGAACAAAATTCGCTTATAACGCCTGAAGAACTTCAATATATCACTGAAGGACAAAAAGAGCTGCAGGCGGGGGGGAAAAATGCCGGCCCCCAGAAGAATGTCTGGAAACTGATTATGGGTCAGCGTAATTTCTGGGGCATCGCCCTGGCAAGATTTCTTTCCGAACCGGCCTGGCAATTCTTTTCTTACTGGATACCAATCTATTTTGTGACACAGCGAGGGGTAAATCTCAAACAATTTGCCCTGTTTGGGTGGCTGCCGTTTCTCGCCGCCGATATCGGCAGTTTTGCAGGCGGGGTTTTGTCGCCGTTCTATCAGAAACTCGGTTTTAAGGTCCTGACCGCCCGCAAGTTATCTATGACCACGGCAGCCCTTATTATGCCTTTTGCTGTTCTTATTATAAAAGCGCCGACCGTCGGCTGGGCGCTGCTATGGTTCTGCGTTGCTGCCTTTGGTCATCAATGTATATCCGCCACGCTGATGACGCTGCCCGCGGATTTATTCCCGAAACGCACCGTCGGCACCGCCAACGGCCTGTCGGGCAGCGCAGCGCTTGCGGGGGGAATGTTGTTTACCTTCGCGGTCGGCTGGCTCGTAACACACGTCGGTTACGCCCCGGTATTTGTTACAATCGCGTTTCTTGACTTGATAGGCGTAGTGCTTCTCTGGACTCTCATACGTGAGCCGAAAACAGAAACGCCTTCGATAACGGTGTAGGCAGTTGACTTTTCTGTGTCTTTGCGGCATAATTAGCCATAGATAAAGTTATGCATGCTTTAACCCTGATAATTGTAACTTTACTTCTGTTCGCCATAGCGTACAGGTTTTACGCTAAGTTCATCATCACTAAAGTCCTCGTATTCGACGCTAATCGTCCCACGCCCGCTTATACGCTTCGAGACGGGAAGGATTATGACCCCACAAACCGGTATGTTTTGTTCGGGCACCACTTCGCGGCCATAGCCGGCGCGGGTCCCCTCGTCGGTCCGGTTCTTGCCGCTCAGTTTGGATACCTGCCGGGAGCTTTGTGGATACTCATCGGCGCAGTCCTCGGCGGGGCGGTCCACGATATGGTTATTCTTTTCGCCTCCGTCCGAATGAACGGATTATCGCTGACGCAATTGGCCAAAGAGCATATCAGCAGGCCCGCCGGCATCGCCACGGCATTCGCGATACTGTTTATCTTGGTTACCGCCCTTGCCGGCCTCGCCCTTGTAGTGGTTAACGCGCTGGCCGAAAGCAGTTGGGCGACCTTTACTATATTTATAACCCTGCCTGCTGCGCTTCTTGTAGGCCTGTATATGTATAAAATTCGCCCCGGCAAAATCGTCGAGGCCTCCCTGGTTGGCGTTGTAATCGTTGTTTTGGGAGTTGTATTCGGCGAGCCGTTATCTCACACAAGCTTCGGCTCACTGTTTCTTTTTTCCAAGCCGTCCCTGTCGATAATCCTGCCGGTGTATGGCTTCATCGCCTCCGTGCTTCCCGTGTGGCTGCTGCTTTGTCCCCGCGATTATCTCAGCTCATATATGAAAATCGGCACAATCGCACTTCTTATCGTCAGCATATTCGTTGTTAATCCGGTTATAAAAATGCCCGCGGTAACCGCATATATCCACGGCGGCGGGCCAATCATCCCCGGCAAGGTCTGGCCCTTCGTCTGTATTACAATCGCCTGCGGGGCAATCAGCGGTTTTCACAGTTTAATCAGCTCGGGCACGACGCCCAAAATGATAAATAGCGAAGCCGACATCTGCTTTATCAGCTATGGGGCGATGCTGGCTGAGGCAGTGGTATCCATGATGGCCTTGATTGCGGCGACGGTGATGATTCCGGGCGATTATTTCGCGATTAACGTATCGCCGGAGGTCTTTGCCAAAATGGGGCTGGCTACCGAGAAACTCGCTGATATCGAGAGAATGACCGGCGAAACCCTCACCGGCAGGTCCGGCGGGGCGGTATCCCTGGCGGCGGGTATGTCACTGATTCTTTCTGCGATACCGGGGATGAAGCACCTGATTGGCTACTGGTATCATTTCGCCATTATGTTCGAGGCGCTGTTTATCCTGACGACCGTTGACGCGGGCACGCGAGTGGCAAGATATATCCTTCAGGAAATGCTCAAGGTCGTTCATCCCAAATTAGGCAGCTCCTGGATGCCGGCGGTTCTGTTCAGCGGAGGCGTTATCAGTTTTCTCTGGGGATACCTCGTTTATCACGGCGATATCTCCACCATCTGGCCCCTGTTCGGCGTCGCAAACCAGCTTCTGGCGACGCTGGCGCTGTGCATAGGCACGGTTTTCATTCTCAGGCATTCCCACAAGTGGGCTTACGGCCTCATCACTTTTATCCCGGCGGTGTTTATGGCGGTAACCACCTTTGTCGCCGACGTCGATAACATCCTCAACAACTATCTGCCCAAGCATGACTTCCAGGGAAATCTCAAAGCTGTGCTGTCGATTGTGATGCTTGTGCTGGTGGTAATTATTTTCTTCGAGGCGATGAGGAAAATCTGGGGATTCTGGAAGACCGGCCTGCAAAACGCGATAGAGTCCTCGCCGACCGAAACCCCGGCCCCGCTTCCCGTGGATGTCCCCGATTAACCCTTAATCAGTCGCTTCTTCTTTGACTGTATATTCACGGCCAGCTACCAGGTCATGTACTTTTGTTCCGGGTTGGAATTCGATATTAAAATCCTCTTTCTTTAATCCTTTGTTGATAACAATTTTGCTGGTCGCCCGAAATCCATAGGCCTTTGGGCTTTCCCCATCTTGAATAATCCCGCTGCTCGGAAACCACAGTCCATCCCCGACAGATTGTAAAGATTGAACTTCAACCGTGTATGAAAGCTGAAATCCTTCCTTCGTGGGGTTTAAATATTCGTATTTTACCGGGGTATAATTGTGCTGTATTGAAAAGTATAGTCGTCTGACCGGCACCTGTCTCGTATCCAATTGCAGAAGCACTTCGGCGCAGATTGTATTGAAATCGCCGACTTTTTCTGTTGAATCGTTTATTCTGACCAGATTCTTGGACGCCTTTTGGCGCAGAAGCGTTGATAGCAGAACCCTATCCCCCTCAACTTCAAACCGTAATATCGAAAAACCAATGGGGCTGAGCAAAACATTTCCCCGCAAATCTTCCCAGGACCTTTCAGAAATAAGCCCGCTCTTTGTGGAAGTTTGCCATCCGCCTGCGGTTGATTTTTTATAAATTTGTCCGTCATAGGATTCCTTAGTAAAGTCATCCCAGGACGCTCCTTTTTCAGCGATTATGGTGCCGGAACGTTCCGACAGGATTCTCCACCGGTACGGCGAATGAAAGGAATCTTCGTCATTTGGCTCGAAAAACCGGGCAGAAGACAATTTGTGCCTTACAATGCCGTCCTTATATACTCCAACCAGTTCAGCGCCCAATTCTTTTTGTGCTTCTTCCAGCGTTGACGGAGGTATAGCATAATATTCATATTCAAGAGAAACATCTTGAATTGCCAATTCGGCTGATTGGCATTTGCCAACAAGCTCATCAATAGTAATTGACAAGCATACGCTTGTTTGCATAACCCAAAGGATGATAAGCGTTCCAATTAAGTGGGATATGTTTTTGTTTGTCATTTTCCAATTCTCCCAAAACAGTTTGATTGATTCTACCGCAACATCAAAAATATGACGGCCTAAATTAATGCACCTTTTGTTTTAAATTTTTAGTCATTGTGGCACGCTTGGCGCAAACAGGCGCCGCTTGAGCCAAATTCGTCACAAACACAATGAGGCGGCTCGTATGCCCCACAAAAACATTTGTATGTTTTAGATGCGCTGCATGTTACCATCCCATCATACGTACAATCCCCGCTTATTCCGACGCAAAACTGGTCGCCCCCGCCAGGAGGGCAGGAAGAACCACACATACCTCCGCAATAGGGTACTCGCATTGCGCAATCTCCCGGGTGACTATCCCATCCGCCGCAAGCACCACCTGTCGTACACGGACCAACCCAGGCCCGTAACGTATTACGTGGGGTCAACTGCACAAGCGCTATGAAACAACAAATGATTACCGCGAGCACCCTGGGCATAGCCAAACCAAGATACCTGCCAACTCTTTTTGTCATTTCTCCAAACATATAATATCCTCCTTTGTTGTCTAATGATGTTATTGCTCGCACATGTCTTGTAGCCGTCTGTGAACTTGTCCTGCAAGTTTGCAGTCGGGAAAACGAGCGAGGAGTTCCTGATATATGTTACACATTTGCTCCCGCGCCGTATCCTGTGACATTTTGCCGGAAGACGCCTGCTTGTCGTAACAATCAGCAAGCATAAACATTGAAATATACGAGTTTTTGAAATCAGGAAAATCCTCGATTACTTTTTTATGATAATTTATAGCATCATTGTAGTCGCCAAGGCGGTAATAACAATCCGCCACGGCATAGTAGGCCTGCGGGGTATATATGTCAGAGGAAGGCATCTTTGTTATAATTTTATCCCATACGGATAATGCTCTTTTATAATATTCCTTTGACTGCTCTTCAATACCTTGAGTTTCAAGATGGGAGGCAAGGTCATAATGCTTTTCCCCGGTCCGGTATATCGCCTCATGCAGGCGAGAATCGTTTTTAAAATCCGCGATACATTTATCAGTCAAAGCTTCTGCTTCGTTTACTTCATTTGCATCAAGCAGGATATGAATGCTGGTTACCATGATATCAAATTGGGCTTTTTGGGCGTACGAATTGCTCGGATAAATTGCCGATATTTGTTTATAGAGACGGTTTGCTTCTTCAAATCTATCCTGTCTCTGGTATCTTTCAGCAATCCAGTACAATGTTCCTGGCAAACGCTGATTATCCGAAAAATCAGCGATAAGCTTGTTAAGGGCTTCTTTGGCTAAGTCATATTTTTCTGACACAATAAGAGATATCACATTCGCCCTTGATACGCCAAGCTTCGCCTTGTCCGTCCAGGGATTTACAGGGAACTTCTGTGATAATTCCGTGTAAACGCGATTCACCTCATCAAACCGGTCCAGCCGTTCATAGCGTTCCGCAATCCAGTAAAGCGTCTCTGGATAATCCGAGTCGTTTGAATAATCTGACATGAATTTATCGAGGGCGGATTTGGCCCCATCGTAATCCTGAGATACAATCAGGGAAAAAACAGTTACCCTCGAAACCCAGAACTTCGCCTTGTTCGCCCAGGGACTTGCAGGATAGTTATCTGCTACTCTCTGAAAGTTTTGTTTTGCTTCCTCGAATCGGTCTATTCTCTGAAATCCTTCGGAAATCCAAAACAGGGCCTCCGGCAAATCGGGATTCCCTGCGAAATCCGCGGCAAATTTACCAATCGCATCTTCGGCCTGGCTGAACTGTTGAGCCGAAACAAGAGACTGGATAGTTATCTTTGAAAGCCATAACTTCGCCTTGCCTGCCCAGGGGCTGTCGGGATAATTTCGTATTATTCGTTGAAAATTCAGTTTCGCATCTTCAAGTTGGCCTGACCGCTGGAACCTTTCAGTAATCCAGAAAATTGCCTCAGGCAAATCACTATTGCCCGCAAAATCTGCGGCCAGCTTGTCGATTTCTTTTTGGGCCCGGTCGTAATTTTGCGAAACAATAAGGGATTTGGCTTTTGCACGCGAAATAGCCAGTTTTGATTTGTCTGCCCATAAGCCGTCAGGATAATTTTGTATCACCTGCTGATAAAGACGAGCTGCATCGTCGAATTTGTCATAACGTTCGTATCGCTCCGCAATCCAGTAAAGGGATTCCGGTAAACCCTGATTATCGGAAAAGTCAGAGACGAGCTTATCTGTTGCTGGCCCGGCCTCTGTGCATTTTTCTGTATCTATAAGGGAACAGACATTAACTCTGGCCTGGTAAAGAGCTTCCTCTTCAGCTAAACAGACAGTTGCACTTGATGCAAATAGCCCGATTAATAAAACAAAAGACACTATATACAACGAAACCGGCATTATTCGTTTAATCATAGAATTGCCCTCCATTTAAGGCCCGTCCCCAACTGGGTGTATGTGTGTGTTTCATAGATTCTATCTTGAAATTAAAATCTATAACCACAATCGACTATAGGTATTTAATCGCCATTGTCAAATATTTTCTGAGGATTAAAGGGATGTTTTTGCGGCGATATTCTTAAGTTCTTGCAGAGTTGGGGGTTACAACATAAAAAAATTTGCAAAATCAGCAAGATTTGCTTTGGGCTTGTCTAAAATCAACCGTCTTAATGTTTACGTGACTGGCGAGGTTTGCCTTTGCCCTTAGGTTGCCTGATGGGTTCCGGCGTCGGTTCGGTTTCCCGATGCGCCCGAACAAACAGCCGAATAGGCACTTCGGCTACGGGCAATAAATCGCTTAATCGGGCAACGACGAATCGGCGATAATTATCGTCGAAGAGTTCCGGCTTGTTGACGAACATAAGAATCGTTACGGGATTTATTGCGACCTGCGTGGCGTAGTAGATTTTCGGGCTGCCTATTTTCGAGGAGCCGGCCTGCGTTTCCTTTATGGCCTCGAACGCCCTGTTGAGTTTTCCCGTTGATATCCAAGTCGTCGCCTGCTTGAAAAGCTCGGCAGCCAGGTCGAGAACGCTTTTGACGTTTTTGCCCTCGCTGGCGGTCGTGAAGGCAATCGGGGCATGTCTTAATCCCGGCAGCAACTTCGTCAGGTAATCTTCGTATTGCCCGGTGTCCGCGGAATCCTTCGCCAGGTCCCATTTATTGACGACTATTATGCAGGCCTTGCTTTCTTCGGCGATTAATTGCGCAAGCCGTTTGTCGGGCTGCGATACGGGCGTGGTCGCGTCAATCATCAGCAGCACCACGTCCGCCCTGCGAACCGAACTTGTCGCGCGGACAAAACTGTAGAACTCGATATTGTCGGCGAGCTTGCTTTTTTTCTTTACGCCGGGTGTGTCGATGACGACGATTGTTTGGCCGTCTTTTTCGAACCGGATGTCAATCGCGTCGCGCGTGGTGCCGGGCGTTTCGCTGACAATAACGCGGTCGTCGCCCACGATTGCGTTGACAATCGAGCTTTTGCCCGCGTTCCGCTTTCCGACTATCGCTATTTTCATCACGGGTTCAGCCGGCCTGGTTGATTCGACAATTTTCAGCCGGTCGATGATTGTGTCCAAAAGCACGTCTTTGTTGATGTTGTTTTGTGCGGAGACGCACAGGAAATCGCCGAAACCCAACCTGTTGAACTCGCCTACCTCTGAAAATTTGCTTTCCGTGTCGGCCTTGTTCGCCACGCCGAGGACCTTGAGATTGTGTTTGCGAAGAAGCCGTGTTATCGTCTGGTCTAATGACATTATCCCGTCGCGGATATCGACTACGAACAGGACGAGATTCGCCGAGTCGATTGCCCGCTGAATTTGCTGGTGGACGTCTTTTTCGAGATGGTCCGCGTCAACGATGCCGTAGCCGCCCGTATCGACAAGCTCGAAATAGCAGTTGCTTCTCTCGATGATTACGCTGACCCTGTCGCGCGTAACGCCGGGCGTCGGCTCGACAACGCTTATCATCCTCCTTGCCAGGGCGTTGAACAAACTGCTCTTGCCCACGTTGGGCCTTCCAATTATCGCGACTACAGGTATTGCCATAGCCCGCCATTATAACAGCGAACGCGGAAATTGAGCAGGACTTTTTCGTCCTCCGCGGCAGCGCTACTGCGAAGGATGGACTGGTTCATATTGGAATACCGATTCGAGCGGAACGCCGAATGCGCGGGCGATGCGGAACGCCAGAGGCAGCGAAGGCGCGTATTTACCCTGCTCCATCGCGATTATCGTTTGTCTCGTTACGCCCGCGATGTCTGCCAATTGCTGCTGGGTCATCTCGCCTTTTTCAAATCGCAGCCGGCGAATGTTGTTTTTCAGTTCATTTGTCTCCATCGCCGTCTCCCTTCCTGTATTGAGCGATGATGGATACGGACTGCACCAGAGTGACCAAAATAACTCCGCCACCAGCAATTAAAGTAAGAACGCTGGAGGAAATCATACCCACGCCTTCGGTTCTGTATGCGTTCACGAATAAATAAAGCCCCATGCACGGGATTGGGAATACATACCAGAACGCCCCGAAGGCCTGTGCGGTTGCGCGCTGCACAATTCTCGCATCGCGTTCATCAACAATGATTTTTCCTTTTTTGCAGAACGGGATAAAAGGGGGTAGGTCAATCAAAGCCGGTATAAAAAGTAGCCACATAAATCCCAGGCCGCCCAGAACATCCAAAAGAGGCGGCTGTCGGTCTGAAAATAAAATCACAGCACTGATTACAGCCAGAAAAACAACCACTGCAACTCGCATAAAAGCCTTTTTCTGTATCTTATTCATTATCTTTCGCCCTCCAGCCGTATTGAGCCAGTATCGCTACCGAATGCACAAAGAAGGCAGTCAAACCCGCCGCCATAAAAATGTCCGGCAGCCACGTTACTGAGATGGTTGCCGCAGGCCCCAGTACGAAGAACGGCAGCATACATAGAACGCCGGCTACCATATAGGCCGACCCAAAACCCGCCACCGCCGCACGGTTGTTGATTAGTCGGTCTCGCTCGTCGCAGGTTACCTTGCCTTTGTCTTTTTTGAAAATCAGAGACCCCAGCCCGCCAAACCCGGCTATGCCTAAGAATCCCAGTCCGGCCCTGGCGATTGGCCAGGGCATACCAATTACGAAAAACAGGACTGCTACCGCAATTGCCGCAAGAATAGTCCCTGCCGATATCCAAATTGCCATCCACCAAGCCATTTTTTGAATTCTATTCATACCTGATTCTCCTTAAATATGTAACACATATCGTACATAATGTAAGATAAACATTACTATATGTCAAGACAATTTTACAATTTTTTGCAAAATTTTTTCGTACAGGGTAACAGAAGAAGCATTTTAGGATTATTTAACACTGGGCAATTTGAGAGTGGTTTTCCGATATATGGGGTATGCAGCTTACTACGTCACAGACAAAGGTATGTCCGTTTTGTGCCGAGACGATACTGTCGGCGGCGATTAAGTGCCGGCATTGCGGCGAGTTCCTAAATACCGCGCGGGCAAAAGCGATTGTTGCCCAGCCCGGCCAGCAGGGCGGCCCCGGCGATGGCCAGCAAGCCGACGGTGAGGATGCATCGAAAGAGCAGTCGAACGCTGTATTTTACTCAGGCGGGCCGACCTTGTGGGCGATTGCCTGGGATTTTGCCAAAGGCGCAGGCGTACTGTCGGCGGCGATTCTGATAATCGCCTGGCATATCGAACGCATTTCGTGGCTGGGATTTTCCGCTTCAAACATGGTGACAATCGGCAAATACCGGGTCATGCTGGGACTGTGTACGATTTTTGTCGTCGGCTTGATTCTCTTTTACAAGGCGTGGAAAATCAGGATGACTCATTACGAGGTCAGCCCCGACCGGATTGAATATGGCGAAGGGGTATTTGACCGCAAGGTTGATAACCTTGATATGTTCCGCGTCGTGGATATCAAGCTCCGCAGGAATACCCTTGATTGTATTGTGGGCGTGGGGACAGTGCTCTTGACGACGACGGACAAGAGCCACCCGGAGTTCGAGTTCAAAAAAATCAAAAACTCCCGCGAGCTTTACGACACCATCAAAAAAGCTGCTCTTTCCGCCGACCGCAGAACAAACGTCGTTCATATGGAATAGTTGCGAGGGAGCGTTGTGTATGAGAACTGTATTTGCCGCCTGCGTAACCATTCTGTTTTCATTGATCTGTTTTGCTGTTGAGCCATCAATACAAGGAATGTCTAAAGAGCAAGTCAATGCTTGGTATGCTCAGGTCGGTTGGCCTGTCGGGTGCAATTTTATTCCCAGCACGGCAATCAACCAGCTTGAGATGTGGCAGAAAGACACCTATGACCCGAACACAATCGACCGCGAGCTTGGCTGGGCACAGCAAATCGGCTTCAATACCGTCAGGGTGTTTCTGCATTATCTTGTCTGGCAGGAAGACCCGAACGGCTTTAAGGGCAGGATGGACAATTTTTTAGGCATCTGCGAGAAGCACAAAATCAGGGTGATGTTCGTTTTGTTCGATGACTGCTGGAACGGCAACGCGAAGTTGGGCAAACAGCCGGCGCCGAAGCCGGGGATTCATAATTCGGGCTGGCTGCAATGTCCCCGTTATGCCGAGGTCAACGATGTCTCGAAGTTTCCCGTGTTTGAAAAATACGTGATTGATTTACTCCGGTCTTTTGGCAAAGACAAAAGGGTGCTTGTTTGGGATTTATATAATGAGCCGGCCAACAGTCATACGCCGCAGCAGATAATGCCGCTTTTGAAAAAAGTGGTGGAGTGGGCGCGCAAGGCCAATCCCTCGCAGCCGATTACTATCGGCGTCTGGAATCAGGATGCAGCTCACAAAGAGATAAATGATTTTCAAATTGCAAACAGTGACGTCATCAGTTTTCACGATTATTCCGGCCTTGATGCTATGAAGGCCGATATAGCCAACTTCAAATCTTACGGCAGGCCTGTTATCTGCACCGAGTACATAGCGAGGGGAATGGGCAGCAAGTTTGAGACGCATTTGCCTTTGCTGAAAGCCGAAAACGTCGGCGCGATAAACTGGGGACTTGTGTATGGCAAGACGCAGACGGTTTACCCCTGGGGTTCACCGCCAAATGCGCCAGAGCCGAACGTATGGCATCACGATATATTCCGCAAAGACGGCTCGCCTTTCAGCGAGCACGAAATCGAGACAATAAAGAAATTGACGAAAAAAGATTAATCGCATTTCTCCCGTCCAGCCGTAGAATAAACGTCATCAATATGGAATGGCGGCCATAGACAAAGTCACATTTTTTGTTTATAATCATTGCCCTGGTTTCGAGCAGCGTAGAAACAGAAAACAATAAATTGACAATAACGAAGGAGGCAAAGGTTATGAAAACGAGTTTGATGAGCCGTATCGGGGTTTGTGGTTTTATATGTCTTGCGATAACGCTGGGACTTGCCAGCCAAAGCTACGGTAATTTGCCGCGAGTAATCGGCGACTTTGAAGACAGCAACGACGGCTGGACGGTTCATCCCGAGGCCCCTGAGGGGACGACCGCGCAATTCTTCAAGGGAAACGCCACGCTGGGTAATTACAGCTATAAAGTTTTTGTGCCGTCCGGCTGGCAAAAGGCCGTAGTACGTGATTTGACGGACGACGCGAATCTGCTGAAGGACCTTGGCAAAGCCGCGAAGTTACAGATAGATGTAACGCTGAAGGCCAGCGAGTGGAGCGTCAGCACCGGCTGGGTCAAGGCAATCGAATGTATCGTCATACAGAGCGATATGGGCGGCTGGCAGCAAATCGACCCGACCGATGGGGAAACCGCGTGGAACGGCCAAGCCGATAAAACCGTTACGGTCACTTTTGATATTCCGCCCCAGACCCCGCCGGATTTGACTCACGCGAGCGTCACTATCATTACAAACTATGATGGCGTGGGTACCGCAGGCAATTTCTATTTCGACAACGTGCGCCTGCTCGGTGCTGCTGAACCGAATCAGCCCAAAGAAGCCGCCAAACCTGTCGAACCAAATAAACCTGAAGAGCCGAATAAACCGGCAAAGCCAAATGATTAGCCGGAAATAAATGGCAGGATTATCCGCCGACCGCAGAACAAACGTCGTTCACGTGGAATAATTTCGCCGGTCCCGCTGTTACTATTATTCCCAACTCCGAGAAAAACGGACAATGGCGCGTAACCTCATTTGTTTGCCAAAAGGGAGAAAAATTATATGATGATGGGCTGAGCCTTTATAAAACAGGAAGAAAGAAAAGATTGTATATGTCCCGTAAATGCGCAAAATGCGGTGTAGTGTCTGAAATAGAAGAAACATTTCCAAAGTCATATTATTCTGACAAAATATTTTACTGCCCTACATGCTGGGAGAAAAATGCGGTTCAACGAGGGGAATCTTTTTTGATAGCTTGTGTAATCGTATTAATTGGAGGGCTCGCATGGGTAACGGTAAGTCCCCAAAACGAATTTACCTGGCTTGTATTTCAGGCCGGTCTTTTGATGTGCTTTATTCTTATATTGGCATTGCCTCATGAGCTTGGCCATACTCTTGCCGCTTTTATGACAAAAGCTAAAATATTTCAGGTTACCATCGGATTAGGCAGGGTATTATACAATCACGACTTTTGGGGAATTGAATGGATATTCCGTGCGATTCCATTTTGCGGATATACACTTATCGGTTTCAACAATAGAAAGCTTTATAGATTGAGGAGTTTCCTGGTAACGTTAGGCGGGCCGCTGGCAAATTGCTTTCTGATATTTGCTGCGGTGATTTTACTTTTCCACATTTCTTCGCCATGGCTTTTGGCCGTGACCAGATCGTTTATAGCAGCAAACGTTTTCGTATTGCTGTTTAGTAGTCTTTTACCCAGAAAAGTCAATTTCGCCGGCATAATCACACCATCCGACGGCTTGACTTTGCTAACAGTTCCCTTTATGTCCGAGTTAAAAATTAATCAGGAAATTGAGGCAAATTATGTATGGGAAGTATATAGTTATTATATGAAAGGCCGCGTTGAGGATGCCAGGCAAAGTTACGAAAAGGGGATGGCCTATTTCCCTGATAGCCCTGCAATTAAAAACGAGATGGGGAAAATGTTTTTATATCTTGGTAAATATATTGAAGCCCGAAATCTGTTTGTACAATTGCAGAAAAGTACCAACCTTAGCCCCGTTATGAAAAACGGAATTTTAAATGCCATCGCGACTGCCGACGTTATGATGGGAGGAAACGGCCTATTGGAAGAAGCTGATGCCTTTTCTAAGACCGCCTGCGAAAATATGCCGTGGCAAACGGAATTTAAGGGGACGCGAGGGTTAGTTCTGGTGAAAAAGGGACATATAGAACAAGGTTTGACCTTACTCAAAGAAGCAATGGGCAAAACAGAAAACTCCTCTCATAAAGCAGTGTATGCTTCCTATATCGCCGAGTTTGAAAATAAAAAATGGGAATAATGTGGGCAGCCGCCGCTTAGTGCTCATTACTTTCCAGGGCTATTAATTTTTTCTTGGTATTGGTACCGCCGGGGGCGGAGAAGTTTCCGAGTGAGCCATCGGAGTGGATTACGCGGTGGCAGGGGATAATCAGGGGAATAGGATTTCTCGCCAAAGCACTGCCGACTGCTCGGCTGGCGCGGGGCTTGCCAATCATACTGGCCAACTGGGAATAAGATGCTGTCTTGCCGGGAGGTATTTTTCTGCACGCATCAAGCACCTTGCGGGTGAAAGGGGCAAGGCCGGCAAGGTTTAGAGGACAGATGACAGAAGACAGAGGACGGAGGGGGCGTTTCCCTGCAAAATAAGCGATTATTTGTTTTTGCAGGGGCTTGAGTAGGTTTTTGTCAAATTGGGAGTTATCGAGGCCGACGAGGAGGCATTTTTCAACAGTTTTGCGGTTTTCGCAGGCCCTTCGACCATGCTCAGGGCGGGGCAGAATCGTTCGGCGAAGCCCTTTTTCGTCGGCGACTAAGCCAAAATACCCCCACGCAGTATTGAAAATCGTATATTTCATGTTTTTAACCAAATTTTGCCACTAAGGCACGAAGATATTATAAGTCAAAAGGCAAAAGTAAAAAGTTAAAAAGAAAACTTAGCGTCTTGGTGTCTTTGTGGCCTTGTTCTTTCAACCACAAAATCATATTAAACAAGGCAAAGTCGTTGACGCAAGAGGGTAATTATGATAAAAAGGCGTGTTTGTAAATCTGTATAGGTAAAAGGTTTGACGCCCCGCGTCTTTTTATCAAAGACAAGTGCGGGGGCAGGTGGAAATGTTGTCTTTAGAAGACCTTAGAAAACGGATAGATGAGATTGACCGCAAGCTTGTCGAATTGCTCAACGAGCGTGCCGGCGTTGTGATAGACATCGGCGGCATCAAGAGCAAGGCAGGCAAGCCCGTCTATGCGCCGGACCGTGAGAAAGAAGTGCTTGAAAAGGTAACCGGGGCCAACAAAGGCCCGTTGCCGAATAAGTGTTTGCAGGCGATATGGCGCGAGTTGATGAGCGGGTCGTTTGTGCTGGAAAGGCCTTTGCGGGTTGGCTACTTAGGACCTGCCGGCAGTTTCAGCCATACCGCGGCGATGTTAAAGTTCGGGCAAAGCGCGGACTATGAGCCGCTTGCTGACATTCGCGGTATTTTCGACGAGGTCAGCAAGGGACACTGCGATTTGGGTATTGTGCCGATAGAAAATACCCTTGGCGGCGGCGTGGTCGAGACCCTCGATGCCCTGGTGGATTCAGATGTGAAGGTTTGCTCGGAGATTTTGATGGCGGTTCATCAAAATCTTTTGGCCAACTGCAAAATAGACCAGATAGAGAAAATTTACTCGAAGCCGGAGGTTTTTACGCAGTGTCGCAACTGGCTGGCCGCGACGTTCAAGGAGGCCAAGACCGTTGCGGAGCCGTCAACGGCAAAAGCCGCGCAGAAGGCCGCCAAAGAAGCGAAGTCGGCGGCAATCGGCTCAGTAATAGCGGCAGAGTTGTATGGGCTGAAGGTAATTTGTGAGAGCGTCGAAGATATGCCCAATAATGTAACGAGATTTTTTGTCGTCGGGCGGGAAGACGCCAGGCCTACCGGCGAGGACAAGACCGCGGCGATATTCAGTACGGCCCACAAGGCCGGTGCCTTGGTCGATGTACTCGAGGTTTTCAAGAAGTATGGTGTAAACCTGACCAATATAGAATCGAGGCCCAGTAAAAAGAGGCAATGGGAGTATTACTTCTTTGTGGATTTTATGGGGCATCGTGGCGATGAAAAAGTTCAGAAGGCCTTCGACGAGGCGAGAAAGCACTGTTTGCAGCTTTCGGTGCTGGGCAGCTTTCCGCGGGCGACAGAGGTTTTAGGATAACTTTAGGAGCGTTTTAGATGAGAAAATCGTTTGTGGCCGGCAACTGGAAAATGAATACCGACGTTCACAGCTCAGTCAAACTGGCCCAGGGCGTCGTTTCAGGTTGTAAAGAAATGGCGGGCAATAATGTTGACGTAGCCGTGTGCCCGCCATTTGTTTACCTGCAGCAGGTGGGCATGGCCCTTCAGTCGTCGCATATCGCGCTTGGCTCGCAGGACGTTTACTTCGAGCAGAAAGGTGCATTCACCGGCGAGATAAGCTCGGCGATGCTCAAGGATGTCGGGTGCGCTTACGCCATCTGCGGGCATTCCGAGAGGCGGCACGTTATCGGCGAGACCGATGAGTTGATAAATAAAAAGGTCCACGCCGCCATATTGGGCGGGCTTTTGCCGATATTGTGCGTCGGCGAACTGATTGAGGAGCGAAAAGCGAACAAGACCACCGAAGTGGTGACGCGGCAGATGAAAAAAGGTCTGGCCAGCTTGAGCGCCGAGAAGATGTCGGCGGTTACGATTGCGTATGAGCCGGTCTGGGCGATAGGGACAGGGTTGACGGCGACGCCCCAGCAGGCGCAGGAGGTGCACGCGCTGATTAGAAAACTGCTGTCGGAAATGTATGACAGAAAAATTGCCGGCGAGATTCGGATTCAGTATGGCGGGTCGGCCAAGCCGGATAACGCGGGCGAGTTGATGGCCCAGGAAGACATTGACGGATTATTAGTCGGCGGGGCAAGCTTGAAAGCGGATGATTTTGTGGCGATTGTTAAAGCGGCTGTTTGATTATAAAAATTTTAACGAAATAGGGGATATATTATGGCATTGAATCCGGTATTGGCGGCAGGTTTCATAATGAACATCCTCGCGGCACTTTTTGTTATTGGCTCGGTGGCGCTTATCCTGGTGGTATTGGTTCAAAAAGGTAAAGGCGGCGGACTTAGCGGCGCTTTTGCCGGAGGTATGGCCAGCGGCATATTGGGCAGCAAGACGGGCGACGTCCTGACGTGGATTACTATCAGCATGGCCAGCTTATTTATAGTTGTTGCGCTTGTGCTCGACAGGTGGTGGCGGCCGACGACGAGCGGGCCGGAGTCAACTACCGCTCCGATTACCAGCACCGATACCGGCCGGGGCCGGCCAATGGCTCCGGCTGCGCCTGCACCGGCAAGCCAGCAGGGACAGACCCAGCAATAGGCGTCTTTGTTGCCGTTTGGGGCAAAGTGTTTGCCCGACGGCGATATGTGTAATGAGGGCTGAATCTCTATGATAAATAGTATGACCGGATACGGAAATGCGGAGGGCCGGCTGAGCGGCGTTACCTATGTCGTTGAAATCAGCGCGGTGAACAACCGCTATTTCAAACCGACGCTGCGGCTGCCCGAGACGCTGGGGTTCCTCGAAAGCGATGTGGAGAAGGAGCTGCGCCGGGAAGTGTCGCGCGGGACGGTAAACTATATGCTCAGGCAGAAGGGCGCACCAGCCGAGGCGCTTTTTGATATAAACGAAAAGGCGTTGGCGACGCTGCTGAAACGGCTTGGCAAAATCTCGCCGTCGGGCGGGCTGGAACGCGAGCTTGATTTGGGCGGGTTATTGGCGCTGCCGGGAATTTTGTCGCCGGCGACGCCGGGTGCAAAGGAGGCCGCGGGTATTCGGCGAAAGGTGCTGGCGGTTACGAAACAAGCCCTGAAGGGACTTAAAGCGATGCGAGCGGCAGAAGGGGCGGCCCTGACGGCAGACCTCGAGAAACATTGCAGGGTGATAAAGACCGCTCTTGGGCAGATACAGGCCCGCAGCGCAGCAGGCCCGCAGCAATATGCCGAAAAACTCAAAAGAAGAGTGGAAGAGCTGCTCTCGGTTGCCAAACTAAAATTGAATGATGAGACATTGGCTCGCGAGGTTGCGATTTTTGCCGACAGGGCCGATATATCAGAAGAAATTGCCCGGCTCGATTCACACTTAGTCCAGTTTGCAAAGAGCTTGAAGAGCAGCGATGGGCAAGGCGAAGGCCGCAAGCTCGATTTTATCTGTCAGGAGATGCTCAGGGAAGCCAACACCATCGGCAGCAAGGCCGGCGACTCCGGTGTTGTGCATTTGGTTGTTGATATCAAGTGCCGGATAGACCGAATCAAAGAACAGGTCCAAAACGTGGAGTAACATATTGCCGATGAGCAAACAACAGGCGTCAAACGGAATTATTGTCGTGATAAGCGGCCCCAGCGGCGTGGGCAAGAGCACGATTTGCAAAGAGCTGGTGAAACGGCTGGATAACGCGTATAGGAGCATCTCGGTTACTACCCGCCCCAAAAGCGATAAGGAAGTTGACGGCAGGGACTACTGGTTTGTCAGCGGTGAGGAGTTTCAGCGGCGGATAAAAAAGGGTTTGCTGCTCGAGCATGCGGAGGTCTTCGGCAATTTTTACGGCACGCCGAAGGACAAGGTGGATGAGGCCCTCGCTGCCGGAAAGACGGTCATTCTGGCGATAGACGTCCAGGGGGGCAGGCAGATTAAGACGATATATCCTGATGTGGTGATGGTATTCATACTTGCCCCGACACAGAAGGAGCTTGCCGGTCGGCTTCAGGGCAGGGGCAGAGAAGATGAGGAAACGGCAAAACGCCGGCTCGACGAGGCGTCAACCGAGATTGCCGCCGCGTGGCGGGATTACCGGCATATGGTCATAAACGACAAGCTCGACGCGGCGGTAAGTGAAATTACAGGAATCATTAACGCGGCAGCGAAAGCGAAAAAGAGTTAAGCGGCAAAAACAGTTAAATTGTGGAGTCGAATGAATGATTGAAGACCTGAAAAATATCGAGTTGGTGAAAAAAGTCGGCGGGCGGTTCAAATTGACGGCCCTGATTCAGAAACGGCTGATGGAATTGATGCAGGGCGGGCGGCCTTTACTTGAAAACACGGAAGGTATGAGCCAGCTTCAAATCGTCGTCGAGGAAATCAAGCTGGACAAAATTGCCATCGACTACGAGAACAGCGACATCGACAAACCGGGCAGCGTGTAAGCGGCCGGTGGAATTGCTCCGAGGCGGATGTATATGGCCAAACAGACCGCAAAACTTGACGGGGTAAAGATTATGCTGGCAGTCAGCGGCGGCATCGCCGCGTATAAGGCGATTGACCTTGCCAGCAAACTGACGGCCGGCGGCGCCGAGGTGAGGACGGTCTTGACCGAAAACGCCCTTCACCTGGTGGGTGCGAAAAGCTTCGAGGCCGTTACAGGCGGGCCGGTTTATACGAGTCTGTGGTCCACAGGATGCCTCACGGCGGAGCAGGAGGAGTTCAAAATCGGGCATATAAATCTTGCCGACTGGGCGGACGTGATTGTGGTCGCGCCGGCGACGGCGAACATCCTCGGCAAATTCGCCAATGGCATCTGCGATGACCTGCTCAGCACGACGCTTTGCGCCTGCTGGGCGAAACCGATGCTTTTTGCGCCGGCGATGAACGAAAAGATGTGGGCTAATCCGGCGGTGCAGGAAAACGTCAAATTCGCCGAACGCCTCGGCGTGGAGCTTATAGGGCCGCGGCAGGGTCGGCTTGCCTGCGGCGCGGAAGGTATCGGCAGGATGGCCGAGCCGCAGGAAATTTTAGAGGCGGTTGGGAGGATAGCCGCCCAACGAAAACACAAAAACAAATAGACCTGGCCGGACGATGCGCTCCTCAAAACCAAGACGCCGAATTCGATTCTTAATTACAGCCGGGGGGACGCGAGAATATATTGACCCCGTGCGATTCATTTCCAACGCCAGCACCGGCACAATGGGCTACGAGCTTGCGCGGGCGGCGCTTCTGGCTGGACACGACGTAATGTTGATTACCGCACCGACAAATCTGAATGCCCCAAAAGGAGCCGGTGTAGTCAATGTCGAATCGGCCCGCGATATGTTTGAGGCGGTAAAGGACGAATTTTGCGGGTGCGATTGCCTGATTATGACCGCGGCGGTCTCGGATTATACGCCGCTCAAACCCGCCCGGCATAAAATGAAAAAAAGCCCCGGCGTGATTACGCTTAAATTAAAGCCCACACAGGATATTCTGAAATGGGCCGGAACCCACAAGAGGCAAAACCAGATGGTCGTCGGTTTTGCGCTTGAAGACAGGGACATCAGGGCCGGCGCCGAGATAAAACTGCGGGAGAAAAAGCTGGATATGATTGTCGCTAACACGCCCGCGGCTATTGGCAGCGAACGGTGCGAGGTTTGGGTAAAAAAAGCCGGCCGGGAATGGCGTCGATTTGCTGAGGCGCCGAAAAGACATGTCGCCAACCGGCTGATACGACTGATTGAGCAATCAATGCGGGTGGATTAAATGGAATCGGAAAAAACCTGGCTGGAAACGATTTGGGAGGACCGCCAAAAGCGGCTTATCCTCGGACTTTGTTTGCTTTTGGTAGTCGGCATTATCGCTGTGTATGTGCAGACCGCCGGCTTTGACTTTGTCGATTACGATGACCAGGGCAATATCAAAGATAACCCCAAGGTGCCGGCGGGTTTGACCTGGGACGGCATTAAATGGTCATTCACTACGATGTATGGAAGCAACTGGTTTCCGCTCATCTGGTTGTCCTTTATGTTAGACAGGACTATCTTCGGGACCTGGGCGGGCGGATTTCATTTGGTCAACGTCGCATTTCATATCGCCAATACGATTCTGCTGTTTTGGGTGCTGAAGCGATATTCTAAGTCGCTTTGGGCGAGCTTCTTTGTGGCCGCGTTATTTGCCCTGCACCCCCTGCACGTTGAATCTGTCGCCTGGGTGACTGAGCGAAAAGACGTTCTCAGCACGCTGTTCTGGCTGCTGACGATGCTGGCGTATTTGCGATACGTGGAAATCCCGACGACTAAGCGGTATGTAATCATATGCGTGGTTTACACCCTTGGCCTGATGTCAAAGTCGATGCTTGTAACGCTGCCTTTGGTGCTTCTGCTGATGGATTACTGGCCTTTGAAGCGTTTGTTGCCTGACCTCGGCGAGCTCGGTCGAGCCGGGAATGCCGGGACAGGCACATCAATTGGTCGGCTGATATGGGAGAAGGCGCCTTTGTTTATCCTGTCCGCGGTTTCGTGCGTGGTAACGTTTATCGCGCAGAAAACCGGCGGGGCGTTAATGAGGTTAAGCGCGGTTCCAATCGAGTACCGTATTGGAAACGCCTTGGTTTCATACTGCGATTATATCGTCAAGACGTTCTGGCCCGTCGGGCTTGCGGTTTTTTATCCTCATCCCGTAAAGGAAATTCCCGGTTTGAAGATTGCTGTGTCATTGGCTGTTTTGCTGGCAATTACAATTGTGGTGATATTACTTCGGCGGCGTCGATATCTCCTCGTCGGCTGGTTTTGGTATCTGGGAACATTGGTGCCCGTTATCGGTGTCGTGCAGGTGGGCGGACAGGCGATGGCCGACAGGTACACTTATGTGCCGCTGATTGGAATTTTCATTATGCTTGCCTGGCTTGCCGGCGACATTGTGGCGCAACGGCGATTCAGGCAAGTTCTCGCTGGCGTTGCCGGTTCGGCGATTATCGGTGTGCTTGGAGTGATGACGTTTGTCCAGGTAAGCTATTGGCATGATACGATGTCGTTGTTTAAGCATACGGCCGCGGTAACAAAGGATAATTACGTTGCGCACAGCATTATGGGAGTGCGTTACGCCGAAAAAGGCGAAATGGAAGCGGCGATGCACGCGTTTGACATAATCCTGAAAATGACGCCCAAGGACGCGGACACCCTTTACAACGTCGCCAAAAGTTTGGACGTGCAGGGCAAAACCGAGAAGGCGCTGGAGTTTTACAACCGTGTGCTTGCGCTTGTGCCCGATGACGCCGACACGTATAGCGCACTTGCCCTGATTGAGGCAAGGAATGGAAATTTGGACCGGGCGGTTGAATTGTATAAGGAAGGGCTGAACAAAAAACCCGACGATGGCGGTTTGCACGGCGGGCTTGGGTCGCTTTACCTGCAAATGGGGCGTATCGATGAGGCGATAACGGAGTTGGAAACCGCGGTGAAACTCAAGGCGGATTCGATGATATATGGAAACCTGGGAATGGCGGTGTTAGCTAAGGGCGAAGGCGACAAGGCGATGGAATATTTTAACAAGGCGATTAAGCTCGACCCGGCCAACGCGGAGGCACACTACAATCTCGGCAACTGCTATCTCTCACAGGACTTGCTGGCAAAGGCGGTCAGCGAATACGCAAAGGCGATTAAGATAAAGCCGAAATACATAAAGGCATACGGCAACTTGGCGGTCTCGTATGCGCGGATGGGTCGGGTCAATGAGGCGGTAACAAACTTTCGCAGGGTCGTTGAGCTTGAGCCGAACAGCCCGGATGCAAGATTCAATCTTGGCAATATTCTTGCGGACACCGGCTCGATTGATGAGGCGCTCGATCAGTTGCTCATGACCGTCGAATTGGCCCCTCAGGACTCGGTGGCCCACGGTGTTTTTGCGAAGCTGTTGTTGCAGAAGGGTCTGGTCGAGCGGGCGGTTGCCGAATACGAACGCGCGCTCGACATCGACCCGAACAATGAGAGTGCCCAAACAGGCCTCGAACAAGCCCTGATTACGCAGAGTGGCGGAGGCCAGTCGGACACTTCGCGTTAATCGGAGAATTTGATGAAATCGGTGATTTTCTGGACGAAGACGATTTGGGGGGATCGCCGCAAGCGGCTTGTTTTGGGGCTTTGTCTGCTTTTGAGTGCCGGTGTTGCTGCTGTGTATGTGCGGGTCGGCGGTTTTGATTTTGTTGATTATGATGACCCGTTTTATGTGACCCGGAATCCGCAGGTGCTGGCGGGATTGACCCTGGACGGCGTTAAATGGGCCTTTACCACGATGCACGCGGGCAACTGGATTCCGCTCGTGTGGCTGTCCCTGATGCTGGACAGGAGCGTTTTCGGAATTGGGGCGGGGGGCTTTCATTTAGTCAACGTCGCGCTTCATATCGTCAACACAGTCCTGCTGTTTTGGGTGTTGAAACGATATTCGAAGTCGCTGTGGCTGAGCTTTTTTGTGGCTGCGCTGTTTGGTCTGCATCCCCTGCACGTTGAATCCGTTGCCTGGGTGACTGAGCGAAAAGACGTTCTCAGCACACTGTTTTGGATGCTGACGATGCTCGCGTACGCGCGGTATGTGGAGCGGCGGACGGCTGGGCGGTATATCACGGTCTGCGTAACTTTTGCCCTTGGCCTGATGGCAAAATCGATGCTGGTAACATTGCCCCTTGTGCTTTTGCTTATGGATTACTGGCCTTTGAAACGTCTTTGGCCCGAAGAGAAAAAAAACGGTTTTGCGGTCGGTCGGCTGCTGCTTGAGAAGCTGCCCCTGGCTATTATGTCTGTATTGGTGTGCGTTGTCACCGTTGTCGCACAAAAAAGCGGCGGGTCAGTAGCAAAAATAAGCGTAGTGCCGTTGGGCCAGCGAATAGGCAACTCCCTGGTTTCATATTGCCAATACTTAATAAAAACGTTTTGGCCTGTTGACCTGGCGGTTTTTTATCCTTATCCCGTAAACCAGCTTGTCGGCTGGAAGGTCGCTGCGGCATTTGCGCTTTTGCTGGCGATTACAATCGTTGTCATATTGCTGTGGCGACGTCGCTATCTGCTCGTCGGCTGGCTTTGGTACCTGGGGACATTACTGCCCGTCATCGGGTTTGTGCAGGTGGGCGCCCAGGCGATGGCGGACAGGTACACCTATATACCACTTACTGGTATTTTCATTATGCTCGCCTGGCTGGCGGGGGACATTGTGGCGCAACGGCGGTTAAGGCAAGCAATAGCGGGCGTTATCGGGGCAGCCATTCTTGGTGTTCTTGGGGTAATGACGTTTGTGCAGGCCGGCTGCTGGCGGGACACAATGTCGCTGTTTACGCATTGTGCCGCCGTAACCCCTGATAATGTTGTCGTGCGGGAATACCTGGGTATCGGTTTTGCGGGAAAGGGTAATGCCGAAGCGGCCTTGCGCGAGTTTAAGGAGGCCCTGAGGTTTGAGCCGACCGATATTCGAACGTTTTACAATATCGGCAATATGCTTGTTTTGCTTGGCAGGACTGACGAGGCGATTGAATACTACAACCGTGTTTTGGAGGGTAAGCCGGGCGATCCCGATACTTGCATAGCTCTGGCATCGACAAGGATTATTAAAGGCGAAACCGGACTTGCGTTAGATTCGTATCGAGAGGGATTAAAATACCACCCGGAAAATACAGTATTGCGAGGCGAGCTTGCGATAGCTTTGTTGCAGATGAACCGTCTCGATGAGGCGATAACGGAGCTGGAGCAGGTGGTCAAAATCAAAGCGGATTCCACGACGTACTGCAACCTCGGCATTGCCTGGACGCAAAAGGGCCGGTTGAGCAGGGCGATGGAGTGTTACGCAAAGTCGATTCAGTTGAAACCGGACAACGCCAAGGCCCGCTACAATCTGGGCAATGCGTATTTTGCGCAGAATATGCCGGAAAAAGCGATTGCGGAGTACCGAGCGGCAATTCGGGTGATGCCGGATTATGTCAGGGCATACGACATGCTGGCGATAGTGCTTATACAAACTGGTAAGATTGAGGAAGCGATAGCTACATACGAACAGGCGCTTAAAATTGACCCTGCCGACAAAAATGCCCGGATAGGTTTGGAAAAAATCCGTGCTGCGCAAAAAGGCGGTTCGCCTAAGCAATAAAAACAGAGAAATGCTTTACGTTTTTATTCCGAAGACCGTTTTGAGCCATGTTTTCGCCATAAGATGTGTTCCTGCCACGGTAGGATGAACGCCGTCTATTACCCAATACTGGGGCGGCGCGTTTTTCACGGCCTCGTCGAACGCCGACTGGAACGGCACAAAAATCGTTTTGAATTCGGCTGCAACTTTTTTCGCGGCGGCGCGATAGCCGTCAAAAGCGGGAAACCATTGCTGATTCACCGAGCCGCACTTGAGAACAAACGGCTCGCAGATGACAAATGTTACGCTGGGCAATGCCTTTTTCGTTCTCTCAAGCAGGGCGCGATAATCGTTTTGATAAGTTTCGAGTGTTCCTTTATACCCCTGGTTCAGCGTATGCCAGTAATCATTGACGCCCACGAGAATACTGAGCAAATCCGGTTTTAAGGCGATACAATCTTTGTCCCACCGTTCGGCGAGCTGGAAGACCTTGTTTCCGCTGATTCCGCGGTTGTATATAACCGGCCTGATTTTTGAGTATTCATCGAGTATCGCGCCCGCGGTCAGCAGCACGTAGCCGGACCCGAGGCACTGTGAATCGTTGGGTACATTCTCTTTGCTCCGTGTCCTTCCCCAGTCGGTGATTGAATCGCCCTGAAACAGAACAACCTTGTTTGTTTCCGTCAGGCGATATGTCCCCGCGCCGGCTGATTCTGTCGCTGAACAGCCGGAAGATGAAAGAAGGGAAGATGCAGTCAATCCAGCTGTCGCCGCAAGTGCGGTCTTTTTGAGAAAATCCCGCCGGTCTTGAAAATTCACTCCTGAAATTTTGTCAGCCATTTCAATTCTCCTAAAATTACTAATCTTTGATACCTAAATCGTCTTTGGTCAACAGCGACTCGAACTTGTATCCGGCGGAGGTTATGTTTTCGCCCGCGCCTTGTTTGCGGTCGATAACGGCGACGATTTTTTTCACCTTTGCCCCCGCCTCGGTAATTACTTTCGCTGCCTCAAGCACCTGTCCTCCCGTTGTGGCGATGTCCTCAACGAGCAGCACAACGTCGCCTTGTTTCAGGACGCCCTCAATTAGTTTTCCCGTGCCATAGTCCTTTTTGCTGTTTCGGATGATGACCCAGTTTTTGCCTGTCTCCATTGCCGCCGCAGCCGCAAGAGCAACGCCGCCGAGTTCCGCGCCGGCTATCAGCGTAACGTCGTTGCCGATGTGCTTGGCGAATTCTTTGCCGAGCGCCCTGAGTATATCCGGGCAGGTCTCGAATAGATATTTATCGAGATAGTATTTACTTCGTTTCCCGCTTCTCAGAACAAAGTCGCCTTCGAGATACGCCGTTTCTTTTACACGCTTGATGAGTTCGCTTCTGGTCACTTTGCGATTCCTTTATACGTGGAGGTCAACTTTTCGGTTTATTTGCTGTTTGTATTTTCTTATCGCCGGCGTTACGATTTCTCTTACGAACTTATCGACCTGATGGGGAGCGAGGCCGACATAATCCTTCGGGTTCAGCACCTTGGCAAAATCAACCTTCGCAAATGCGACGTCGGCTTTCAGTCGGTCGATTAAGTCATTAGATTCGCCAAGCTGTTTTACCTGTGCGGCCGCCTCGTGCGAGTGCTGTCTGATTTTTTCGTGGATTACCTGCCTGTGGCCGCCCGCCTTGACCGCCGCCATAAGAATATTTTCCGTTGCCATAAATGGCAGTTCCGCTGCGACGTGTGAAGCGATAACTCTCGGATAAACGACAAGGCCATCTAATACATTGGTCAGTATTTCGAGGATACCATCCACCGCCAAAAATGCCTCCGGTATAACGAGTCGTCGGTTGGCGGAATCGTCTAATGTGCGTTCAAACCATTGCTGCGAGGCGGTCATCGCGGGGCTTGTCGCTAACGACAGGACGAACCTTGATAATGCCGTAACTCTTTCGCACCGCATCGGGTTGCGCTTGTATGCCATAGCGGATGAACCAACCTGAGATTTTTCAAATGGCTCTTCGATTTCTTTTAGGTTTGCCAGCAATCGCAGGTCTGTGCAGAGCTTCTGGGCGGATTGGGCGATTGAGGCAAGGGCGTTTATTGCCAGCGTATCGATTTTCCGCTGATACGTCTGGCCCGTAACGGCGCATATATTTTTGAAACCGAATGCCGCGGCGACCATTTTGTCGAGCCGGTCAACCTTGCTCTGGTTGCCGTCGAATAAGGCGAGGAATGACGCCTGCGTGCCCGTTGTGCCTTTGATGCCCCTGAAGGGAAGCGTGTCTAATCGATGTTCAACCTCATTGAGGTCCATCGCGAATTCATAGCACCATAGCGTCGCGCGTTTTCCCACGGTGGTCAATTGCGCGGGCTGATAATGCGTGAAGCCAAGCGTCGGCATCGACTTATATTTTTTTGCGAATCGCGCCAGCAGATTTATTACAGCGGCAACTTTGCCCGTGGTGATTTGCAAACCCTCGCGAATAATAATCAAATCAGCGTTGTCGGCTATATCGCAGCTCGTCGCGCCCAGGTGAATTATCGGCGCCGCCTTCGGTGCCGCTTCGGCGAATGTGTGAATGTGTGCCATTACGTCGTGGCGAACTTTCTTTTCGTATTCCGCGGCCTTCTTGAAGTTGATGTCGTCAAGATGCCTCGCCATTTCAGCGATTTGCGCCTGACTGATTTTTAGGCCGAGCTTTTTTTCCGCCTTTGCCAGCTCAAGCCATATTCGCCGCCACGTGCCGAATTTCTTTTGCGGCCCGAATAATTCAGCCATTTCCTTCGACGCGTTTCTCTCCACCAGCGGACTTGTATAAATGCTTGTGTTCTCTGCCATTTTCAATCCTTTTTATTTGGCTAATTTATTTTCTCGTTCAGCGAGTAATTTTTCGATTTCGGCTATATCGTTTTTGGCCAGTATCCAGTCGCCGGCGGGTGCGGTTTCGGCGATTTGGGATGGTTTTCGGGCGCCGACGATTGCCGCGGTTACTTCAGGCCTGCGAAGTACCCAGGCGATAGCTAACTGGGCCAGGGTCTTTTTGTTTCTCTCGGCGATTGGTCTTAGTTTATCGATAAGTGCAAGCGTCGCGGAAAATTCCGGCTCCTGGTAATCGCCGCTTTTGAGCCGATGGTCATCCGGCGCAAGCGTCGCAAGGTATTTTTTGCTGAATTTACCCGTCAGCAGTCCTCGCTGCATCGGGCTGTAAGCGACCACGCCGATATTATTTTTTGCGCAATAGCGTAACAATTCTGCCTCAACTCCCCTGCGAATCATACTGTATGGCGGCTGCAAAGAAGTAACCGGCGCGATTTTGCGAATTCGGTCGAGCTGGACCGTATTGTAATTGCATACCCCGATGTATCTGACTTTGCCCTGCTTTTGCAGCCGGGCCATTTCTCCCCAGCCCTCTTCGAGGTCAATCTCCGGGTCGGGCCAGTGCATTTGATAAAGGTCGATTGTTTCAATACCGAGGCGTTTCAAACTGTCCTCACATTCTTTGCGGATGCTTTCCGCCTTGAGGCAGTTAACCTTTTCTCTTTTATCATTCCACAGCAAACTGCATTTAGTTGCGATAATGGGTCTGGTCCTGGTTTGCTTCAGCGCTATGCCGAGCAGTTCTTCGGAATGTCCGCAGCCGTAAATTGCTGCCGTATCAATCCAGTTTATACCAAGGTCGATGGCCTTCAAGATTGCGGCTATCGCCTCGTTTTCATCCTGCGGGCCCCAGCCGTATTGCCAGGGGCCGCCCATGGCCCAGGTGCCTAATCCAACGACGGTCAACTCCAAATCCGTATTACCCAGTCGCCTTGTGCGCATAATCAAACTCCTAAATTAAAGTATTCCGGTAATAGGATATTGCCGAAGGGCACGTTTAGCAACACTGTTGGTGAGTTTTTCGGAATGTTTCTGAGGGCCGTTCTTGACTGGAATTGGCGGCCAAATCGGTTATACTTACAAACTTTCAGGGTCATCGTTTGTGGCACGGCGTAACAATATCAGAAAAACGAGGTTTTGATGCAGCCAGAACCGACAGTAGGGCAGAAACTGAAAAATCTGTTAATAGGCAAATCCCGCAGCCCTCGGGATACGCGGATTTTCCACAAACTTTCGCTTATTGCGTTTTTTGCCTGGGTTGGATTGGGTGCCGATGGCCTGTCATCTTCCTGTTACGGTCCGCAGGAAGCGTTCTTGGTGCTGGGGCATCATCCGTATCTGGCGATTTTTGTTGCTGCAGCGTCGGCGTTTACGATTTTCGTCATCAGCGCAAGTTACTCACAAATAGTTCAACTTTTCCCCACGGGCGGCGGCGGATATCTCGTCGCAAGCAAATTATTATCACCCGGTTTGGGAATGCTCTCCGGCTGCGCACTACTAATCGACTATGTCCTGACAATCACCGTTTCAATCGCCAGCGGCGCTGATGCTCTATACAGTTTGCTTCCTTTGAAATGGCAGTCATACCGCCTCGGCTTCGCGGTGTGCATTGTTTTGCTTTTGATATTACTGAATATGAGAGGGGTCAAAGAGTCGATATTGCCGTTAGTCCCAATATTTCTGGCGTTTCTGGTTACTCACGTTTTCATAATTCTCTACGCGGTATTTACGCACCTGCCGGCGCTGAAAGGGATTGCGGCTTCCACCGGCACCGACGTGCACAGCAGCATTTCTGAAGTTGGTTTCTGGGGGATGATTTTTCTGATAGTGCGTTCATACAGCATGGGTGCCGGCACATATACCGGAATTGAGGCCGTGAGTAATGGCATCCCGGTTCTAAGGGAGCCGAGAGCAGAAACCGCCAGGCATACGATGCGATATATGGCAGGTTCGCTTGCCTTTATGGTTCTCGGATTGGCGCTTGGGTATCTGATTTACGGGGTGACATCTGAACCCGGCAAGACATTAAACGCGATTTTTTTTGAACGGGCTACACAGGGCTGGAAGATGAATTACTCTGTCATTTTCATATTTGTTGCGCTTGTGTCGGAGGCGACGCTTCTGTTTGTTGCCGCCCAGACCGGATTTCTGGATGGCCCCAGGGTGCTGGCGAATATGTCTCTCGACAGATGGTTCCCCACAAGGTTCTCAGCCCTTAGCGACCGGCTGGTAATCCAGAAGGGAATCCTGATTATGGGTGGTTTGTCCCTTGTGATAATGATTCTCTCCAAGGGCTCAGTCAGGTTCCTCGTTGTTCTTTATAGTATCAACGTCTTCATCACTTTTGCCCTGTCCCAGCTTGGTATGGTTCGGCATTGGTGGAATGACCGTTTTGCCGTAAGGGGCTGGCGCAGAAAGTTGTTTATTAACGGAGTAGGGCTTGTTCTGACCGCCTCTATTCTCGCGATGATGGTTATATTCAAGTTCTTTGAGGGCGGATGGATAACGCTGCTGATAACAGGCACGTTGGTTGTCCTGGCGATTCTCATAAAACGGCATTACAACAGCGTCCGGATGCTTCTTGGCCGGCTCGATAACCTTGTTACCAAGCCGGAGTTCTCCGATGCCGGTCTCCTGTCAAACACGGCCGCGCCGGTTGTCGAGCCGAAGTTTGACCCCAGCGCAAGAACGGCGGTATTGCTTGTCAGCGGATTCAACGGGATGGGACTGCACACACTGTTCAACGTTATGCGGTTATTCGGCGGCGTCTTTAAGAATTTCATCTTCGTCCAGGTCGGCGTCATAGATGTCGGTAATTTCAAAGGCGCGCAGGAGGTTGGCAATCTCGAATCGCAGGCCAAAGACGAGGTGAACCGTTATGTGAATCTTATGAAAAGAAACGGGTTTTATTCGGAGGGCATTTCCGAAATCGGCGTCGATGTAATTGACGAGGTTATGAAAATCACTCCGAAGATTATTGAGCGATTCCCCGCGGCGATGTTCTTCGGCGGACAGCTTGTCTTTGAAAAAGATTCGTTCGTCCACCGCCTGCTTCACAACCATATCGTATTTGCACTGCAAAGGAAATTATACCACCAGGGCGTGCCTTTCGTTATATTGCCTATTCGCGTGTACTAAATCACGGCGGATTTATTTAAAGGGCATATAGAATGAACGGAAGAATAAGCTCATTAGTCGTGATGGCAGCCGCTGCCCTCGCCAACGGACAAACCTCACAGATGATACCCGTTACCGACGGCTGGAAGTTCATAAGAGCCGACGTTAATGGCGCCGAAACGGTTGCTTTTGACGATTCGAAATGGTCGCAGGTGATGCTGCCCCATACCTGGAACGACAAAGACACTCTCGCCGGCCCTGACTATTATCGCGGCCCCGCTTGGTATAGGATAAAACTGGCTATACCTGAAACAGCACCTGCCCTGAGCGGAGTCGAAGGGAAAGATAAACGAGTTTTTATTCACTTCGAGGCGGCGAGTTTGGTCGCCGATGTGTATTTCAATGGCGTGCGCCTCGGCCGGCATCGCGGCGGATTTACCGCGTTCTGCTATGAGCTTACGTCTCACATTCGTTGGGACGGGGATAATATTCTGGCGGTTCGCGTTGATAATTCACATTTTGAAGACGTGCCTCCTTTGAGCGGCGATTTCAATATCTATGGCGGCATTTATCGCCACGTCTGGCTGATTGTTAAAAATCCCGTCTGCATAACGCCGCTCGATTACGCTTCCGACGGCGTTTATATGAAGCAGACTTCAATCAGCAAAGAAGAGGCGATAGTTGACGTTGAGGCAAAGGTTTCCAACGGACTCGACAAACCTGTTTCCGCAATACTGTCGGTTTTCTATGGTGATGCTAATGGCGTTTTTTCAGTGATAAGAAAAATAGGGAACGCAGTAGAGATTGGTGCCGGGAAAACGGTAAGTTTAAATGATCAGTTACAGATTGCCAATCCGCATTTGTGGAATGGCCGCAAAGACCCGTACCTGTATCAGGTTAAAGTCGAGTTGGTTTGCGATGGCAACAAAGTGGTCGATGAGGTGACTGAGCAGATAGGATTGCGTTACTACAGCGTTGATGCTAACAAGGGCTTCTTCCTCAACGGAGAGTCGTATCCGCTGCACGGTGTCTGCCGTCATCAGGATAGACCCGGCAAGGGATGGGCAATCAGTTACGCAGACCAGGATGAGGACGCGAACCTGATTCTCGAAATCGGCGCTACTTGCGTCCGGCTGGCGCATTATCCGCACGCAGATTATTTCTATTCGCTTTGCGACAAAGCCGGCCTTGTCGCCTGGGCCGAAATTCCTTTGGTTAATCAGGTATATGACACTCCTGCTTTTGCGGAAAATGCAAAGCAGCAGTTAACGGAGCTTATCCGCCAGAAATATAACCACCCGTCAATTTTTTTCTGGAGTTTATACAACGAGCTTGGCAATTCAGGCAAATGTGATGACCCGAGGCCGTTAATAACCCAACTGAATGCCCTTGCAAAACAGGAAGACCCGACCCGGCTCACAACAGCTGCCTCCAATGAGCCAAGCGGCAAATGGCCGGGCTTGCGTGCGATAGCCGATTTGATTACGTGGAATCTGTATCCCGGGTGGTATTACGGAAGCCCGCCTCAGATGAACCAGCTCCTGGATAAATACAAAAAAGACGCCAATGATAAGCCGATTGGTATGAGCGAATACGGGGCAGGGGCGAATATTAAGCAGCACGAGCAGAATATGAAAAAAGCACCGTCGCCGGGAGGCAAATGGCACCCGGAAGAATGGCAGGCGATTGTCCACGAGGAAAATTACGCCGCGATGGAAGCGAGGCCCTATCTTTGGGCCACTTTCGCGTGGGCGATGTTTGATTTTGGCTCAGCCGGCCGAAACGAAGGGGGCACACAGGGCATTAATGACAAGGGGCTTATTACCGCAGACAGAAAAACCCCCAAAGACGCCTTTTATTTTTACAAAGCAAAGTGGTCAGCCGAGCCGGTTGTGTATATCACCAGCCGTCGCTTCACCGAGCGAACGGACCCGAATACGATGGTGAAGGTTTATTCAAACTGTGATTCGGTCGAGTTGAAAGTTAACGGCCAATCCCTCGGCGGCAAGACGGAAACAAGTCGCGTATTCAAATGGTTCGACATCCGCCTCAAACCCGGCCTCAATACAATCGAGGCATCCGCAACCCGCGACGGCAAGACCTATACCGACAAGTGCGAATGGCAGTTATCCAAAATACAAAAACAATCCGGCGAACCGAACAACTAAGATTCTTTTTTTCTCAACATCGCTGATACGAGAAGCACGATGCTTCCTATCGCCCCGAGAACGAACAGCGCCGGACAAACGATAATGGCCAGGATGAAAAAGACCGCCTCATCCCCGCCCGTCCCCCAGAAGTCCCCGCCAAACCACATCATACATAAACCGTAAACGAGATTGTGCAGTATGGCGCAAATCGGGATAAGGGCTGCGGAGGCGCCTGTCACTATAAAAAATAATTTGCGTATGCGCGGCTCCTTGAGTTTCGCTGTTATTATCACCAGCACAACTGCCAGTACGACGAAGGCCGCGGCGAGAACAATTACCGCTAAACCGAATGGCCCGCGCCGGCGGATGGCTGCCACCAGTGCGGCAAAAATCGCGACCAGCGCCCAGAAAATAGCATTCCTTATTTGAAGAGCGTTAACTTTCATAGTGTTCTCCTTTTCATACTACTTGCTACATATATGGTTAATATATCAACTGTTACCCCAAAATAACAGCCGTAATCCTGTCTTATTGATTTAACTGTTAAACCTGGAGGGTTCTCCTTACTTTCTCCAGCATCCCTGCCAACCTCTTGAGTTCCGCGGCATCCAGCGGGGCCATTGCTTCTTTTACTTGTTTGAGGTAATGCGGCTCAACCTTTGTGTAAAGGTTTTTCCCTTTGCTGGTCAGTTTGATGATATTGTATCGGCGGTCGTTTGCGTGAGCGGTCCGGCTTACAAGTTCCGCCTTTTCCATCCGGTCAACCAGCGAAGTTATATTGGCGCGGTTGACTAACATCATATCGCTGATTTGTGCCTGGCTCAGGCCGCCTTCTTTACCGCTTTCGTAATATAGCAGGTTCATCAGGTTAAATTGCACGTCCGTCAGGCCGAATTGACCGAAAAAGTCATCCGCACGCTTTTTCATTATCGAGGCCGTGTAATATATGTTCAAAAGCGCCTCATGTGCCGGCGATGCGAAGTCCGTTTTTAACCCTAATTCTTCCTTCAAAGCCATATCATTCCTTTCTTCGACCAAAATCAGTTCACACATTAACTATACACACACAAACTAATCTGTCAAGCACTTTTTTAAGAATTTTTAAAAAAATTTTCATCTCAAAAAACGGTACTTGCCCCTGGTGTTTGAGAAAAAGCCCTCATTATTACGCTGAAAACGATACTTGCCCCTACTTGCCCCACCTTTTTGTGTATGGGGGTAGTGGGGCAAGTTGCCCAGATTAACGCGGAATTAATAGCAAAACTGGGGGGTTTGAGGTCGTCGAACCATTGACCGCCGGAGGCGTTACCCTGCAACGGCGTAAATACTGCGGTCTTCGCCGTAATAAGAATCAAAGATATGCTGATAAATTATGCTGCACTTCTTCTGATATAACTTCTGGTCGTACTTTTCTTCAGGAAGCGATTCAAGGACATCTGCAATAGCCACCTGTACCGATGCCTGAGACTGCTGCTTTTTGCGCCAATCAATGACAAGTTTTCCATTATGAAGTGTCGCAAGCAATTCCTTTGCAACCTTTTTGACCTGCTTTTTTTCTTTTTCAGTCAGTGACATATCCGGTTTTGTCAGAAGGTCGAAAATTGTCAGTTCTTCTTCCGAGAGCTGTTCGGCTATGCCGCGTTTTTCTTCATCATTAAGTTCCTGAGCAAAATCGGTCAGGCGTTTGAAGAAATCATTCACGTTCATACTGCCCGAATTATACTCATCAATCATCTCCTGGAATTTTACAAGATAGTCGATACGAGTCCTGTTAAGCTGGACAAGTCTTTTAAGCTTGCTGTTGATTGCTCCACGAAGTTTTTCTACCTCAATGTGTTTGCGGCTTTTCGCAAACTGTTTCTTTAACGCCTCAAAATCAATAGTGCTTAAATCAATGCGTTTTTCTTCCGGGACTTCGTGGATGATATATCCTTCGGCGGCGATAGAATCATCAAGCAGCGTTTCTACTTCGCCCATCACCTCCGAAATATCCGCCTTTGGTATAAGTGAACGGATTTTCTCGGCTATAACAGAAATCAACCTGCATCGATATGATAATTCCGTAGCAGCAGGGTCAGGTAAAATTGCCTTGAATATCTGCACAACAAGCGAGGCCATTAAAAGATACTTTCGTTTTGTCTGGTCATTGACAACAAGCGTATCTACCGCATCATCGAGCAATTTTACGCGGTCAAAGCCTTCTGCCCGTTCGATATTTTCAAGATTGATTTCCTGTTCCTTGCAGAATTGCTCCACATCAGACATTGCCCTGCGCAATTCTTCGACAAGTTCGGATTTATCTTTTACCGGCGTTTCTCCTTCTTTTAACCCGCCGCCGTAATCCGAACCATAAATCGCAAGCGCCTTTTGCAGATTGCGGAATACTCCGACGTAATCAACAATCAGGCCGTTCTTCTTTTCACCAAAGACACGGTTTGCCCTTGCGATAGTTTGCATGAGGGTATGATTACGCATTGGTTTATCAAGATAGATTGTCGAACAGCAGGGAACATCAAAGCCCGTCATCCACATCGCGCAGACAAAAACAATTCTGAACGGGTCTTTGGGGTCTTTGAACTTTTCGTCGAGGTCTTCTTTTACCATTCGCCTGCGATGCCGTTTAATATCAATACCTTTGGCCTTCATATCCTCAATTTCGTTCTGTGCCTGAGAAACGACGACCGCCATATCGGTCTCTTTCATGTAAGCAATTTTCGCATTCAGTATCTCTCTTTGTTCTCCTGTCGCAGTTTTCGATTCCCTGATAAGTCCTGACAGATAATCCTTCCAATACTTTTGCACCTTGTCATACATTTTGACGGCTGTTGCCTTATCGATGGAGACAACCATTGCCTTTCCCGCAAAGCCCCGCCCCGTAAAATGAGTAACGATATCTTGCGCGATTTTGTCCAGCCGGGGGTCTCTTGTGATTAAATGATATTCCCGCGCAAATTCTCTTTCGAGTTTGGCTTCCTGGTCTGAATCCAGTTCTGCTTCTTCGAGGATTTCTTCCATATCCTCGTTGAGGTCTTTATTGGTAAGCTGCAATTCGGGGATGCGGTTTTCATAATAAAGCGGGACCGTTGCCTTATCATCGACCGACTGCTTGAAATTATAGATACTTACATAATCGCCGAAAACCCGCCTTGTTTTTTCTTCTTTTGCCATTAAAGGCGTGCCTGTAAAGCCGATAAAGGCGGCTTTCGGCAGGGCATTTCGCATATTCAAAGCAAACGTATCATATTGGCTTCGATGCGCTTCATCGGTAATAACGATAATGTCATCCCTGTCGGAAAGCTTGGGATACTTTTCCCCCGGTTCGGTATGGAATTTTTGAATCAGGGTAAATATATATCGGTGGTCTTCATTCAGTTTTTGTTTGAGGTCTTCTCCGCTTGTGGCTTGCGCCTCTTTTTCCGTTACCGCTCCTGTCCTTGCGAAGTTTTTATAAATCTGCCCGTCGAGTTCGTCGCGGTCTGTAACAATCACAAAGGTATATCTATTCGATATCTTGCGGAATATCTTCTGCGCAAAAAATATCATCGAATAACTTTTGCCTGACCCTTGCGTATGCCAGAAGACGCCTAATCTGCCATCAGCATTACCCTCACCCTTACTCCCTCTCCCAGTGGGAGAGGGTTGGAGTGAGGGATTGTACCCAGTGAGGGAGGGAATAGTTTGAATGATCGTCTGTAAAACATTTTCGATATCGTTATTTATCTGCTCGTTACTGAAACGGATGACTGTAAATCCTATACTTGTGAGATATTTATCACGAGTTTGGTCGTGTTTTAATCTTTCAGGTATCTGGTGAACACCGCCGTCTATTTCGATAACCAGCTTTGCCTCGTGGCAGAAGAAATCAGCAATATAATCTCCAATCTGATGCTGACGACGAAATTTCAAACCGCATAATTGACGGTCTCGCAGAAGTTGCCACAAAATTTCTTCTGTCTTTGTCTGTTTCTGTCTTAACTGTCTTGCCCGTTCAAGCAGACCCGCAAAATAATATCCTCCACGATAATTAAGCTCCGCACCCTCTCCCTTTTCGTTCCCTCTCCCATTGGGAGAGGGCTGAGGTGAGGGTTTATGCCCAGTGGGAGAGGGGATGGGGGTGAGGGTTGCCGGCCGAATCCTGTTCAAGGATGCGATGGCAGCGTTGACGCCGAGATATTGATGGTTCTTTGCAACAAGCTTATTAAATCCGCCTTTTGCCTCCTCGAATAATACGAAGTTTTCGACAAGGTCGAGTAAATGCTGCTTTTGGCATGTTCCCTTTATTACCGTATCAAGTGAGATAACGCCTTCTTCACCTTCTGAATTGATTTTCTTCCAGTCGCTGAAGTGTTCCCATTGACTTGTTACTGAGCCGAGTTTGGTTTGGCTGCCGTTGGATAGAATAATAAAGCCGTTATACCAGAATAATTGCGGGATGGTTGTCTTGTAATCCCTGAGATTATCCTTATAGGCATTTTCAAGGCGTTTATGGCTTGCCTTTAATTCCATAAATATAAGGGGAATCCCGTTTACAAAGCCGACAAGGTCGGTTCTTCGCGTGTACATCTCGCCTGTTACCCAAAGCTGTGAGCAGAGCAGAAATTCGTTGTTTGCAGGATTGCTCCAGTCGATGATTTTGATTTTTTCGACATCATCTTGGCTGTCTGGGTTATTGCCGGTTACTTTGACACCTTCTTTAAGTAGTTGATATGTTTCCCTGTTCGCTGCAACCAAGCTCATTGTGCTTCTGTCGCGGGTAAGTTCTTCGATTGCCTTATTGACAGTATCAGGATTTATATCGGGATTGAGTTTTTCAATCGCTGCCCTTAAATGCTTTTGCAGGATAACTTCTGCCGGGCTGATTCTTCCGAGTGTGCCATTTTCGCCGAAGACCTCATCATAGCAATTAACCGTTTTCCAGCGAAGGCCGGCAAAAAGCTTTATTGCGGGCTGTTCAATCAATGCGTCTTCGGAATAAGAGGTCATGATAAACTTTCAATTTCTAATTTTGAAACATCCACTTCCCCGCTTATCAGCTTGGGCAAAAGCAAATCCCGTGACCGGCGAAGATTTCTATTCTTGAAAATTAGGTTCTGAATTAAATCAACCGTGCTTTGCATTTGTTTATTAAATCGAGCCAAAAGTGGAGCAGGCGGCATCACAACAGGATACTTCACTAACACGCTCCAATTTGCTCTGGGCATCTTCGTTCCATGCGAGGTTTGCGAAGCGTGATTAACAAAAGCTTCACTGGAAACACAGGCCAATACGATCCCGAAGTAATTTTCAGCTTTTGATTTTATTACAATAGTGTCGCTTGAACAAACACCATCAAGTGGAGCCACCCCAACTTTATGAAAATATGGCCGTATTTTGCCAAACAAAATTTCCCCTTTTTTGAAAGCAAGTTTAGAACTTTGCACATCCTTTGCGAACCCCCATTCTCCCAGAGCGATAGATTTACGTGGCAGATGTTCAAGGCCAAAATAAGGGGTGTCTTCCGCTATTGTCGAAGGGTCAACGCTCCGCCTCATTTCCTCAGCCAAATTCCCAATCTCCTTTAATTCCCATCCTTCCGGAATCCTTCCTTTGAATTTCACTTTTTTATGGCCGGGGAATTTGAAATCGACGAACCAGTGGCGATAAATCGCCTGTGCCATTTCTTCTAAAATATTTATCCGCCGCATGTTGTTTTCTATCAGGTCATCATACGCCGAAAGAATCGAGGCAATCTTGCGTTGAGCGTCAATATGTTGATGATATGCAATTTCAATATCATTCAATATTGTTAAAGTTAGAAATTTTGTAGCTGCACCCGTTGATATGCTTTTCATTAGTTCGAGCGTTGGTCGCAGAGCGTAAAACAAATATCGAGTATCAAGTTTCTTGCGGTCTAAAGGTTCGATTATGTACGTCCTTTGATAAGCGTCAAATTTTCCTGAAAAATATTTTAGAGGATATATTCCGTTTGCATTATTGCCACCAAGAAGTACACATTCAGTATCAAATGAAAAAGTGTCCGTGCGAAAAGTCTCTTGAGAACAGGTAAAAAAAGGATACGGCCCATCTAAGGTTGCTGCATTTGAATTCAGCTTGCCTGTTTTGAAGGATACAAAATCTTTAAGTTTGCAATGCGACAAAGACATAGACTGCTTATTCCCCTTCCAACAGCTTAGCAGCATTCTCGCCAATTTGTTGTTCGAGTTCCCGCGCCTCACCATTAAACTTTTCAAGCTCCTCGTTTAGTTCTTCGAGTTTTTCATAAAAATCAATTCCGTCGTCTTCCTGCTCTTTTACGCCAACGTATCTGCCGGGATTTAAACTATAGCCCTGCGCCTCAATTTCTTTAAGCGTTGCCACTTTGCAAAGTCCTGCGACATCGCAATATTTTCCCTTCGGGAAATTTTCTTTCATCAGCTTTTCGCTGTTGTGTTCTGTTTCAATCTCTTCGCCGCGATAAAGACGGACGATATTCGCTAAGAATTCAACTTGTTCCGGCAGAAAATCCCTGTGTGCCCGGTCAACTTGATGGTAAATATGCCTTGCATCAATAAACAGGACTGTGTCGCTATCGCGACCGCAGTCCCCCTCACCCTTTTTATTCCCTCTCCCGCTGGGAGAGGGTTGGGATGAGGGTGGCAAGGCCGCCTTTGCCTTGTCCGTAAACCAAAGTGTGCAGGGCAGCGTTACGGTATAGAAGAAATTCGGCCCTACAGAGACGATTACATCAACGGCCTTTGCTTCGATTAGCTTTTTGCGTATTTCAAGTTCAGTGCCTCTGGCATCGGCGGCGGAATTGGCCATTACAAAACCTGCCCGGCCTTTTTCGTTGAGGGAACTATAGAAAAGCTGAATCCAGAGATAATTTGCATTATCGGTTGTAGGTATTCCAAAAGGAAAACGGCGAGTTTCGTTCTTTATCCTGTCTTTATCTACTCCGCTGACATTAAACGGGGGATTAGCCATTACAAAGTCAAATTTGCCGGGTGCGGTGTGCGGGTCTTCATAATAAGTATTGGCTGAACGTATATCGCCGGATAAACCGTAAACAGCCAAGTTCATTTTGCAATAGCGGATTGTCTCAGCGGTTTTTTCCTGACCGTAAATAGCTATTTCGTCAACGGCTCTTTTCTTGTGATTTTCTACAAAGCGGGCGCTCTGGACGAACATGCCGCCTGAACCGCAGGCAGGGTCAAGGATTCTTCCGTGAAACGGTTCTATTATTCCTACTATGAGCTTAACAATGCTTGTCGGCGTGAAGAATTCTCCGCCTTTCTGGCCTTCCTTCATTGTGAAGTTGCCAAGAAAGTATTCGTAGATTTTGCCGAAGGCATCGCCTTCGATATCCATAGGAATGCTATTGAGGGTTTTGAGCAATTCTATCAGCGTTGGATTATCGAGACGATTGTACGTTTTCGGCAGGATATCTTTGAGTTCCGTATTCTCCGCTTCGATTGCCTTCATAGCATCGGTAATGGCTTTGGCGATATTATCCCCTGCGGCCAGTTGCAGAAGTTTTGAAAATCTGGCCTCTGCGGGAACATATAATACGCCCATTGCCTGATAATCTGTCTTGCCGACAGTCCTTCTTCCGGTTGATTTCTTTTCAAGTTGAGCCTGTGCCTGAGTAAAGCGGTAATCAGCGAATTTAAGGAATATAAGTCCTAACACGGGTGCGGTATATTCGGAAGGTTTCAGGCCTGTATTTGCCCAGAGTTGGTCTGCTGCCGCCCAAAGTCGCTTTTCCAATTCACCATTTGTTGCCGCCATCTTGTTTTCCCTCTTTGATGTTCTTATTTCCCCCGATACTACCACCCCAATACCCCCAAAACAAGTCCCGATTTTTCGCTAAAAACAGCGCAATAAAAAAGCCCCCGCCTGCCCTGCGTAGCTTAAGCGAAGTAGGGTGGGGCTATCCATCGGGGCCATAAAATACAAAAGGCCCTGTGGGTTACACAGGGCCTTTATCAAGTAACAGTCAAACCAACACAGCGAAAATGCCTGACTGGTTCCCGAAGGAACCCAAATATCCGCCTTGCGGCGAATACCGTCTAAATATCCTTTAGAAAGGAGGTGATCCAGCCGCAGGTTCCCCTACGGCTACCTTGTTACGACTTAGTCCCAGTCATCAG
>PMZJ01000019.1 GCA_003170415.1 Phycisphaerales bacterium | reverse complement strand
TGCGTGTTAAAATCTTCGCTTTCGGCGGAATCTGTGCCCTCGGTGGCTAAAAAAAATCCGAGTTAATTATTTACCTCTGCGGCCTCTGCGGCGGGGGTGGTAAGGTGTAATCTTTTTTGCCGCCATTTGGGCATTTGTTCGGGTGTAACGCCGGCCCAGAGGCCTTTCTTCTGGCTGCGGGCGACGGATTCCAACTGTTTGTATTTATTGTACAGGCCATGTTTGAAGCGCAGGTCCGCGTAGGCGTAACCTTCGCTTAACAAAATCTCATTCAGGAAAGTCCCGTCGGGCAGTTGAATATAAGCGAGAAGACGATGATATTTGTCCCTGGTTTTTTTCTCTTTCTCTAAGTAAATGGTCACCTGTTTACCGAGGGCGAGTTTAGTCGCGAAGTCCGATGCCTCTTTGCCGAAATACATTGGCCCTGTTCTTGGGTCTTTAGTTTCAGGCGTATCGATTCCCCAAAGGCGGATTCTGGTGTGGCTGTATTGGCGTCCGCCGTCGGCGGATAAATCGGGGATATCGATATCGAGCGTATCGCCATCGACGACTTTTACGACGGTAAATTGCCTGCCTTGATATTTTGAGATATCGCTGGAATCCTGCTGGGTTGATTGCAGGGATTTGGTTACTGACCGGCTGATATAACTGCGGTCGAGGAAAAATAATGTCGTCGCCGTCAGTGTAATAATGACGGCAACGATATTACGCAGGCGTCTGCTCATCGCATATCGCGCCATAACAATTGTCATTCCTGCGAAAGCAGGAATCCGGGTGCTTAGCGTTTATTTCTTTTTGGCTCTCTTTTCGGCCGGCTTATCCAAATCGAACGCGTCGCAAACGGCTATCAGGGCCTGCTCCGCCTGGTTTTTATCGACGACGCAGCTTATTCGGATTTCGCTTGTTGTAATCGAGTCGATATTGACCTTGGCTTTGGCTAATGCGCTGAACATCTTTTCCGCGATGCCGTAATGGCTCCTCATCCCGACGCCCACTGCCGAGACCTCAGCGATATCATCGCGGGAAAAGATGCTGTCACATTTGACCTCGCTTTTTATGCCCTCGATGGCTTCTTTGGCCGCGCGCAGGTCCGAAGCGCTTATCGTGAACGCCAGGTTTGCCTTGGTCGGGCTGACCTCCGTCTGCATAATGTCGTTGACGACGACCTTTGCCTCGGCCAGCCGGTGAAAAACCTTGGCCGCATTGCCCGGCTTATTGTCGATGCCCACCAAGCTGATTTTCGCCATGTCTGTTTGTATCGTCGCTCCTGAAACCGCTATTCCTTCCATTTGTGGCACCTCTCCAATAATGTAGGTCCCCTCAACGTCTTCGCTGCTGGACCTGACGTGGATTTTTACGTTGTATTTTTTACCGAATTCGATGCTGCGACTGTGCATAACGCCCGCGCCCAAACTGGCGAGTTCGAGCATTTCGTCGTAGCTGATTTCCTTCATTTTGGCGGCTTTTGTGTAAATGCGCGGGTCTGTTGTGTAAATGCCGTTAACATCGGTGAAAATTTCGCAGACCTCAGCGCCGACGGCTGCGGCGATGGCGACCGCGGTGGTATCCGAGCCGCCCCTGCCGAGGGTGGTGATGTTGTCGTTTTCGTCGATGCCCTGGAAGCCGGCGACGATGACGATTTTACCGTCTTTAAGCTCCTTGTGGATTCGCTTGGCGTCGATGCTCTTTATGCGGGCCTTCGTATGCGTGCTGTCGGTAATCATTCCGACCTGAAAGCCGGTGAAGCTGATTGCCTTGTGGCCCATCGCGTCCAGCGCCATCGCGAAAAGCGATACGGTCTGCTGTTCGCCTGTGCTGAGAAGCTGGTCCATTTCGCGTTTTGGCGGGTTGGGGTTAAGCTCCATCGCATCCGCGACGAGATGGTCCGTCTGGTGGCCGCGCGCGGAGGCGACAACAACGACCTGGTAACCCTTTTTGGTCGCGTCGATTGCCTTCTGTGCGGCCCGGCGGATTTTCTCGGCGTTTGCGACCGAGGTCCCGCCAAACTTTTGAACAAGTATAGGCATATTTACTCCGAAAGAAGATTAATGACCCCCAGGCCCTTCGACTTCGCTCAGGATAGACAGTCCTGGGGGGCTAACCATTGGCGGGGTAAACCCCGCCCACCGTCAGGTGTCCCTTACGGGACTACAAATTTTTAACTTTTAAGGAAATATTCCATAAGTTCATACCCCTTGTCAATACGCAAGCCGGATTTTGCGGCGTTTGATTCGGTGAAGGCGGCCTGAAACACGCCCGAAACGTTGTCGCCCGCCATAGCGAATGGGACTGGGTCGCCGGAATGCGCGCCGGTTTTTACGGGGGTGGGGTGGTCGGGCAGGACCATAATGCGCCAGGAGGGGTATTTTTTAATCGCTTCGTAAATCGGGCCTACTACGTGCTTATCAATCTGCTCGATTGCCTTTTTCTTGGTTTCGGGATTGCCCGCGTGGCCCGCCTCATCGGGGGCCTCGACGTGGACGACGACGATATCGTAATCCTTTATCGCCTTAATCGCGGCCGCTCCTTTACCTTCAAAATTGGTATCTGTGAAGCCGGTTGCGCCGGGGACTTCGATGAGGTCGAAGTCGATGAGTTTCGCCAGTCCCCTGAAGAGGTCAACAGCGGTGATGCCTGCGCCTTTGAGGCCGAATCGTTTTTCGAAGCTTTCGAGTTTTGCTTTTTTGCCCTGACCCCACAGCCAGATTGAGCTGACCTGGTTTTCGCCGAGGTCTGCCCGGACCTTGTTGATATCGTGGTTGTGGAAGAACTGCTGCGAGCGCATCATCAGGTCGATGAGTAATTCTGAACCCTTACCCCTTGGGAGTATTTTTTCGACGGTGGTGCCGATATAGTCGTGGGGCGGGCAGGTCTTGACGTTGACGTCGATATCTTTGAGAACGAGCAGGTGGCGGTAACTTACGCCGGTGTAGAATCGGATATTATCGTTTGAGAGCTGCTCGTTAAGCTCTTCGATGAGGCGGGTTCCCTCTTCGGTGGAGATATGGCCCGCGCTATGGTCCGCCATTTTGCCGTCGGCTATAGTTACAAGATTGCACCTGAAGACCCAATCATTGGGACCTAACTGGACGTTTCGTGCTACTGCTTCTATCGGCGCTCTGCCGGTATAGTATTGTCTGGGGTCATAACCCAATAATGACATTTGCGCGACGTCGCTGCCCGGTTCCATACCTTCGGGGACGGTGCGGACGATGCCGAGACGACCCTGCCGGCCGATTGAGTCCATATAGGGGGTATTGGCCGCTTCGAGCGGGGTTTTATTGCCGAACTGCTCTATCGGGTTATCCGCCGCGCCATCAGGTATTATTATCGCGTATTTAGTGCTCATTAACAAACCTCTTTCACCGCGGAGCACGCTGAGACCGCGGAGAAAAAATACCTATATCTAAAAAGCTCTTTTTAAGTTCGTTATACGTTTAATCGAACGCCGTAGTTTATGGGTTTTTGGCGGTAAAGTCAATGGTTTCAAACTTCACCACGAAGACACAAAGGCACGAAGGATTTCTAAGTAAAAAGTAAAACTGGTTCCCGGCATTGCCGGGACTTTGACATGAAATTATTGTTTTACATCGTTAGCAATTGTTCTTGGCCTGTTCTTGCAGCCCTTGCATAGCGGTCTTTTCATAGTTCTATATCGACACCTCTGCCGCCTAAGGCGAGGCTCAGTTTCCGAGTTTCCCATCGCGAGCACGAGGTAAACTGGAGCCTCTGGTTAGGACAATCAATGTCTTGGATATTCATGGGTTGAACGTTCGCCGAAGATCATCAATTGCCTGCGGTCCCATCGACATTCTTAGGAGAGCGATCTGGGGCGATTGCTCCAAATTGGCAAGCGTTCTTCTCCCTTGCTCGCGCCAGTGATCCTTATCTGGCGAACGTTCGACGAGTTTTGCGGCGGTCTGAACTGCTCTGTGAAGCTGACCGGTATGGACTTGAGCGCTATAAAGGAGTTTTAGCAAGTCCATGTTATCCGGCGACCAACTCAAGCCATCCTCAAGATACTGCACAGCCCTGTCTGCCGGTATGAGTTGCTTACTGCCAATCCAGATGCCGTCGTGACGAAGTATCATTTCAGCCGCCTTCAGGTACGCATCGGGACATTCGTGGTCCTGTTTGAGTGCCTGTTCAAACATCTTGAGAGCGGAAGCACAGTCTCCTTGAGCTTCCAACTCTGCGGCAGTGCGTAGAATTGACTCATACTGGGCTGACGCTGATTGCTGTTCTGAAGTGCCGCGATGAAAGAACCTTGCGACCCACGAACAAATAATGCTCATATGTTGCTCCTTCTTCTCTGTTTTTCCGGCCGAACGATGGCACTCACCCTCCGAGTGCTCGCCGCAGGCACGAGGTAGTGGTGGAGTGCTTGGTTCAGCATTTTATCTATTTACCGGCCAACTCCATACTTGCTGGTAGTCACCTTCCCGTCTTGCAGGACGATGGCTTGGGGTAGGTGCAGTTGGGAAAAAGCAAAATAGATGAACTCTTGCGGTTGGTCTTTACCGGGAAACACCATGAAACCTTGGTATCCGGCCAGATGCCGTTCAGCGAGTGCCTGATGGAGAGTACCCAAGTTGGCCGCCACGTTACTCCACATGGGGATGACATAGGCCCCAAAGGCGTAAGGGGTTTCCAGATTGTGCAGTGGACTGTTTGGGTGAGATGGTTTCACTATTCGTGCCTGCTTCGCAAGTTCGCGCACTGTCTCAGGACTGCGCAAATCACCGTCGTGAAAAGCGCACATGCCCTTGGAATTCCGGAGCACTGAGTAGATGGCGTCGAACGCTTGTTTGCCATAGGAGGAATCCATCTGTGAATAGTCAAAGACGAAGAGTGCGGTCGTCTCGTTAAGGTCGTTTGTTTGCTGCGTCCTCAACTCTGTCTTGCCGAAGAGTCGTCGAAACAGTGACATGTCATTTCTCCTTTTTGTTTGCCGAACAATGATTATACGGTCTGTATAAAACGGGTTAAAGATATCCGCTGGATGGCACTGTTGACGGACAAAGATGTGATTCTGTGCTCCCAGCCATTAAGTGGCAGTATATCGTCAAACTGGGAAAGAAGACAAGGATTTTTTGGTTGGGGGAACAATGTGTATAATGGCCATTATGCAAGAATACTATGTGTATATACTGGCAAGTAAGCGTAACGGAACGCTGTACGTCGGGATGACGAAGGATTTGGAAAAAAGAATGGTTAGACACAAAGATAAGCGAGCGAATCAGTTCGCAGCGAAATATGACGTTAAAAAACTCGTATATTTTGAAAAGCACAGGAGTATGGAAGAAGCGGTCGGGAGAGAAAAACAAGTGAAAAGATGGCGGCGCGAATGGAAAATACAACTGTTCGAGAAACGAAATCCGGAATGGGCAGATTTGTTCGGTGAAATAATAAAACAATAATTTCTGGTTCCCCTGTTGCAGAGCCAAAGGAGCGACTTCTCGGGGACAGGCGGGTGGATAGGGAAAGAGATTATTCCTTATCCTCAGGGATATCGACGATACGGATGCAGGCCGGTTTGTCGCAGACGGCTTTGAGGTCGGCGATGATTTTGCCAATCTGCGCGAAGACGCCGGGCTGATTCTTGACCATAAGGCGGATGTAGAACCGGCTGACGAGGTTATCGATTTTGTCAATCGAGCCCGCTATTTCGATGTGCGGCTTGACATTCATTTGGCATTTCTCCTTTTTTTACAGGAGTATGCAAGATTAGCCGGCTTCGCGCTACCCCATTTTAACATGCGCGCGATATTTTATCATAATGCGTATAATATCCAATTTAACACTTCGTAAAACACTTTTATGCTTTTCAATTTCGCGATAGTATCGAAATCTTGTTTTAAAATATAGCGCAAGATGAGCTTTGCTACGCTTTTTTCTCCAAAGAGTTCTATTACGCTCGGCCCAAAATCGTTTGTTTTGGGCAGATATAGGGGCTGCAAGGCCGCTTTTAAAAAAAATATCACAAAAAGGAGCTAAATTTAAAATAATTATCTTGACTTGTATTACGGAACCGCTATACTTCCATTGCTATTATCTTGTTGCCCGAGGTTTAACACCAGGTGAGGTGAGCGTTGTCACTCGTGTTTCCCAACTTGCAACCGTTAGCCGCCCATAGTCCGTCAAGAAGTAAAATCTTGCCGCACTTAGCAAAGGATTGTTAATGAAAGTTTTTATGTTAGGGTGGGAATTTCCGCCCTATATCAGCGGTGGATTAGGAACGGCCTGTTACGGCCTGACTAAGGCGATGGACGAGCTGGGCATAGAAGTTACATTTGTTCTGCCTAAGTCGAGCACAAGTCACCTCGCCGGCCATGTTAACATACCAAGCGACCAGCGTTGTGCCTTCAAAAATGTAAGATTTCTCATGATTTCTTCGACACTCAGGCCGTATGCCCAGGTTGCCGCTGTTCCCGCGAGCCGGGAGCTCGGCTGTTCGGCAACTCAACAAACAAATGCACCTGCCAATATTGGTCCGGGACAGATTGACGACCCGAACAATTACGGCGGCGATATCTATTCGGATGTCCGCGGATATACTGACAAAGCAGTCAGAATCGCTGCAACCGAACAGTTCGACGTAATCCACGCCCATGACTGGATGACATATCCTGCCGGCGAAGCGGTTTCGCGCCAAAGCTATAAACCTTTAATCGTGCACGTCCATTCAACGGAGTTTGACCGTAGCGGCGAACACGTCAATCAACAGGTTTACGACATTGAACAACAGGGCATGTACGCGGCGGCAAAGGTCATAGCGGTAAGCAACCTTACGAAAAACACAATCCTGAAACATTACGACATTCCATCAGAAAAAGTGGAAGTGGTTCATAACGCTGCGGAGCACAGCGGCAATGAATCTCAGCACATTCCGCTGGACGAAGCGGATAAAATAGTTCTTTTCCTCGGCCGAATCACAATGCAGAAAGGGCCGGAGTATTTCCTTGCCGCTGCAAAAAAAGTTCTCGAAGAGATTAATAACGTCAAATTCATTATGGCGGGAAACGGCGATATGATGCATAGAACAATCGAGCTTGCCGCACGTATGGGTATCGGGCACAAGGTCCTCTTTACCGGCTTTCTGCGGGGAGAGGACGTTGACAGGGCCTATCAAATGGCCGACCTTTACGTAATGCCTTCGGTTTCCGAGCCGTTTGGAATTGCTCCTCTGGAAGCTATGAACCGAAATGTGCCCGTCTTAATCAGTAAACAAAGCGGCGTCGCCGAAATAGTCAGCCACGCTCTCAAGGTCGATTTCTGGGACATAAATGAAATGGCCAACAAAATGATAGCCGTTCTTAAACGCCCGCCTCTCCAGAAAACTCTAAGCAGGAACGGTTTTAACGAAGCGAATAAATTCAACTGGGAGGATTCTGCTATGAAAGTAAAGAAAATCTATGAGGAAGTGATTGCTAAGGCGCAAAGTGAGGAGAAATAAGTATGGCTTCGGTATGTTTTTACTTTCAGGTGCATCAGCCGCAGAGGTTACGGCATTATACCGTTTTTGACCGCGGCACTAACTACTTTGACGACCATAAGAACGCCGAGGTCTGCATAAAAGTAGCAAATAAGTGCTACCTGCCCGCCAATCGGCTTATGCTCGAACTAATCGAAAAATACAAAGGAAGATTTAAGATATCCTACAGCCTCACCGGCGTATTGCTGGAGCAACTTGAGCTGTATGCGCCGGAGGTATTGACCACATTCAAGCAACTGGCCGCCACGGGCTGTGTGGAGTTTCTCGCTGAAACGTATTACCACAGCTTAAGCTTACTGTACTCAAGGGATGAGTTCATTGAACAAATAAAGGCCCACAAACAGATTATCAGGCGACTCTTTGGGCAGACACCCCGCGTTTTCCGAAACACCGAGCTTATTTACAACAACAGCTTACCAGTTATTATTGACCAAATAGGCGGTTTCGATGCGATAATAACCGAAGGTGCAGACCATATCCTCGGATACAGGAACGCAAATTTTGTTTACCGTCCGACCAGCTCAGCCGGACTTAAACTCCTGCTGAAGAATTACCGGCTCAGCGACGACATAGCATTCCGGTTTTCCAACCGGGACTGGTCAGAATGGCCTTTGAGGGCGGACAAATTTGCCGGTTGGATAAACCAAATCAACGGCAATGGTTATGTGTGCAATCTCTTTATGGATTACGAAACCTTTGGCGAGCACCAGTGGCAGGACACCGGGATATTCGATTTTTTGCGTCGTCTGCCGGAAGAAATCCTCAGGTATCCGGACAATGACTTCAAGACACCTTCAGAAGTAATAAAGGCCTATAGTGCCGTTGGCACAATAGATGTTCCTCATACCATAAGCTGGGCAGATATTGAACGGGACCTCTCGGCCTGGCGAGGTAACCCTATGCAGGAAAACGCACTGACGGAACTCTACCGGCTCGAGGACAAGGTCAAGCAAACAGGCGATTTGGACATTATCGCCGACTGGAGAAAGCTCCAGACATCGGACCATTTCTATTATATGTGCACAAAGTACTTCGCTGACGGCGACGTGCATAAATACTTCAACCACTATGATTCACCGTACGACGCCTACATCAATTTTATGAATGTCCTGGATAACCTTAATTATAGATGCTCAAAAATTCCAGCACAACCCGAAGTGGAATCTTCGCATACTGCCCATCAGCAAATGGCGGTAGTTTGAAGGCATAGATAAAGAAAACCATTAATAATTTTTTGTATCGGAAAGGAAGTAACTATGGACTTTATTGGAACACAAAAGAAGGTGAAAACACAAACTCCAGCATCCACAAAACTTACACAGGCGCCCAAGGCAAAAGCGACGTCAATATCCGAGCTCATCAGGCAAAAGGCCGTATCGTTAGGCATTCAGCCAGGCCAAATGAATAAAGTTGAACTTATTCACTCTATCCAGAGGGCTGAGGGCAATACTGCCTGCTTTGGGACGTCAAATGGCCGGTGCCCTTATACGGACTGCTGCTTTATGGCGGACTGTCTGAAAGTTTAAGAGTCGGCATAGAAAGTACACGCACCGGGATTTGTTATTAGAAAGGCCATTACGGTTAGGGCACTGATACCTTAACTTACATAAAAAGGCCCGGATAAAATATCGGTCATGCTCGGCTGCTATAGTCTCGTACTATAAAAAAACTCATCTGATGCTAAGTTTTTGGGAAAGCTGACCTTAAAGCAGCTTATTTTGTCTAAATTGGTCAATTTAAGCCGCCGCGCACCATTTCTCCCAGAAGGCATTTTTCATGTGATATGGCCACGAGAGCAGGCAGTTGATGTTGATGGCGATACCATTAGGAGCAGGTAATGCTAAAAGCTGCTGAAAAACACGATTTTTTGACGAGTAGGTGGTTGAGGTACGTCAAATGAAGATGATTGGCCGGAAAATTCGCTCCTTCGTAACTTTTTAAGTTGTAAAAACCTTGAAAAAGAGTCGGAAGGGTTGTAATTTTAATGACAAATTCTGTATTCTATTGGAAATGAGGCTCAGCGGCGTAGCTGAGCAGATATAAATGGGAAATCCAAGCTAATCATAATTAGGAGGTGACGTATAAATAAAAGCATGCTTTCAAGACGTAATGTTCTGAAAATAGGCGCAGCAACCGCGATCACAGTGATGGCAGAAAAGATTTATGCGGTAGAACAAATCCAAAAGGAGATGAATATGGCAAAACAAAAGGATATGGGGAATATGGACACTTTCGCAGGTGCATTTGAGAACGGCCAGTACACACTGCCGAATCTGCCCTATGGCTACGATGCCTTGGAGCCGATGTACGACCAACAGACTCTCACACTTCACCATGACAAACACCATGCCGGGTATGTCAAAGGTCTAAACGATGCGCTCTCGCGGCTGGACAACGCCCGAAAAGCCAAAGATTTTGCCACCGTAAAGGCCGCCTCAATTGACCTTGCCTTTAACGGCAGCGGGCACATTTTACATACACTATTCTGGCACTCAATGAAGCCGGGGGGCAATGGCGGTCAGATGCCCGTTGAGCTTAAGGGAGCATTTGAGGAAAGCTTCGGCTCTGCCGACAGTGCGCAGGCGCACTTTGCCGCCGCCACAAAGGCCGTCGAAGGCAGCGGCTGGGGCGTTCTTGCCTTTGAGCCGGTTTCGCAGAAGGTCTTGGTACTCCAGTGCGAAAAACATCAGAACCTGACTATCTGGGGCGTTGTGCCGCTGCTTGTATGCGATGTTTGGGAGCATGCCTATTATCTCAAGTACCAGAATAATCGCGCGGCGTGGGTTGATAATTTTATAAAACTTGCTGACTGGGATTTTGCGGCACAGCGCCTTGCTGCGGCAAAAAGTTGCGTGACAGAACTGCGGAAATAAAAATCAAGTATTGGGATGGTGAATACAGTTCAATGGTCGGCTTTAATATTATCAAGCCCATACGACCGGCCGCTGACCTCGTACTATAAAAAATACTCATCCGATGCTAAGTTTTTGGGAAAGCTGACCTTACAAGCAGCTTATTTTGCTGAAATTGGTCGACTTTCCTAAGGTTCTGCGCTATAATTCCTATGTCCTGAGCGTTTTGGCGGGCTTTTGAAATCATACAGAAGAGTGGTCTGATGGAGAATATTTTTACAGTACCGGGAGCAGTTCCTCGCCTTCTCCGACCGACACTTCGGCATTACTGAAAACCAATCATACTTATCGAAATGAGAATTGGATGATGATATGAACATTTTAGGTATCTCAGGCAGTCCTCGCCCCAACGGCAATACGGCATACGCGGTTCAATATGCACTCGACACATTAAAACAACAGGGCTTCGCCATCAAATACATATCACTATCAGGAAAAGACATCAAACCGTGTACGGGTTGCTTCAAATGTGAAAAAACTCATTCATGTTATCAGCAGGATGATATGCCTGAGATAATTGACGCAATGAAAGAGTCCCACGGATTACTGATTGGCTCGCCGGCATACTTTGGCATGGTTTCAGGCCAGCTAAAAACGATGATGGACCGCTGTGTAGTGATGCGTCCCAGCTATGGCGACCCGCTTCCAATGACAGGCAGGGTCGGCGGAGCCATCGCCTGCGCCAATTCCAGAAACGGAGGCCAGGAGACCACCCTTCAAAATATTCAGACGTTTTTGTTTCAGTTGAATATGCAGGTAATCAGCGACGGCCCCCCATATTCACACCTGGGAGCGACCATCGCAGGAAACGCACAAGATGATTCATGGGGTCTGGAAACAGTAAAGAACCTGGCCCTGAACATGGCCGCGATGCTAAAACAAAACCACCCCGTACTATAAAAAAATCGTCCGATGCTAAGTTTTGAGGGCACCTTACCTTACAAGCAGCGTACTTTGTTGAAATTGGTCGCCTTTCTTTTGATTCCGCGCTATAATTCCTATGTTTGGAGCGTCTTGGCAGTGGGGCGGATGTTTTTACCGTACGGCCAATTTTTGGATTTTGGCAGGTGAAGCAATAAAATGCGTGAACAATGCTTTGGCGTTATTGTATAATTCAAGGCAGGTTTTGATATTATCGTTGAATTGAAATGCTTGGTTGTGTAGCCAAGCGTTTAATCCACCAGAGGCGGATTAATATGGGAAATACCAAATTAAGTGAGAAGAGAACCATGAAACGGTACGGTTATTTGTTGATGGTAGCGGTCTTGGGAATATCGACCTCGGGCTGCACGTCTCCGTCGGGTCGGCCGGACTACACGGCCTCCGGGGCTTTGGCCGGCGGGGCAACGGGCGCGATCATCGGCAGCACGGCTCGGCAGCCGGGCCCCGCCCCACTGGTCGGCGCAGCTATGGGCGCAGTGGTCGGCGGCCTCATCGGGCACGAAATGGACCAGGACCAGGAGGCGCAGTTGAGGGCGCAAGCCCCGCAGACACTGCAACGGGTTGAACAGAGTCAGCCGTTGACGGTGGCGGACGTCAAATCGCTGGTGAAGGCCGGGATCAGCGACGATCTCGTCATCAGCCAGATTCGCAACTCCCGCACGGTCTATCACCTCAACACAGCGGACATTGTCGATCTCAAGAACTCGGGTGTCAGTGAAAAGATAATTGACTTTATGATCAACACGCCGACTCAGGTTCAGTCCGCCCAAGTGGCGGGAGTGGTAGGGACTGTGCCACCGCCACCGTTAGCCGAGCAGGTCGTTGTGGTTCCGGGTCCGGACTACGTCTGGGTGGGAGGCGCATGGGTCTGGTTCGGGGACCGTTGGGTTTGGCACCACGGCTATTGGCACAGACCGCTGCATCCGTACGAGTACGGGCACCACGGGCGATAACCCGGCTCAGCAGGGTTCCGGAAACCACACGACTTCGTTGATAAGGCAACGATTCTCGAGGAGTATCCTGTGCGCGTGCGGTGCAAATATTAATCAGCTAACTCTTTGCTCTTTTCGGACATGCGCAGGATACTTGACACTACTACGGCTTTCTATGTGACATAGTATTCTGATACGGCTTACGCAGCCGCGTTGCGGCTGCCAAGGAGGTTCGACACGAAGCGTAGCGGAAAGTCCGATGTCGTCTCGGAATCCTCCTTCCTTCCGCTATTGCTTGTAATATCTTGCAGGCCAGTCAGTTACAACTGGCCTTTTTTGTTTCTTCCTGTTGCTAATTTTTGGCTTAGGCGTGTCGGTAGCGTCGCCACACAACGCCATACCATTGTGCGGCTAACGTTTGCTTGTTTTAAGCTCGTAGGCCCTGTAAAGCAGTTCGAGATATTGCTCTTTTTCTTTGACCTGGCCCTGCACCTGGGCGAGCATTTTGTAATCTTTATATACTTTTTCATCGCCGAAACTTTCGTGCAGCTCTTTAATCTTTGCCTCCGTCTCCTCGATTGCCTTCTCGATTTTTTCCGCGGGCCATATATTAAATTGTCTTAGTTCCGGCGGGGTTGTCTTCCTCGGCTTATCCTGCTTATGTGTTTTCGGCTTTGCTGCCTGCGGGGCTGCTTGGCGTTCTAATGCCCTTTTCTCCAAGAGTTCGGCATATCGGCTGAATGAGCCGTTTATAAACTCAAATCCGCCCGGCGTCGTTTTGCCCAGCTCGTCTGCGCCGAGCACAATAAGGCGCTTCGCTATCCTGTCGAGAAAAAACCTGTCGTGACTTACGGCGATGATTGTCCCCGTGTAATTCTTAAGCGCGTTTTCGAGCGCCTCGATGCTTGGAATATCAAGGTGGTTTGTCGGCTCATCGAGTATAAGAATTTCCGGCTCGGACAAAACCAGCTTGCAAAGCGCCAACCGGTTTCGCTCTCCGCCGCTAAGGTCCGCCACCTTCTTAAACACATCGTCTTTGACAAACAGAAACGCACCGAGGCGCCTGCGCATTTGTTCAGGCGACATTTCGGGAATGACCAAAGCTGCCTCTTCAAGCACGGTATTTTCCGAATTCAATTCTGCTCCTGCCTGGTCAAGATAACCGACGGAAAGGGTCTTCCTAAGCTCGATTGTTCCGGAGGTCGGCTCGATTTGTCCGAGGGCAAGTTTCAGCAGCGTTGTTTTGCCCATTCCGTTTGGGCCGATGATGCCTGTGCGCTGGCCGGTTAAAAGCTCGAAGCTCAAATTTTCAAACAGCGTCAGGTCGCCAAAACTCTTCGTAAGATTTTTGCATTCCACCACCGTGCCCGCTCGCTTACCTTTGTTTTCCACCTCGGCGAATTTGAAACTAAGCTCTCGTGTGCGCTTCGATTTTTCGAGAAAGTCAGGATTATTTTTGAGAAGGTTATCGAGCCGTGTTTGCCTGCCCTGCGCGACCTTTTTCGTTCCCTTGCGATTTATATTGCGTACGATAAAGTCGCGGGTTTTTTCGACGAACTCCAGCCGCTGTTCATATTGGCGCCCCAGTTCAAGGTCTCGCTTTTCCTTTTCCTGCCTGTAAGTGCTGTAATTGCCCGTGAAAACATTCGCTTTGCGTTCCCTGATTTCCACGATTTTACAGACCAACCTGTCTAAAAGAAACCTGTCGTGGCTGACAATCAGCGCAGCGCCGCCGTAGTTTATTAAGAACTTTTCAAGCCACAAGGTTGCGTCCCAGTCGAGATGGTTTGTCGGCTCATCTAAGAGCAGCAGGTTCGCGTCTGCCAGCAGGACTTTCGCAAGTCCCAGCCGCGATAATTGTCCCCCGCTAAGCTGCGTTGTTTTTAGTGAATAATGTTTTTCCTCAAGTTTCAATCCCGCGGCGATTTCTTTTATTTTCGTTTCATACCTGTAGCCGCCCATAATTTCAAATTCGCCGCACAGCCGGTCGTATTGCTGCATCGCGGATTTCAATTCGCCGCCGGAGAGTCCGCTTAATGTCTCCGCCGTGTCGTGCATCCTTTTCTGCAGGTCCAGTATTTCCTGTGCGCTATTGTGCAGCTCTTCGAGAACGGTTTTTTCGCCGGAGAAGACCGGCTCCTGCGGCAGGTACCCGAAACGCAATCCTTTTCTTTGATGAACCTCGCCAACATCCGGCGGAAGTTTTCCAAGAATCATTTTCAGCAGCGTGGTTTTTCCGCACCCGTTGCTTCCGACAAGCCCAACCTTCTCGGCGGGGTATATCTTCAAATCGAGCCGGTCAAAAATCACCTGCGGCCCGAATGATATATGTATTTCTTTTAATGTTACTATCGGCATTGAGATATTATACCGGATTTTTATGGTTTGGTGTGAACTGGATATTACGTTTGAAGCTCTTCCAGAATTTGCCAGCGGGCGTATGTGTTTTCCAGTTGTTTGCCCAACTCTTTCAGTCGTGCTGTGACGGCGGCGATGTCCGCGCATTTTTTGTAAAAATCAGGGCTTGCCATAGCATCGTGCAATTGCTTTTGTTCTGTTTCCAGTGTTTCAATCAGCTTCGGTATCGCCTCAAGCTCCTTTTTTTCCTTGAATGATAATTTACGCGGCCGACTGGTTGTTTGTTTTCGCTTGGTTTGTTTGGCAGGGGCTTTTTCCGGCTGCTGCTGAATTACCGGAGTGCTTTTGCTTTGTCTGACCCAGTCATCATAGCCGCCGACGTATTCCTTAACAATTCCATTGCCCTCCATTGCCATGGTGCTGGTGACCACATTGTTTAGAAATTCACGGTCATGACTTACGAGCAGCACTGTTCCGGGAAATTTGAGCAGGAATTCTTCAAGCAGGTCCAATGTCTCAATGTCGAGGTCGTTGGTTGGTTCATCGAGCACCAATACGTTTGACGGCCGCATGAATAGCCGTGCGAGTAACAGCCGATTACGTTCACCGCCTGAAAGGTTGGCCACAGTGTTGCGGGCCTGGCTTGGTGTAAATAAGAAGTCCCCCAGATAGCCGATTATATGACAGGGCTTACCATTGATGACGACGGTATCACTTCCTTCGGCAACATTGTCGTAAACGGATTTATCGTAATCGAGCTGGGCGTGCAACTGGTCGAAATAGGCGATGTCGAGATTGGTGCCGTGGCGTACGCTGCCTTGCTGTGTCGCCAGTTCTTTCAGCAGGACGCGAAGGAGCGTGGTTTTACCTGAGCCGTTAGGCCCGATTATGCCAATTTTGTCGCCCCGCATAATCATCGTGGAAAAGCCGCAAATGATTGGTTTTTCGGGCTGATAGCCAAACGAGATATCCTGTGCATCGATAACAAGATTGCCTGACAGTTGAGTATTCGACAATTGCATACGGACGGTGCCGATAAGCTCTTTGCGACGTTTTCTATCTTCCCGCATCTTCTTGAGGACTCGCACTCGGCCCTCATTGCGAGTGCGCCGGGCCTTTATGCCTTTGCGTATCCATATCTCTTCACTCGCCAACTTTTTATCGAAAAGAGCGTCTCCGACTGCTTCTACCTCCATCGCCGCCTCTTTGCGCGGCAGGTAGGTTTCATAATTGCAGTGATAGCTTGCCAGTTGCCCACGGTCTAATTCGATGATGCGTGTCGCCAGTTTCCTCACGAATGCCCTGTCATGGCTGACGAACATCAATGTCCCATTATATTGCGACAGGAATTCCTCAAGCCAGGTGATGGCTTCGATATCGAGATGATTGGTCGGCTCATCAAGCAGCAGCATATCCGGCTCACGCACGATTGCCTGGGCGAGCAGTACTCGCCGTTTCATCCCGGCCGAAAGGTTCTCCACTTCCGCGTCAACGTCTAATTTTATCTTTTCGACTATCATTTCAACGTAACGGTTCAACTGCCATCCGTCTTCAATGTCGAGGGCGTGCTGGAGTTTGTCTAACTGCCCCAGCAGGCCTTTGTTGTGCGGTTCAGCGGCGACGCGATAGCTCAGCAGATGATATTCAGCCAGGAGTTTGCCTCGTGAGCCCAGCCCCTCGGATACCACATCGAATACTTTTCCTTTCAGGCCGGCGGGGACGGTCTGCGTCAGGCAAGTGACGGAAAGCGAAGGCGCTTTTGAAATAACGCCGCTTTCGGGTTCAAGTTCTCCGCAAATGAGTTTAATGAGCGTCGATTTGCCGACGCCGTTGCGGCCCAGGAGACATATACGTTCGCTCTGCTCTATCTGAAAGTTCATGTGCTCGAGCAACGGGTATCCGCCATAGCCAACGCTAACATCCTGCATTCCTAATAATGCCATACCGTCTATTGTAGCTAAAAGTGACTTTTCTCATACTATGTTTTCAATCAAATGTACAATTGGGTATGCCGGTTGATTTTTGCTCATTTATCAATTAGAATGCCGGCCAAAAGCTAAAGGCATCAGCGTGTTTACGAACTAAAAACGTACAGGATAGGTGGAAAGTACAGGTAAAAAATGGCGAAACACAAAGAAAATTGTCCGCATAAGGCACAGTATTTGTCAGGCAAGCGTATCCTTCCGGAGCCGATTTCGAAATCGACGGACATAGCGAAACTGATAGACAATATGGACGCTTACAACGGCGGAAGATTAAGGGCCGCCTGCCAGTTGTTGAAAGATAGATACTCTAAGGAGGACGTTACCATAGGTATGAGCTTGGCGGGGGCATTAACGCCCGCGGGGCTTGGACCATCGGCAATAATTCCCCTGATGAACCACGGTTTTGTTGACTGGATTACCGCCACGGGCGCGAATATGTATCACGATATACATTACGCGTTCAATCTGCCTATGTTCAGGGGCAGCCACATGGTCGATGACGTTGATTTGCGGGACAAGGGCGTAACGCGGATTTACGACATCCTGTTCGATTATGAAGACGTCCTGATGGAAACCGACAGGCGGTTCAGAGAGATACTGATAAGACCTGAATTTCAGAAAGAAATGGGCACGCGGGAATTTTATCATCTTCTCGGCAAAATCTTGAGCGACCTCGAAGAAAAGCATAAACTCGGCCAGGTAAGTATTCTCGCGGCTGCCTACAGAAACGGCATACCCGTCTTCACGTCATCTCCGGGCGATTCGACAATCGGTATGAATGTCGCAGGCCTCGAACTTCTGGCGGAGGCGTCGGGTTTGCAGGACGCGTTCAAACTGAAAATAAATCCGAGTATCGATGTCAACGATTCGACGGCGATAATACTGAACGCCAAAAAATATGAAAACGGCAAGACGGGCGTTATCCTGATTGGCGGCGGGAGTCCCAAGAATTTTGTGCTCCAGACGGAGCCGCAGATTCAGGAAGTCCTGATGATTCCGGAAGCGGGCCAGGATTACGATATAAACGTAACGGATGCCAGGCCGGATACCGGAGGGTTATCGGGCGCACCGCCAAGCGAGGCGGCAAGCTGGGGTAAAATCGACCCGACAAAACTGGATGAGGCCGTAACCGCTTATCTCGACGTTACAGTTGCATTGCCGATTATGGTTGCGTACACCATCCAGACCACCAGGCCCAAGAAACAGAAAAGATTATATTACCGCGGCGAAGAGCTGCATAAGAAGCTGATAAAGTCCTATCTTGAAAACAACAAAGAGGTTGAAAAACTCAGGAAGCTAATCAGGAAGTTAATGGCCTGATAAAAACGGGATTGATATGAAAAAAGAGCTTCTCAAATTGGCCCAAAAGCACGGGACTCCTTTATTTATAGTTGACCACGACGTGATAAGGAAGAATTACCGCACCTTCAAGAAGAATTTGCCGAGGGTACAGGCCTATTACGCGGTCAAAGCCAATTCGGAACAAGAGATAATCAAGACGCTGTTCGATGAAGGCGCCAGCTTCGATGTCGCTTCCTACAATGAGTTTATGCAGATTTACAAATACATCAGGCATTTCGAGGAGAAGGACAAGGATTTTTACATCTGGGACAAAATCATTTTCTCCAATACGATAAAAGACAGGCCGACCTTGAGGGACATAAAACGATACCGGCCTCTTGTTACCTATGACAGCGTAGATGAGCTGAAGAAGATACGAGAAAATTGCGAAACAGCGGGCTTAGTTTTGCGATTGAAGGTCCCCGATACCGGCTCACAGGTGGAGATGAGCTCGAAATTCGGCGCCGAGCCGGGAGACGCGTATAACCTCATAAAACAGGCGTTTGATTTGGGTCTGGTGGTTGAGGGGTTGAGTTTTCACGTCGGGAGTCAGTGCACTAATTTTGATAATTACACGGCTGCGCTGACAATAACATCCGGCATTTTCAATGACGCGAGGGAAAAGGGTTACAATCTCAAAATAGTCGATATCGGCGGCGGTTTTCCAGTGCCTTATGATTCGCATGTCCCCAAGTTTAAAAAGCTTGCGGCGGTAATAAATTCAGAATGCGAACGCCTGTTCCCCCATGATATAGAGATTATAGCCGAACCGGGAAGATTTATGGTGGCCACTTCAGCCGGATTGATTTCGGAGATAATAGGAAAAGCCAGAAGAGACGGCAAAATTTTCTACCACATAAACGACGGCGTATATCATACGTTCTCAGGTGTTGTTTACGACCACTGGATTCCCAATTTCCGCGCATTTCGGCAGGGCAGGAAAGAGGTCTGTGCCGTTGTCGGGCCGACCTGCGACAGCTTCGACAAAATTTCCGTTTCGGAGCAGCTTCCGGGCAATCTGGAAATAGGCGATTATCTTTACACGGAGAATATAGGCGCATACAGCACCGCTTCATCGACGAAATTCAACGGCTTTGACGGCGCCAAAATCCTGCATCTCAATAATTAGATTCCCTCGGCCATTTGCCTCCCGTTTAAGGCCAATCTTATAGGATTTTGGGTACAAGTCGGGGTTGTTATTTGGATTTGGCCTTTTTGCGTTGCGACATAAGGTCAGTGAACGTGCGGAAAAGGTATTGTGAATCGTGTGGGCCGGGCGATGCTTCGGGGTGGTACTGTACGCAGAAGGCCGAAAGGCGTTTGCAGCGGAATCCTTCGAGGGTGTTGTCATTCAGGTTGATGTGTGTCAGCTCAACGCCTTTGTCTTTTAGCGAGTCGATATCGACACAGAAACCGTGGTTTTGTGCGGTGATTTCAATCTGTTTTGTTTCGAGATTTTTTACCGGGTGGTTTGCGCCTCTGTGCCCGAATTTGAGTTTGTATGTTTTTCCGCCGAGCGCAAGGCCGAGTATCTGGTGGCCTAAGCATATTCCGAAGATGGGGACTTTGCCTAAAAGTTGTCTGGTGCTTTCGACCGCGTAAGTTACTGCTGCCGGGTCGCCTGGGCCGTTGCTCAGGAATACGCCATCCGGCTTTATTGCCAAAACGTCTTTTGCGGATGTAAACGCGGGCACGACCTGGACATCGCAGCCGTGGCTGATAAGTAGTCGAAGTATGTTCTGCTTGATGCCGAAATCATACGCGACCACTTTATATTTCAGTTTTGGTTTGTCGGTCGATGGCTTCAAAACATCGACTACGGGTTTGTCCCATTTATAGGGCTTTTTCGATGTTACATCCTTGACTATGTCCCTGCCTACAAGCCCGGGGTATTCGCCGAGGGTTTTCGCAAGCGATTGAATCTTCATTTCCGTTGAGGAGATAACGCCTCGCATCGCGCCTTGCGTGCGTATGTGCTTGACGAGTTTTCTGGTGTCGATATCCGCGAGGCCGACGACGTTATTGGCCTTGAGGTACTCGCTTAACGACCGTTCGTTTCTCCAGTTGCTTGGGTATTCGCAATTCTCTTTGACGATGAAACCGGCGGCGTAAACCTTTTTGGACTCCGCGTCCAGACCATTGGTGCCATAGTTACCGATGAGCGGGTACGTCATTGTGATTATCTGCTCGTAATATGACGGGTCGGTCATGATTTCCTGGTAGCCGGTCATACTGGTATTAAAGACCACCTCGCCGCATTTCTGTCCCTTTGCGCCGAAGGATGTCCCTTCGAATACCGTTCCATCTTCAAGTAATAAAATTGCCTTCATTTTACTTTTTTCTTTTTACTTTTTGCTTTTTTCTTTTGTCTTATGATGCAACTGAATACACTTTACGTCGATTCGCCCTTTTTTCATCGCTTCGATTGCTTTAGCGACTGCCATTGCGCCTCTGATTGTTGTCACGTATGGCACCTGTTTATCGAGTGCGGTTCTTCTTATCAAAAACGAATCGCTTACCGTCTGTTTGCCGATTGTCGTGTTGACGATGAGGTCAACTTTTCGGTTTATGATTGAGTCGAGTATATTTGGTCTTCCCTCGCTTACTTTCAGCACAAACTCCGCCGGGACGTTGTTATTGATAAACGCGATGCACGTTCCTTTGGTTGCGGTGATTTTGAAGCCCATCTGCTGCAGTTTGCGGGCGGCTTCGACGGCTCTCGGTTTGTCGGCGTCTTTGACGCTGAACAGCACCGTTCCGCTGGTGGGTAGTGTGTTACCCGCGGCCATCTGGCTCTTTGCGTATGCGATGCCCGCTTCATCGGCGATTCCCATTACCTCGCCCGTCGAAAGCATCTCGGGCCCGAGGATTGTGTCAACGCCGGGGAATTTAAGGAATGGGAATACCGCTTCTTTAACCGAAAAATGTTTTGGCCAGACCTCTTTTGTAAACCCAAGCTCATCGAGCGTCATTCCGGCCATTATTTTAGCCGCTAATTTAGCCAGAGGTACGCCGATGGCCTTGCTGACAAACGGAATGGTTCGTGATGCTCGTGGGTTGACCTCAAGCACGTAAATCTCGTCGTCTTTTATAGCGTATTGTATGTTTATAAGGCCCAGAACCTTCAACTCCATCGCCAGCATTTTGGTCTGACGCATCACTTCGTTTATGGTTTCCTGGCTGAGAGACACCGGGGGCAGTGTGCAGGCGCTGTCGCCCGAATGTACCCCGGCTTCTTCTATGTGCTCCATTATTCCGCCGATGACCACACGTTTGCCGTCGCATATCGCATCGACATCCAATTCGGTGGCGTCGTCTAAGAATTTGTCTATTAAGACGGGATGCTCGCCCGAAACCTCGATGGCCCTTTCGACGCAGCTCTTCAGCGATTGCTCGTCGTAAACAACCTCCATCGCCCGTCCGCCAAGCACAAACGAAGGCCGAATCAAAAGCGGATAACCGAGCTTGTCGGCGATTTTCACCGTTTCTTCGTATGACATCGCGGTGCCCGACATCGGCTGACGAAGCTTAAGCTTTTCAACGACCTTGTTGAATCGCTTGCGGTCTTCCGCCTTATCGATGCTGTCCGGGCTTGTCCCGATGATTTTAACGCCCGCCTGCTCAAGAGGCACAGCCAGTTTCAAAGGCGTTTGTCCGCCGAACTGAACAATCACGCCGTCCGGGTTTTCCTTTTCGACTATCGACATAATATCTTCGAACGTCAACGGCTCAAAATACAGCCGGTCCGAGGTGTCGTAGTCGGTAGAAACCGTTTCGGGGTTGCAGTTGACCATTATTGACTCAACGCCGATTTCTTTCAGCGCAAACGCCGCGTGAACACAACAATAATCGAACTCGATACCCTGGCCTATGCGGTTTGGCCCGCCGCCCAGGATAATAATCTTTCGTTTCTTGGTCGGGTTTGCTTCGCATTCGCTTTCATAAGTGGAATACAGGTAGGGCGTTGTCGCCTCGAATTCCGCACCGCAGGTATCGACCCGCTTATAAACCGGGTTTACGCCGGCATCCTGTCTGATTTTGCGGAATTCAAGTTCCGGCATTGCCGTCAGATACGCCATATACTTGTCGGCGAAGCCGTATTCCTTTGCCTGCCGTATCAGCGCGGGAGTTATTTTTGCGGAACCCGTCGATTTTATTTTCGCCTCAAGCTGCACAATATCTTTTATGTTGTTCAAAAACCACGGGTCGATTTTCGTGATTTTGAAGATTTCCTCGATACTCACCTTCCTGCGAATCGCCTCGGCCACGTACCAGATTCTGTCCCAGTAGGGCATCCGCAGCTTGTCTTTCAATTGCTGAAGCGAAATCGTGTTGTCGATGAATTTGTTGTCCAATGAATGACGGTCTATTTCCAGCGACCGGACAGCTTTGCCGAAGGCCTCTTTGAATGTTCTGCCTATGGCCATCGCCTCGCCGACCGATTTCATCTGCACCGTCAGCGTCGGGTCGGTCCCGCGGAATTTTTCGAATGTAAAGCGAGGCCACTTCACAACACAATAATCAATCGTCGGCTCAAAACACGCGGGCGTCTTTTTCGTAATATCGTTTGGTATCTCATCCAGCGTGTAGCCCACCGCCAACAGCGAGGCGATTTTCGCTATCGGGAAGCCGGTCGCCTTCGAGGCCAGGGCGGAACTTCGCGACACACGCGGGTTCATTTCAATCACGTAGAGTTTACCGTTTTCAGGATTCACCGCGAACTGGATATTCGAGCCGCCCGTCTCAACGCCTATCGCGCGGATAATCTTGATTGAGGCGTCTCGCATTATCTGGTATTCCTTGTCGGTCAGCGTTTGCGCCGGGGCCACTGTGATACTGTCGCCCGTGTGAATTCCCATCGGGTCGAGATTCTCAATCGGGCAAACGATGACGACGTTATCCTTGCGGTCTCGCATCACCTCAAGTTCGAATTCCTTCCACCCGATTACGGATTGTTCGATGAGGATTTCGTGTCTTGGGCTGAAATTCAGTCCCCATTCGACGCACTTGCGGTATTCTTCCTTGTTGTAGGCGATGTTGCCGCCCGTGCCGCCTAAGGTGAAGGATGGCCGGATAATCGCGGGCAGGCCAATATCATCGAGCAGCGCCTCCGCCTCCTGCCAGTTGTGGACATAGCCGCTTTTGGGCACATCAAGACCACAATCCTGAATTGTTTTTTTAAAGAGGTTTCTGTCTTCCGCCCGTTTAATGCTTGCCAGGTCCGCGCCAAGCATTTTGACGTTATATTTTTTCAAAATGCCGCGTTCCGCCAGTGCAACTGCCGTATTAAGCCCCGTTTGCCCGCCAAGTGTCGGCAGCAAACTGTCAGGCCGCTCACGCTGAATAATTTTTTCAACGATTTCCGGCGTTATCGGCTCGATATACGTCCGGTCGGCAAAATCAGGGTCCGTCATTATCGTCGCGGGGTTGCTGTTTACCAGAATGACCTTGTAACCCTCACGCCGAAGCACCTTGCACGCCTGGGCGCCGGAGTAATCAAACTCGCACCCTTGTCCTATGACTATCGGCCCTGAGCCGATGATTAGTATTTTGTGTATGTCTTTACGTTTCGGCACGTATCATTCCATAATACACTGAAGTACACTGACGATAACACGGACTTACACCGACTTTGATATTGACTATGTTGTCTGTGTCTGTCCGCTATACGCTACCCGCTAAACGCTGTTTTAGATGCAGTTTTTTACAGCAAAATCCTCGCTTTGTCAATTCTTATTCTTAGGCCTGATTGCCTGCCCCCCCGTCTCGTCCCTTAGGGACGGCGGGGGTCAATTCTTATTCTTAAGGGTTAGCCACAGAGTTTTTTAGACGCTGATTTCGCGGATTGACGCTGTTTTTATTTAATTGCCGCAAAAAAAGCTTGTATTCTTTCCCAGTTTAACGATATACTGTTACCTTAAGGCCGGAAGACATAGCTATTGTTTTGTAATGGAAATAAGTATGAAGCTCGAGGAAAGTTATCAAGATGCACCTAACTAAAGAATTATTTGTAATCCCGCACCAAAAAAAGTTTATTCTATATGCTCCATTAAAAAGGGCCGTGGCAGAAGTTAATGGAGATATAGTACACTTGCTCAAGAGATTAAAGGTAGGGGAAGACATTGGAGATTTAGAAAAAAACCTCTCTCAATTAAAACATGTAGGAATAGTTACTGATGACGAAATTCCTACAACAAAATATGTTCCTGAAACAGAGTATAGTCCTACTGTAGTCACCCTTATTCCAAGTCTTGATTGCAATCTTAGGTGCATATATTGTTATTCTTCTGCGGGTGAAAATGCTGGAAAACCCATGAGCATAGAAGTTGCAAAAAGTGCCATTGATTTAGCTATAAAAAATGCTAGAGCTAAAGGAGAAAAAGAAGTTGAATTGGGATTTCATGGCGGAGGAGAACCATTCCTTAATAGGAATATGGGCTTGGTAAAAGAAGCTGTAGAGTATTTTAGAGATCAGGCAGAGTTGTATAATTTAGAGCCAGGTATTTCTAGTGTAACAAATGGTGTTATGAGCCAAGATACTCTTGAGTGGGTTGCAGATAACTTTGATGAGTTAAGTATTTCTTTTGATGGACCTCAGGATATACAGGATAAACAAAGACCTACCGCAAGCGGAGAGGGTTCTTTTTCCCGAGTCATGGAAACCATAAGATGTCTTGAATCTAAAAAATTTAAATATAATTTAAAGCCTGTGATAACAAAGGATAGCGTATCCAGAATGCCAGAGATTGTTGAATTTTTTAATTCTATATCTCCGAGCATAGATCATTTCCCATTAGAACCATTATTTGAGTGCGGCAGGTGTAAAACCAGCAAAACTGAAGCTCCTGCTCCAGAAGATTTCGTAAAATATTTACTTAAGGCCAGAGAATTTGCAGCCAAACTTGGAAAAACAGCGCGTTATGCTTGTTCTGAAGTTGAAGGAGTTTATAATTATTTTTGCGGTGCAGTTGATTACGGATTTTTCTTTGTTTTACCTGAAGGAGATGTAACTTCCTGCCTGGAAATATGCAGAAAGTCTGACCCTCGAGCGAGTGCTTTCATCATAGGAAAGTATGATTGGGATACTAAAGAATTTGTTTTTTATGAAGACAGGATAAAAAATCTGCGGTCAAGAAATGTAGATAGAATTCCTCATTGCGCAGATTGTTTTGCAAAGTATAATTGTGCTGGAGATTGTCCTGCAAGATGTTATACACAATCAGGCAGTTTGTTTGATACAAGCAAAAATACCGATCGATGTAGGATGACTCAGGGTGTTATTAAAAATATTCTCTTAGAAAAATTGAAAGGAGACAATAAAAAATGAGTCCAAAATTTAGACTAGAAGATGTTGATGCTCCTTCTTTGGAGAGTGAGTCTAATCCTGTTGTTGAAAGTGTTGCTAGAATTAACTATCCGAGCAATGCCTGTTCGCAATATGGATGTCGTCCAGATAACTGCCACGCTGGCGGTGTTTGTAGATCCAAAAGAAACCGGGAAGATATTTATAGATACTAAGAAACTGAATCAATGATGGGGACAGCGACGAATAGCAGTTCCTTGAGCGGCATGGGTCGGCTCTCCATTGCGTTTTTAGGCTGGGAAGATAAGTGGAGTTGCTGCGAATGGTAAAACCACAACCGTTTATGTATTCTTAAGCCAGCGGTCGATTGCTATTGCCGCGGCTCTGCCGCTGTCGATTGCACGCACGACAAGTGAAGCGCCGTTGATTGTATCCCCCGCGGCGAATATCCACGGCTGGCTCGTCTGAAAATTCTTTGCCGCCACGTTGCCTCGCGGGTCCAGCTCCAGTCCAAGCTCGGTAATTAACCCATCGTGAACTACGTGAACGAATCCAAGAGCCAGCAGCACAATATCGGCGTCCAGAACAACCTCTGTGCCCGGTATTTCCTTCAGCTTCCAGCCTGTGCTGAGCCCAGTCGAAGCATTATTGTCCTGCTGCACCCAGTCAACTTTGCAGCAGTAAATTTTGCTTACCCTGGTTTCCGTTCCCGTAAGCCGGGTGGTCAACACGCTCCAAAGCCGCTCGCAACCCTCCTGGTGAGAGGAGCTTGTCCGCATTATTCGCGGCCAGTTGGGCCAAGGGGTGTCATCGGGCCTGTCGATTGGCGGCTTGGGCAGAATCTCCAGTTGAACAATCTGCTTTGCTCCCTGCCTGCGGGCCGTGCCCACGCAGTCGCTGCCCGTGTCTCCGCCGCCTATTACCACAACCTTTTTGTCTTTGGCGTTAATTACCCGATGATTGACGGCCTCTCCTGCGCAAATCCTGTTCTGTGCCGTCAGGTAATCCATCGCGAATACGACATTTTCATAACCTCTTCCCTGCACCGGCAAATCTCTCGGCTCGCCCGCGCCCATTGTCAGGCAGATACAGTCGAATTGTTTGCGCAGGTAGTGGGCCGATATGTCTTTTCCGACGGTTACGTCGGTCCGGAACTGTACGCCTTCAGCCGACAACTGATCCAGCCGGCGGTCAATTATGGATTTGCCGAGCTTGAAGTCGGGGATGCCGTATCGCATAATCCCGCCGATTTTCTGGTCTTTTTCAAAAACTACCACGTCGTGTCCCGCCCGCGCAAGCTGCTGCGCCGCCGCTAACCCGGCTGGACCTGAACCGATTATGCCGACGCGCTTCCCCGTCTTTTTGGCAGCCGGCATCGGCTTTATCCAGCCCTCACGGAAGCCGCGTTCGACTATCTGGAACTCGATATGTCTGATGAACACCGGCTGGTCGCTTATTGCAAGCGTGCACGCCGTCTCACAGGGAGCTGGGCATATCCGGCCGGTTATTTCAGGGAAATTGTTTGTCAAATGAAGCAACTCGCACGCCTCGCGCCAGTTTCCCTGGTAAACAAGCTCGTTGAAGTCCGGGATGTAATTCATCAGCGGACAGCCCACGCTGTGACAAAACGGTATGCCGCAGTCCATACACCGTGCCGCCTGCTGCTGAAGCTGTTCCGGCGTCAGCGGCAGCTCAAGCTCTTTAAAATCATGTATCCGCTCCTCGACCGGGCGATAACCCGTCGATTGACGTTTATATTTCATAAACCCTTTTATTTCACCCATAGAACACCTCCTCCGTGGCAGGCGTCGTGTCTGTGTCGCGTTGCTCCGCCGCTCGCATCTTCTCCAGCGCCTTGCGATAATCGAACGGGACGACCTTCACGAATTTGCCGACCATATCCTGCCAGTTGCTCAGGATTTGGTGTGCCCTGGCGCTGCCTGTCCAGTCAAAATGTTTTTGGACGAGGTCTCTGAGCGTTTGTATGTCTTCCTTTTGCCAGACGTTTTCAAGCTCGACCATATCGAGATTGCAAAGCGTATCGAAGTTGCTTGTTTCATCGAGGACATACGCGATGCCGCCGCTCATTCCCGCGGCGAAATTGCAGCCCGTTTTTCCAAGCACAACGATTGTTCCGCCCGTCATATATTCGCAGCAGTGGTCGCCGACGCCCTCGACTACCGCCTTTGCGCCGCTGTTTCGCACCCCGAACCGCTCGCCCGCCATACCGTTGATAAATATCTCGCCGCTGGTCGCGCCATATAGAATTGTGTTTCCAGCGATGATGTTTTCGTGGGCCGCAAACGGTGCGCCTGCGGGCGTGACGACGACGATTCTGCCGCCGCTAAGCCCTTTGCCGAGGTAGTCGTTACTCTCGCCTGTGAGCTTAAAAGTAACCCCCGGCGACAGGAACGCACCGAAGCTTTGTCCCGCCGAGCCGTTGAAATGCACCTGTAACGTATTGTCCGGCAGCCCTTCGGGGCCGTTTCGGGACAGGATGCGGTTGCTTAATATCGCACCCACCGTCCTGTTTAGATTGCGAATATTCATTTCGATGACGGTGCTTTTTTTCTTTTCGATTGCCTGTTTGGCCTTTTCGATAATCTGCCAGTCGAGATGGTCTGCTAATTTATCCGGCTGGCTGACAATTTGCCGGGTCGCTCTGCCATCGGAGGTATCCGGTTTGTGGAAAATCGTCGAAAAGTCCAGCCCCTTTGCCTTCCAGTGTTCGATTGCCTTGTGGGTCCCAAGCAGGTCCACGCGACCAATCATATCCTCGAATTTTTTGAAACCCAGTCGCGACATAATCTGCCGCACTTCCTCGGCCACAAAAAACATATATCTTTCAAGGTATTCCGGCTTGCCTGCGAAACGTTTTCGCAATTCCGGGTCCTGCGTCGCTATCCCGAATGGGCAGGCGCCCTCGTGGCATTTGCGAAGCAGCGTACAGCCAAGCGTTACCAGCGCAGCCGTTCCAAAACCGAAACGCTCCGCGCCCAGTAACGCGCCAATGACGATGTCTCGCCCGGTTTTCATTTGCCCGTCCACCTGCACCCTGATTCGGTCCCGCAGCCGGTTCATTACGAGGACTTGTTGTGTTTCCGCAAGCCCAAGCTCCCACGGGATACCCGCGTGTTTTATTGAAGAAAGCGGGCTTGCCCCGGTTCCTCCGTCGTGTCCGCTGATGAGCACCTCGTCGGCGTTTGCTTTCGCGACGCCCGCGACGATTGTCCCCACACCGACTTCGGCGACTAATTTTACCGATACCCGCACGCCGGGGTTGCTGCATTTGAGGTCGTAAATAAGTTGTGCCAAATCCTCAATCGAGTAAATATCGTGGTGGGGGGGCGGCGATATTAGTGTAACTCCGACAGTGGAATACCGCAGCCGGGCGATTTCCTCGGTAACTTTATGCCCCGGCAATTGCCCGCCCTCGCCAGGTTTTGCTCCTTGGGCTATCTTTATCTGCAATTCTTTCGCGTGCGCCAGGTAATTTATTGTTACGCCGAATCTTCCGCTTGCCACCTGTTTAATCGCGCAGTTTTTCGAATCGCCGTTTGGCTCAGGCGTGTATCGCGCCGGGTCTTCGCCGCCTTCGCCCGTGTTGCTCATCGCGCCGATGCGGTTCATCGCTATCGCCATACACTCGTGCGTTTCTTTGCTTATTGAGCCGTGGCTCATCGCGCCGGTACAGAATCTTTTTACGATTTCCCCTGCCGGCTCCACCTCCTCGATGGGCACGGGCTGGCCCGGCTCAAACTCGAATAGCCCTCTCAGCGTGCACAATTCCTCCGACTGTTCGTTTACTGCGCCGGCGAATTTTTCGTATGCCTTTGGGTCGTTTCTCCTTACAGCAAGCTGCAGATTTGTTACTGTTGTCGGGTTCCATGTATGCCTTTCGCCGGTATGTCTTAGGCGGTATTCTCCGCCAAACTCCAATATAGGCATCCCGGCAGGACGCGGCTCGAAAGCCGAATTGTGGCGGGATATCGCCTCGCTGGCAATCTCGTCCAGTCCTGCACCAGCGATTCGGGAGCTTGTCCCCGTGAGATATTTATCTATTACGTCGTGGTTCAGTCCGATTGCCTCAAACAACTGCGCATTGTGATAGCTGCGAAGCGTCGATATTCCCATCTTGCTCATTACCTTGAGAATACCTTTTTTGACTGCGGCGATGTAATTATCTCCTATCTGCGTCAACTCCATTTTTGCCGGCAGATGTCCCTGCCGCTGCATCTCGAACAGCGTCTCAAACGCCAGGTAAGGATTGACCGCATTTGCACCATAACCGCATAACAGGCAAAAATGCATTACCTCTCTCGGCTCGCCTGTCTCGATAATCAATCCCGCTTTGCCTCGCAGACCCCGGCCAAGCAGCCCGTGATGAACCGCCCCGGTCGCCAGCAGCGACGGTATCGCTGCTTTATCCGGTGAGATGTTACGGTCGCTTATGATTATCAGCGATGCCCCATTGCGAATCGCCTTCTCGGCTGCGTCCACAAGCTCATCGAGCGCCTTTCGCAAGCTCTCACCGGCATTTGCCTCATTCGCGTCAAATACGGCGTTTATGGTCGCAACGCGGAAATCCTCTCTCTTTACCGCCCGCAGCCGTTCGATGTCCTCGTTGGTAAGAATCGGATGCGGTAGTTTCAACTGTCGGCAGTGTTCAGGGCTTTCTTCCAGAAAGTTTCTCTTGCAGCCCACAAACGACATCAAGCTCATCACAAGCCCCTCGCGCAGGGGGTCTATCGCGGGATTTGTTACCTGCGCGAATAGCTGTTTGAAATAGTCGAACAAAAGTTTTGGTCTGTCGGATAGCACCGCCAGCGGCGTGTCGTTACCCATCGAGCCGACCGGCTCCTGCCCGTTGACCGCCATTGGCGTCAAAATCATCTTCAGTTCTTCGCTGGTGTAGCCGAACGCCCGCATCTTTTGCAGTGTTTTTTCGGGGTCGCTGCTGATAAGCTCAGGCGTATCGAACAGCCCTCGCAGTTCAATCCGGTTTTCCTCAAGCCACCGCCGGTATGGTCTTCGGCGGGCAATTTTGCTCTTTATTTCGTTGTCGGTGATTATGCGGCCTTCGACGGTGTCCACCATGAACATATTGCCCGGTCGCAGTCGGCCTTTCCTGATTATCTTTTCCGGCGGAAACTCTACCACGCCCGCTTCGCTTGCTATCACCGCCAGACCGTCGGTCGTAACTAAATACCTGCAAGGTCTCAGCCCGTTGCGGTCGAGAGTGCCTCCGATGAATCTGCCGTCGGTAAAGACCATTGCCGCGGGGCCGTCCCACGGCTCCATTATCGAGGAGTGATATTCGTAGAACGCCCGCTTGTCGGTGCTGATGTGATATTTAGGCCCGAACGCCTCCGGTATCATCATCATCATAGCGTGAGGCATACTTCGCCCGGCACGCATCAAAAGCTCCAGTGCCGCGTCAAAACATCCGGAATCGCTCGTATCCTCAGGCAGAACAGGCAGCAGGTCGCTTATTTCGTCGCCGAATGCCTCGCTTGCCATTGTCGTTTCGCGGGCGCGCATATAATTGCGGTTTCCGCTGAGCGTATTGATTTCGCCGTTGTGCGCTATGCAGCGAAACGGCTGCGCCAATCGCCAGTTCGGGAATGTATTGGTGCTGTATCGCTGGTGAACTATCGCAAGGGCGGATTTGACCCGTTTGTCGGCGAGGTCTGGGTAATACGCGAACAACTGCCTCGCCATAAACATACCTTTGTAACAAATCGTTTTGCAGGATAGCGAAGTAACGTAAAAATCTTCGCCTGCCTTGCCTAATTTTTCTCGCACAAGTCGTTCAGCTCGACGTCTGGCCATATAGAGCCGGCGTTCAAACAGGTCGCTCTGCAAATCTACTCCGTAAACGAATATCTGTCGTATCGATGGCTCCGCGGCAAGCGCGATTTCACCAAGGCAGTCGTTGGCGGTTGGCACGTCACGCCAGCCAATTACCTTCATACAGTGGTGGCTTAGGGCTGATTCGAGAATCTGGTCGCATTGTTTCCGTATTTCGGCGTTTTTTGAGCCGAAGACCATTCCCACCGCGTAGAACGCCCGCTCAGGCAAAGTAAACCTAAGCCGGGAGCATTCTTCTACGAAAAATTCGTGCGGAATTTGAAACAGAATACCCGCGCCGTCGCCGGTTATTTCGTCTGCGCCTGCTGCGCCGCGGTGATGAAGGTTTATCAGTATTTCTTTGCCGTATTCGATTATCGAATGGTCTTTTGTCCCGTCTATGTTCACGACCGCCCCTATGCCGCAGGCGTCGTGCTCACGCCGAATCTCATACAGACCTTCATCTTGCTGTCGCGTTATCCTCATAACCACTCGCTTTACCGGGTATTTCCTCGTTAGTTAAACCTTCTCGTAAGTGATTCCTGCACATATTATTATACGTTCAGGCGGATTGCAAATCTTCTCTATTCGGGTAATATAGTCCATAAGCGATATTGATATTGTTTGCAGAATATCTTATGCTGGTATACATAAAATAAATGGGGCGAGGCCCGACTCGTTTGGCCGACCGAAGGTCAGTTACATGAGCGGGCCTCACCCGCAACCCAATGCCCACTGCACGACCATTCGTGCAGCTTCGCCCTGATTAAATGTTGTTTGGATGCCTTTTGTTGCTCTACGTATTAGCGTCTAAACCAAACAACAAACCACGATTGTTTTACGCATCGTAATACAGATGGAACTCATGCGGATGCGGCCGCAACGCCATCTCGTCTATTTCCTTTTCCCGTTTCCACTGAATCCATGTCTCGATGAGGTCGTCGGTGAATACGTCGCCCTCGGTCAGGAATTTATGGTCCTTCTCCAGAGCTTCGACCGCCTCGGCGAGCGAGCCGGGCGCCTTTTTGGTCTTGGACAGCTCTGCTTTGGAAAGCTCATACACGTCAACATCCATTGGCTTACCCGGGTCGAGTTTGCGTTTGATACCGTCGTTGGCGGCCATAAGCATCGCGGCGAAAGTGAGGTAGCCGTTGCAGCTCGGGTCCGGGCAGCGGAACTCAACGCGTTTTGCCTTTGGATTTGGTGAGTACATCGGGATACGGCAGGCGGCTGACCTGTTGCGTGCCGACATACAAAGATTTACCGGCGCCTCAAAGCCCGGAACGAGCCGGCGATATGAATTTGTCGTCGGCGCTGCGAAAGCCAGGATAGCCGGGGCGTGAGCGATAAGCCCGGCAATCGCGTGTAAAGCGAGGTCTGAAAGGCCTGCATAGCCCTTTCCGGCGAACAGGTTGACGCCCTTTTTCCAGAGTGAGAAATGCGTGTGCATGCCGGAACCATTGTCCATAAATATCGGCTTGGGCATAAACGTCGCCGTCTTGCCGTGGCGCTTGGCTACGTTCTTGACGATGTATTTATACCACATAAGCTTGTCGGCCTGCTCGACTAACGGTGCGTAAAGCATATCGATTTCGGCTTGTCCGCCGGTGGCGACTTCGTGATGGTGTTTCTCAATCACGATACCGACCTTCTGCATTTCCTCGACCATCTCGGTGCGAATGTCCTGCTGGGTGTCGGTCGGGCTTACCGGGAAATAACCGCCTTTGTACGACGGCTTATATCCGAGGTTGGGTTCCTCGAAACGGGCGGTGTTCCAGGACCCTTCCGAGGAATCGATTGAATACATTCCGGTATGCTGATTCTGCTCATAGCGGACTTCGTCGAAGATAAAAAATTCCGGCTCGGGGCCGTAATACGCGGTATCCGCCAATCCGGTTTTTTTCGCGAATTCAGCCGCTTTCTTGGCTATATTGCGAGGGTCGCGATTGTATTCTTCACGTGTGAGCGGATCAATAACGTCCGCGAGGACGCTCACTGTCGGCTTGGCGAAAAACGAGTCCATCACGACTGTGCTAAGGTCCGGAACCGCCATCATATCTGACTGATGGATTGGCTTCCAGCCGCGGATTGATGAGCCGTCGAAACCAAGCCCTTCCTCTAAGGACTTTGCGTCGAGGAACTCAATTGGGAATGTACAGTGCTGCCATGTGCCAAGAAGATCGACGAACTTCAAGTCCGCCATATTGGCATTGTTCTTTTTTGCGAAATCGAAGAATTCTTTTGGAGTCATTTGTCCACCTCTCTAATAAAATTGGGTTGCTGATATTTTTTCCGCTACGAGCGGATTATTTTTTATCCTATTGCCAGATTTCCTTTTTCACCCGTTCTGATACGGATACATTCGGGCAGGTCAATTACGAATATCTTGCCGTCGCCGATTTGACCTGTTCTTGCGCCATCAATTACCGCTTTTATCGCCGGCTCGATAAAAGCGTCGTTTACTGCTATCTCTAACTTTACCTTTCTCAATAAACTACCCTGTTCTTTATGGCCTCGATAGACCTCTGCTACGCCTTTTTGTCTGCCTCGGCCAACAACGTTCGACACCGTCACAAGGTGAATCTCTTTTTCCTCTAATTTTTTGAGTACTTCGTCCAGTCGGTCCGGCTGAATCACAGCGATTATGTACTTCATTTGCCCTGTCCTCTTTCACTCCCGTTCCCGTAAGGGATGCCCAACGGCAAAGGGATGGCCAAGCCATTAGTCAATAATTGTGTATGCCGCTTCTCGATGCTGCGTCAGGTCAAGACCTACTCGCTCCTCATGTTCGCTTACCCTTAATTTAATAACCACGTCCACAAACTTAAGCAACACAAAACCAATTACGAATGAATACACGATTGTTATAATCGCCGCCTTGGTTTGTATCCACAATTGTAACGGATTACCATACAACAAACCATTAGCTCCATCAGGATTAATCGTTTTTGTGGCCCATATTCCTGTCGCGATTACGCCCCAGATGCCGCCGATTCCGTGAACTCCAAAGGCGTCTAACGAATCATCGTAGCCAAATTTGGTTTTAATACAGGTTACTGCCAGCCACGGGAGTATTCCTGCTCCTATACCAATCCATATTGCTCCAATGGGCGTAACATATCCGGATGCCGGCGTAACCGCTGCGAGACCCGCTACTGCGCCGGTAATCATTCCCAAAGTCGTCGGCTTCTTATATTTAAGCCAGTCAAGGATTGACCACGTTACGCCGGCTACAGCGCCAGAGATATGCGTAACAGCGAACGCGTTGCCCGCAAGCCCCGATGCCTTCAGGGCGCTGCCCGCGTTAAAGCCGAACCATCCAAACCAAAGCAATCCTGCGCCCAGTGCGGCAAACGGCAAATTATGCGGAGGTGAGATACCATTTGGATAACCCTGTCGTTTCCCCAGTATCAGGGCAGCCGCCAGGGCCGTCATACCTGCGTTAATGTGAACCACCGCACCCCCGGCAAAGTCGAGCGCGCCCATATTTTTAAGGAAGCCGCCGTTGCCCCAGAGCCAGTGCGTAATCGGGTCATACACGATTGTCGCCCACAGCAGAATGAAAATCACAAACGCCGAGAATTTCATCCGTTCGGCGAATGCTCCTATGATTAACGCAGGCGTTATAACTGCGAACATCATCTGGAACATCATAAAAACCTCGTGCGGGATTGTTGGGGCATAGGTGGGATTTGGCGTCATACCGACGTTTGTCAAAAAAGTCCAGTCCAGCCCGCCGATTATGCCGTGTATATCCGGCCCGAATGACAAGCTGTATCCGCACACGACCCACTGGATACTGATTATGCACAGGGCCATGAAGCACTGCATCAGTACCGACAGCATATTCTTGCGTCGAACCAGCCCGCCGTAGAAAAACGCCAGGCCCGGCGTCATAAGCATAACAAGCGCTGCGCTCATCAATACCCATGCCGTATCACCTGTGTCGATTGTCGAATTTTGACTTGTAAAAGAACCAGCTTTAACTAATTGCTGTGTTTCACAAATCCCTGTCCCGGCGGTCAATAAAATGACCACCGCTATCGCCAGAGTTATTCTCATTTCTCTGTGCTCCTCGGCTGCTTACTGTAACGAACTTTCTTCGTGTATAAAACGGCTGTACTGCATAAGCTTTGCAAATCGTATGCCAGGATGCCTAATTCACGACTGCTTTGATGTAATGCCTTGTCTATACTTAAGTTACGTTCAATAAACCTTCAGAGCAAACAGAGAAATAATCTACATTATTGTATATCTTTCAAAAAACTTTTACGTTTTTGTTGTTTTTTGTGTTAAAATGGGGAATCTGTAGTCGTGCACATAGTCCGCCCTGACTTAGGGCTGTATGTAAAGCCCCGTCATTTCATTCAAGCTCAGTTACCCGATGGCTTCGTTGCCTTTTTCCCCGTTCTGATGCGGATACATTCGGGCAGGTCGAGCACGAATATCTTGCCATCGCCAATTTGGCCTGTTCTTGCGCCGTCAATGATTGCTTTAATGGCCGGCTCGACAAACTCCTCGTTCACCGCTATTTCAATTTTAACTTTTCTCAGCAAGCTGCCCTGTTCCTTATGGCCCCGGTAAACTTCGGCTACGCCTTTTTGTCTGCCCCGGCCTACAACGTTTGATACTGTTACAAGGTGATATACTGCTCCCCGTTAAGAAATACTACCATACTTTGGCCTATTCTTTAACGGGGAGCAGTATACTTGGGATAAATCGTCTATATTGCTGGATGGAATTTATGGGAGGGAAAAGGATGTAACAGAAGCTCAGGGAGGAAAACTATAGCTGGGCTGAAGTGATTGTCCGACCTGTTTTCACATCGTAAATGAAGGTACCCCTCGAACGAGTGGCGATGTACACAAAACCATCATTAACGGCAAAAATAGCTTCCACCTTGTTGTTTATCTTGAATTGAGCTGCTCCGGAATGCAAAAGACTGTCACGCATGTCAGTTCCAAGGTCCAGAATCTGCTTATCGGAAAATCCTACCTGACGCATCATCTGCACAACATCGTCGGCACTCAAGGTAATTGTGTTCTTGTTATTTAACGGTGTGATACAAAGTTTTGAAGAGTCAGTTGACGCACAACCCGCTATGCTCAAAGCTAATATCAGAATGAGCCAAGTACCTTTTGCAGAGATAGCTTTTAATACGTATTCCATGTTACGTCTTCCAACATATCCTCATTAACAATAACAGGTTCGACAATGCCACACTTGGGTGTTAAAGTGGGCAATCTACACAAGATAGGATATACAAAGCAGGTCAGTTTTGCAAGAAAAATCGGGTTAGGGTGTCATTAAAAGGCACAACGGCTAATACTGAAGCTTTTTGGGTCCTATAATATCAGTGGTTAACAACTAATTGGCCCCTTTGATCGGTGTCAGATTGAAACTACCTGGCGAGGTCACGCAACATTTTTTCAGGACAAGTTGGGTAAACGCGATGTCCAAGAGACAAGCATTAAAATCGACGGCACTTTAGTGGAATTGAGAAAGGGGCGGGGAGCATGTTGGCGATCTGGTGTTAGGCGATACCCATTTTTTTACACCTTCCAGTTTTTTATCTATTTGTTGTCGCCGGGAACGGATAAGCTCTTTTCGAGGTCCTTTTTAAAATCCGTTTTTGCCGGCTGTTTCTTGCTGGAAGGTGGCTGCGCCTGCTCTTTCTTTGCAGGCAACGGTCGTTGTGCAGAATCAGGTACCAGATGTGCTGTAACAAACACGGCAATTTCCTCGTGTGCCCCTTGTTTGCTTTTATTATTAAACAATCCTCCCACTATCGGAAGATTACTAAGTCCTGGAGTGCTCTTGTCAGTTGAATATTCTTCGCTTCTTTTCAGTCCTGCTACAGAAACTGTACCACCATCCTGGATTCGCATAGTGTTATTAACGATTCGCCGAGAAACAACGGGATAATTATCTGAGCTGCGCAGCAGGATATCACTGACCTCGATGGCCAAGTCAAGTGTAATATCACCATTTTTGCCGATGTGCGGTGTGATACCCAAAATGGTGCCATACTCAATTTTTTGCAGTTGGGGAGTATAATAGAAAGGAACATTGCCTTGCGTAACAGTTGGCATTAATGAATAATATTCTTCGGTAGTAACTTTGATTTCAGCTTTTTTGCCGTCCTGAGCCAGCACCTGGGGACTGGACAAAATGGTTGCATTTCCATTTTGCTCAAGAAGATTCAAGTTCAATTGCAATGCGTTGGTAAACGTTTTATCTGTTGTATATCCCATCTGGATACCCCACGGCCATTTTGAACCCACGTTTGTGTTTTGGTGGTGGTCGGAATCGGAAAAAGTCCCGGCTGAAATCTGTGGCCAGCCCCACTCAACGCCCAAATTCAGCAAATCGCTCTTGTCTAGCACGACAACACGTGCATCCAGCATAACATGGCGCGGAGGTATGTCGATAAGTGCGAGGTCCGATTCTATGCGGTCTATCAAAATCTGAGGCGCAGTAATAACAACGGTGCTGGAGGTAGCATCGGCCTGGACATATTTTCCAAAAGCAGAAGACAAAAGTCTTACCGCCTCTTCAGCTCTAAGGTAGTTCGTTTTTACGAATTTCGTTTTACTTGAAGCGAGAAACGCCGCCTCTTTAGGGTCTGGCGAACTAACCAGATAATAATCCGGTGTTTTCTTTACCACGTAGCCGGTACCCGCCAGAACTATTTCCAAAGCTTTATCGAGTGGTACACCCTTCAGTTCACAGCTTATTAAACCCGTGACGGTCTGGTCAGCGATAATAATAACACCTGTTTGCGATGATATATCCTGAAGTACCTGCCGGATGTCAGTATCGACAAAGACGTTGCTGACAAGCGGAAGCTTCGGCTGAGTTTCTGCCTGGGGAGCCTGCGGTTCGGTGGCGGCCTCTGGCGCAGCAGCCTT
>PMZJ01000031.1 GCA_003170415.1 Phycisphaerales bacterium | reverse complement strand
AAATCAGTGTTAATCCGTGTCTATTTCATTATTAAAATTAAAACAGCTACCAGATGGTTTTACAGCTATAAAAGTCCCGGATACTAACGACTGGCGGGCCGATAGTCAAATAGAATATTGGATGACCATTGGCATTGGGTTGGGGGGATATTAGCAGATTGGCTTCGGGGAGGCAAGGGGGGAGTCAGTTTTTAGTTTTGAGTGTTGAGTTTTGAGTTAGTTGGCCACGAAAAAGGCGCAAAAATCAAAAGGCAAAAGGCAAAAGGCAAAAAGTTAGAAGTTAGAAGTAAAAAGAAGAAAGGAAAAATGAATTGCGGATTTGGGATGCGGATTGCCGAAGCGGACCCTGCGCCCACCTAACTGACTGGCGGGTAAAACTTCGCTCCGTGTGCGATTGTCGCCTTTGATTTGACAGTTTCTAAATATCATTACTCCGAGGCATTCTGAATTGCCTTGCCGCCTTGCTCAATATCCTTGCCTGCCCCGTTTACCGTGTTACATCCGAATAATGTTATGCAGCAAACAATTAACATGCACAACAACGCAATTTTTTTCACCATATTCATTTTTTCGCTCCTTATCATGTTCGCCATTCGTCTTTAAATGTGCCGGATTGATTCAAATTCGGCGCCACCATACCTCTTTTTTTTCATCTGTCAAGGGACTTGTTTGGCCACTAAGACCCGAATGGCTTGGCCATCCCTTTGCCGAAAGGCATCCCTTCCGGGACCGGGAGACACTAAGAATTTTTTAGACGCTGATTCCTTCGACTACTGCTCAGGACAGGTTCGCTACGTATGCGATTGTCGTTCGGTTACTGTTACAACCCTTATCCTTGATTCTTACCTGCAAAAAGGTATAATAAAATTGCTTTTGGCTGGAGGCAAAAGGCAATGAGGAAAAAAGGTTTTACATTAATAGAGTTGCTGGTTGTGATGGCAATCATATCCCTGCTGATGGGTATGCTGATGCCGGCGATAACGAGGGTGTGGCAGGCCGCCTACCAACTGGTAGCGCCGTATGTTACAAGCACAGAACCTCAGGCGTATGCCAATGATGTAACGCCTTCACTTGATAAAATAACGGTTACATTTGACCAGGCGATGAAGGACAATTCATGGTCGTGGACGGGCGGAGGTGAGACGTACCCGAAAACTACCGGTCAGCCGAGCTATGACCCGAATAGAACAACATGCAGTTTGCCGGTCAAGCTGGAGCCGGGAAAGGTTTATTGGGTAGGTATAAACGGCCCAATTTATTATCGGAATTTTAAGAGCGCCGAATATGGGGCCCCGGCTAAGCGATACGTCATTTTGTTTGCAACTATGGACCTAACTGGAAAGCCGACGGCTATACCTGATGATTTGTTGGCAAAAGCGAAGGAGATTAACTAACAGAGCAAGCAATTAACTTCGCAGGAGATATAAACCAACAAATTTGTTAGCATAATTGCGGAATTAAGGTCCTTCGACAAGCTCAGGATGACGCAAAGCGTCAATTTTGGGATGCGGAAAACGCCTGACAAATTCCCTAAAACTAACCTTTGACACATTGTTTGTGAAAATCTATAGTTGGTTTTGGCTGCACGGGCAGGCGTTTAATCCACCTCCCATTAGGGACGCCTCCCGTTAGGGATGTCCAAGCCAAAACGGCGTGCGGCGGATAACTATGAGAAATCCCAGTCGAATATTAAATTGTTCCGCTTTTAGTGGAATGGTACAGGAGAAAACTTATGGACTCACTTGATTTCATGGAAGGGTTCCTGAAAGATCAGATTCCTGCATGGCGACTTCAAAAAGAACATCCGAAATCGCTTGTCGGACCGGTCATCACTGTCTCAAGGCAAACGGGTTGCGGCGCCGAAGCAATAGTCCAAAGAATTGCCAAAGAGCTTGGGCTGACTCTGTATAACTGGGAAATAGTGGAACAGATAGCCAAAGACGCTCATGTGAGCGAGCAAGTAGTTTCCACCTTGGATGAAAAGGACCAGTCGGCACTTAATGATTGGTTGACCTCGTTTGAAGGAAATCAAGGCCTTTCCTCGTATCGCTATTGGGAGTGTCTCAGAAAAGTTGTTTTTACAATAGCTGCCCATGGAAATGCTGTGATCCTTGGCAGAGCGGGCAACTTCCTGCTTCCGCCGGGCAAAAAGCTTGGCCTTTGTCTCGTAGCCCCACTTGATGTCAGAGTAAAAAACGTTATCGAGAAACTCGGCCTATCTGAAAAACAGGCACAAGAACACATCGCTAAGACAGAATGGGAGCACAGGTTACTTGTCAGAAAGTATTTCCTTACAGATATAGGAGATGCCACCCATTACCACATCACTATTAACACCGATGTGGTTAAACCCGAAACCATTGTGGAAATTGTGAAAGTAATGTTAAAAAGCTTAAATTAATTCTAATGTTTTTTAACCGCTCCCGTTCCCAGAAAGGATGCCTCCCGGAATTTTTAAAATTTTTTCTATTCCTTTTCCCACAAGAACTTAAGTGCATTTCGAGACATCCCCAAAATCGGAATTTTCGTCAAAAGCGCGCAAGTTCGCGCCATATATAGAGGGACGCGCAAGGCGGTCGCCTTGCGAGAGAGTAGATAGGTGAGCAGGTGAAAAGGAAAAAGGCAAAATGTATTGTGGATTTCGGATTGCAGATTGCGGATTGTTGAGAGGAAGGAGAGTGCGTTATGGCGGTTATTCAAGTAAAGATTCCAAATTGGTTGGACTTGATTTTTGCGTGGCCGGTGATGATTTGGCGGCGGTGGAAGTATGGTTATGGCTATCGCAGGATTTACTTAGGCGAAGATGAATGGACAATTCTTGACCAGCAGGATTACTATCGGCTTGGCAATTTCAAGTGGCACGTCAATGGAACCAATAGCAGGTTCTATGCTGTTCGACAGATTAAAGTCGATAGCACGCATACAAAGAGAATGTATCTGCACAGGGAGATTATGAACGCGCCAAAAGGGCTTGTTGTTGACCATAAAGACGGAAACAGCTTTGACAACCGAAGGGCGAACCTGCGTTTGGCAACCCGGTCTCAAAATTCGTGCAATAAACGAAAGAGAGCGAATACATCATCGCAGTTTATCGGGGTTTATTGGGACAAGGCGAAAAGAAAGTGGGTGGCCCGAATCAAGTATCAGGGAAAATCAAGGATGTTAGGTAATTTTGTCAACGAGATTGATGCAGCAAAGGCATACGATGAGGCGGCGAAGAAATACTATGGGGAATTTGCGAGGTTAAATTTCCCAGAATCAGCGTACAGCGTGTAGCGTATAGCGGACAGTGGCGGGCAGGCGTTAAAAAATATTTTGGCCTATTCCTTAACGGGGAGCAGTATAAGGCACGATGCGCTTAATTATGCTTAAAAATAGTCCGAAAACTATTAAGTTATAGGACGTTCACGATGCGATTAATTATACTTAAAAATAGTCCGAAAACTATTGACAAGATATGGGACGTTATGATATGTTATTCATCGTAGGGCCGGAGGCCTTACGACAGTAGTATAGGGGTATGAAGAGAGAGAACGAAGTACGAGGGGTAGAGAAGGCGAAGAGAACACTCCTCCAGTTCGCCATGTGGTGACATTCTATTCTCCAGTAACATTTACCCTGCGCATTCTGTCTGTCCATCAAGGGGAAAAAGTAAATGAAATCAGGAGAAACCCTGGTTTGGCGTGGACGTTCTGCGCCGGTTTTCTCCGTGTAAAATAAGAAAGAAGAAAAGAAAGAAGATGAGTACGAAGAGATGGGTGAGAGGTTTTGCGGCGGTCGTCTTAGTTGGTATTGCGCTGACTTCGACGGCAAGTGCGACGATTCTCGGCACTGTAAATGTCCAGAATCACAATAATGATTTTTCTGACATAGGCACCGTCTGGGGCGGCGGCCTGTCCGGTCTAACCGGCTACACGGGCGTCTATTCGTGGACCAACACAGGCGGCACCGGTCTGGGGACGGCGGTGCCCAACTGGGGCTTCTGTATAGAATTGACCCAGGAACCATATAACGGCTGGCAGGATGTTGTTCCTCTCAATGAAGCGTCTACGCCTATAGGAACCACCAAAGCCAACTACATTCGTGAGCTTTGGGGCAGAGATTTTGACCCCGCCTGGATAACCGGCGCAAATAGACAAATGGCAGAAGCATTCGGTGTCGCTCTATGGGAGATTATTTACGAAACCGACCCCACGTGGGATGTTACCAGCGGTACAGGTTTCCATGCCACAGGCATCGAACAGGCAGCCACAGCCAATCTCTGGCTTAGCCAGTTGGACGGTGACACAGCGTATTTCGCAAATAATCTGGTCGCAACCAGTTCGCCTTACGGTCAGGACTTCTTAATACAGATTCCCGAACCGATGACTGTCATTATGCTCGGATTGGGCACTCTATCCGTGGTGAGAAGGCGGAAAGCTTAAAAATCACAAAAATATCCGTGTGCAAACAAAAGGGCTTACGCAATCAGCGTGGGCCCTTTTCGTATGGTGTTTTGTGGCCCTTCGACTGGTTCGACTCCTTCGATAAGCTCAGAATAAACAAGCTCATCACAGACAAGCTCCGTATATCGAACAAAGAAATTGTCGATTGCCGAATGTCGGTTGTCGATTTTGGTATGAGGATTCCGCCAGGGGGGTTATGGTTAAATAGTTTGATTTTGTTATTGAAAAGGGCTGGGCAATAGTGTAAAAGGGAGCGGATATAAGGCGGCAACTGCTATGGTTCATAATACGAAGAAAAAGGCGCTGTACGAAGTGATGGGCAGGGCCGGGGCGAGGCCGGGCTATGAGCAGTTGCACCCGAATGGCACGGCAGGGCAGGCCCCTTCGGAAAGCCCTCCGGCCTACGGATTGCCGGGGCAGGCAGGGCAGGCGCAGGGTGTGGTACGATGGACGATAAAGCCGAGCGTAGTTCAATTTAACGCGGGCCGGATAGAATTTTCGATGCCGTATCAGGTTGGTATAGCGGTTGTGCTGGGCGTACTACTGACGGCAGTGGTGTTATTCAGATTAGGTGAGCGGATCGGCAGCAGAGAGGTTGCGACGAAGGCACCGGCGGCGGCAAAGTCCGTGGTTAACTCTTCGACTGGTTCGACCCATTCGACAAGCTCAGGGCAGGCAAAGCCGGCAGAGTCAAGGCCGGTGGCGCCGAAGCCGGTAACGCAGGATACGCCTGTTGTTTCGCAGCCGACGGCGCAAGATACTTCCGCCGCAGCGGTGGTGGCTAATCAGCCGGCGTCGACGGGCAGGAACCGGATAGTATTGAAGATATATCAGGTCCGGTCGCATTTAGAGCCGGCGAAAGAGTACTTTGACAAAATGGGCATCGCCACAGAGATTATAGAAAAAAATAACTGGTATTATTTAGTAACGAAAAACAAGTATGATAATCCCGAAAAAGCGGGGACCGACGGTAACATGGCCAAGCAGAAGATAATAGAAATTGGCTCGGGATACAAGGCGCCGGTTGGGTTTGAGAGTTTTGGGCCGAAGCCATTCAGTGACGCTTTCGGGATGAGATTTGACGAATAAGTTTTAGGAGAAGAATTGATGTCGATTGACCGGTCGTTGAAGTTGAAGGATGCACTTGTGAGACACCGCAACGTTTTGACACGAGCGGAGCGAATAGACCGCCTGAAGGACGAGGAAAAATGGGAAGACGACAGGTCAGTGATGGGCCTTCCGAAAGTGTCGCACAGAAAAACCCGCGCGAAGAAGGCAGAGAAGAAAGAGGTGGCTGCGGAAGGAGCGGTGGGTGTGGAAGGCGCAGTGGCAGCAACGCCTGGTGCGGCGCCGGCGGCAGCAGGCAAGGCAGCACCTGGAGCGGCAAAGGGAGCGCCAGCCAAGGCAGGAGCAGCGCCGGCAGCAAAGGCAGCAGCTCCGGCTGGAAAGCCCGCCAAAGAGGCAAAGAAGAAATAGAACAGGTAACTGGATGATACTTGAGAAGGCCGGTGATTTGCCGGCCTTTTTTTATTGTGTGGTTTTCAGGATTTGCGCCTGCGGACATTCAGCAGGGCAGGCACTGCCAGAGACATAAATAACACAGAAGCCGGTTCAGGCGCCGTAGCTGGTATCTGGAAGGAAATGCTGCCGGTCATTGTTCCTGCAATAATAACCGAATTGGTTATTGACCCGGAATCAGCGGCAAAAAACAGCACAGATGAGTTCTGGTTTGCGGGGATACGGCTGTCGAATATGTAGAAAACGTCATTTTGCTGAATGCCGGCATAGATCGGCTCGATGTCGTCTGCGGAGAAAAGGAAATAATCGGAAGAATAAGCGGTAACGCCGGAATCCGGACTTACAATGAATCTGGCAATATTGGAGGACTCTGCGGCGTTGAAGATTTGGTAGCAATAGAAGAACTGGTCGGGGAAAAAATCGGACCATGGGAAATAGCCGGGTGAATAGACGGCGTAATCGACGTAGCCATAAAGCTGAGACGCAGAACTATAGAAAGAAACTTGGCCCGAATCGAATGTCTCGGTGCCATCGTAAAAGGCGGCGCTGGCTGCGGAGGATACGAGGAAAATAGCAGCCAATATCGCCGATAAGCATCTGGTATTCATAAGCTGTGTTACCCGCTTAAAAAACAAAATAAACAGGTCCTACGAGGCGCAACGCCTTCGCAAAAACACGCTCATTCTCACTCTTTTGAAGACCTTCTCCGCTTCTATTAGTGTATCCGAAACAGCCCCTAAAGTCAAGAAAAAATGGGGGTTGGGGGTTTTAAGGGAATCTGGAGGGCAGTTTTTCAGTTGGATTACGGGGAAAAGGGGGTATTATACGACTATAAAAATAGGCAACTGTGGGGCTGCCCATAGTTGTTCCAGTAGTTCATCGATGGATATTATTAATACGAGGACTCTAATGAATGATCTGACTCTAAGGGTTTATTTGAAAAACTTGTTGGGTGTTTCAATAATATGGATAATTTGCCTGATGATATTTATTATAGGGTATGGACACAGGGGTGAATATCTCCCTATTCAAGCCATGACCATATTTATCGTGCCCTTGGCAATGATACAGCATTGTATTATGTTATTTACATTAGGCAAATCTGCGCAATCTTTTAAGTTGTCTATTTTGACAGGTTTCTTTTCAGGTACCATTTTGGCTTTGGTAGTAAGGGTAGGACTGGGATTAAATTATCTTTTGTGGTCGTCGAATAGAAATATAGGAACCCTGATTACTATCTTTGGCGATTCCTGGCAAATATACTTGTGGATGGGATTATTGGGAATAGTTTGTATGTTAGTAGACCCATTTTTGGGGATCGTTTTACACAAGGATTTATTCAGAAATAAAAAACTGTCGTTGTATTCGCCATCTGCACTTTTTTTAAAGTTTGTTTTACGCAAAGATCCATCCAACCGGAATAACACAAAACAGTGATTAAGTGATACGCCTTTGATTCAGGCGGGAATTCAGTTGGCTTGCGGGGAAAAGGGGGGTATATTATACGGCTATGAAGAAAATACTTGCAGACAGGATGAAATGTATCGATTCGAGCGGAATACGGAAGGTTTTTGCGCTAGCGGCACAAATGAAGGACCCGATTAATTTTTCGATAGGTCAGCCGGATTTTGATACGCCTGAACCGATTAAGCGCGAGGCGATACGGGCAATAGAACGGGGCGCCAATAAGTATTCCCAGACGGCCGGCGACGAGAAGCTGCTTACCAAAATAGGGGGCGGCCTGAAGGCGGAATTCGGGTGGGAAAAACAAAGGTTGATGATAACCAGCGGCGTCAGCGGCGGCATTCTGCTGGCGTTTCTGGCCCTGATTAACCCCGGCGACGAGGTGATTATCCCGGACCCGTATTTTGTGATGTATAAGCACTTAGTGAATATGTTAGGCGGCAAATGCGTATTTGTGGATTGCTACCCGAAATTCGAGCTTGACCCGGGCAAGATAGAAGATGCCGTCACGGACAGAACGAAGATGATAATAATCAACTCGCCTTGCAACCCGACGGGAGCGGTCTTCGGCGGCGGGCAGTTGAAAGAAATTGCCAATATTGCTTCTAAGAATAATATCATTGTATTGAGTGACGAAATATATGAGAAATTCAGCTACGATGGCCCCTGTGAAACAATAGTAAAATACTGCGACAAGGCAATCCTGCTTCGCGGGTTCGGGAAGACCTACGGCGTAACGGGCTGGCGGCTGGGCTACGCGGCGGCAGGGGGCGAAATAGGCGAGGTCATCGACCAGATGATAAAAATACAGCAATACACCTTCGTATGCGCGCCTGCGCCTTTCCAGAAGGCGATTGCCGCGGCGATGGATTACGATGTGACGCCTATTGTGAACGCCTACCGCAAAAAACGCGATTTGATTTACGATGGCTTAAAAGACAAGTTCGAGATAGTTAAGCCCGCGGGGGCGTTTTACGCATTTGTAAAAGCGCCGGATGGGCAGGCCAGTAAATTCGTCGAAAAGGCGATAACCAATAACGTCCTTGTAATACCGGGCAACGTGTTCAGCGAAAAGGACACGCACTTTCGTATAAGCTACGCGACGAGCGATGAGAAGATACGCAAGGGCATCGAGATTCTGCGCAAAATGGCGTGAAATCAGTTTTGAGTTCTTAGTTTTAAGTGTTGAGTTAAATTAGGCGGGAGCGAGATTTTGACTATGAAGAAGTTAGGCCGGATAATGCTATTGGGGACGGTGCTAGTGATGGCTGCTCGGCTGTGCATCAGCGCGGAATGGGAAGCGAATCTGCCAGCGCCGCCGCTGAAAGGGCCGGTGCAGGCGGCGGTCATTGTCTGCAAGGGGACAATTGACGACGGGCTGTATAAGTCGATAAAGCGAAGAACGGAGATTGCGCTCAAGGGGGGCGTGGATTATCTTATTTACGAGATAGAAACATACGGCGGAGAAGTGGCCGCTGCGGATGACATATCGAAATATTTTATCCTCGATGTCGCCAAAAGAGCACATACGGTTGCCTATGTGAATACCGAGGCAATATCGGCAGGCGCGATGATTTCGGTGTCCTGCAACGATATCATAATGCGAGAAAACACAACGATAGGCGACTGTGCGCCGATAACAATGGGCGGCAAATTAGAAGGGGTGGAGAGGGAAAAGATAGAATCGTTCGTTCGGGCGACGTTTGCCAGGGCGGCTGAAGCGAACAAATACCCGATGCCATTGCTTAAAGCGATGGTAACTGTGGGGACAGAGGTTTACAGGGTAAAAAACACGAAGACGGGCCAATGGGAGTATTTTGAGACGGAGCAACTGCCTAAAGACGCCCACGCCTACGACCTTAAGAATAAAGAACTTATTGTAACCAGTAAAGAACTGCTGACGCTGACGGCGAGCAAGGCGGCGGAATATGGCATCGCCAGGGCGGTTGTGAAGGACGTGAATGGCGTGCTGAGTTTTCTGGAAAAGCGAGACGGCGTCGAATTCAGCGGGCCGCCTGTAACTCTCGAAACAAACTGGTCGGAAGAAATGGTGCGATGGCTTAATTCGCCGGCGGTTCTGGGGGCACTGGTAACAATTGCACTGTTAGGGCTTTATATTGAGTTTCAGACGCCCGGGGTGTGGCTGCCGGGCTTAGTGGCGGTGATATGTTTTGTACTAATCGTTGGCAGCAGGTTCCTGACCGGGATGGCGAATTGGGTCGAGGTCGCGTTATTTGTAACAGGTGTGATGCTGCTGTTGATTGAAGTTTTCCTGATACCCGGTTTTGGTTTTGTCGGATTTATAGGGATAGTTTTTATCCTCGTGGGATTATTCGGGATGCTGATAAAGAATCCGCCTGGCCAGTTGCCGTGGCCTCAGACCGACTTTGACTGGCAGTTGCTGGTTAATCAGATATGGGCAATAGGACTTGGATTCCTGGCGTTTCTGGTTTTGGCGGGAATGATATCGAAATATTTGCCCAAGACAAGGTTGTTTAGCCGGCTGGTGTTATCCCCGAAGGTCGGGCAGGGGGGGACGGAAGTAAATTTGACTGCGCCGCCTGACGCGGGGCAGATAAATATAAAAGTTGGACAAATCGGGGAAGCGATATCTAGATTGAGGCCCGCGGGCAAGGCGAGGTTCGCGCAGGCGGTAGTGGACGTCGTGACAGAGGGTTCGTTTGTTGACAAAGGGGCGAGAGTAATGATAATGGAAGTCAGCGGCAACAGGGTGGTTGTCAGAGAAGCTGAGCAGGGAAACAGTTGAACAGGAGATTGAAAGCAACAGGAGAGCGCTAATGGACTGGTGGCTTGTATTCGCGATTTTCTTGTATTTTGCGGCAGGGGTGCTGATAGTGGCGGAGGTGTTTCTTCCCAGCGGCGGGCTATTGTCGCTTTGCGTGGCGGCGTGCGTGACAGGGGGGTTGATAATATTTTTCCAGCACAGTGCGGCAGCGGGGTGGGCCGGCGTGGTGATAGCGGTGGTGATGATACCGAGCGTGCTGGTGGCGGCGTTCAAGATACTGCCAAAAACAAAATTCGGCAAAAACGTGACGCTTGCGCCGCCCAAAAGAGAATTGGGGGACGGCATATCGGATACGGCGCAGTTGAAGGAGCTGATGGGGGCGACGGGGACAGTGGTTACGCCGATGAGGCCGGTGGGGACATGCGATTTTTCGGGACACAGGGTTGAATGTGTGGCCGAAAGCGGATATGTTGAGAAGGGCAAAAAAGTGCAGGTAATAAGGATGGAAAGCACACAACTGACAGTGCGAGTTATAAACGAGGGACAGGAACAAGTATAAGGAAAGGGCGTCAAGATGATGAGTAATATGACAAGAATCATTCTGGAGACAGCGGACACAACGAGGGTAGTCGGGCTGGTCGTTATGGTTATCGTAGGCATAGTGGTGCTTGTGTTTGCGCTGTTGGTGCTGAAATTTGCCCGGCTGTGGCTGCAGGCGTATTTTTCGCGGGCGAACGTTACGCTGTCGGAACTTGTCGGGATGTGGCTGCGGAAGGTTGACAGCAGGACGATAGTTTTGAGCAAGATAACGGCGATTCAGGCGGGTCTGCAACTGACGACGCAGGATTTGGAAAGCCATTATCTGGCAGGGGGGAATGTGCCGAAAGTGGTACGAGCATTAATCGCCGCCAACAGGGCCAATATCGACCTCACGTTAAAGACGGCTACCGCAATAGACCTCGCGGGAAGAGATATTCTTGACGCGGTGCAGACCTCAGTGAACCCCAAGGTTATTGACTGCCCGGATCCCAAGAAGGGCAGAGATACCGTTGACGCAGTCGCCCAGGATGGTATTCAGCTTAAGGCAAAGGCCAGAGTTACGGTTCGCACGAATATGCAGCGGCTGATAGGAGGCGCGACTGAAGAAACAATCATCGCCAGAGTCGGCGAAGGTATTGTTACGACAATCGGCAGTTCGATTACATATAAACTGGTCCTGGAGAACCCGGACAGGATATCGAAGGCGGTATTGAGCAAAGGACTGGATGCCGGGTCGGCGTTCGAGATTCTGTCGATTGATATCGCGGACGTGGACGTAGGCGATAACGTCGGGGCGCAACTGCAGGCGGCACAGGCGGAAGCGGATATGCGACGGGCAAAGGCCGAAGCTGAAAAACGACGTGCTATGGCGGTGGCCAGAGAACAGGAAATGAGGGCGCTATTTGTGGAGAACGAGGCGAAGGTGCCGCTGGCGATGGCGGAGGCATTTATCAAGGGCAATCTCGGGATAATGGATTATTACCGGATGAAGAATATAAGCGCGGATACGTCGATGAGGGACTCGATTTCAAAGGTTGACAAGAAGTAAAGAAATAGAAGACGGATGACAGAGTACAGAAGACAGATACTGTGCCGGCAGGATATTAGGAAATGATGGGCTATTGGTTAGACAAAGTGTTCGCCAATGATGACGGGAACAATCTGGCCAAGTTTGCGCCTCTTGTTATTTTTTTTGTGATATGGCTTTTCGGGGCGATTGCCAAGGCCAGGTCTGGCAAAAAGGGCGTGGAAGAAAAGCCAACAGAGAGCAAAGATAAACACCAGCCCGGCTTTGACGATTTGGCGAAGAAAATCAGGGAGCGTTATTCGGCGGCAAAAGAACAAGCAAGAAGGGCGGCAGAGCAGGAGGAAAACGAACAATTTCAGCCCCCTGCCATGGTACCTCAGCCAAAACCGGCAATCTCACGCAGGACTGAGCCAATACCGGATAAAAAACCCATAGCCCCCCCGATGTACTCCCAGGAAGGACCGACGCTTAAGGTTGTAGATGGCCTGGAATGGACGAATGTTGACACTCCTATAACAGTCGAGAAGCCGACTTTGCAAAAAGTCGAACCGGATTTACACAAGGTTGACACTATCACATCTGAAAACGCAAAGGTATCGGGCGAGGTTGAAATTATTCATCATCAGTATCTTTTGGAACTGGCGGAGCAATACGCGACACAGGACGGTTTCCGCAAGGCGATTCTGAATTACGAGATACTCGGCCCGCCTGTGTCATTACGTTGCGCAGTGGATACACAGAACGAAAACTTTTAAAATAAGCCGCAATAATAATGAGGAAGCAAACCTGCCCCTGAAGACACAACATTGAACGTCTCATAATATATGTTATGTTTCATTCAGGTATTTAAGGTGGTTTGGGCGGATTTAGGGGGATCGCCTGGATAACGGGTGTTTATTCGGTTTGGCAGCCGGCGAGGGGAACCAGATTATCCCATGTCGAGTAAGCTGGGTCGAGCAGGCCGAGGTTTTGCAGGACAATAGAGATATTGACGACGGCGTCGGTGGAGGCGAGGGTTTCGCGGAGTCGTTGTTCGAGGTCGAGTAAAGAGGAGGCGAATTTGATTTTGTCGCAATACAGGAGGGCGACGCGATAATGGAGGTTGAGCGTGTCGGGTTGGAGGCAGTTGGGCATGGTCAGAGTTTCGAGTGCAAGAGCTGTTTCGTCGGTTTCATAGAGGCATACGGCGAGCTTATTGCGGGCGGGAGCGAAGGTGGGGTTTAGCTGGAGCGCCCTTTGGAATAATTCTGCCGCTTGGGTGATACGTCCGACGCTCATCAGAAGTATGCCGAGACGATAATGCAATTCGGGGTTTTGCGGACGAAGTTGAAGCATATTCCTCTGGGCATCTAATATGGCATCAATGGGACGCGATTCGAGGTCGGAGGATGGCGAATGACACTGGAGACAGGCGGCCTGAGCAAACAGCATCGGCCCGTTGGTATCGATGGTTGAGGCAAGAGAAAGTGAAACGAGGGCCTCAGATGTGTTATTGCTGAGTTTCTGGGCGGTAGCGAGACCCAGGTAGGCATCAACAAGACGGTCGTTAATCAAGGCGGCTTGTGTGAATTGAATCGCGGCGGAGGCGGGTTTGCCGAGCCGCATATAGTGAGAGCCGAGCTTGATATTGGCGTCGAGAAAGTGCGGGCATACGGCAACGGTGTGGTTGTAATGAGCGAGCGCCTGGTCGTCCTGGCCGAGCGAAGCGAAGACGGAGGCACGTCTTAACAGCAAATCCGGCCTGTCTGGATACTGTTCGAGGGTGTTTTCGATAAGATCAAGCGCGTCATTCAGCTCCCCTGCCTCAATAAGCAAATCAATCTCGTCGTTTTCCGGCGAGAAATTATAGGGCTGTATAAGAATGGCGGTTGAGAAGGTATCCGCGGCGAGCTTGTATTGCGAGACGGCGATATAAAGATGTGCAAGCGTAAGCAGAATTGTGAGGTCGTCAGGGTATTCTGCGGCGAGGAACTGATATTCAGTAATGGTTTTTTCGATTTGGCCATTTTTGAAGTAAATAGCGGCGAGGCGCTGTCGGGGGAACTGGAGATACTTTTTGAATTTAAGGCAGTCCTGGTAGAAGGCGATTGCGTCGGCTTCGCGGCCAAGCCGTTCGCAGCAATGGCCGAGGGCGTAGAGCGCGGTAATATTTCGGGGACATTTGGAATAAACCGATTTTAACAGGTCGAAGGCATCATTGACACGACTGTCTGCCAGGGCGATTGCGGCGGCGGCAAGGTTGGTATAATGGGAACGGGGATGTGCTGAACGATACTCTTCAAGGCGACGGTTAAGAACCGACGGTTTTCTCACGTCTGCCAAATCGACTAATCCTTCGAGCATTTGTGCGTGCGCGGGGTCTGATTTGGCGATTGATTCCGCGGATTGGCGAAGACAATGCCATATAAGGTCGGTGATTTCGACCTCGATGCCGCCACCCAAAATTCCCAGTAACTGGCCCATAAATGGTCTTTGTCTATAATGGGAAGCCATCCCCCTCGATAAGCCCGGTCTTTTGTTTATATAGACCAGATGGCTGGAACCTCCGTCCACGGGTATTATCGACTCGGCGGCGGTGGGCGGTTAAGTGAGGTTAAAGGAAATTGGCCGGCGGGGAGGATATTTATGCGTCAGGGTGTCGGCTGTAACGACTATTCCGCCTGAAATGGAGAAATTGGCAGCCGGTTTTGGGACGTAACTCCCCCGCCGATATTCGGTGAATGTACCCTGCCGGGTCAGTCAAGCCGGCTCGACTGGGTTTGTTTTTCGATTTCGGCCAGATACGCCAGCGTGCGTTCGAGCTTGTCGGTGAGGTGCTTGAGCTTGAGCATTGTCTTGACGCGGGTGAGCATTTCGAGCTTGTTGACAGGCTTGGAGACAAAATCATCGGTGCCGCAATCGACGCCCCGCTGCATATCGCCAAACTCATTGAGTGCAGTAACCATAATGATGGGGATATGGGCGGTCGAAGGGTCGTTTTTCAGCTTCCGGCAGACCTCAAAGCCGCTCATTTTGGGCATCATAATATCGAGCAGGACCAGGTCGGGCTTGTCCTTTCTTACGATATCGAGGGCTTCGGGGCCGTCGCAGGCGGAGATTGTCCGGCAGTCGATATCCTCAAGATAGGCCTCGAGCAGTTCGAGATTTTCGCGGTTATCGTCAACGACGAGGATAAGCGGCGTTTTGGCTGTCTGGTTGTCGAATTTTTTCTTTGTCATAGTAAATAGCTCCTTTAAGCCACTCCCGTAAGGGATGCCTTACGGCAAGAGTATTTTAGCCACAGAGAGCACAGAGGTCACAGAGAAAAAAATAAAAAACAGTGCAAATCCGTGTTAATCCGTGTCCAAAAAAACCGTGTTAATCAGTGTCTTCTCATTTGCCGAGTGCTTTCAGTATCGCCTCGCAAAATGCCGGGAGGTCATCGGGTTTTCGGGAGGTAATCAGGTTGCCATCGACGACACATTCCTCATCGACGTATTTTGCGCCGGCATTTTTGACGTCGTCACGAAGGGACATAAAGCACGTCGCGGTTTTGCCCTTAAGGATTTTGGTGCTGCACAATAGCCACGGGCCGTGACATATAGCGGCGATGATTTTGCCCGCGTTGACCATATCATTGGCCAACTTAATCATATCATCGCTTCTTCTCATAAAATCGGGCGCGAATCCGCCCGGGACAATCATACAGGAGTAGTCCTCGATTCTGGCGTTTTTAGCGGCCACGGTTGACTTGCAGGGATAGCCCTCTTTCGATGGGTAATCCTTATTTGCCTCAGCGGCGACAAAATCGCAGTCGAAGCCGGCCTCTTTGAGCCGGTAGTAAGGATACCAGATTTCGGTAACCTGGTACTGCTCGGCAAGCATTATGGCGACTTTTTTTAACTTTGGCATATTCATCGCTCCTTAACGGAGGAACCATGCGACTCGATAAACTGGCGGATTTCCGGACGAAGATAGATACTCTCGATATCAATGAGCTTCGCGACGGCTTCCGCGACGACTGAGGCAACCTCAACGGAAGATGCCTGTGTATCAAGAAAGAACAAGTGCCTGCCGTTGACGGTGCACAACCCCCCTGCCCCGCCGGCAAGGGGTTCCCGGCGAATTTCGACGCCATTGGCCTCAAGCAGCATCACAAGCTCTTCAAGTATTCTCTGTTCGTTCATAGGAGGTTCAAGAAAGAGCAAGAAAAAGGTCGATATATTATAAGTTTACGGTTCAAAAGGAATTTTACAGCAGAGGAATGGCGTTGACAAGCATTATCGCAAAACGCAAAGCTGTGCACGGCCAATTAGTGCAGCAGCAACGTCGCAATGAGGCCCTCGAAAAGGATATGGTGCAGCTCGAGGCGCTGGCGAATCTTGGTTCGGCGACCGCGATGATAGCCCACGAAATCAATAATCTCCTCACCCCCCTGACCAATTACGCGGAGTTATCGCTCAAGCACACAGACGACAGGGAACTTGCCGAACGCACGCTTCGCAGGACCGCCAAAAATTGCCGGCAGGCGGGAAAGGTAATGGAAAGTATCCTCTCGTTGGCTAAAGCCGGCTGCGGAGAAAAGGTCGTTATCCCCCTGCTGCCGATGGTTAACGCCGTATTCGATTGCCTTTGCAGGGATTTCACAAAGGATGGGATAACAGTTGAATTGTTAGTCAGTGCGGATTTGCAGGTTTACGCCTCACCTGTCTCGTTGCAGCAGGCGATGATGAACCTCGTCCTGAACGCCCGTGAGGCGATGATACCTCACGGCGGAAAACTGACGATTTTGGCGCAGGCGGACAACGATGGTACTCTAATAAAAATCAGCGACACGGGATGCGGGATAGAGCAATCGGAGATGAGCAGGGTATTCGATACGTTTTTCACCACAAAGCACAAAAAAATCGCCTGCGGTGAGCTTGGTCGAACTGCCGGCTCTGGGACAGGCCTCGGCCTTGCGCTTTGCAAAAAAGTTATCGACGCCCACGGCGGAACAATAACCGTCGATTCCCACCCCGGCAAAGGTACCACCTTTACGATCACCCTGCCAAAAAAAATAATAGTACGTTAAAATTACGCTGCTTTCAGGGGAGCTAAGCAGTAGGTCAATAAAAAATTACATTCCTTTTTCCCAGGTATCGTGTCTCCCAGATTTTGCAGATTTTAAGATTTTATCAGATTTCTTTCGGAGCGAATTTTAGACACGGCTTCACACGGGATTAACGCAGATCTAAAATTACAAAACAGGTGACTGTCCCGAATGGTGATTCCTTAAGCTACAAAATCCTCGTTTTTCGCTTAAAAATAATGGTAAGACACTCTTAAGGAACTGCCATTCGTGACTATCCCTAATAAATTTTTGGTTGGATGCCTAACGTGCAAAATCAGCCGGCGCTGCAAGCGATCTCGGCTGGATCGCCTTGTTAGACGTGCTTTCTTGCCAATTTTCGCCTCCTATTAGAGTCATTTCAGAGAGTTTAGTTTCTTTAATACAAAACCCTTCTGCTCGGTTTTATTTCCTTATCTCAAGGATCATTGGGTCACGCCCCTCTACCCATTCATACTGTTTCCCCCCAGAATCTACCCCAAAATATTTCATTCCAGCTTTAATCATATATGGTAGAACCAAACGCAAGTCTCCGTTTGCATTTTCATAAACCACGTTCTCCAAAGTAGTTTTCCAGAGTTGAGAGTGCTTGCTCGTGTCTTTCAGGTCGTATGCCTCCAACACGAGAGTTTCCTTATATGTGGTTTTTGTTGTTGTTTCTTCGTGTGTTTGTGGCGGCACAGTATACCACATCCAACCAACAGGATAGCTATAGCCGACACCCGTGGTATAAGTTTCGGTAGAAGTAGTTGTTTGCGGCTCCCCTATCCAATATGCCAGACTAATAAGCAGGTCTGCGTCTTCCTTGTTGTTCTTCCGTATGTATCCTTTCTGTGATAAAGCATTCTCTATAAATCTTGCAAACTCTTTGAATTGTATGTCGCCATCGCCAACGTTTTGCATCGCTGATGCTATGATATAAGTTTTGGACTTTAAGTCAGCATCACGTGCAACCAGAGAATCTACGTGAATACTGAAGGGCTGATCCACCTGTCCTGGGAGGAGTGGCGGTTTAGGAGGGCTAGTAGTAACGCATCCACTTAACAGCATAGCCGTTAAGACAAAAACACACCCAATTACTCCAACAGCTTTTCCTTTTCGCATTTTTCATGTCCTTTCTTGCCTGCAATGAGCGGCTAACTACTGTTTATATGGTTTCCAGATAAACCCGCATTCGGTTTCCTATCCATTTTCAGGTCAAAGGTGCGTCATTCCTGCTTTTATCAGTATTATCCTCACAATTGTCGTCAAAAGCAAGGCGAATCGCAGCAGACATTTTCCGTGGTTGCTTTATTTGCTCGGCTTAATTCAGCGTTTTCGGCCGGATGCCTGTAAGGCGGGGCAGTTTTCCTGCCCGGTGGACGAAACGATGGCCTTGCGCACGAATCGTATTTGGAGCAAAGGCCGCGTTGAGTACACATCCCCGGCCGATTAAATCCGTGCAATCTGTGTAATCTGTGGCTAAACAAAAAAAACAGCGTAAATCTGCGTAATCAGCGTCTAATACAGTGTCTATCCATACCATTGTTTTACGACGGCTAAGAATTCTTCAGTCGTTTTTGCCGCGAAAAAGGCCTTCTGGGCTTTTCTGCGCTGGGGATGAAGTTTGCAGTATGCGGCAGCGAATTTTCTAAAATACCTGGCGGCATTTTTGCGACCATAAATCTCACGAAATAAACAGAAATGTTTTGAAATTACCTGCCCCTGCTCGCCAAGAGTCGGGGAGACGAACTCGTTTCCCGCACGAAGCTGACTAAAAATCCACGGATTGCCAATCGCGCCGCGAGCGATTACCACGCCATCTACGCCGGTGTTTTTCATATTGGTTTTAATTGTATCAGCAGAAAGCAAGTCCCCGCTGCCTATAATTATTGTGCGGGGAAATTGTTTTTTAACCTCTGATAAAAACTCCCAGTCAGCCGAGCCGGTAAATCTCTGACAAACAGCGCGAGGATGCACGATTAACGCATCGACCTTGCCGGCCGCGGCCCTGGAACAGATGTCCCAGAAATTATCATAGGACTTATTATCAAAGCTCGTCCGTAATTTAATAGTTACCGGGCAATCGACGGCTTCTCTTACGGCGTTATAGATTTCTATTGCTTTATCAGGGTCATTGAGAAGAAAGCCCCCTCGCTTTCGGCGAACAACTTTGGGCGCAGGACAGGCGAAATTCAGGTCTATTAAATCGTAACCCGCCTTGCGTACCATCTTAGCGGCTTTTGCCATTATTTCGGGGTCCTCGCCCAAAAGCTGGGCCCCTATCGGATGTTCATCATCGCCGGGTTTAAATGACGGGTCATCAAAAACCCGCGGGTGGAGGACGCTTTTCGCGAGGAATACGCCGGCAAATACAAGAGGCGCTCCAAGTTCACGCGCAATTGTCCGCATAGCGTAATCGCTGTATCCGCTAAGCGACGCCTGAAAAAAGGGGACATCAAGAATTATATTGCCGATTTTCAGCATTAATTGTCAGATTCGCGAAAGGTGCATAACTCCCGCTATGCTGCTTTCAACGGCGCTAAATCGGCGCGTTTTGCCGGGTGAAGGCCAAGGTCACGAAGCACTTTGTTGAGCACAGCCAACGTAATTTTGTCTGGGGCGAGGATTTCAATGCCGATTGGTTTCCCCTCGCGGGTGAAATCAATCACAAGCCCCGGCTCAATTCTTTTCGTTCGTTGGCTCTTGTCTTTAGCGCTACGCGGCAAATAGTAATACCCCGCTATCGGCCTGCCATGTCGAAATGTCACTTCCAAATAAGGTTCATTCATATCAGGATTCCCAATACGGATAAGCAGTTATTATCAATAAACGTTTAGAATCGAAATCTGGTTCCACGATTACTTCCCATGTTTGTCTGCGATGCAAAGTTATGACTACCCATCGACCTTCAACAATGTCGGGTCGATAGCCCCGGGCACGCTCAAGCATCGTTCGCAGGTCCAGTTCTGTAAAGTCACGCTCAAGCGTACGCTTGAACAGATGCGGGCTAAACTCCAACTCCCAATCCCACCATTCTGGCCAACGACGACGCATCATATACCTCCAAGTATTACCGGTTATGATTTTGCGCTTTAGTGAGGATTATGTAAAGCATATTTTTCAGTGGGATAACCGGCAATACTATCGCGATTCGTCTATTATGGCTTTGACGATGTCTAAAATGGCCTGCCGACTTTTGCCGTTTGTTTTGTTGGTGATTATCGAAAATACGCGGTCGCCCGCTTCAGTGGTGCAGACGCCTGATAATGATTTAACGCCGCCGATGTAGCCGGTCTTGGCGAAGATTTTGCCTTTGTATTTCGGCTCATTGAACCATTTACCTACCGTGCCATCTTCCCCCCCTACCGACAGGGTCTCCTTAAACTTCTGCCACTCGGGTTTTTTGTAAATGTCTAAGAGAATAGCCGTAAGCAGGTTTGCGCTGAGACGATTATTATCGCTAAGCCCGCAGCCGTCGTCGATAAAGAACTGGTCGGCGGATATTCCCAGCGAAACTAAGTAATCCGATACGAATTGCCTGCCCTGTGCCCAGGAACCGCCCTTGCCGGATGGCTGGCGATATGCGGCGATTGTTTTCAGCAGTGATTCCGCGGCGACTTCAAAACTGTTTTTGTTGCAGCGGTCAAAAACATCCCATATAGGGGTGCGATAAACAGCGAGGAGCTTGAATTGCTCCTGCGGCAGAATTTCTCTTTCGACAAGCTGTCCCCTGACGGCAACGCCTGAGCGTTTAAGCTCTTCGGCGAGCAGCGTTCCGAAAAATGCCGGGGGCCGGTCGATTGTAACGCTAACCGGCTGACATTTCTTATAGCAGACGCCTGAGACAGTTATGACGTTTGAGCCGGCGGGCCGTGCCCCCCAGATAGTGGTATCAGTTTGTGTGGCTGATGCCTTGCAATTATTGATTATGTTTACGTAGCTGGTCGGCGGGTCGAGTGTCAACTCAACTTTTGAACCAACCGTTTCGGCAATAATATCGATGCAATTATCGTTGTAGTTAATGCCCGCGATTTCGGCGGCATACCATCGATTCAGCTCCTTTTTCGGCCAGCTCGGCTGAACGAGTTCATCGTCGAATACGGTATCGTCAATAATAACATCGGAAATTGTCGTTACGTTGTTTTTGCGGAGAATCTCGGCAATGTTTTTTAACACCCAGCCGGCATCAAGGTTGTTTTTTTGCAAAGTGAGCTTGTCGCCGAGAAGCGGGTCTCCGCTGCCAATGACCGCGATTGAATCGCCGATCAGGCCGACGCCCGTCAGGTAAGTAAAGTCCGGGCCAAGATAATTTAACGCGGCGGCGGTCGTAACAAGCTTCATATTCGATGCCGGCGTCATAGGCGCAGAGGCGTTGTGACTGTAAATGACGGCGCCGGTGGCGGGATTAACAATCTTCACCGCGATGCGCACCTTGCCCTGTGTTTGCGAGGCGACGATTGTTTCGACTTTCCCTGCCAGGTCGGCTTTGCTTATGCCGGCTAACGTGCAGATAAGAACATAACAAACCAATAATTTTTTCAAACCCGTTTTCATAAGTGGTTGTTAATATCAGAACGCCAAGGCAATATCAAGGGCGATTCTGCTGAATAATGGGTTACGGCAGAATCTTTTTGGGCAGTGAAATACAAGTGGAATTTTACGAATGCGCAGTGTAAAATCCGGTTTTTTGTAATTGGTGTGAGGTAAGAATAAGTTTAAAGGTTTATGCCAAGGAGAGTTGTTATGAGGAATAGAGGAATTGTTGCCATCGCCGTTATTGTGTTTTTCCTGGGGAATCTCTGTCTTGCGGACGTCGGGACGGACGCGACAAATCAAAATGCCGAATTAAACGCAAGGATAGAGAAACTGGAAAAGGAGCTTGCAGAATTAAAGCAGATAGTCAAACAGCAGAACGAAGCGAGAATACAAGAGGCAAATAACATCGAACGCAGAACGTCTAACATTGAACAGAAAACGGCGTATGTGGAGCCGGCTAAACCCGTTTCGGGGAAAAAGCCGGTTATGTCGGACCTTGACGTGCAGATTTACGGAAGAATTAAGGCGGACGCCTCATACGATTCATCGAGGATGGACATCGGCGATTATGCGAAATGGGTCAGGCCCGACAGGGGCAGAAATGACCACAGCCAGTTCGATGTGACGGCCAATGAAACACGGCTCGGAATGTTGATATACGGACCGAATGACCAGGAGATGAAAACCAGCGGCCGCGTGGAGATGGATTTTTACGGCGGCGGAGCGGAAAACAAATCCACCCCGATGCTGCGGCACGCTTACATGAATTTCGAATGGCCCGAAGACAAATTCAGCATACTGGCCGGCCAAACTTCGGACGTGATATCGCCCTTGGTACCCGATACACTGAATTACTCGGTCGACTGGTGGACTGGCAATATCGGTTATCGCAGACCTCAAATTCGACTTACAAAAAGCTACACAATCGATAAGGATACGGAACTGAAACTTGAAGGCGCACTGGAAAGAATGATAGGTCGGACGAACTCAAACATACTGACGGCAGACCAGTCGGACTCCGGTGAAGACGCTGGCTTCCCGAGCATACAGGGGCGCGTCAGCTTAACCCTGCCGTCGTGGGGTTATAAGCCGGCAACCGTCGGTTTCTCAAGTCACTACGGCAAAGAATCTTATGACGTCAACTCCGGCAGCAGCAAAACAGCAACTGGCAGCAAGGACTTCGATAGCTGGTCTTTGAATCTGGACGTCCAGCAGCCGGTCAATGAATGGCTCAGCTTCAAAGGCGAATTATTTACGGGCCAGGACCTCGACGCCTATCTCGGCGGTATCGGACAGGGTGTAAATACCACAAGGAATAAGGAAATCCGAAGCAAAGGCGGCTGGGCGCAAGCAAGTTTCGGACCCTGGGGCAAATGGTCTTTCAATCTTGGCGTAGGTGCCGACAGCGCCAACAAGGATGACCTTGAGGGAATGACCGGCGACCTCCGTAAATACAACCAGTCAATCTTTGGCAACGTCCTTTACAGCATCGACAAAAATGCACAGATTGGCTTCGAGCTTTCCCAATGGCATACGGATTATGTTGACCTTGGCAGCGAGGACAGTGTGCGGGCGCAAACGTCGTTCATATACAAGTTTTAAAAAAATAACAAATATATTTAGCCCGCCGATTCCGGCCTGTCTGTAAGGGCAGGCCGCTCCTCGGCTTCAAAGATTAGGGGCCTGTTTCGAGTAATCGAACCGGGCCCCGGCTGTTTTTGTACGAACAATTTTCAAGCCCCTTAGTTTATCAATTCAAAACCGGTTTCGTTGTGAAAATTTTAGCATCAAAATGCTTTTTTATTGTTCTTTAACAAGTTTTTATTGACATTTTATGGCCAACGTGAAGAATGCACTGTTTTATGTGTAACGGGTTCAGTTACCAATTGACAATTTTAGACCCCCCTGAGGAACAAGGAGAAGCGGTATGGGCAACGAGAAGAAATCGATGACATCTCTTATGACGGAAGACAGAAAATTTGCGCCGCCGGCGTCAATCGCCGCCAAGGCGCACATCGGCAGTATGAAACAATATCAGCAGATGTGGGAGCAATCCATCAATGACCCTGACAAGTTCTGGCTCGAACAGGCCAAATCGCTCACCTGGTTTAAGCAGCCGACGAAGGGCCTCGAATATACCTGGGACACCAAAAATCGCAAAATCGAGCATACCTGGTTTGCGGATGGGCAATTGAACGTTTCTTATAACTGCTTAGACAGGCATTTGAAAACAGCCGCCGCGAAAAAGACCGCGATTATATGGCAGGGCGAAGAAGATAAAGCGGTAAGGAAATACACCTATGAGCAACTGCACAAAGAGGTGTGTAAATTCGCCAATGTGCTGAAATCCAAAGGCGTAAAGAAAGGCGACCGCGTCGCGATTTATCTGCCTATGGTCCCGGAACTGCCGATTGCGATGCTGGCCTGTTCCAGAATCGGCGCGATTCACTCGATTGTCTTCGGCGGTTTTAGCGCCGACTCGCTCAAGGACAGGATTAACGATTCGAAATGCAAACTGCTGATAACGAGCAACGTCTCGATGCGGTCGGGCAAACATATCAAGCTCAAAGAAATAGCCGATGCCGCCCTTGCCAATACGCCGAGTATCGAAGGCGCGATAGTTGTGAAGGTCGGCGAAGAGCCCTGCAATATGAAGGCGGGCAGGGACACCTGGTACAGCGACGAAATGGCGAAGGCCAAAGACGTCTGCGAACCCGAGAAAATGAACGCCGAAGACCCCCTGTTCATTCTTTATACCTCCGGCTCAACGGGAAAACCCAAGGGCGTCGTGCATACCACGGGCGGATACCTCCTGCACGCGGCGATGAGCCATAAGTTGATTTTCGACGTTCACGATAACGATATTTTCTGGTGTACCGCCGATATCGGCTGGGTAACCGGACACACGTATATCGTTTACGGCCCCCTTGCCAATGGCGCGACGTCCTTGATGTTCGAGGGCGTCCCGACGTATCCCGATGCCGGTCGCTTCTGGCAGGTCTGCGATAAATTCGGCGTAACCATTTTCTACACCGCCCCTACCGCTATTCGCTCCCTGATGCGGCTTGGTGAACAGTGGCCCGCCAAATACAAACTCGACACCCTAAGAATCCTCGGCTCCGTCGGCGAACCCATCAACCCGGAGGCATGGATTTGGTATTATGAGAAAATTGGACATAGTAAATGCCCTATAGTCGATACGTGGTGGCAGACGGAGACGGGCGGGATACTGATAACCCCCCTGCCGGGGGCGCATACGATAAAGCCGGGAAGCGCATGCAAGCCGTTCTTCGGCGTTGACCCCGTGATTCTGCGCGACGACGGCAGCATCTGCGCGGTGAACGAGGGCGGGAAACTATGTATCCGCAAGCCGTGGCCTGGAATTATGAGGACGATGTGGGGAGACCACGAAAGGTTCATCGATACCTATTTCACGATGTTCCCTGATTTGTATTTCACAGGCGACGGATGCCGGAAGGACCAGGACGGCGATTATTGGCTGATGGGCAGAATCGACGACGTTGTAAACGTATCGGGGCACAGGATTGGCACGGCTGAGGTGGAAAGCGCACTGGTAAGCCACGAAAAGGTTGCCGAAGCCGCGGTAACGCCCATTCCGCACGATATAAAAGGACAGGGACTGTACGCCTTCGTAACGCTCAAGGAAGGCATCCCGGAAACCGAAGAGCTGAAAAAAGAGCTGCTTCTGCACGTTCGCAAGGAGATTGGGCCTATCGCGGTGCCCGAGGCAATCCAGTTCGCTCACGGCCTGCCCAAGACGCGTTCGGGCAAGATTATGCGAAGAATTCTGCGTAAGATAGCGGAAGGCGACGTATCGAACCTCGGCGATATTACGACGCTGGCTGACCCGACCGTTGTGGAATCGCTGGTAAAAGGCAGAGGAAAGTAGTCAGATTAGCGGACAGCGTATAGCGTACAGCGGACAGTTTAGTTGCCAAACGCGGATTTTGCAAATTAGGGAAAGGAAGAGAATATGGACGTAAACGTAGTGGAGCTGAAAGACAAGACGGGGAATCCTGCGCCCTTAGGGCTTATGGGATTCGGAATGACAACGGTCCTTTTGAACCTGCACAACGCCGGGTTTTTCGGGATGAGTAGTATGATTCTGGCGATGGGGATATTTTACGGCGGACTCGCCCAGATTATCGCCGGCATTATGGAATGGAAGAAAGGCAACACCTTCGCGACGACGGCGTTCTGCTCTTACGGCTTTTTCTGGCTCACGTTGGTATGGCTCATAGTCGCACCCAAACTCGGATGGGCGGATGCCACGGCAAAAGAAGGAATGGCCGCGTATCTGTTTATGTGGGGTTTATTCACTTTTGTAATGTTCATCGGCACACTGAAATTAAACAGGGCTTTGCAGGTGGTGTTCCTGTCGCTTACGATTCTGTTTGTAATGCTGGGAATCAAAGACCTTAACGGCAGCGCCGAACTTGGCACAGCAGCGGGCTATGAGGGCATATTCTGCGGATTCTCGGCCATATACGCAGGACTTGCACAGGTCTTGAATGAATGTTACGGCAGGATAGTGCTGCCTTTGGGGCCGGTGAAAAAGTAACCACGGATTAACACGGATGGACACGGATTTTTTAGCCACAGAGAACGCAGATGATGCGGAGTTTTTATTAACCGCGGTTTAAGGCGGAACTATTGCAAATTAGTTCGCGGGGCGGGAGTTTTCAGGTGATGAATTCGAAGACAGGGAGGAGCCGTTTGAAAACTTTTTATTGCTTATTGCTGTCCTGGCCGCCCATGTACCTGCCTTGTCTATGCAAGCCCATATTGCCTTTTGAATCGGCGTTTTCATATTGCCGGCGATTTCTTTTCGACTGCAAACAAATTCTTTCGGATTACCTTCTATTCTCTGTGAATTAACCGTATCGCGGGTAATCGGGTCAACCAAATGAATGTTCATAGCGATATAATTCTTCTTAAAGTTAAAAGTATCTACAACGCTATTCAAACCAGAACTTATAGTATTCAAACTGGTACTTATGATATTTGAACAAGAGCCGGCTGTTTTTGAACCGGAAGCCAATTTTTTATTAACATTTACATCATTTGATT
>PMZJ01000015.1 GCA_003170415.1 Phycisphaerales bacterium | reverse complement strand
GCCACATTCCGATAGGTAAAGATACGAATGTAATGTATTGCATGTTTGGATGGCTAATAACATGGAAATCAGGAAATAGCAATAATGTACTTTTGTTAAGAAAACTTTTGTTTTTGCAAGCCCATTGGAGGGAATTGCAATCATACTTTTATTCTAAAACCAACTTTATATCATCAAAAGAGGACAAGAAAAAGCTTTTGAAATTGTTGCGTATTAACGTACATAACCCTTTTAAGTATATTAAATGGCCTGCTTAACCAAGAGGAAAAGGGGGACAGGTTCTAATTTCTAATTGACAAAAGTTCACAGGCGGATGGTAATACTGTCTATGCGGCGGCAAAGGATTTTTATGTTGAGAACACTTATTATCTTGGCGGTTATAGTTGGCGGATGCAGTCGTGCGTCCTATGCCGAACAATCTGCCAGTGACGCGAATTATGTATCGAGCATTCTGGATGGTCTCAAGCAAAAGACAAGCCAGTTGCGGTCATATCAATGCGAAGTCAATTACCTTTTCAGCCAGCCCCTGCTCGAATCGAAAACGCTGCGAACGGGAAATCTGTATTATGCTCGCTTAGGCAATGGCTTGCCCGCCGGGGCGGGCTCAAAGCTGCGAATCAATTTCGATACGCTTACGCAGGATGAAAATCCTCAGCAAAAATACGGCGAGCAATATATCTTCGATGGCCGCTGGCTTACGCATATTGACTACCAGATTAAGCAGGTGCAGAAGAGGCAATTGGCCGAGACCAATGAGCCGATTGACGCGTTTGAGCTGGCCAAGAGGAACTTCCCGCTGATTGGCTTCGACAAGACGGAAGATTTGAAAAAGGAATTTGACGTAAACCAGATGGGTGATTCGAACCAGATTGTTCATCTTCACATGACAGTTAAGCCGGATTCGATTTATAAGGATGATTACAAATCGGTCGAGGTATGGATTGATAAGCAATTGATGCTGCCTGCGAAGATTTCTGCGGTTTCAACCGAGGGCGATATTTACGAGATAAGTTTTACCAGGCCGAAGGTCAATGAAGTTATTGACGAAAAGGTTTTTGAGTTTACAATTCCAGACGGCTTCGGCAAGCCGGAGATAATACCGTTGAAAAAATAAGGTTTCCGCGGATACACAGAAAAGGAGTAACGAATGTCTAAGGGAATAGTGATTTATTATTCGAGAAGCGGCAATACAAAACAAATGGCGGATATGATAACCAAAGCGATGAACGAAGGCGGGCTGGAGACGGACTGCAAAGAAATCGCCAAAGTCAAAGTTGACGACCTGCTCAAATACGACGCGATAGTGATTGGTTCGCCTACCTATTACGGCGGTATGGCGGCACAGGTTAAGCAACTTATCGACGACGCGGTGGTCAAGCACGGCCAATTGGATGGCAAAGTCGGGGCGGCTTTTACCAGTTCAGCCAATGTTGCCGGCGGCAATGAGACAACGGTTTTGGGTATCCTTCAGGCAATGATTATCAACGGTATGGTTGTGCAGGGCGACCCGCAGGGCGACCACTATGGGCCGGTATCGATAGGCAAGCCCGACCAGAGGGTCGAGAAGCTTTGCGCCCGCTGGGGCAAAAGAATCGCGGAGTTGACCAAAAAACTGGGCCATTAGCCGTTTGTGGGGATAGCGGTTTTTTTCGCAAAATCGCGGATTTTCTTTGACAACTCGTCATTGTATAGTTAAGTTTCAGGCATTTGAAGCTTGAAAACGAAAGAACCTTAACCACATAAGTGGAGGACTATTCGATGCAAGAGTACGAAAATTTGAAAGTGCTGGTAGCAGAAATTGAAGCAGACATTAGCAAGGCCGAGGGCGGAAACAAGGCCGCAGGGACGCGGGTTCGCAAGCAGATGCAGGGTATCAAGCAGGCGGCCCAGTTAGTTCGCAATAAGGTCCTGGAAATCAGAACAACGCAGTAGGAACAGTATTTAGGACGCCGGATTTGGCATATATCGGCCTGTGGTGCACATAACCGGCACCGCACGGGCCGACTAACGGATAGCAATTGCGCCAAGTCCCTATTCTCAGGGGTTTAATGATGCCTAAGCCGCTATTGTTCGATTTATCGAAGATAAACCTCGTTGGCAAGCCGATTTTTAACAGGGATGACATCCTCAAGGTCAATCCCCAGAATTACGAGATGCAGCAGCTCGATGGCGTGCTCTGGTATGACAAACCCAATATGTTTGTGCTTGGCTACAAGGACGTAACCGACAAGGAGTTCTGGGTTCGCGGCCACATTCCGGGAAGACCCCTGATGCCGGGGGTGATTATGGTAGAGGCAGCGGCTCAGTTGCTCAGTTTCTTTGTCAGACATATTATGGGGGAACAGGGCTTCATTGGCTTTACAGCTATTGACTCGGCCAAGTTCCGCTCACCAGTCGCGCCGGGCCAGCGACTGTTGCTTCTGGGTAACATAACAAAATTCAAGCCGGGCAGGATATACGATGCCTATATCCAGGGGATGGTCAACGACAAGATGGTTTTCGAGACCGAGGTATCCGGTATGGCGGTCTAATTCGTTGTTCGTATTTAGTCGCTCGTGTATCGCAGAAAACGGAGCAGGGAATGGCACAGGATGAACAGGTATTGGTAGTTCAGCGGAAAGTGTTTGAAGAGGTGGGTGCGTTCAACGGCCTTGCGATGGATACACAAAAGTATCTCGACAAACTTTTTGCCCCAGGCGTTCCCCGTTTTATGCCCCGGCCACAAGCCGAAAAAGACCCATTCTTTAAGCAGCTAATTCCTTATGTGATTATGACCTGCAACGGCAAATACCTAAGCTACGTTCGCGGCAAACGCGCGGGCGAAACCCGCCTTGTCGCCAAACGCTCTCTCGGCATCGGAGGTCATATAAATCCTGTTGATTGGACGTTGTTCACTGCGGAATCATATAAAACTTACCTTGAAGCTGTGCAGCGAGAGGTGGCTGAGGAAGTTTCGGTGGAAACGGCTTACACTGATAAAGTTGTCGCTTTGCTCAATGATGATTCAAATGAGGTTGGCCAGGTTCATCTGGGAATTGTTCATTTGTGGACTTTGGATGAGCCGAAGGTGAATAGAAAAGAGCAAATGATAACGCAGATGGGTTTTATGAGTATCCCAGAATTGCGGGAGGTGCGGGATACGATGGAGACCTGGTCGCAAATCTGCTTCGATGGCTTGGCAAAAATGGCCTGAACCGCCGCAAGACATCAAATCGGCAGTAAAAAACAATTCAGGACATTTCTCTTAGCGTTTCCCTCTCAACCTGTGGTGAGCAGAGTCGAACCACGTCACCGCACCGAGGCCGAGCAACAGGAGCGTGGCGGGTTTGGGGATTTTACCGGCAAACAGGCCCGCTCTCTTGGCCAAAAATTCCCTTAAGTTAGTGCCATTATATGCTGTCCCCGGATTTCGGCGTTTTTTAAACACCGTAGGCATCGCCTATTGTTGGTAGGTAAAACTACCTCCAACAGAGGAGCCTCCTCCTGAGGTTGGATTACTACAGGCGCTGCTACTTTGTACACTCACAACATAACCATAGGTCATTCCCGGCGTAAGAGCAGGGCCGTTATAGACAACAGAGGTGCCAGATATAAAGTAATTGGCCCACAACCAAGTACCGTTGCTGTCATTTACTTGCACCCCATATACCGGGCTGGGGTCATCGATCCCGGTCCAACTGAATGTGGGAGTTCCCGTAACCGGTCCTGTTGGGGATATGTTTGAGACAAACTGCTCCTGAAAACAGGAGACCGTTGAGGTGGCCGTCCATGTGCCGGTTGCATCGGTTATGGTGAATGTGTAAGTAAAGGGCAGCCCAGTAGGATATGTAGTGCCAAAGGAGATTTGACTTTCCCATGAACCCATCTCTGTATCGTAGGTAAGGGCCACGGAGCCGGTTATCCCGGGGCCTGTTACACTTACAGAGCTTGCTGTCTCGTCCTGGTCGCTATATCTCGGTTGGACGAGATAGCCGTCTGACCAATGCTGAGCCTCTGCCTTTACGCTATTATCGTCGCCGTTATCGTTGTTGCACTGGACTATAACCCCTACCACAGAGACCGTGCCGTTGACATTAAGGGTAAGCGTATATGTCCCTGTCGTGTCGGTTGAAGTCCATGTTCCAACGATGTCGCCAGCAGTCCCGCTCGATCTCGTCCATGTCGTATTATCATTCGGCCATGTCATAGTTGTGGCCGTAACTGTCACCCCTGTTATCGTCTGGGCGCCCAGTTCCGGCCCATTGCAAATAAAGTCCGAAGTTGTCGTAGTCAATACAAACGTGCTGTTCGAATCCCATGTGTATGTCCCGCTTGCAGTATGTGTGCCGGTTGCGTGATTGCCGGTCAGCCATTGATTTGCGAGAATGGTAAAATCCTCGAAGTCAACGAAACAATCGCCGTTCAAATCTGCCGTAGGGCACGCCGCCAGGCATGGTATAGAAAAAGAACTTATGCTAAGGACAGCAGCAAAAATCACAATTAACTTATTCATCGTCTTCTCTCCTTCCAAAAAATTGTTATTGTTTTTTTGCGCACCGCTACCCTTGGGCGATGTGCCTATCTGCAATCTCCGTTTTGACGTACATTTTCTCTCCTCACAAAGCCCTAAAAACAACAAGACGATTGTGATTATACTCTTTTGCCGGTGATAGTCAAGAAAAATCGAGTCAGAATCCCTGCAAGTCGGCTTACCGGCTCTGCCCCTTCGATTTACTCAGGGCAGGCAAAACTAACCGCTGCCCGCCTCTAAGTCGATTGAACGCCAGGCAGGGTGTCTTTTTTTCTATAAACCATTCCCTGAAAGACGGCGATTATCTCGCCTGTCTCGTTGGTAACATCGATACTGTATGTTGCCAATTTCGGATTGCACGCGATTTCCCTGCCCTCGGCAAACAGTGTGCCGCCTGAGGATGCCTTGATGAATGATATTGAGGCGTTGATTGCGACGGCAACCGTGCCGTGAGAATTTGACGCCGCGGCGAAGACAAGGTCGGCCAGCGTAAAAATCGCCCCTCCGTGCACGATATCGACGCCGTTAAGATGTTGCGGCCCGATTTTCATTTTGGCTTTGGCCGAGCCGGGCGACACATCCAGAAGCTCAATACCGGCAAGCTCCGCGAATTTGTCTCTCTTGAGAAACGCTTTTATCTTGTCCATTCTGTTATACCTCCATCTTTTCACCTGAGTTGTTGCGGATTCTACCACAAATACCCCAATAAACAAAGGGATTTACGATTTGTGATTTATGATTTATGATTGTGAATATGACGAAGAATGGAACAATTGATTTTCACGCACATGCTTTCCCGGATGAGCTGGCGCCGCGTGCAATGAAGAAACTGATGGCTGAAGCCCCGGGCGTTAATGCCTTTCTCGACGGGACGATAACAGCACTGATGGAATCTATGGAACACAACGATATTGGCCGAAGCGTGATATGCTGCATTGCCACAACACCCGAACAGTTCACCCCGATTTTCAACTGGTGTAAAAAAACACAGACGAATAGGGTGATAATGTTCCCGTCGATTCATCCGGCTGATACAAAATGGAAGGAGAGAATCGCCCTGATTAAAGAGGCCGGCTTCAAGGGAATCAAAATGCACCCGTATTATCAGGACTACCGCCTCGATGAGGACAGGATGCTGCCGATTTACGAGGAGCTTGAGCGAAATGACCTTATGGTGGTAGCTCACACGGGATATGATATTTCATTTGTGAGAGACGACAGGGCCGACTGCCGCAGAATCCTGAAAGTTACGGAGATGTTCCCGCGATTGAAATTTATTGCCACGCACTTAGGGGCTTGGCAGCAGTGGGAGGATGTTGAACGGAGTTTAGCGGGGAAACGCATCTATATGGAGCTATCGTGGTCACTCGAATATCTTACCTCCGAACAGGCGAGGCGAATCATACTTGCCCATCCCGCCGATTGCGTCCTTTTCGGCACTGATTCTCCCTGGACCGACCAGGGCAAGACCCTGTCACTATTAAAGAATCTTAAACTCCCACAAGGGCTTGAAAGAAAAATTATGCGTGATAACGCAATGGCTCTTTTAGGGCTGTTATAGCATTATTGGCGGGTAAAAACCCGCCTTTCGTGTTTTTACGGGACCTTGCGGACCTGACATAAATTATGAATTAAAGGGCAAAAAAAGGTCTTGCTTTTTGTGGTGTCTTGGGCATACTAACACCGATACATAAGGGAATATGGGACGAGCACCGAAATTTTCAGGGGGCGGATTTTCGGTACGTTCCGTATTGTAACGGCCGTCGTTTATGTTCAGGCAGGGAAAACATTAACCGCTAAATTAAGGAGTAGGAAATGGCACAGAACAGAACAATTATAGTTTTGGTTTTTGTGTTCTTACTGGCCGGTCTGCTTGTTGCTGCGCAGGTACAGGCAGCCGAGACCCCAGCCAGTACGTCGCCAGCAAGCGTCCAGGCGTCACCGGACCTGAACGATTCGTTCCACAATCCGGCGCCGTGGCTGACAATGGGAGCGGATGTCCGATTCAGGGAACACTATGGCGAAAACTGGACGGCATTGAACAATGATCTCACAGACGCCAAGGGTAATAACGCAGCCGATTGGCATTTCGAAAGATACCGCGCCCGCTGGTGGATGAGTCTTAAGGCCGATGAAAACACCTCTATTAATACAAGGTTCACCTGGGAATTCCGAACGTATGATAAGCCGGAAAGCGCTGCCCAGGCGACGGACTTCGACGAAATAATTATGGATAATTTTAACGTGTCTATGAAAAAATTCCTCGATATGCCGGTAACCGCCACTATTGGTCGTCAGGATATTATGAATCTCGGCCAGGGCTGGCTTGTCTTTGACGGAACGCCCGTTGACGGGTCCAGGACATTCTACTTTGATGCTGCCCGATTCACTTTTGATTTGGGTGAAAAGACCAAGCTCGATACGATTTACGTCAGCAACATGCCCAAGTCCGACTGGTGGCTTAAACCCATCAACGATAGAGACAAAATTGTAACGCAGGAAGAAGAGCAAGGCGCGATTGTTTACTTAACCGACAAGAGCACACCCACTCAGTTTGAAGGTTATTTCATGTTTAAGGACAATAACCCTATCGACGATATTGCCCGCAATTTCATCACATCAACCGCCAAGCTGCAACAATACAGTAAAAAGGCCGAGATATACACGTTTGGCGGCGCAGTTTCGGGTTCCATTAACGATAACTGGGGTTACCGCGTCGAAGGCGCCGTACAGACAGGCAAATCCGCCTCGCCGTCTACCTTAGTTACTGCCTATAACCACACCGAAGACCTTTTGGCTTTTGGCGAAAAGTCCACTCTCGAATATAGCTTCAAAGACGACATCGATAACAAACTGCATGTTACCTACGAGTATCTGTCAGGCGATAACCCGAACACAAAACGTGTTGAATCGTTTAACCCGTTATGGGGTCAGTGGCCTCAGTGGAGCGAGATGTACCAGCCATACATAACACAACTGGAAGATAACCTGGTATCGAACCTGCACCGTCTCGACTTTGGGCATAAGTTCAAACCGAATAGTCAGTGGGAAATTCTTACTGACTGGAATCTGCTCTGGGCTGACCAAAACACCTATAAAGGCAACCCTCACTTCACCGATGATGGCAATTTCCGCGGGCACCTGTTAACCTGCTGGGCGAGATATAATTTCTCGAAACAACTCAAGGGTAACCTGGTCGGCGAATATTTTATGCCCGGAAACTATTATGCAAAGGCCAACAATGATGACGCCTTGTATTTCCATTTTACCGTTGAATACACATTCTAAAGAAGCTTGTTTGACTTAATGAAAAGCCCGGTCTGAAGCCGGGCTTTTTTTATTGAACCGGGACACCTAACTCCCTATTATATATTGTTATATGAGCACAAATGAGATGTCCAAAAAGGCGCTGCTTTCGGGCGATGAGGCCCTTGCTTTTGGGGCATACGAGGCCGGATTAAAGGTCGCCTGTGCATATCCCGGAACCCCCTCAACCGAGATACTTGAAACCTTAGCCACCTTCCCTGAACTTGATGTTCAGTGGTCGGTCAATGAAAAGGTGGCTTATGAGGTTGCGCTTGGTGCAGCCATAAGCGGCGTCCGCAGCTTGTTTGCCTGCAAACACGTCGGCTTAAACGTCGCGATGGACCCGCTGATGACGTCTTCCTACACGGGGATACTCGCGGGCTTCGTGGTTGTCGTCTGTGATGACCCGGGTATGCACTCATCGCAAAATGAACAGGATACCAGGTGGGTGAGCATCTACGCCAAATTGCCTATGCTCGAGCCGGCAAGCCCAAGAGAGGCGAAAGAATATGTCAAACAGGCCTTTGAGATAAGCGAGAAATTCGATACGCCCGTCATTTTGCGAATGACTACGCGTGTCGCACATACAAAAGAAGACGTAACGCTTGGCGACAGGGTCGTGCCCCAACAGCCGCCCTTCGAAAGAAATATAGCGAAATACGTGATGGTTCCCGGGAACGCGTATGGCAGACACATCTTTGTCGAACAACGCCTCAACAAACTCAAGGCCCTTTCCGAAAAGACAAAATTCAACCGTATCGAGCCGGGCGATAAAAAAATCGGATTCATCACATCCGGCGTTTCCTACCAATACCTCAAGGAAACCTACCCGGACGCTTCTTATCTTAAACTGGGTATGACGTATCCTTTCTGCGACGACAAAATTCGCGCCTTCGCCAAAACCGTCAAAAAGCTTTACGTGGTCGAGGAGCTTGACCCGTTCCTCGAAGAGCACATCAAATCGCTGGGGCTGAAATGCCACGCCAAAGACCCTTCCTTTAGGATAGGCGAGCTACTCCCCGAATTAATGCCTGCGGTCGTTAAAGGTGAAGTTAAGCACGAAATTAAAGCCGTAACACGAAAACCACGTCTGTGCCCCGATTGTCCCCATTGGGCGACTTTCGCGACGCTTAAAAAGCTCGATTTCTACGTCGCAGGCGACATCGGCTGTTACACACTTGCCTGCCTGCCACCCACTTCCGCGCTTCACTCGTGCCTGTGCATGGGGGCGGGAGTAACTTTCAATGAGGGCTGGAGAAAAGGCGCACCCGATAAGAAAATAGTCGGCGTCGTGGGCGATTCGACATTTGTGCATTCTGGCATAACGGGCCTTATCAACGCGGCCTACAACAAGGCCAAAGGCGTCATATTCATCCTCGATAATTCCACCACCGCTATGACCGGCGGGCAGCAGCACCCAGCCACGGGATTAACAATACGAAATGAGCCGACGAAGAAACTCATCCTCGAAGACCTTTGCAGGGCCTGCGGTGCGGACAACGTTGATGTCATCGACCCGAAGAACAGGGCCGAATTTGATGCCCTTGTCGAAAAACGCATTAACGAAGACGCGTTATCGGTTATAATCTCAAGACATCCGTGTAAACTGCTCAGGCAATAACGCTGTGAGATAACAATGGCAGACAAGACCTACAACATAACCTTTGGCGGAACGGGAGGACAGGGGATTTTGAAGGCCGCGGAAATCTGCGGCTGGGCGGCAATGTACGCGGGCTACCACGTCAAAAAATCCGAGGTGCACGGAATGGCCCAGCGAGGCGGCTCAGTCGAATCGCACATTCGATTCGGTAAAAAGATTTTTTCGCCGCTCGTTCAGCAGGGCGGCGCGGACATTTTGTTATGCTTTCACCCGGAAGAACACGACCGGCTAAAGTCGTTTCTCAAGGCCGATGGCAAAGACCTGATGGAATATCTCGAAAAAGCCAAGGCGGCAATCGAAAATCCGCGTCACTTAAACACATTCCTGGTCGGCGTGCTTTCGGCTTATCTGCCGATTAAACCGGACTGCTGGCAAAAAGCGATAGAAGCGGTTTTTAAAAAGAAATACGTTGAAGAAAACAAGGGGGTATTTCTTAAAGGAAGGGAAATGGGCCAATTATGATTTGGAAAAAAGAAATCGAGTGTATGCAGCCGGCGGAACTCAAGAAGCTGCAATCGGATTACCTCAAAAAACTCATACCTTACATATACAACAACTGTCCCGTATATAAAAAGAAAATCGACGACGCGGGCGTAAAACCGGACGGCATCAGGAGCATTGACGACATCAAACGCCTGCCTTTCACCACCAAGATTGATATGAGGGACAATTATCCTTACGGGCTTTTCTCCAACAAGGGTAAAGACGTCGTCGAAATACACATCTCAAGCGGCACAACAGGCAACCCCACTCTCGTCGGCTATACCAGGTACGACGTTTCGCTGTGGTCGGAGGTTATGGCAAGATCAATTTGCTGCGCAGGCGGCGAACCCGGCGACACAATCCAAATCGCTTATGGTTACGGCCTGTTCACCGGCGGACTGGGCTTTCACTACGGCGCCCTCGAACTGGGTATGAGAATAATACCAACTTCGGCGGGACAAACTGCTCGCCAGCTCAAAATTATGCAGGATTTCAAGCCGAAAGTCATCGCCTGCACGCCAAGCTACGTGCTTTATATGGCTGAAGAGGCCAAAGCGATGGGAATCGACCCCGCCAAAGGCAACTGGAAAATCGGCATATTCGGCGCGGAACCCTGGAGCGAGTCGATGCGGAAGGAAATCGAGCAGGTCTGGAATATGTCCGCGACCGATGTTTACGGGCTTTCGGAAATCATCGGGCCGGGCGTCGCGCAGGAATGTACCCATAAAGACGGGCTGCACATATACAGCGACGTGTTTTACCCCGAGATAATAGACCCCAAGACGGACCAGGAAGTCGAAGCCGGAGAGGCCGGCGAGCTTGTCATCACCACGCTCACAAAACAGGCAGTACCGCTCATCAGGTACCGCACGAGGGACATCGTCAGCATCGCTTTTGACAAATGCAAATGCGGCAGGACAAGCCCGCGAATCAGCAAAATCAAGGGCAGAACCGACGATATGATTATCGTTCGCGGCATAAACGTCTTCCCGTCGCAGATTGAGCACGTCCTGCTGGGCATCAAAGGCACTCAGCCGCATTACCAGATTATCGTTGACCGCAAAGCCCACCAGCTCGACGAGGTCGAGGTCTTGGTCGAAGTCGAAGAAAAGATTTTCTCCGACGAGGTCAAGAAACTCAACGAACTCTCGCAGAAAATCAAAAAGGAAATAGAGGCGGCCCTGTCCATCGGCGTCAAGGTTACGCTTGTTGAGCCGAAGACCATCCAGCGAAGCGAGGGCAAAGCCAAACGAATTATTGACAAGAGAATAATGTAAAGGGGACGCCAATGAAACTAACACAGATATCGGTGTTTTTGGAAAACAGAAAAGGCCGGCTCTACGACGTTTGCTCGCTGCTGGGAAAAACCGGCATAAACATCCGCGCTTTGACAATCGCCGAGACCGAGAGTTTCGGCGTTCTGCGAATCGTCGTGGATAAATCGGACCTCGCCATCCAGACCCTTCGCAAAAACAATTTTGTCGCGAATCTCACCGATGTTGTCGCGATTGAAGTCGGCGATAAGCCCGGCGGACTCGCGGAAATTCTCAGGGTCTTCGCCGACAACGACGTAAACGTCGAGTATATGTATGGCTTCGTCGAAAAGTTCAGCGACAATGCGCTATTGGTCTTCAGGTTCGAAGATACCGACAGGGCCGCGAAAATCCTCGCGGATAAGGGCGTAAAAGTCGTTACACGCAGGGAAATCGAAGGCCTTTGACATGGATGTACCTTTTTGGAACAGGGAAATTGAGACAGCCGACAGGTCTCGGCTGGAAACGATACAGCTCGAACGCCTCCGCGAAACTCTTTCGTGGGCGTTAAAGACCCCTTTCTACCAAAAGCAGCTTCGCCAGGCGAAAATTTCCTCAGCCGACGATATCCGCTCGCTTGCCGACCTGCGCAAAATTCCGTTCACTACAAAAGACGACCTCCGGCTTAACTTCCCTCGCGGACTGCTCGCCGTCGATATGAAAGACGTGGTGCGAATTCATTCCTCAAGCGGCACAACGGGAATCCCCACGGTCATCTACTACTCAAAAGAGGACATCAACAACTGGGCGGACCTGATGGCAAGATCCATATTTGCCACCGGCGCATCCAGCGCAGACGTCTTTCAGAATATGATGACCTACGGGATGTTCACCGGCGGCCTCGGAATGCACTACGGCGCGGAGCGCGTCGGTATGGCGGTAATCCCCATCGGCGGGGGCAATACCAAACGCCAGATTAAAACGATGAAGGACTTCCGCACAACCGTCGTGCACGTTACGCCAAGCTATCTTCTTCACGTTCATACCAAGCTCGAAGAATTCGATATCAAACGCGAGGAGCTTGCCCTCAAAAAAGCGTTCACAGGCGCGGAACCCCATTCGGAAGACGTCCGCAAAAAAATCGAGCAGCTCTGGAATATCGACGCTTATAATTCTTATGGCCTAAGCGAGCTTAACGGGCCGGGCGTCGCCTTCGAGTGCGTCTATAAAAACGATATGCACCTCTGGGAAGACGGCTATATCGTCGAAATCATCGACCCCGATACAGGCGAACCCGTCAGAGACGGCGATTCGGGCGAGGTCGTCCTGACTAATCTCATTCGTCGGGCAACCCCTATGCTGCGATACCGCACGCGCGACCTCGCGTATCTGCATACCGACCCCTGTCCCTGCGGCAGGACGCATCGACGCCTGTCCCGCATAATGGGACGCACCGATGATATGCTCATAATCAACGGGATTAATCTGTTCCCCTCGCAGATTGAAGAAGTCGTGATGCGAATACCGGAAGTCGCCACCAATTACATTATCCAGGTTGAAAAACGCGGCGACCTCGACCACCTTACCGTCAAAGTCGAAATCTACCCCAAATTGTTCCTCGGCGACCCGTCGCAGCTCGAAGCCCTCAAGGGACGCATCACCGAAGAATTGCGTTCAGCGATTATCCTGCATCCCTCTGTCGAACTGCACGAGCCGAATTCCCTTCCCGTCTCGGAAGGCAAAGCCAAACGCGTAATTGACCTGCGACCGAAAGAATAGGAGAATGAAAATATTTACCGCAGAGAACGCAGAGCACGCAAAGATTATTTTTAGTTTTTTCTCCGCGGTCTCAGCGTGCTCCGCGGTGAAAAAGTAAGGAGTAAATTATGGCAAAGCAACTGACTATCTTCCTCGAAAACAGGCCCGGCCGGCTCAGCGCCGTGGCGAAAAGCCTGATTGATAATAATATCGACATCCGGGCCTTTACCATCCAGGACAGGGGCGACTATGGCCTCGTCAAGCTCATCGTCAATAACCCCAGCCAGGCATACCTCGCGCTTGCCAATCTCGGCTGCGCCTGCGCGTTGAAGGATATCATCGCAATCTCAATCCCCGACAAAATCGGCAATTTCGAATTGCTCACCTCCGCCCTTGCCCAAAACAACATAAACGTCAAAGACGCTTATGGCTTCGTCCTTCAGACCAACCTCAAAGGCGTTTGCTGCCTTGAGATTGAGGAATCCCAGTCTGAGCAGGCCCAAAAAGTTATCTCCTCCGCCGGCTTCACCATCCTAAAAGATGACGAACTATATAATCTCTGATTTTTTATTTGGCCACGAAAAAGCAGAATTAAAATTAGTTCGCTGGGAAGAAAGTTTCACAATTCTTAATTACCGTCTTGCTTGCCATCGGTCAGCAATGGCAAAGTTGTTCCGCTGGGCAATTCCTCTGCGCGGGCCTGAGTACGCCATACGATTTGGGCAATTTCCCTTATTCTATCAACAAGAGGTTTAGCATCTTGGCCAAATTTGCCGAGGACAACACCAGCATCACCTATTAAACCCCAGAATTTATCGAGAGACGACATTTTCTTATGTAGTTCTGATTGTAAACCTTCGAGTTTCGTAAGTATTCGCTGTTTATGTTTTGCATCAAACAATTCGCTTTTGGTTATTGCGTCACGTAGTTCATTTATTAGCTGTTGAATTCTTGTAAGGTCACCATCCGAGAATTGATATATGAAAGTTGTCCCGAATAACGTGGTGTACTTCTCACGAGCTTTATCTAGTGTTAATTCGCGTAGTTTACCTGAGCTACCCTCTTTTACCGCAAAAAATAAACTAATTATCAATTTAATATTATTTTCTTTGGAATCTTCAATCTTGATTTCGGGAACAGTAAAGGGCAATCCAGTGACATTTATAAATGCTTCCATTGCCGCAAATGCTTCAATATACATTTTATAATTTTCGGCCTCTTGTACTGAAGGAATAGTATTGTTCACGTCGATAAATCGGTCGCACATAACCTGAGCTGCCTCATAAGGATTGCTGGGAAGTTTATTTAAAAATTCTTCATCGAACATTTGATTTCTCCAAGATTACGTTCTATATCCGGCACAACAATATACACCACCATTACCACTGATTTTATATAGAAAAACCGAACACAGCAATAATTTTCCAACTTTGCCAGTCGCCAAAAGTAACCGTCCGTATCAGATACAATGCCAAAGTACGGATTTTAGGTTAAAAACGATACTTTGAGCGCGAAAGAGCACAAGTCAGAAGAACACGGGAGCACAAGTAACTTGTGCACATTCACCTTGTGCGCTTATGCACTTTTATGTGTCCGTGTCTAAAAAATTCTCTGTGACCTCTGTGCCCTCTGTGGCTTAAAACTCTGTGGCTAAACCTTTGACGGCAGCGTAACCGTAACGGTCGTTCCTTTATCCTGCTGGCTCGCTAACGAAAGTGTCCCGTGATTTATCTCTATCAGCCGTTGCGCGTGCGCAAGGCCCATTCCGCGTTTTCTGCCCGCCGGCCTCGCGGAAAAGAACGGGTGTGCCGCCCTGGCGAGCGTTTGTTCATCCATACCACGGCCCGAATCGATTACCTGCATACTTACAGTTCGGTTCACTTTGTTGGCTGTAACCTCTATTGCTATCGCGCCTGCTTGCCCTGAGCTTTGTCGAAGGGCCTGCTCTTTGTCGGGGGAGCCGGACGGGTACGCCTCAAGCCCGTTGCAGATGATGTTTGAAATAGCGCAGGAAATCTGTGCCGAGTCAACGAAGGCCGCTGGCGTATCGGGCACAATGTCGATTTTGATATCGAGCTGTTCCATTTGCTTTTTCTGTTTTGTCAAATCGACCGCGTCATTGATTATTTGTCCTATGGCGGTTTCAGTGGGCCTCGGCTGTTCCGGGTTCGCGTAGCTCATCAAATCGTCGATGATACCGGAAAGCTCGCCAGCGTTTTGCTGAATCTGCTCTAAGATGCGTTTCCTGTCCGGGTCGTTTTCACTTTTGGCCAGCAACTGCGCCCGTCCCGATATGACCGACAGCGGATTATTCAATTCGTGTGCCGCTCCCGCCGCCATTTCCGCCATCGCCTCCGCATCCGCCTTCCCTGTCCCCGAGTGGTTGTTCACTTGGCTGGCAGCAGGGGGTCCAGGCATTTCGTCTTGTGTCTGTGGTCTTGTGTCTGTGGTCTTGTGTCCGGTGTCTGGCGTCTGACTGAATGCCTGCGCAAACCGTTCCGCGTACCACTGCTGGCTGCCGATTGTCTCAAGCATATCGAGGACTGTGCCCCCAAATTCTGCGGCAGGCCTGAATCGTTCAGCGATATCGCTTCCGGCGGGATGACGAAGCTCGAATATGATTACGCCAACCGTCCGTCCGGCTGACTGAAGCGGGGCGATTTTGGTACGGGTAAGGTCGAACTTGATATCGCACTGTTCGAACAACCAGTCGATGGTTTCGTCAGCGTCCAATACGGCGAATTTTTCCTGCATCGGCGGCGGGATTAATTCCGCGTCCGCAGGCACTTCCAGCACAACCGTCTTTGCTTTGCCCTGTTCCTCAACGATTGTCCCCTCGACCATGTTTCCTTCGAGCTGGTCGGTAAGATGAACACAGACGGGCCCTGTATGAAAAAAATTCTGCCAGACGAGTGCGTAATTTTTCGCCAGCTCAATCGCCGACATTGATGAGTTGATTTTTGGTATCAGCTCTTTAATGAAATCGAAGAAGCTGGCGCTGCTTTGCAGCCGGGCGCTTTCCTCGAATAGTTTCGAACTGTCGGCAGCCAACTGGCCCGCCGTAGCTCGCAATGCGTCGCAATATGCCCACCCCGGCTTCAGGATGTTCAGCCCTGCCGCTTCGCTTTTGTTGCTGACCATATCGGGCAACCGCTGTTCAACCTGCTTTATTTGGTCGGCGGTAAGACCGAGTGTCCCCGCGATTGCTTCAGGCGTGATTTGCTCGTCATAACTGCCCGATTCGCCGATGCCCGCCCTGCGAACGATAATGTCCGCAAGCTCCACAACCGCCGCTATCCTCGCCTGCGGTATTTGTGATATTGCGCCCGTGTGGCTGTGATGCAGCCATAGTCCAAGTATGATGTCACTGGGCAGCCGAAGCTTCTGTGCGAATCGCTTTGCCAGTATCGTGTGGTCGAGACCGAGATTTGCCTGCTCAACTTTGTAGAAACTTGTTTTCTCTGCCCTGGCCTGTTCTAAAAGCGTATCGAAACTTTTCGGCATTACTTCATCGAGCAGGAACTTGCCTATATCGTGCAGCAGGGCCGCCAGATATGCGGTATCGCCGTCGATGGGGGGCGATATGAATTTTGTGAGCAGTTTCGCGCAGCATGCCGACGCCAGCGAGTGCCGGCTAAGCTCTTTTCTAAAATCGGTCCCCGCGTCATCCGTTAGTCCGCCGCAGATTTTGGCCGACAAAACCGCGTCCCGAATCTCCCGCAGCGATATGTTTTCCATCACCTGCAAGAGCCAGGTGTCGCATTGTTTTATTATGATTCCTTTGTTGCGGCAAAGTCGCAGCACCAATGCCGTAATCGCCGGGTCGGACTCGACCAGTTCCGCCAGCGAACCGGGGGTCAGTTCCATTCTGCCAAGTTGCGTTAGAAACCGTGCGGCCACCGCGGGCAGAATTGAAATCGATTCACACTGGCCCACCGCAAGCTCAATCCTGCGGGCGGCAGAATTGTCCGGATTATGTCCCGGCATATTGCCCATCCTCACTTATCAGCTATCGCTGCTGTTTTTATAATCGTTTGTGTCCCGGCGCCGGGTGTGGCCGACAACCCAACCGGCTTTACGCGGTCTTTTGCAGCATCTCAAGCGTAGCGCAAATCCTGTTGATTAAGTCATTGATATCGAACGGCTTCTTTATGAAATCCTGTGCCCCGGACTTCAAAAGCTGGTCTATCTCTTCCTGCTTTATCACGCCGCTTACTATAATAATCCGGATGTTCTCAAACTCCGGGTTTTTCCTGATTGTATGGCAGACCACGTTACCATTTACATCCGGCAGCATATAATCCAGCAATATACAATCCGGCCTGAACCGCTGCGTCTGTATCCCCGCCTCGTACCCGCTGGTTGCCGTCTTGACTTCGAATCTGCCGTCACGCGTCAGCACTTCTACCAGCAAATCCACGATTTCAGCGTCGTCATCGACTACCAAAATCTTCTTTTTCCCCGTTTCCAGCCCATCCAATGGGATGGAATTGCCCTTCATAAATTTCATTAAACTTTCGCGGGGTATCCTTCTGAATCGCGAGCCGGGCACGCGAAATCCCTCCAGCCGGCCGGCATCGAAGCACCGGATTATTGTCTGTTGGCTGACCCGGCAGATTTCTGCTGCTTCTCCAGTTGTGAATAGCTCCTTCATTTCACACTCTCCTGCTTTCTCAACCCTTTCCTCGCCGGTCTATCTAAATTACCTCATTGCCCTAATTTAACTGTCGGACAGGGGGTTTGTCAAGCATAAAAAAATATTCCGAAACGCCTTTTTCAGTGTAATTGTGCGGTATTTTATAGGCGGTATTGACGCCTCCTGCGGTTTGCCGTCCGTAAGCCCCTATTATTTCGATAGTTACACTGTTATTATAGACCTTTTTTGGTTCTGTTGTGTTTTTACAAGTAGTAGTTTGTGTCTATGCAGGTTGTCGAGATTCAGCCGCTGCTCGGCCCGCCTATGGCGGGTAAAGAACTATGCCCCCGCCGTTTTACTTTGCCCCACAAGGCGTGGCTTCGTAAAACGAGATGCGGGGGGCTTCGCCCGCCACAGAGCCGGCGGGTAAACTTCGCTACGAGAAATTGACGCATCTTGTTACGGCGAAGGCATCTGTAAAGGCAAAGAAGGACTTGAAAAGTTGAGCCGTAGCCGGATAAGGTGTAATCGAATATAATCCCCCGTATGAATGCGGAAAAGATTTACGAACTCATACGCAAAGAAAAGATAATCGCCATAGCTCGGGGCGTCAGGATTGACCAGATAATCAATATCGCCGAGGCGCTTCACGCGGGCGGCATCAAGATGCTCGAAGTTACCTGCAACACCGATGGTGTCTTTGAAATGATAAAGATGCTGCGCAATAAAATGGGCGACAAAATGTGCATCGGCGCGGGAACCGTGATAACGACGGATTTGTGCAAACAGGCGCTTAAAGCTGGCGCGGAATTTATGATTGCGCCGGATACCAATACCGATGTGATTGACTATTGCGTCAAACACGATGTCGCTATTCTACCCGGGGCCGCGACGGCGACCGAAATACTCGCCGCAAAACGGCACGGGGCGAAAATGGTCAAAATCTTCCCCGCGTCGGCTCTTGGTGTCAATTACATAAAGGCGCTGCGGGGGCCGATTGACGACGTGGATTTTGTCGCGGTCGATGGCGTACGGCCTGAGAATATGGCGGAATTTTTTGCCGTCGGCTGTGTGGCTATCGGCATCGGCGCATCAGTCGTGAGAAAAGAATTTGTCGAGAAGGGCGACTGGAAAGCGATTACCGAAATAGCACGAAAATACGTACAAAATTTACCGCAGAGTTCGCAGAGAACGCAGAGGTAGTTTTAAGTTGTTAGTTTTGGGTTTTGAGTTGTTTGTCTGGCGTCAGCGATAGAGGCAAAGGTAGGAGGTATCCTCGTCGGCTTTTACCTTGAATTTTTTGTTGGCGGGGACTGTGAATGATTTGCCGGGGCCGAAGTCGGCCCATTTTGCGCTATCCGGCAGCAGGGCGGAGAGTTTGCCGGTGATAACGGTCATAATTTCGACGGTTGCTGTGCCGAACTCGTATTCGCCCGGGGCGATGACGCCGACGGTGGCGGGGCACGAGCTGGTTTCAAAGGCGATGGATTTAACGTTGCCGTCGAAGTATTCGTTTGTCTTGAACATTTGCGTCTCCGTTGTAGTGATTCAGTATTTTGTGTTTTTCCTACTCATAAAATAATATGTGGGCGAGCATCAATAATCAATTTTTTTCTTTGCCACTAAAGCACTAAGACACAAAGTTATTTTTGATTTATGATTTGAAATGTAGAAGCTGGCTGAAAGAAAGGATGAAGCCGAGTAAATAAAATTGGATGCGGATTGCCGAAGCGGGCTCTCCGCTTTGCTTCGTGTCCGAAGCGGGCCCTGCGCTCCGCTACGTGTCTATCCGCTGAACGCTATACGCTAATTAAACGACGGGATGGCCGAGGATTCTCTCATAGGCGGCGAGGTAGCCGGCCATCATGTTATTTAGTCCCCAGTTATTTCGGGCGTCTTTCATAATTCTTTTGGCCTGCTTTTCCCATTCCTGCTGGTCTTTCCTGAAGAACCTGTGATTCTGCACGGTCAACTCCAGCCCATACCATAGGCCGCCCGCGTCGTAATTTTCGAAAAGGATTCCATTGCCCAGGTCCTCGTGAGCGCCCATTTTTTTCAGCCGCAAGGGGACGATTTTGTCGTGAAAGCCGCCTGTATCGCGATTGGTGGCTGTCGCGCCGTAGAGGTTTCCCACGAGGTCAATCTGGCCGAACGGCTCATAGAGGGACGCACCGAAGACGTCGCTTGCCGCAGCGTAACCCAGCGTGCTAAGGTCGTCATTGAAAGGCCAATAGGCGATTTTGCCGCCCGATGCGCAGGCGATTCTCCCCAGGATATCGGCGTCGGTCCTGTCGTCGCCAACTGGGTTGCCGACGACCGCGATTTGAACGTCGGGATGCTCAATCACAAATTTAAAAGCGATATCCTCAAGCAGCTCGATACCCTTCTGGATACGGTCCAGACGACTGGGCCAGAAAAGCAGAATCGCTTCGGGATTGACGAGCAGCCCCGTTTTCTTCTGGAATTTTATTAGATTAAGTTTTTTGGCTTCTATAACATGGTCGTTTAGTCCGTATTTTTTCGCGAGTCCCGGCTTATCAGCATCGGGATTTTCTTCCTGATTTTCGGGATATACTGAGGGCGAAATCCCGTTTGGAATTGAGAATGCGCAGCCGTAGCGGTATTTGGCTTTGGTTTCTTTCCTGACGCTGAAGGGTATGAAGTTTCTGTCTAAGAAGTAATCCTGAATTGTTTCCTGCAGGAACCTGTCGCCGACGTAGTTGACGAGCGCGGCGTTTTTAATGGCAGTGGCCTGGCAATCAACACATTCGCGGCCGAAGTCGCTGGAGACATACAAGTTGCTCCACAGCTCGCTCAGGTTCACCCCGCCAAACATCTCCAGGGGGATATGGCCGGTGTGGGAGTTATGAACGGTATGAAGGACGGGGATGCTGCGGAATTTGGCGAAGGCGGTGATGATGCCGCCCGCCATCCAGTCGTGGGAATGAATGATGCCCCTGCCCTCGTGCTTGGAGAGGATTTCGCCGATGAGGAAACGTTTAATCTGCCTCTGGAATTCGGCGGCGGTTGCGCGGGGGTCGCCATCGTAGGCGCTCATATAATTTTCGAAGAGGGAGGAATCGACAATTTTTATCTTGTCGCGTGGGAGGTGGTATAAGTTCTCGATGTACTCCTCCCTGCTCATCCCCGACTGCGTCATAAACTTTCTCTGGAGATTGAGCGTGATAATGTAGGTCTTGACGCCTCTGTTCGAAAGCCCCCTGCATAAGGCGGCGACGACCTCGCCCATACCGCCTGATTTACCGGAGACGTATTGGGCGAAATCGCCCAGACCCTTGGTGGGCAGGCGGTCGGTTTCGGGGCTGATAATAATAACGGGGGTCCGGGTATATTTTTTGAGGATAGTGAATTTTTCGAGAGACCTCGTGAGCATCCAGAGCTTGTCGGCGATAGTTCGGACTGTTTCGCTGATTGTGCCGTAAGGGCTGAAATAGGAATGGACTGCCTGGTCAGAGCCGGTGCTTTCGTGGAGAAAATAAAGATGATCTGAGGTGGTGAGGTGCCGCCATTTGGTTAATAACTCACCGCCTGCGGTTTTGGCTTTTCTTTCGAGGTATTGAATCCTGGAGAAGAATTCCTGCTGGGTTTTATTTCCGAGCCAGCCGAATGTATCTCTTGCGGCGTCCGCCCAGGAAGAGGTCGATAAGCCGTGAATATCGACGGTGGGGCAATCGGCATTTTTGAACAGTTCGGCAACCTCGGTGGGGTTTGCCATTCTGATGCTTTCGTATTTTGCCAGCTCACTGGGGAGTTTTTTCCAGAATTCGAAGATGCCTTTGTCTTCCCAGATATGCTCGCCGATATGCTCATAGTCGTAGCCGAGTAGGACGGCTTCGCCGTCGATTTCGGCGATGTGCTTGGCGTAAAGTTCGGCGGGGACGGGTGTGTGGGGGAATCTGAAGGCGATGTCGTCCGAGAGTTCCCTGTTTCTGGGGATGGCAATGAGGTTGCCGGACTTTGTGCGGAAGACGGCGTTGGGGGAGACGAGTTTGCCGTCTTTGCGGCCGAACATATCGGCTCGTTTTTCGCAGAGCATCGCCTTATATCCCATATCGGCGACGACATACGCGATATCGTTATTGAACATTAGTTCGGTGTTTCTGAAAGAAGTCGGCTTGATGCCGAAGAGGTCTTCCATTTTGCCCCTGTGCAGGGCGACCTGGTCTCTGAATTCCTGCCTGTGCACGTCGGAGAACAAGCCGGCGAGGGAGTGATAATAAGTTTCTTCGAGAAATTCGACCTGGTTTTTGCTTTTGCCGGCGGCGAGCAACTGCTGGAGGCAGGTGATTACTTCGGGATTATACATTTGTGCCTGTTCGAGGAAAGTGCCCGACATACTGAAGGTGATTTTGAAGGCGGGATTTTCCTCGATGAGTTTTGTGAACATTCTTGTGGCGGGCAGATAGCATTTGTGGGAGACCTTTTCAAATACTTCCCTGTTCATCTCATCCCAGATGAACTTGTCCCTTGCGGGATGCAGCCGGAACGGCTGGTGCAGTTGAAAATAAAATGTCGCTATCGGCATTTTCTACCTTTTTTCGACATTAATTGCAATCTCGGTCCGGCCGACAGCGCGCTCCGAACGCAGCCGAACAGGTTTAACCAAACGACTTATGCTGCCCGGGGTGATTGTAATCTATTGCGGCAAAAAACGCAAAGAATTTACCCTGCGCGGGGACTTTGTTAAAATGGGAAAATTCAAAGAGGCGAATTCGCAGTGATGTTTAACAGAGGCATCATTATAGGCCTTTGCGGCGTCGATTTTGTTATCGAAAGAGCCGAGCTATATTTTTCCCTGTGTTGCGTAATTTCGGTTTCCCATCGGCCTTGTTTTTTACAAAGATGAACGCCGGTATATATCGCGGTACTTAAAAACGTTTCACAAGGCAAAGGCCGGTTGCGGGGTGGGAATCCAAACCAACCATCGGTTCAATAGCAAAGCCGGCGAGTTCGAGCTGCTTGTGTTTTCCGGCGACGGTGTGGCCGACGATGTAGCCGAGCGTTGAGCCGAAAAGGACGTCGGAGGCCCAGTGGTCGTGCGAGTCCATCATTCGCCAGCCGACGAGGGCGGCGCCGGCATACGCAGGCAGGCCAACCTGTGGGCCATAGTATTCATCGAGGACCGATGCGACGCAAAATGAGCTTGCGGTATGTGCGCTGGGGAATGAGAAGTTGTTGCCGTTGGGTCTTTTGTCGTTTACGGCGAGCTTCAAACCCACTGCCGCTGAATCGGTAATAGCAAGGGCGCTGAGCATTGTCCATGCGTGATCCTGTCCGGTATGGTTATCTTCGCTGAGAAGATACCAAAGGCCGGTTGCACCGAGGTGGGTGAGCGGGTTTCCGGCGTAATCAAAAAAGTCACTGGTAGTGTTGTCGAATGCGCGGTGATGCCGGAAGTTATCGTCGAGGTTTTTGTCGGCGTCGGTGTTGTGCATAGCGATGCTTGCGCCGCCCGTCAGCAGCAGGGCGGCTATGTTAGTCGAATTTGTGAAGGTGGCGTTGGCGTCGGAAATGAACGTCGGGGGGAATTCGTTAACGAGTCGCGACCCGAATGCGCCGATGGCGTTAGAATCGGCAAACGCTACTGTCGCGGGGCAGGCCGAAATAATCAATGCCGTGAGGACGATTTTATGAATTTGTGTGAGTGACATATTTTAGCCCTTTAAACAATTGTGCGATTTGTTCATAAACAGCGACTGCCAGAAATGTACAAGCGGACAGGAAAAAGAACAGGATTGAGAGGTTTCTGAAGATTATTACTATTGGCGGCCAGTAGGGATGCCCGACGAAGTCCCATTTGCCAAGCAGCCAGGGGTTGCCGCACAAAAACCAATAGAGCGAATAGATATAGCCGCCGGCGAGCAGAGTTGCCCCAAGTAAAAACACGGGCGAGGTGAAGAACCAGAACGGAATGGACCAGGCAAAATACTGGAACGACCAGTAACTTGAGAATCCATAAAGAATAGTATAAACCGCTGCAATCGTTATACCGAGTCCTTCAACGGTCTTTTGTGATCGGCGTAACCAGCTTAACAGCACAATCAGCACTATCGATATAAACCAGCTTTGTTTAAGGAAGAATGTTATGGGGTCCGCCAGCTTTTCCTGCCATTGTGGCGACAGGCCGTTAAAAAATGGCACAATAAAGACACTGCATCCCCATACCGGGATACCGGCAGTTGTTTGAATTATTTGGCCACGGTAGCCAAAGACGTTTTTGTAAACGATGGGAGCATCTTTGATAATTGCCGGTAGATAAGTTGATACTCCGACTAATCCGATAACGGCGAGAAACAGCAGCCGTTTTCGCCATCCCTGAAGAAAAAACACGAATGCGGGTATTGCTATTATTCCCGGCAGCTTGACCCATAAACTTAGTCCTATCGCAGCCGCCGCCAACACAAGTTTTTCTTTTGAGAGCAGCCAGAGGCACAGCAAAAGGAAAAATGCGACTGCTGAATCGGTGTTGCCGTGGTATGAGGAGAGAATCATTGTTAAAGGGTTCAGCCAGTAAAAGGCCGCCGCCGCGAGACGATGACGTTTGTTACGGAGCAAATTAAGCAGCAAAAGGAGCGTCCCGGCATCCAGTAAGGCAAAAGGCATTCGCAGGAGGGTTTCGAAGGGGATACCGGTGGCTTTTGTCACTTGCGGCAGCAAAGAAATTGCAACACCGATGAATGGTGGGTGGTTCATCTCGCTGTTGGTATGATAATATCCAGTCAGGCCCAGATCACGCACGCCTATAGCATGCTGCTTCCATATATCTACATCGTAAGTGCCCTGTGTGAACAAAATCAAATGTAGCCGGATGAGAATCCCGATGACTATCGCGGCCCAGAACCAGGCGCCAGGATGCGACGGTTGGCTAATTTCTTCGCGCACGAAGGATTCTTTCCTGCCGGTTTGAACTCGCCGATTGTTTTTTATTCCCATTCGATTGTTGCCGGAGGTTTGCTCGAGATATCATACACAACACGATTTACGCCGCGGACCTCGTTTATAATTCTGCTCGAAATAAGGCCCAGCACCTCATAAGGTATTTGTGAAAAATCAGCGGTCATAAAGTCGGTGGTTTCGACCGCACGGATTGCGATAACGTTTTCGAAAGTTCTGCCGTCGCCCATAACGCCGACGGTTTGCACGGGGACAAGGATGGCAAGCGCCTGCGAGATTTTCCTGTAAAGGCCGGCGGATTTGATTTCGTCGATGAGGATTTCATCGGCTGCACGCAGAACCTCAAGCCGTTTGGGCGTTATTTCGCCTATTACCCGTACCGCTAATCCCGGCCCGGGGAAGGGATGACGCCAGACGATGTGCTCTGGCAGGCCAAGGTATTCGCCGGCGACGCGGACTTCATCTTTGAACAAATCTCTTAACGGCTCGACTAACTCGAAGCCAAGCTCTTTGGGCAATCCGCCGACGTTGTGGTGCAGTTTTATATTCGCCGCTGGATTCCCATCTTTAGCGCCGGATTCGATAACGTCGGGGTATAGGGTTCCCTGTGCGAGGAATTTGGCGTTTTTGATTTTTGACGCCTCGGATTTGAATGCGGCGATGAATTCCGCGCCGATGATTTTGCGTTTTTGCTGTGGGTCGGTGACGCCTGCGAGTTTTGTCAGGAATTGTTTCGACCAGTCAACGACGCGCAGGTTGATGTGGAAGTGGTCGCGGAAGGTGGATTCGACTTGCTGGCGTTCGTTTTTGCGGAGGAGGCCGTTATCGACGAATATGCAGACGAGCCGGTCGCCTATTGCTTTGTGGAGCAGGGCGGCTGTTACGGAGGAATCGACGCCGCCGCTGAGGCCGCAGATAACGGTGTGGTCGCCGACCTGTTTAGTGATTTTTTTGACGGTTTCGCCGACGAAGTCGCTCATTTTCCAGTCGCCGGTGCAGCCGCAGATGCGATAGAGGAAATTTTTCAGGATAACTGAACCTTTGGGCGTGTGCGAGACCTCGGGGTGGAACTGGACGCCGAAGAATTTCTTTTTTTTGTGTTTTACTGCCGCGAACGGGCAGGTCTTTGTGTGGGCGAGCTTGACGAAGTCGTGGTCGGCGTCTTCAATCTGGTCGCCGTGGCTTGCCCAGACGGTTGTTGAATCGGGGAGGTTAGTGAGCAGGCCGGTTGTGTTAGTGATGGTGAGGTTTGTTCTGCCGAACTCCCTGTTTTGGGCGGGGACGACCTTTGCGCCGAGAATCTGACAGCCGAGATGCATCCCGTAGCAGATGCCGAGTATTGGGACGCCCAGTTCAAAAATCTTTTCGTCACATTTTATCGCGTCTTTTTCATAGACGCTTGCTGGGCCGCCGGAGAGTATTATTCCTTTGAGGTTTTCTTTCGCCAGTGTCTTTGCGGGAGTTGATGCCGGGAAGATTTGAGAGTAAACGTTATGTTCGCGGACGCGCCTTGCGATGAGCTGCACGTATTGGCTGCCGAAGTCGAGAATCGCAATTGTTTCGTGACTCATTGTCTTCCGTTCGTTGTTCTGTGTTCATTGTTCGTTGCAATGAACTACGAACAATTTGTTTAGTCCTCAAGAGGTTCAACGGTTGAATAGTTTGGCGATTCTTTTGTTATTTTTATGTCGTGCGGGTGCGATTCGCTGACCGAGGCGGAGCTTACGCGGACGAAATACGATTTGGTCCTTAACTCTTCTATGTTTCTGGTTCCGCAGTAGCCCATTCCTGCCCTTAGACCGCCCACGAGCTGATATACGAAGTCGCCCAGCGAACCGCGGTAGGGCACCAGTCCTTCGACACCTTCGGGGACGAGCTTGTCTTTGGAGGCGGTGGCTTTCTGGCCGTATCTGTCGGCGGAACCTTTTATCATCGCACCGAGAGAACCCATCCCCCTGTATTCCTTGAACTGCCTGCCCTTGTAGATGACTAACTGGCCCGGGCTTTCTCTGAGGCCTGCGAAGAGCGAACCGAGCATTACGCTGGATGCGCCGGCTGCAATCGCCTTGGTTATATCGCCTGAATGGCGAATGCCGCCGTCCGCGATAACGGGTATGTTATATTTGTTCGCCACGGAGACACAATTCAGTATCGCCGAAACCTGCGGCATACCCGCTCCGGAGATGATTCTCGTTGTGCAGATTGCACCGGGGCCGATTCCGACCTTCACGGCGTTTACCCCAGCGTCAATGAGGTCTTTGGCCGCGTCGGCGGTTGCGATATTGCCCGCGATGACGTCGATACTGTAATTGCTCTTAATCGATTTTACGGTGTCGATGACGTTTTGCGAATGGCCGTGGGCCGTATCGACAACGATTACATCGACCTCGGCTGCTATCAGGGCCTCGACTCTTTCATAATCGTGGACGCCGACTGCGGCTCCGACCCTCAATCGGCCTCTCTGGTCGCGGGCCGCCAGAGGATACCGCTCGACCCTGTCGATGTCCCTCATCGTTATCAGGCCCGTCAGGTTGCCGTCGTCGTTGACCAACAGCAGCTTTTCAACTTTATGTTCCTGCAGGATTCCCTTGGCCTGTTCGAGCGTTGTGTTTGGCGGGGCTGTTACGAGGTTGTTCTTCACCATTACCGAACTGATTTTGGCGTCGTAGTCCTTGAGGAATTTGAGGTCTCTCTTGGTCAGGATTCCCCGCAGTTTTCTGCCCTCGACAATCGGTATGCCTGAGACGTTCTGCTCGTTCATCATCTGTTGTGCTTTTCGGACCGGATCATCGGGCGACAGGGTAATCGGGTCTAATATCACGCCGTTCTCCGAGCGTTTGACCTTCACAACCTCTCTTTTTTGTTCCTGGATGGCGAGGTTCTTGTGGATTATTCCGATTCCGCCTTCCTGCGCGAGCGCGATTGCCAATGATGCCTCGGTGACGGTATCCATCGCCGCCGAGACCAGGGGGATATTTATCGTAATGTTGTTGGTGAGGCGTGTTCTTGTGTCGGCCTGGCTTGGCACAACGTCGCTCTTGGCGGGTATCAGCAGGACATCATCGAATGTTATACCTTCTGCGATGATTTTGTTCTTATCCATCCTTGTTCTCCGAAGTTATGCTGGCACTGTTATTATTAAGCGAATAAGTATAGTAATGCGTTGTCGTTGCGTCAAATCTATTTTCCGCACAGGGGGGCCAGTGATTATAATGGAAAAGCAGGGAAAATCGTTTTTTTGCGCCCATTTTGAGGGGTGTTGGGCGTCTTAAATATGAGAGCACGGCTCTCGCCGGCGAAGCCCAATGCGTTGGAGATGACAAGTTAATGACCGAAAGACCGGACAGGCAGTTGGTGGAATCGGCCCAGCAGGGCGATGGCGACAGCTTTACGGAGCTGTGCGGGCGGTATTACCCGGCTATGGTTGCGATTGCTCACTCCGTAATCGGAGACAGACATCTTGCTGAAGATGCTGCCCAGCAGGCCTTTGCCGTTGCGGCGGTGAAACTGCCCGAATTACGACACGCCGAGCGGTTCGCAAGCTGGCTTGGGGTTATATGCAGGAATTCGGCAAACGATATTGGTCGCAAGCAGCGGAGAATTTATGATGCCGATAAGCTTTCGAAATTACCTGCCAGGCAGGACGATTCGCCTGATACCGAGGCGGTTCGTGAAGCGGTCGCCGGTCTTGCGCCTGAGGCAAGAGAAGTTATTTACCTTCGCTACTATGACGGATTGCCTTATGAGCGGATATCAAAGACGCTGGGTATTTCGGAGCAGGCGATAAACGGCCGGCTGCGAAGGGCAAAAGAGAAAATTGCTGAATATCTGAAACAAAAGGGGTTTCGCGAGGGCCAACTATGAACGAGCGAAATGAAAAATGGCTGGATGAACAGCTCAAAAAGACGATTGATTCCGGCAAGGTCGAATTCGACGGCGAACAATGGAAGCAAAAATACTCGGCCGAGTATCAGGAGCTTATCTCGCGAGCAAGGACGCGTCCGAATGTCCGGCGATTTTCGTGGGTGCGTCCGCTTGTCAGGATAGCGGCTGTAATTGCAATCGTGGCTTTTGTGATTTTGCTCTCGCACAACAGGTTCAACAGACGCGCCGAACAAATGGTTCCAGTTTTAGTGGAAGACAGGTCCCCGACAAAGATGCTGTCCATGTTGTCCTTATCGCTGGCGTATCGGCAAGGCGGTCTGGACGCGGTAGATGAGCAAAGCAACAAGGTGTTTAAGATGTTAGGGCAAAAAAACACAAATGTATCATCAATTGGTGGGCTGCTGAATTAGAACGGCAAAAAGCCGGAAAGGAATGATTTATGAAAACGACATTAAAAGGCATTTTGATTGGTGCAGTATTGCTGGCTTCGGCTGGGCAGGCGTTTGCTTACCCGCCGGACAATGCGGCAGTGCTTTATTATAAAGCTTTTATACTCAAGGAAGAGCCGAGTGATGCTCTTGGCAAAATGTTGGCAGCTGTGGGCAAGGGCGAGGCAAAGCCGGACGATCAGGTTCGTCAATACGTTGAGCGAAATCGCCGTGTAATCAAGTATGCGGTTACTGCCGCGGACATTAGTCATTGCGACTGGGGGTATGACCTCTCGGAAGGTGTGAGCTTGCGAATGCCTGAGCTTGCTAAATGCAGGCAGATGGCATACGTACTCGCTGCCGACGCAAGGATGCTTGCCGAAAAAGGTGACTACAAAGAGGCATTGAAGAGATGTATTGCGATTCATAAGATGGGCATACACGCCGGCAATGATACGGCAATTCAGGTATTAGTAAGCAACGCAATTTGCGCTATGGCAAACAAGTGTATCATGGATATTCTGCCGCATGTATCAAATAGTACCGAAACGCTGGAGTGGCTTGGAGCACAGCTTACTGATATATCCAGCAGAGTTCCTTCGATGAGAACAGCGATTGGAAATGAAGCTAAATTTGTTTCTATAAAGCCTACAGACAGGAAAGAACTGATTGAAGGGGTTCGTGATTTAGGTCTACCCAAAGATGATCTGAATAAGGCGGAACAGGTTCTACGCCAGCATGACGATAATGAGTTCTACGTCATGGCAACAGAGTATTATCAAAGCATTCTATCCAGGGTACAAATCGATTATGATTTACCTTATCCACAAGCAAAGCAGGCACTGGAAGATTTAAATAAAGAAATTGAGAATGTTGTCAAGGAGAAGCCCGAGGCGGTTATAGCGAGGGTTGTGTTTCCTATAATTAACCGATTTGTGACGATAGATACAAGGGACAGAACGCAGTTCAACGCTGTTCTTGCGGGGATTGACATTTATTTAGTCAGGGTAAAGACGGGCAAGTTGCCGGATGAGCTTCCCGCGGGACTGCCCAAGGATTTGTTCAGCGGCAAGGATTTCCTCTACGAAAAGACCGGTGCCGGGTTCACATTGACCGGTCAGGGTAAGGGTCTCGACGACGATAGTGGCTTGGTACTGACGGGTCAGGGCAAGGACATCGTTCATAAATACGAATTTAAAGTTGCGAAGTAACTTTTTGAAATGGGGGCCTGTCGCTTTCCTCCTGAGGCAGGCCCTTCTTCGCTGCGTTTCCGTCTTCGCTTGCGCTTTGTCGGGCAGGCCGAAAGGCGAGACCTTATCTTCTTAACGCGGCGAAGCAGTCGGGGCAAAATAAGTGGCCGGAATCAATTTTGTGCAGTTCGTTTAGCGAGAGGTCGTTTCGGCCACAGCAGTCGCAGGGCTGTGTCTTTGGCGGGGCGGGTATTTCGCGAATTTGGAACGGCAACGGTTTTCTTTCCTTCGCAATTGCCTCCTCCTGTACCCCCGCTTCGGCGTTTGCCTGGGCCGTCAATTCCTTCTGGACGCTCAACTCCTCTTCTATTTCGGCGCGTCTCTGCGATTCCGCCTGTGCGTTCTCTTCGGCCTTCAATCTCGCGTCCGTTTCTGCCTTGAGTTTTTGTTCCAGTTCAACTCTTGCCTGACGCTCCTGGCGCAATTCCTGTTCGGCCCTGGTTATTTCGGCAGCCAGCAGTTCCATCTGTTTTTGCGTCTGCTCTTTCGCTTCGGTCTCGGCGACTATTTTCTTCAGTGCCTCGCCGTTTGTGGCGGCAAGAGTCGCCTGACTCTTTTCGAGTTCAGCCAGGCGGTCGGCGTAGGTCCTGAGATTTTCCTGTGCTGAGATTCTGTATTCGGTTTCCTCGGCCAATTTTCGTTCGACATCGGCTTTTGCCTGCTGTATTGTTTTTAGCTGCGCCTCTATTTGCGAGACCTTTCGTGATTCGCTTTTAAGCTGTTCTTCTGCTGCCGCGATGACCCGTTCGTATGCCTCCATCTTTTGTTTTATCATATCGCCGGCCTTTTGCTCAGCCGCGTTTTTTGCTTCGGCTTCACTTCCTAATTGCCGGCGCAGTTTTTCTTCTTCGTCTGTTTCGGCCAGCAGTGTTTCTTCAAGCTGGGTGATTCGTTCCTCGTAAGCATTTGCCTGGGTATTCAACTGGTTCCGTAACCGCATTTCAATACTGGCAGTTTCTTCGGCCTGCGTTTTGGCCCCGGCTTCGGCCTGGGCGACCTGCCGGCGATAAAGCTCGACCTGTTCTTCAAGCTGCTGACGTGTCTTTATTTCGCCGTTAAGCCGGTCGCGAATTTCTTCTGTCGATTGTTCCTTTTCAACCAGCTTGTTTTTCGCTTCGGTCAGGGCCTCCGCGTAATACTTGGCTTTTTCCTGGGCGGTCGCTATTGCCTCGCCGTATGCTTTTGCTTTTTCTTCCAACTGTGCGTGCGATTGCAGTTCGGCTTTCGCTTTGGCCTCGATTTCAAAGCGGGCCTTTTCCTCCGATAATCGTCTTGTCCTCTCTTCGGCTTCCGCTTTGCCCTGTGCTTTGGCAAGCGCCGCCGCCAAACTGTCTGCCCTTTCTTCGGCATTTGTTCTCGCGGCTGATTCAGCTTCCAGTTGTTTCTCGGCCTGGTTTCTTGCCTGGATTTGTGTCTCAAGGTTTCTGCGGACCTCGGCAATCGCATCGCCAAGCTCCTTCACGCTGCGCTCGGCGGTGGCCCTGTTCTGCGATTGTGCGGAGGTCTGCTCCCTTAATTGCTCAATTGTCGCCGTAAGCGTTCTAATCTGTTGTTGGGCCGTGACTTTGGCCTCGATTTCCTGATTCAACTGCTCCTGAATTTTCGACAGCGTTTCTGTAAAGCCCTTTATTTGTTCCTGAAGTTCGGTCTTTACCTGTTGTCTTGTCCGCTCTGCTGATTCAATCGCCTCCCCGGCTTTTCGCTCCGCGGATTCAATTGCTTCTTTGGCTTTTCGTTCCACCGATTCGATTATGTTTTTGGTTTTTTGCTCCGTTTCGGCCCGCGCCTGTGTTTCGGTTTGTGCGACGGTTTGCGCCTGCAGTTTCTCCTCGGCTGTTTTGGCGGCAACCCGCTCGGCCTTCGACCTCGCCAGATTTTCTGCCTTTAGTTTTTCCTCGACTTCCAATCTCGCGTTTGTCTGCGATTCAAGTTGTTCAGCTAACTCGGTTAGCTGTTCTGAAATCGATTTTGCGTGCTGTTCAGCGAGAGCTCTGGCCTTTGTCTCCGCGTTTAGTTTTTCCTCGGCCTGGTTGAATGTCTCCGTCAGCGTCCTGATTTTTTCTTCCGCCCTTGCTATCGTCTGGCCGTAAAGTGTCGCCTTTTCTTCCAACTCTGCTCTCGTATGCCTTTCGGTTTGCATAGTGGCCTGTATCGCGGCTTCTGCCTTGTTTTCCGCCTCGATTCTGGCTTGTTGTTCGGCTTGTGCCGTTGCTATCTCTTTGACAACTTCTTCGCTTAGCAGATGTGTCTTCTCATCTGCGGCGGTTCGCTTCTGAATTTCCGTTTGAAGGCGCTGTTCGGTATCCGCTTGTTTGCTGGTTTGCGAGTCGAACTGCGACTGTAGTTGCTCCAGTGCTGCCGCGATATTTTTCGCTCTCGTTTCAGCTTCGAGGCGCGCTTGCATCTCAAGGCGTAATTGCTCTTCGGCGTGTTGTTTTGCTTCTGCGGCGGTATTGAATCGCTCTTCGAGTCGCGCAATTGACTGGCCGAAAACTCTTGCCTTTTCTTCCAATTCAGCTCGTGTCTGTTGTTCGGCTTTGATTCTCGCCTGCGCCTCTATCTGCACCTGATGTTCGGCCTGCTCGGCTCGCGTCTCGGCCTTGATTCTCTGTTCACCCTGTCGTTTGGCCTGCTCCTCGGCAATGTTTCTCGCCTGCGTCTCTCTTTCGGATTTCTCCTCCGCCTCGCGCCTGGCCTGTTCTTCTGCCCGCAGCCGGATTTCGGTCTGCACCAAGTTCTCGATATGTTGTTTGAGTTTGCCTTCGGTCTCTTCCAATGCCTGTGTTTGGGCATTCAGTTTTACCTGTATATCCTCTATTGCTTTGCCAAAGGTACTTGCTTTTTCTTCCAAAGCCGATTCGGCCTGCGACCGTGCCTGTGATTCGATGTGAACCTGCTGTTCAACGGCGTTACGGGCTTTTGTCTGGGCTTCGAGCTTTTCCCGCATCTCGCTAATCAGCAGGTGGTATTCGTCAATCTGTTTCTGTAATTGGGTTCGGGCAGCTAATTCGGCCTGCAATCGCTCCTCGATTTGCCGCCGCGATTCCTGAAAATCGCGGGTCTTCTCCTCAAGTTTGATTCGCGTCTGCTGCTCAGCTTTTATTCTCGCCTCGGTTTCGGTTCTTGCTTTTTCTTCCGCGACGATCCTTGCCCTTGTTTCTGCCTGAGCGATTCTCTGTGCTTCGGCCCTTGCCTGCGACTCCTGGTTCGCAATCTCCTCCGCTTTTTTTATCGCATCGTAATATGCCTGCCTGTCGGCTTTTTCCTGTGATTTGGCCTCGATTCTCGCGAGCTTCTCCGCGCGGGCCTGCTCTTTTGCCTGAAGTTTGGCGTCAATTCTCGCCTGTTTTTCAGCAAGCGCCTTTGCCGCCGCCTCCGCTTTGGCTTTTTCTTTTACTTTTTTGGCGTTGAAGCAGGGCGCGAGGGGATGATGCGGCCAGTGCTTTTCTCCGCATATCTGGCAGGTCGGGACAAACTTTCCCTGACTATCCTGCGGACTTGCCCCCCCGTTTTCCTTTGTCCTGTTAACGTCCATTGGCAACCCAAAAAACAACAGCACCAGTTTCCGTTCTGATTACCGGCGGGGCTCGTCTCGGTTTTTACTGATATTTACCGCCGAGCACGCGGAGAACGCTGAGAAAAAACAAATTTATAAACTCTGCGAACTCTGCGGTCTTGGCGGTGAGAAGTAATTTCGCCGAGCCGGGAGTGAAATTTAACTTCCACTCCTCCGCTACATTCTTCTAACAATTTCCCACAGGATTTTCAAGCACAAAAGATTTTATAGGACTTTCTCGCCTATCGTTAGTCCCTGTGTCGCATCCTGCTGGATACGGTCTGAATCGATTATCGATTATTGTCACATCACATATCGTGGTGTGAGCTACCACTTCAGTACTGCTCCTGTGTCTGCGCTTGTTGCCATAGCGGCATATTTGGCAAGGCAGCCGGTTGTAATATTTGGTTTTCTCGGCTTCCATTTTTTCTTTCGAGCAGCGAGTTCCTTGGCGGACAGTTTCACATTTATCTTGTTGTGGGGTATGTCGATTTCGATTATGTCGCCTTTTTTCAACAGTCCGATTGGTCCACCAACCGCGGCTTCGGGGCTGACGTGGCCTATGCAGGCGCCGCGTGTGCCGCCGCTGAATCTGCCGTCGGTAATGAGGGCGACTGATTCGCCGAGACCTGCGCCAACAATATAACTTGTGGGGCTGAGCATTTCCTGCATACCCGGGCCGCCTTTGGGGCCTTCGTAGCGGATAATTACGACGTCGCCCGCCTTGACCTTGCCCGCAAGGATTCCTTCGCCCGCCTCTTCCTGGCTGTCGAAAATGACGGCAGGGCCTTTGTGGGTGAGCATATTCTGTGTGACGCCCGCCATTTTGACTACGGCTCCTTTTGGTGCGAGATTGCCTTTGAGTATGGCCAATCCGCCGGTTTTTGAGTAGGCGTTTTCGATTGTGTGGATTACCGCGGTATTGTTAATTTTCGCGTTCGCGATATTTTCGCCTAATTTTTTGCCCGTAACGGTAAGCGTGTCGAGATTGAGCAGTTTCGGGACCCTGCTTACCTCCTTGAGTATTGCGCTGATACCGCCTGCCGAATCGACATCCTCGACGTGGAACGGACTCGATGGCGAGACCTTGCAGATATTCGGGCATCTGGCGGAAATTTTGTTTATCCGGTCAAGGTCATATTTAATACCCGCCTCGCTTGCGACTGCCAGCGTATGCAGGACGGTATTTGTCGAGCCGCCCATTGCCATATCAAGCGCCAGGGCGTTATCCATAGATTTGGCGCTGATTATATCTAATGGTTTGATATTCTTTTCGATTAACTGGATGATTTGCCTGCCCGCCTGTTTATAAAGCTCTTCGCGTTTGGGATTGACCGCCAATATCGTGCCGTTGCCCGGTAGCGCGATACCGATTGCCTCGCACAGGCAATTCATCGAGTTGGCGGTGAACATTCCTGAGCAACTGCCGCAGGTGGGGCAACCCGTGGCTTCGAGTTCTTTCAACTGCTCTTCGTTGATTTTGCCTGCGTTGAATTTAGCGACGCCTTCAAAGATGCTGATGAGGTCAACAGTTTTGCCGTCTTTGGTTTTTCCAGCCGCCATAGGCCCGCCGGAGACAAAAATCGTGGGGATATTCAGCCGGACGGCCGCCATCAGCATACCGGGTATAATCTTGTCGCAGTTCGGAATGCAAATCATCCCGTCGAAACAGTGTGCCTGAAGCATTGTCTCGACCGAGTCGGCGATTATCTCACGCGAGGCAAGCGAGTATTTCATACCCGTATGGCCCATCGCGATTCCGTCGCAGACGGCTATCGTGTTGAACTCAAAAGGCACGCCGCCCGCTTCTCGCACGGCCTGCTTGACAATCTGTGCCACCTTGTTGAGATGAACATGGCCGGGAACTATCTCGCAAAAACTGTTTGCGATGGCGATGAATGGTTTGTTGATGTCAGCGTCGGCTATACCGCAGGCGTGCAGCAGCCCGCGGTGAGGCGCTCGCTGAAAACCGCTCTTTATTGTGTCGCTTCTCATTTGTTTTCCTTTCTGCAAAGTTGTGCCCAAACCTGGGCATTTTCAAAACGTATATTGTAACGATTTGACGGCTGCTGTTGAAGAAAAATAGGTTGTATTAGCATCAGAACGGGGTATAATAACCGTTTTAATTTGGGCAAGCTAAATTAACTGGGAGACCAAAATTATGACAACAAACAGTATTTTAAGATGTGTAGTCGTCGCGGGTATATGTTGCAGTGTGTTCGTGTGGGGCTGTGAGCAGAAGGCCCAGTCCGGCGGAACCGAAGCCAAACCCTTGGCACAAGCGCCAGCACCAGTAAAGGCGCCAGCACAAGCACAGGTGAAAATCGCGTTGAGACCGGCTATTGGCGACCTGGCCACCTATAAGATTACAACCCAGGCCCGTCGGACCACAAAATGGCAGGGGCCCGTCCCTGATAAAGCGGTTTTTGAGGAGAACTTCAACGAAGAACGGGTCGAAATGGTCCTTACGCAGCACATACAAAGTGTGGACCCCAATGGCATAGCAGTTGCCCTGGTCACAATCGATGGAGTGAAATGTCTTTTTTCAAATAAGAATACGGCCTCGGTGGATTTTGACAGTTCCAGACGTTCGGACGCCAACGATCCAATAATGAAATTAATCGGCCAAACCTATCTGATAGAATTCAGTCCGTCGAACAATATATCTGCGGTAGATGACCTGCCGCATGCTATGATGACGATGAAAGACGGCACCCCCTCCGGAGATGCAGGAGTCAGCATTTTGTATCCTGAGGCAATAATGGAAAGGCATGGGGCGATGCAGTTGCCGGAACATGGGCAGGAAATGCTTAAGCCCGGCGAGAAGTGGAGCAGAATCAAGACCTTTGCGTTTGGCAAGATGGGCCTTAAATCATACGAGAAGATTTACACGCTCAAAGAAATACGAGACGTGGGGGGCCGCGAGATTGCGGTTATCGATATGAACACGATACCTGCATCCGAGGTTGAACCAAAATACCGCGGTCAGCAGGCAGAGATTGGTGTGCCGAAAACGTTTGACACGAACGATTCATACACCGGCGGCGGCGAGTTTGATTTGAAAGCAGGCAGGATAGAAAATTACCACGAAGATTTAGAGGCAAGCTGGACTGTAGCGCTTCCGGCAAAGCAGGGTGATACCAGCGAGCCGGTGGTGTTAAAGATGTCCGCTTCCCGCGTTTACAGCATTGAAAGAGTTAAATAATCGGGTTTGAGCGAAAGGAACCAAAGTTGAGCCGGACAAAAATTCTTGTAGTGGCTTTGATTGCAGGGATTATCGGCGGCTGCACGTCGGCGCCGTCGTCCCGTAAAGTATTATTGACGGTTGATTTCAAGCCCGGCCAGACCCTTAAATACAAGTTCGTCAACAGCAGGAATATGGCGGTGGACTGGGGGCCGATGAGGGGTGGGGGGCCGAGCAAAATCAACAAGTCGTCGGAATCGCTGGAGATGGTTGTTTCATACACTCCAGTCAAAGTTGACCCCTACGGTGTTTCGACAATAAGGGCCGATTGTGAATCCGCAAAGGCAAAACGCACGTCGGAATCGCCCCGCCAGCAGAATTGGCAGGAGGCGGCGGAAGGTTTCGCCGGCAAGAGCTGGACGTTTACCGTTGACGCCAGGGGCAAAATTGTGGACGGTTCAGGGTTTCGCGACGTGCTTCTTCAAGTGGGGCAGCGGGCATTCAGGGCCGACAGAAGCAAAGGTCTCATTAAAGACCCGGATATGCTTTTCGATGTTATTGCGATGCAGTGGTTCCTGTGGGATTCGGTATCGAGCATAAGTAATCCCACCAAAGGTGTCGCCGTCGGCGACAAGTGGAAGTCCGTGCTTGCCGTGCCTGCCACGATGGTTCTGTTCGCTGCCAGAGACGTCAATTACACGCTGTCGGAAATACGTGTTCAGGATGCCAATAACCGGATAGCCGTAATCGATAGTTCCTATTCTCTGCTGTGGCCGAATCCTCCCGAATGGCCCGTCCCTTATACCGAGCCATTCCAGATGAGCGGAATATTCGGATTTCTGCGCGAGTACAAAACGCTCGATTTACAGGGCCATGGACAGGAGCTTTTCAACATAGATGCCGGAAGAACCGAACGATACAGTCAAAGCTATACGGTGCACGCCAGTGCGTCGTTGCCTATGGGCCTGGGCGGTATCAATCCGCAGATAACTATTGACCAGAACATGACAATGGAGCTTCTTGCGCCGTCTGTTCCCGGTAAATAGTTTTTTTAAGGGCCGGCCGTAGCGCATGGAGGTGTAAAATTGAAGCGCAAAAATCTTTGGGCTCCGTGGCGAATCGGATACATCCAGGGCCTCGCCGACAAAAGCGAGTGCTTTATCTGCAAAAATATAAAAACTCCACAGGATGACGATAATAATCTTGTTCTGTGGCGTTCAAAAAACTGCATCGCGGTGATGAATCGCTTCCCTTATAATAATGGGCATCTGCTCATCGCGCCTGTCCGGCATATTCCCGATTTCAGTGAGGCAAACGACGAGGAACTTCTTGAAATGACCAAAATGGCAAGAGACGCCCAGAAGGTTCTCTCTCTTACGATTAAGCCGCACGGCTTTAATATCGGTATCAATTTCGGCAGATGCGCCGGAGCGGGATTGCCCGACCATATGCACATCCACGTTGTCCCTCGCTGGAACGGCGATACCAATTTTGTCCGTGTTTGCAGCGATACATACCTCATCAGCCAGAGTTTGACGGAGCTTCTGGCGGTATTAAAACAAACAAGCGCCCAAAACGGTCTTCCGGTTCTGTAAAATTATTGGCCACAGAAGCCTCGTATTTTTTTAGCCACAGAGGACACAGAGAGCACAGAGTTTTTTAATTATTGCCGCTAAAAAGCACAAAGAAGACACAAATCAAAAGAAACAAGGTGAAAATAAGTGCAACCCAAAGTATTATTCGGAATCGCCTGACGCATTGTTAATAAATTGAGATCCACCGTGATCCCAAAAATATCGAAATAAGTCCTTCATTTCTAATCCTTTGGGGAGTTCAGGAGTTTCGTTCCACTCGTTAACGAAATGCCAAAGTGCCATAGAGGCGTGGGGATTTTCACGGGAAAACCATTTTTGGCACAAATTAAAACCATCATCAAGAATTTTGGATGAGAAAGCGTGTTCGCGGAAGTTGTTATAATTGATAATCAGAGTGGCCCCAGCCAGTTCTGAGAAGGGGGGACTAATTGTGCGGAAGACTTCATCGGCTGTGATTCCATACCATTCATCGTCTAAATTATGACATTGGCATAGATAGTCAATACTTCCTAAAAAGAATATATCTACAGCAAGTTTGGCTCGAGGAGACAATGCTAATTTATGATCAGCATAAATATCTAAAAGACAAGCTTTTACCCAAAAGATCATTTTAAGGCATGTTGATTTAGAACGAATCTCAGGGGGAACTTCATCAAGAGGTTTCCCTTTGAACTCGTCAAAAGGATTTTTAGGTTTTTTACGAAAAATGGACATTATTATTCCTGCGCCATCTTGCCTTTATCGACATCATTCTACTCAAGTTCTAGCTGACAAATCAAGGAAAAAGGTAAGCAACGGTTGTATAAAACCCCAATTTGTAGTAAATTGTCTCGTTATGAAAATAGGAAAAATTAAAGTTTTTCAGTAAAAACCAATGTGGTCGTCTCTGCCCAGACCGACCTTAAGAAAGTCTAAACAGATGGCAAACGAAGGAATCTGGCGACAAGTCAAGGATTGGGTGGTACATGATCCGTCCCTCTATAACGACGAACAAAACTTAAGATGGTGTTGGTTGCGGTCATGCGAATGGGGGGAATGGCCCTTATTTATTGGACAGTTGATAGCTCCTCTTCTGTTTTTGACGTTTCCTTGGTGGTATGTTACGGTAGCATTGGTAGTTCTAACATGGGGATGGATTTTCATACGCTATAAATTTGTGAGTATCATGTTAGTTGGATTGGGCCCGTTTGTGATTATTCTAAAATGGCCTGTGTCCATTGGGATAGGGATCTATTTTATAGTAAGCAGAAGGTATCTTCTTGGAGTCGTCTCTGCTCTCTGGCCGGTTATCACTTTAGTTCTAATGTCTCTAACACCCACAACCCAAATAGGAGTAATACAGACAGCTTTAATGAGCAAACTTGGTTATGAGAAAAAAATGTAAACGTGTATCGAACTGCGGCTGGCTGTGAGGAGCGGAAGGTATTGCGGAAAATAATGGATAAGCAGACAGCGAAAACATACGACAAGATAGTTTCGCTTCTCGAACGATTAAAAGAGGAAAAGAAGAATTTTCTAAATCTTAAAATAGAAGAGCCAGACGCTAAAGAAGCAATAGAACAGGATTTAAATAATCATAGTAATCTTCCAGTCGGTCACCTTCTTAAGTTGGCTTTCAATAACAAATTCACACTCGACGAAAGACAAGTCAAAGAGATATGTAACGGCACAGAAGACGAAGTGGCAGCTATGTTATTTGGCGGAGATGTAGCAATCGATTTATTGAAACAGCGATTTCAAAAACTATCCATAAGCGAACTCCAGCGATTTTTGAATGAAATCTTGCCGAAGTTTATCTCAGATTACAAGATTCTAATTTTCAAAGATAAAAATAGTCTAAATGATAGTATGGGGGCTGAAGACGAAAAAACCCAACATAGAATTAAACAAATTGCGGAGTCAGAGATAAACGTAAAGACTGATCAGAAAAAAAGACGGGTCGAGGCATATAATCAAAACATCAGGGGCAATTATTGGGCAAAAAACATCCAACCTTTAATAAATAAAATTGATATAGAAGTAGTTCCGTTGAGATATAGTGTGGAATTTTATTCTTCTTACGTGTTGGGGCATACGACTGCATTATGGGAAGCTCTCGAATCTAATCGGCCTGAAGACTTAGACCCTATTATTCACGAATTTAGAAAGCTAAAGAAAATAGTTGAGGTTCTGCCGTCGAAAAAGCAAGCAGAAACAGAGCAAAATGTACCTATCAATGTACGAATCGAAAATGTACAAGCAAAAAATCTACAGATTGGAACCAATGCTTCTGTTTATGAACAAACGGTAATAGGAGAGAAAAAGAAAGGCATCATCAGGAAACTATTAGGGATTATAGGTGCTATTGTTGCTTTTTTTGCAGCGGTGCTTACGATTCTTCATCTCTTGGGGTGGCTTGAGGCAATTAAATCGATTTGGTCTAAGTGAAGGACGATTTATCGGTGGCAAAAAAATTCGTGTAATCTGTGAAATCCGCGGTTAAAATTCTCTGTGTTCTCTGTGTTCTCTGTGGCCTCTGTGGCTAAAAAAAGCATTTGTTTCTCTGTGGCTGAAAAATTATGCGTTCAGAGCTTGTCCCTTACGCGGTCAGTGAGAAATCCGGCAAAGGCCGGCTGTTTGCCGAAGAGCCGCATCCCTACCGTCTGGATTTTGACCGCGACCGTGACAGGATAATTCACTGTGCCGCGTTTCGCCGGCTCGAAGGCAAAACGCAGGTCTTCACGCCGGGTCTTGATGACCACTACCGTACTCGCCTTACTCATACAATCGAGGTCGCCCAGATTGGCAGGACCATCGCAAGGGCGCTTGGTCTCAACGAGCAACTGACCGAGGCGATTTGCCTGGCACACGATTTGGGTCATTCGCCTTTCGGCCATACCGGAGAAAGTGTCCTCAATAAATTGATGGCTGCTTTCGGCGGCTTCGAGCACAACAGGCAGTCACTGCGAGTCGTTGACCTGCTTGAGCATCCTTATCCGGATTTTGCGGGACTTAACCTGACTTATGAAACCCGGCTGGGGCTGGCAAAACACAGCAGCCCATACGATAAACCCGAAGACGTCGATTTCCCTGAGTTTAATTGTTCGCTCGAAGGCCAAATAGCGAATGTCGCGGACATGATTGCCTTTAATTCGCACGACCTCGAGGATGGTATGCGGGCCGACATGATTGATGCGGAGCAATTAGGGGGTATAAAATTATTTCGGGATGCCAAAGAGCGGGCGCAGGTGGACAGGATTGAGGATAGAATCGTCCGCCGGACGAGGACGGCCAAGGCCATCATAGATATACTTGTCGGCGAGTGCATCGAGCAAAGCGCCCTGGAAATCCGTAAGGCGAAAATTAAAACGCTCGACGACATATATAGCCGGCGGGAAAACCTGATTATCCTGTCCGAAAAAAGCAGCGCCCAGTTAAAAGAGCTGGAACAATTCCTTCTCACGAATTTTTACCAGCATCCTTTACTGCTTTCTACGGCCAAACAAGTCGAGCAGTGGCTTACCGGGCTTTTCGGGCATCTTTGCAATCAACCTCAGCTTATGCCGGGCTACTTCCAGCGTTTTATTGAGAAACAGGGCCTCCAGCGGGCTGTCTGTGATTATATAGCCGGTATGACGGACCGTTTCTGCCTGAAAACATTAAAAGAAATTTAATTGATTATTGATTATTGATAACTGATGATTGAAGGAGCATTGAAAAAATAATCAATAATCAATCATCAATAATGGATGGCTATTAAGAGATTACTTACATCCTGTTTTGGACTTGGCTGGCTGCCTCTGGCGCCCGGCTCGTGGGGGTCATTGCCGTCCGCGATTATCTTTGGTCTTGTTTATTATCTCGGCGGTTCCGGTGCGCTCGCGGCGTCGCTGATGGTTGCGCTTATAGTGGCGGGTTCGGTTGTCTGTGTGAAATTTTCACATGTCGCGGTTGCCGCGACGGGCAATGAAGACCCCAATGAGGTGGTGGCCGATGAGATTGCGGGACAGGCGTTGACGTTTCTGGCGATGCCCTTGATTATGGCTGATGTGTCGGGCGGTCAGATTGTTTCGATTGCCGTGCTCGGTTATTTTTTGTTTCGTTTGTTTGACACGGTCAAACCCTGGCCATCGTATCGGCTGGAAGAACTGCCCGCCGGCTGGGGGATTCTCGCCGACGATTTGATGGCGGGGATGTACGCGGGAATTGCGTTGATTATTGCGGCCAAGTTCTGGATACTGAAATAGCGTTATCTCAGGAAGAAGAAAATAAAGATTATTGCTCCCAGTACGATGCGATAGTAGCCGAACGGTTTAAGGTCTCGGTGCTGGATGTAATTCACAAAAAGCTTAATTACTATCAAAGCAGTAAAAAAAGCGGTTATAAAACCCGCTGCCAAAATAACAAACTCGGCGGCGGTCATTGACGACCCATGTTTGAGTAAGCTGTATCCGGAGGCCGCGACCATTGTTGGAATAGCCAGGAAGAAGGAAAATTCTACCGCCGCCGGCCGGGACGCGCCAAGCAGCATTGCGCCGATAATAGTCGCGGCGGAACGGGAAGTGCCGGGAATCATCGCTAAACATTGAATCACACCAATGTAAAAAGCCGTTTGAATTGGTATCTCGTGAACAGATATAAAGCGATGATTTGAGTGATGTTTTTCAATATAAATCAAAATGATGCCGCCGAGCAATAAAGCAGTCGCTACCACCCAGGGATTAAACAAGTTTTCCTCGATTTTTTTGCCAAGCAATGCTCCCAGAATAATCGCCGGTATAACGCCTAAAATCGTTTTAAACCAGATTTCAGTTGCGGCTTTAGTTTGTTCTTGCCCCTTGCCAAAAGGCCAAAGGCGTTTCCAAAAATAAACTACTACCGCAAGGATAGCGCCCAATTGAATTACAATGTCGAACATTGTGGTGAATGGTTCGCTGAAACGTATCCACTGGTTCACTAAAATCAAGTGCCCCGTTGAGGAGACGGGCAAGAACTCCGTTATTCCTTCCACGATGCCAAGTATGATTGATTTAACAATATTGTCAAACATAAGTTATCTTTCGCAAAGCCGCAAATTATCATATTCATCTTAAAACACAAGCATTTTCAGCCGTTTTTGGCGACGCTGGCGCCTCAATAAAGGCCGGTGGCCGGTAAAATTGAAAGACCGCTCTGAGATTTGCCGTACCTGCCGGGTTATTCGGTTGCAAATCCGGCTCAAAAAAATCTGGCAAAGCGCACTTTTTAACGTATAATTGACAGCGGACTCGGATTTGGGGATATCCGCCGTGTGCGGATACGACCGAGTGTGTTTGGGTTGTATATGTAGAGAGTGCCTTTGATTATGGCCAACGGCTATAGTTCCCTGTGCGATGACTTTTACCTGGATATGTTTGTCAACACCGAGCTTGACCTGCCTCTCCAGAGCGATACCGTTCTCGCGTTTTTTGAGCGTATTCAAAAGCAATATCCCACTATGGGTTGTTTTGCCCGGCGGGAAAACAGCGAGTATTGCCTCGAAGAGGACCACAACAGCGGCCAGTATCGCTGGGTGGCCCTCGAAACAGACCGCGTCGGCTCAGGCATCGTCAACCCGGTGGACTTCGAGGAGGTTTACAGCCAGGACAAGTTTGTCCTCGGCCTGATACCATATATGCTTGGGATAAGCCACCTCGACGTGGACTCCCTGGATATCACCTACGCTATGGATTTTTACTGCGTCGGCAATCACGACCAGATTATCGCCGAGGCGCTTGGTTCCTCGGCGTTTAATTGCCTGCTGGACCTGCCGCTCACGAAGGCAATCGACCATTCGCCTTCGATAGTAGTGGCACTGTCCGAGGACTGCCGGACCCAGGCGAGAATCAGCGTAGAATCCCGAACCAGTATTTATGACCCCGATAAGTCGCCGCAGACGCTCGAAGAGGCGATAAGCTTGTCTTTTACCGTTCGCCAGTATCGCGCCGCCTCCGGCAAATTCGATATGCTGGAGTCGTTTGAACGGCAGTGTATGCTCGCTGATGAGTTGATGGCGGACAAAATTGTCCCAAATCTTGTTCACCCGCTTATCAATGTTATCGCGCAAAAACGACTGACATAAACATTGAAAGAGATTGGCTATGGCACTCGTAGCTCCCGTAAGCAAGTACAAGATAAAAACTTATCTGATTTATATGGCTGTCCTGGTTGGTTTCGCTGCTTATTGCGTTTATGATGGCCGCTTCAATGAGTCGTTCAAGGAAAAGCATTCCCCTGACGGCAAGCCCGACGGCACAATGGTATTTAATCAAAAAGCGCCGGCTTATCTTGTGGGCGCGGCGATGTTGTTAGGCGTCTATTTGCTGGTTATCCGCAATAAGAAAGTTGTCGCGGAAGACAACGCCCTTGTAATCGACGGCAAAATCAGCATCCCTTACGACTCAGTCCAGAAAATCGACAAGACCGATTTCGACGCGAAGGGGCACTTCACCTTTACTTATAAAACTCCTGACGGCAAGGAAATCGACCGTAAAATCAGCGACGGGGACTACGATAACCTGAAAGCCATACTGGACCATCTCGTCGCGAAAATAAGTTGAAATCCTTCCTATTGGCGATTAAACTTTGCTCTTCATAAACCCCCAGGATAAACTTGGGGGCTTGCCGGTTATATTAAACATAAATTAAGAGGTTGAGCGTGAATCGTTGCGTTATAGGATTGCAGTGGGGCGATGAAGGCAAGGGTAAGGTCGTAGATATTCTCGCCGAAGACAGCGACGTTGTCGTTCGTTATAACGGGGGCGCAAACGCCGGACATACCGTTGTGGTGGGCAACGACAAATTCGCGCTGCACCTTTTGCCCAGCGGCGCGGTCAGGCCCAAAACAATGTGCGTAATAACAAACGCGGTCGTCGTTGACCCCGAAACGCTGCTTGGTGAAATCGATTCCCTCGCCCTAAAAGGCATCAAATTAGACAAACGTCTCTTTATCAGTGAAAACGCCCATTTGGTGCTGGATTATCACAAGAAAGAAGACCAGTTGCGCGAGGAGGCGCTCGGCAAGAAGAAAATAGGCACGACTATTCGCGGCATCGGCCCCTGCAACGCCGACAAGATGGGCAGAAGTTGCGCCGTGCGAATGGGCGACCTGCGCGACCTCGCAACACTTGAGACGAAACTGCGAACGATTGTGGATTACAAAAACAAATTGTTTTCGGCCTTGTATAAAGCCGAGCCGATGGATGCCGGGGCGATAATCGAAAAATGTAAATCCTACGCAAAAAAACTTCTGCCATTTACCATAGATACGACTGAATATGTGCACGGCGCTATTGCCGAAGGCAAATCGATTCTTTTCGAGGGCGCGCAGGGCAGTATGCTCGATATCGACCACGGCACGTTTCCTTTCGTAACCAGCGCAAATGTAAGCGCGCTCGGTATGCCCTCCGGTTCGGGTGTGCCCGCGAAAATGGTCGATGAGTTTGTCGGTGTCTCCAAGGCATATACGACAAGAGTCGGTGCAGGGCCATTCCCTTCGGAACTGGATAACGAAATCGGACAGTACATTCGCGACAAAGGGCACGAGTACGGCACTACAACCGGCAGGCCCAGGAGATGCGGCTGGTTTGACGCCGTCGTTGTTTCATATTCGGTAACAATAGGAGGAATCGACTCGGTGGCGATGATGCACCTCGATACCCTTACCGGCCTCGATGAATTGAAGGTCTGCGTCGGCTACGAAATCGACGGTAAGCAGACCACGTTTTTCCCCGCCAATATCGATAAGCTGGAAAAAGTCAAATGCGTTTACCAGACCCTTCCCGGCTGGAAAGAAGACATCACACAGCTAACCGATTTTGGCCAGTTGCCCTTGAATGCTCAAAACTATGTGAGTTTCATAGAGAAGAGCATAAAGAGGCCCGTTACGATGATAGGCGTGGGGCCGAATCGAAAGCAGACGATTTTTAGACGATAGGATTGCTGTCGATTATCAAATCGATGAAAAATAAACTTACACAAACCGCCTCTCGGCTGGGTATAAAACCCGAAGAAATGCCGCATCATATCGCCATAATAATGGACGGCAACGGCCGATGGGCGAAAAAAAGAGGCCAGCTTCGCCCTGAAGGCCACCACCAGGGCGCCGTAACCGCCGAAAAAATTTCCCACCTTTGCGTCGAGTTCGGGATCGAGGCCCTGACTCTGTATTCCTTCAGTATAGAGAACTGGAAAAGGCCGATGGAAGAGGTCAATGCTCTGATGAATCTCTACGCCGAGTATCTTGTCAAAATGCGTCCAAAACTGATGGATGACAACGTCAAGCTTGTTCACCTTGGCCGGATATGCCCTCTGCCTGATGTCGTCAAGACCGAACTTCTTAAAACCATCGAGATGACTTCTAAAAATACCGGGATGGTCTTTGCCCTTGCCCTCAATTACGGAGGCCGGGCGGAAATAATAGACGCCACAAAAGAAATTGCTCGCAGGCACAAGGCAGGCGAGATTGGCCTCGATGAAATTGACGAGCAGTGCATAAGCAAGCATCTCTACACCGCTGGCATACCCGACCCCGACCTGCTCATAAGAACCGCAAATGAACTGCGGGTCAGCAATTTCCTGCTCTGGCAGATTTCTTACAGCGAATTTTATGTTACTAAAACGCTTTGGCCTGATTTTGGACAGGCCGACCTCGAAAAAGCGATACTGGCTTATGCCAAACGCACAAGACATTTCGGGGCAGTTGTCGATTCGAAGGGCGCCTAAATGCTCAAATATCGGCTAATCTTCGGAACACTGATGACACTTGTCTTTGCGGGCGTTGTTCTGTTTGACCCGTGGGCGCCGGGATTGTTTGTAGGTCTTGTCGCAATCCTGATGGTTCCCGGCTTAATGGAAATGTCAAAACTCGCGGCCGCAAAAGGGGCCAAAATTCTGCTGCCGATATCTATACCGGTAACGATAATATTGGTGACCAGCCCGTATTGGCAGAGTTTTTTCCCCGATGTCAATTATGAAGTGCTTTTGGCCTTTGGCGTTATGGCGTGTTTTTTGTATCAACGCATTCGGTATGGCATACCGGGAGTGCTGGCTAATTGCGGAGCCGCCTGCTTTTCAATATTGTATCTTGGCTGGCTTGGCGCGTTTATCCCGTCAGTCCGCATATTATTCGGCCCGTGGCATCTGCTTATGTTGATTTTTGTTGTAAAGTCTTCTGATATAGGGGCTTACATCGCTGGCCGGCTCTTCGGCAAGCACAAATTCTCTCCCGTAATCAGCCCCAAAAAGACCTGGGAAGGTATGGCGGGCGGGGTGATTTTGGCGGCTGTCGTAGCAGTGGCCTTTGCCGTATTTTGTGATATAATGTCCTGGCGGCTGGCTATTGTTTTCGGCGTTGTTTTCGCCTTTATAGGTCAGCTTGGCGATTTGGCGGAATCGATGCTCAAACGTGATGCCGAAACAAAGGACTCGTCGAATAGTGTGCCGGGTTTCGGCGGCATACTTGATGTCGTCGATTCAATTTTAATAACGGCACCGTTCGGATATTTGTTCTTTTCATTGTTGGGGCGATAAAGAAAACTTTTGGAAATCACCGTACAATTGGATTCAGCCAACAGGCAGCTCGAACTGTTCGGACCTGCCGATGTTAATCTTCGCTTGGTGCGGGACGCCCTCGACGTCAGGATAACCGCGAGGCACAACAACCTCCTTATTGCCGGCAAAGCCGATAATGTCAACAGGGCGGCGGAGACAATCGACAAGATGCAAAAGCACCTGCTGAGACGCGGCCTGCTCACCGCCGACGACGTCGGCAGCATCCTTTTGGACATCACCGGGCCGACCGAACCCCAGTCCCCTGAGGCGATTGCTGTTTACTCGCATAAAAAAATAATTGAGCCGTCCAGCAAAAGACAACTCAAGTACATTCAGGCGATGCTCAACAACGACCTTACGTTTTGCATAGGCCCCGCGGGAACAGGCAAAACCTACCTTGCGGTCGCCGTTGCCGTATCGATGCTCAAGAGAAAACAGATAAGGCGCATAATCCTCGCCAGGCCCGCCGTCGAGGCAGGCGAAAAGCTCGGATTTCTCCCCGGCGACATACAGGCAAAGGTAAATCCGTATCTTCGTCCGTTGTTTGACGCCCTCGAGGATATGATGGACTTCGGCCAGATGAGAAAATTTATGGATATGGACGTCATCGAGATTATTCCTCTGGCCTTTATGCGGGGCAGGACCCTTAATGAGTCGGTGGTAATCTGCGATGAGGCGCAAAATACCTCGCCGTTGCAGATGCTTATGGTATTGACCCGGCTTGGACGCAGCTCCAAAATGATAATAACAGGCGACATAACGCAGATAGACCTGCCCTACGGCCAGAAAAGCGGTTTGATTGAGGCAATCGAACGTCTGCGCCGAATAAAGGGTATCAGCGTTGTCGAACTGACGCAGGTTGATATTGTCCGGCATCGGCTTGTTCAGAGCATCGTTCAGGCCTATCGAAACGACCATGTTACAAAAGCAGAAAAGGAACACTTAATTCCTTGATTGTCTCGTGTTAGAAACAAAGGGAGCATAGGTGGGATTTTTTAACAGGACAAATTTGCGGCGAAGTCGGGTGCGAAAGGAAATGGCAAATCCATTTGCCGACCTGAGCTGGCTGGCGGACCCCGACGTCATTTACTCGGCGGCTATCTGGCTGCTCTTTGTGTTATTGTCCGTGGCGGTGCTCGGATATGAGCCAACCGGACAGACCGGCTACGGTCGTCTGGCGGCGATAGCAACCGTGGTTGTTCTTATTGGCCTGGCCGCCGCCCTCCATATCTATCAATATCAAAAACGCCTGTTAAAAAACCGCGTCAGAGAGATGGGCCTGGTCGCTTTGCTCATTTCGATGCTGGTCTGCGCAAAACTGTCGGTGGTGCTGACCGGCCAGATGTTCTGGGTCACAGGCACCGCCGTGGCTGCGGCGCTGGTCCTGACAATCGCGTATAACCAGCGTTTCGCTATGGCTATGAGCATGCTTTATTGCGTGCTCGCCAGCTTCGCGGTGAGCCGTGTGACGGATTTCAGCGTTTTGCTTACTATGCTTGCGGGCGCACTGCCATATTGTTTCTTCCTCAAGGAAATACGCACGAGGATGCGGCTTCTGGAGGTAAGTTTGGTGGCGGCGGTAACGGTCTTTATAATGTCGGCAGCTATGGCGTATCTGTCTTACCCCGGCTTGCCGAATGGATTATTCGCGGCCGCCGGTCCCAACGCCGCGGTTACTATTCTGGTTGGAGTGTTGATGCAGGGTCTGCTGCCCGTCCTTGAAAAGGTGTTCCGAATAGCGACCAGTATGACGCTGCTGGACTACAGCGACGCCAACCAGCCCCTGCTTAAACGGCTCGCTATGGAGGCGCCGGGCACGTACAGTCATAGTTTGCTTATCGGTTCCATTGCCGAGGCCGCGGCGGAATCAATCGGACGCAACGGCCTTTTGTGCAGAGTCGGATCGTACTATCATGACATAGGCAAAATAAATAAGCCGGGTTACTTTATTGAAAACCAGCTCGGCTCAATAAGCTGGCACAAGGAGCTTTCTCCCGCGATGAGCCAGTTGGTTATTGCCGGACACATTAAAGACGGTATGGAGCTTGCCAGGGAATACGGATTGCCCGCGGTTCTTAGGCAGTTTATTGAAACGCATCACGGCACCACGCTTATTGAGTATTTTTACAACGAAGCGGTAAAGCAGCATGAGCAAAATGATTCTTCCGATTCGCCGGTTCCTTCGGAAGGCGAGTTTCGCTATCCCGGCCCCAAGCCGCGAACAAAGGAGGCCGCCATTGTTATGCTTGCCGATGCCGTCGAAGGCGCCGTCAGGACTTTGCCCGAAGCGACCCCAAACAAGATAGAAGCGGTGGTGCATAATATGGCTATGAAACGCCTGCAGGACGGCCAGTTCGATGAGTGCGACCTGTCTTTGCGGGAGTTGAGCAGGATTGAAGCAAGTATGTCGAAAACCATCGCGGCGCACCATCACGGGCGAATCGCGTATCCCAAACCGCCTGATATGCCGCCCGAACAGGAACAGTAAAGCGATATACCCTTATGCAAGGCGTAATTGTTCATATCACTCGCGATTTCAAAAACATAATTTGTCCGCAGCGCAAGCTCATAAAACTTGTCCGGGTAATCTGCAATCGTTTCGGCCTGGTAAGCGCGACGGTTAGTATCGCCATAGTCGCAAATAAGCGTATCCGCAAGCTCAACGACAAGTTCCTGAATCACAAAAACGTTACCGATTGCCTGGCTTTTGACCTGTCGGACAGCAAGGCCGGCCACAGATTATTAGAGTTGGTGGTAAATGGCGAAAAGGCAAAATCGGAAGCTGCCAAAAGGGGGCATTGCGCCCAGGCGGAACTGGCCCTTTATATTACACACGGCTTGCTGCACAATCTCGGCTTCGATGACCTCCTGCCGAAAAAAGCGAACGAAATGCATCGACTCGAAGATGAGATTCTGCAGCAGCAGGGTTTCGGGCTGGTATATGATAAGAAAAGAAAAATTGTGCCGGATAAACGACGTCAGAAATGTTGACTAACGACCAGGCCATTTGTATCAGGACGGTTGATTACTCCGAAACCTCACAGGTGGTAACCTTCTTTGCGAGGCAGACCGGAAAAGTCCCCGTGATTGCCAAAGGCGCAAAAAGACAGCGGTCGTCTTTCGGCGGCCCCATTGAGATATTTTCTTATGGCGGTGTTGTTTTCTCTGATTCAGGCCGCGATAAACTGGCGACTCTTGCCGAATTTGAGCCGGTTGCCGGAGTAGCGAATTACTCGGTGCTGTCAGCGGATATTTTTGCGATGAACTGCTGCCTTCTTGCCGCTGAGCTTGTGAACGTCCTGATTAAGGATTACGACCCCCATCCGGGCTTGTTTGATAGTTTGCTCCGGTTCCTTACAGACGCCAGCCAAAAAAAAATCGCAAATGACGGACACGGCAGAATCCTGGCACATCTGGTATTGTTTCAATTGAATTTGCTTACGGAGATTGGTTTGTGTCCCATCCTCGATTATTGCGTGAACTGCAGGAATCGCTTCGACGTGCGCTGGCCCGAAGTGTATTTCAGCAATCACGCCAAGGGCTTAATATGCAGGGATTGCCAGGGGCCGTTCCCGGACAAAATACGACTGACTACAGAGGCGGCGCAATGTCTGGCAGACGTGAAATTGCTCGCTTTGGCCGGAGAACCTGCCCTCAAAAATGTGGAGGATATTTTGATTCGCTATATTACCGATGCGTTGGGTCGGCCACCAAAAATGGCAAAATACATTCTCAATTCCTGACCAATGCCATAAGAGAGAAGGGCTTGAAATGACCCCTGAAAACCTTTTGCCTAAATTAACAATTGCGTAAGGGTAATCATTGACTATTTTACAAACGCGGCATAAAAAAAGCCAGATTCCAATTCTCAGAATCTGGCTTCGGAGGAGGGTGATGAAAAGCCAAGAAAAATGACTGTTTTTTAGTCCTCTAAAACCCCTATTGTCGCCTTTCCTGAATAATCGCCTCAATGCCCTGAAATTCTTTAGTAAAATTTGGTACGACTACACATTTATAGACGCAGTTGTTCAAGTCCAATTGTATTAAAAACCATAAACTTTTTACTTCTCGCCGAAAAAGCCCAAAATCTATTAAAAAACGCAGCCATTTTACGCTTGCTAACTTTGGTTTGTTCTCTATATTTTAACCAATTGGTTGTTATTTTCTGGAGCGTTCAAATGACCGGCAAAGTTACAGTAGCCAACTTACTCGATGCCAAACAACAGGGCCGCAAGGTCGTGGCTGTCAGTTGCTATGACTCCACCACGGCCCGGCTTGTTGCTCAAACGGACGTTGAGATGATTCTTGTGGGTGATTCGGCTGCCCAGGTTATCCTGGGGCACGATTCCACCCTGCCCGCGACGATGGATTTTATGGTCGCGATTACGGCCGCCGTTCGCAGAGGTGCGCCAAATGTCTGCCTTGTCGCGGATATGCCCTTCCTGTCTTATCAGCTCAGTGTTGCCGGAGCGGTCAGAAACGCCGGAAGATTTGCTGTTGAATGTGGCGCTCAAATGATAAAAATTGAGGCGTCGAGCGCTTATCTGGATGTCATCAAAGCGGTCAGCGACGCCGGTATGGCTGTTATGGCGCATATCGGTATCAGGCCGCAGAGTATATGCAGGATTGGCAGGTTCAAGGCCGAGGCGTCAAACGCAGAAATGGCCGCCGAGCTTATCGCCATTGCGCAACAGATGGTCAACGCCGGCGCAATCGCCTTGCTTCTCGAAGGTGTGTGTGCCGAGGTCGCCGGAATTATCACCGAGCGAAGCGAAGTGCCTGTAATCAGTTGCGGCTCAGGCCCGCACTGCGATGGCCAAATACTCATCGCGCCAGATATTCTCGGCTTGACACAGGGACATCTACCGAAGTTCGCCAAAAGCTTTGCCAACCTCGGCGACGCCACAATCGCTGCCTTTGCAGAATACGCAAACCAGGTCAGGGCGGGCAAATATCCTGATATTGAGCACTGTTATCGTATGAAAGATGGCGAACTCGACCGCTTGCGGGGGATGCTTAAAAGCGGCGACTGAAAATAAAATTGCCGTTACCTTTTTTAATTCGTGTTTGCACGGAAGGGATTGATTCAAAATGGACCATATATCGCCAATTCTGCTCTCCTCAATCGTCTGCGACAGGGTAATTTTCGACCGGCTGTCGGGAATGCCCAGCATCATAAACATTATTCAAACCATCAACGCCCCCAAGTATCCCGTTCGCCACGACCAGCTCATATTTTTTTGCGAGATGACCAACGGCCACGGCATCACCCAGCTTAAAATTCGGCTCGTCGATATTGATAACCAGGACAAGGTCATCTTCGAGCAGGGCCAGCCCGTCGATTTCAAGGATGTCCGCCAAATCGTAACCGTCGCCATAAACCTGATGGGTGTGGTCTTTCAGCACACCGGCGAATATCGTTTCCAGTTGTTTGCCAACGACACCCTGCTTGGCGAACGGTCGGTCGTTTGCAGACAAGTTACTATGCCCCATCCCCCGCCGCAGCATCCTCCGATTCCGCCGGATTCAGGGCCGGACCAAAACGAACCATAACCACGGATTGACACGGATTATCACGGATTAAATTGGCCGCGAAAAGGTGTAATAAAAACTAATACTGTTATAAGTAAGTTTTTAGTTGCCCCTACTTGCCCCTTGTTGCCCCTCGTTTTTGTGTATAGGGGGTGAGGGGCAAGTTACCCAGCCTGCCCTGAGCCTGCCGAAGGGATCAACCTATTTTGCCGCTGATAATGCGGAGGACTCAGTTAATTTTGCCGTTGAATTTTATCCGCCTGCCTGCCCTCGAAAGTCGTTGTCGGGGGGGTGGCGGAAAGGATTCGGTTTGGGTAGAATTATTTGGCGGACTTGTCCGCCTCTGGCGGATTGGGAAAAAGTAAAAAGTTAAAAATCAAAAGAGAAAAGACAATGGCTGTCCCCGGTTATTCCCGGTTATTCAATGGGTTTCTTTTGGCGAAAACTGAACCTACGGTTGTCTGGAATGTCTTCATATAATCGAAATTCTTCTTTCCAAACGTTACCTACAATCATTTTCTTTTCATTGGAGACAAAGATAACAACATAATCTATTTTCGATTGAAATTCTGAATGATATTTATCAGGTATCAGTTCTTTCAAGTTGTTTCCCGGATTACTGTGGCTAAAGCTGACATCTTCCAGCAAAAGCGCTGTTAAATATCTTTCTTCTTCTTTTTCCTTATATTTTAAGAGTTTTGGCAATTTTTCTTCAATCGCCCTGCGGAATCTAACTTGCCTTTCCTTGTCAGCTTCTTTTGGCCTTGTTGCCATAAAGCCAATAGTTCCATTCAGTTCTGAAAATGAACCATCGCACCATAACATTACTTCATGTTTATTGTATAATCGTAAAGACCGTTGATCTCGCTTAGTCAGAGATTTCGCAGCATCAGGGATCCAACCTGCCATTTCTTCGACAAATTGATCTCTATTATTTTTATTCATCCCTACAATAAGAGAAGGCGGAGCACTTAGACCAAAACAGTGATCAATTGGCAATCTTCCTTGGCATCTCTGCTTGAGTTCCTTTTCAATACCGCATAATTGATTAACATAGGCAATTTGTTCTTCATGGGCTTCTATGGTAGTATGTTCGACGGCAATTTTGGGAGATTGGGCATCTTTGTCTTTTGGGGCTAAAATTGCATCAACCTTTTGACCTTGTGTATTTTTGTTTTCCTCTTCTGGAAAATATTCTACTTTGTATTCTACATCTTTTATCTTCTGGAGAATCTCGATAAAAGCATTGATGGCATTTTTTTCATTTATTTTCATGTAGTTTTGATTTGCTTATTTATAAATCAAGTTAAACAATTTGTTTGCCAGTTCGGTAT
>PMZJ01000042.1:1882-82632 GCA_003170415.1 Phycisphaerales bacterium | reverse complement strand
GTGGAAACCCATTTGAATCAAAATTGCCGCATTCTCGAAAATATATAATCTTATTCGTTGGAGGAAAATATATTTCGGCGCGGTAGATCTGTGAATAATCATTTCTGTCACATATTAAAACAGCTATAGGAAAGTGATTAATGTCTCGTATTTCCACTATATCCTTTGTTTCAGGAGAATTTGGATCTGGGTGGATACCAATCCTATATACTGTAGTGTTTCCCGCGTATTTAGTTTCTCTAGGAACTATCTTGGTTAGTCCGGTTCTGACAAGCTCCGCCATCTTATTCGGATCAGGAATATAATTTATCGATTCTGGGTTACTATCTTGATATGTACCAAGTAATATCCGCAGGAATAACGCGGTTGCGTACGGCATACGTGCAAATCGTTCGATATTCTCTCCTAAGAGTTGTTTCGTTTCGATAAAGACCGTATTCATCTCACTTGCATAATGATAGCTGATAAACTCTCCAGTGTTTGCATCTTTTGTTGTAACAAAGGTATGGACGAAAGGTGTATCCGGTCCCAAAGGTTCGTTCGGCCCGACTATTACAAAATCACATCGCCTTTCATCATCTGAAATTCGTACTCGTTCCTTTGCCTTGCGAGGATATTTTTGATTCTCAACCCAGTTTTTAACGTTTAACTCTATATTTTTATTGCGATTTTCAATTTCATAAGAATTGAGTTCATTGGGTGAACGATTTCCAAGTTCTTCATCAAAAAATTGCTCCATTTTCTTATGAATCTTATCGACAGGCGTCGGTACCGTAGTATAATCTTTATAGAAAGTAACATCTATGCTTTTAATTGGCTCTTTCCAGGCAGCTGCTGCCAATTTTTGTACCTGTTCTTCTGTAGGGACAGCAATATTTTCAGACGCAGCGTATGTAAATCTGCAAGCCAAAACCACCGATAGCAAAACCAAAACATTCGACCTCTTCATATTAACTCCTTTTTTCAAATCAATTTAAAATTAAATTTTTAATACTTTATCATTTAGAACTGCTAACAGCCAAAACCTGTAAAAACATCACCTACTATTGGTACCATATCCTCCTCTGTATCAGGATCGCAGCTTTCTATAAAATCACAGAGGTGACATGTGCCGTCACAACAACCTTCCGAATTTTCCGCAAGACAGTTAGCACATTCAGATGGATTATCCTCTATAGTTACAGCACATATTGCTGCACACCATGCGCCTTTTGCAAGGCATTTAAGCATTTTACTAACATCAAAGTTATTAATACATGCATAAACGTACCCTATCGGTTGCGTATGAAAATTACATTGACAATGTTCGCCACTGCCAACTCCGACATTACTACACTCATAATAATCTATAGCCATGATAATATTATGCCCGGCGCAACCACTATTACCTACACAAGGAGGACAACTTTGAACTATTGCAGGTATAGTCTTTTTAATCCAGACCTTATCACAGCATGACCCGTTGCAGCATTTCTGGGTTGCTGGGTCGCAGCAGCCCTTACTCCCGCAGCAGGTTTGCCCGTTGGGGCAACAGTGCCCATCTCCGCAGCAGTACGAGTTTGGATCGCCGCCACATACTTTGCAGGAGCCATCGACACAGGTCTCGCACTTTTTCAGGTCGCAGCAGGAGCCGTTACAGCAGGCCTTATTCGCGTCGCCGCCGCAGACCGGGCAGCCACCATTGCCATCGCAGGTCTGGCATTTATTTGGGTCGCAACTGGATTGGCAAGTGCCGGAACCATCGCTGACACAACTCTTACAGTCATTCCCGTTGCAAATACTCCTGCAATCGCAGCAAGAAGATTGGGTTCGGGAATCGAATTTTTTCTTGCAAGAGGGATTGTTCGGGTTCGATGTGTCACAGCTATAGCAAGTGCCGCAATCGGCAATGCAGCCCATACATCGCCATCCCCCTGTGTACCCGTCAAAATCGTAGCTGTCGCACGGCGAACACCCAGGTCCGGAGCCGAAGGCATCGTTCGTAATAACACTCAAAAATAAAACCATAACAATAACTAAAATCAGGCCAGTTGGAGATGAACTATTTTAACTGCCCAAGCATGTTTTTGGCACGGGGCTACAATAGCAGCCACCACATCCGCTACCTCCATCCGCAAAAGCATCAATCAAAAACAAACCCAGCAAAAAAATAATTGAATCATCCTAATTGCTCAGAAGTTGCCTTGGATGCCTCAATTGTTCTCGGTGCAACTAACACTGTGTATGCATAGGTTATACTCGCGGCCAACAATAGCACTGCTGAACGAATGAATGTCCAGTGACTGATAATGTTCGTATCAGAAGAGTTAAAGCAGCCGCAGCTTATATTGAGGCCATGCCATAAGGCAGACGCCAAAACGAAACTGAACATTGCAAACAATCCAATACTTGCCAAAAGCGCCCCCGTTACTAAAATACCCCCCACCAGGCAGATTCCCACAAAAAGTTCAACCCAGGGTAAAACCATTGCCACCGCGAGGCCGAATTGAAGTCCTACAAGCTTATAACTGTAAACGCTGGCCAGAAAATCGTATGGTTGGCGCAATTTTGGTATGCTACTGGCTATAAAAATACTGCCAATTGCTATTCGCACCACAATCACAAAAACTTCAACAATTTGACGTTTCATTTGGTCTCGCTTGTCTTGTGTATATTGTTATGGTTTGATTTATACGCCAGTTGAATAGCTTGAGTTGCCTGTTTACGTAAAAGCAATCCCTCATCAATGTATGAATGATATGCAATAGCGATAAAAGCCGAAATCAGTACCAGAATCATACACTGACCTATACTCAATAGAAATTTTTGTTTACGAGACATCGCCGGGCGAGAATCAAACAAACACCGCTGTCCCAACCTTGCTGCAAGAACTAATAATACTGCAATCCCTCCATATCCGGCGAATCGCAGGCGGGAAGATGCAAAAACAAAATTGGGGTTTATTGGTTTATTCGATATAAGTAAACCGCTGCCGTCCCATCGAGGTGCCAAAGTCCAGAATTCCACAGATTCAATAGGGGTTGGTGGGTCATAAATCAACGCTTGTTCCTGCTTTGAACCAAAAAAAAGCTCATAATGGTCATACTTTTTGTTGCTCGGCGATGACTTTACGTGAATAATTATGGGCAGAGACAATCTGCGAAGATCTTTTGTCGACAGGCGTGATACCGGCACGGTGAATAATCCGTGCTCCTGAGCAGCTTTTTTGAGTTCGGCCAGAGAGCTTCCATTGGCGGAACCGATGTATTCCAGCTTTATCAATTCATTGGGGTCAACGCTTACTCCAAAAAACTTCATCGCCGCATACAAACAATAAATCCCGCAATAGCCATCGGACGATTTCTGCTGCCTGGAAACGATATTTGGTTCTGCTGCCCGGCAATCAAAGCAAAAGCTGCGTAGAGCAACGATCAGAAAAACCAAAAAGAGCGATGGTTTAAGTGATATCGGTTTCACTTTGCTATTCAAGCCTTTCTTTATTGGTTCGCATCTTGTTGCTGCTTGAATTTGTCGATTGTCTCGTCGATTTTTTCAAATGTTGCCTCATTGACATCAATTACAGCCCTGTTGTTTTGCCAGACATATCGAACCCCCGGTGCTTCCAGTAATTTTACACGTGTCCCCTCTGGCACATTCGGCTTGAAGGCATTGAGGGCTTTGAAGTCCGGATTCAAAGAAACCTGCGAAATCTGGTATATATCACGTGCAACACTCTTACCAGAACCAGATAGCTTTATCGTCGATGTATAACAGGCGTTTTTAGGAACAATTACCCCATTCACTTCCTGGAAATCAAAGAGGTCAAATTCGTAAATACCTGTTTCTACACTTGCTCCTGCGGGTTTATCATAAACGAGGTCATTCGGTTCCTTTTCCACCGACCACTTCAGGGCATTATACGCCTTGTCGGGCGCTATCCAGGCCGTTACATGGCCATACTTTGTCACCCCATCAAGGACATAACACAAATTACCTCTCACCAGTTCCATATCCGGACGCATGCTCATGTTTGTATCGCTGCCCAAAAGGTCAGCAATACTGTAACGATTATTTACGCTAATCATGCCAAATAGAGGCCCTCCACGCTTACTATCCCCCCTTAATTCTTCTAATCGCTGTTGATAATACGGGTCGGAATCGCGTGTAATCATCGCATAGCGAGGTATCTTATTTGGACCGCGTTGCGTGGGAGAAATGGTAAAATACTGGCCATTTGCAAAGATATCCTGGATGTTAAAGCTGCTGTCATCCATTAACCTTCCGTTGGTGTCGAATGCAAGGATCTTTCCAACCCATTCGCAGCTATTTCCGCCTCGCCGATAGACACATTGAAATTTCGCGTGAATATCGGGGATATTTGCATCGGGCCACTCGAGAATCTCCGTGTTCACGTCAATCTGCATTGTAACCGATTGTTGCCAATTGAGCGATTCCTTATACTTTTCGAGGACTTGGCTGACCGTGAGTGCATTAGCGGCGGAAACAATTACCAGCAGCAAAATGGATATCGATATGCAGTATTTTTTAACCATAACTTGATTCCTTCTTATTTTAAATTTATTCTGCGCAATATTCATTCGCCTACACATTCTTCAGTGGACTGGTTCAAACACGAGTCAGCGTAAGCCAGGCAAGGATGACAGCCATCAGAACCTGCACATGGCGCACAAATTCCCGTAGTGCAGCCGCCAATCAGACACTTATCACGTACATGTTCGCAATGTCTTCCGGGAACGGAATTGCATTCCGGTGGAGGTGATACATCTCCACAACATTTAACACTAACACCACTCCCAAAAGTCCTTTCGCCGCTTATTGAGCAAGCAGGAAAAGATGAAAATATAATAATTGTCATAACGATACAAATAACAATGATACAAATAACATCGGACTTTATATATTTAATAAACCTCATTGACTCATCTCCTTTCTATTCTCCTTCTCTTTCTTCAAGGAATATAATGCGAGATTTAACCTTCTGGATTTGCAAGGTTTCCTCTTTCATAAAAGAGAGCAATTGCCGGTAGATTTTTTCTGCTTTTTGTTTATCCCCTGTTTTTTCATACATTCTTGCCAGACCATATAAGGCATTCGTTGGTTTATTGTCGTCAGGAAGTTTTGCCAATCCCTTTTCAAAATAGGAAATTGCGTCCTGCCAGTTACCCTTGCTGAAATTAGACCAGCCGAGTTTCAGCAGTGTTTCTGTCTCAGACATACCTAGTAATATGCAAGCCTCAACACATTCACCGTTACAGCATGGTTTGTTGATATCACATATATAGGGAGTTTCGGTATCAGTACAACACTGCTGGGTTGCGCGGTCATAAATAGTACTTCCACAGCATCCCTGGGTTCTTCCGTCATAGCATGTGCCGTTACAGCAGGCCTGATTCTGGTCGCCGCCGCAGACCACGCAGTTGCCATTGCCATCGCAGGTCTGGCATTTGTTCGGGTCGCAATAGGGTTTGCAACTGCCTTTCGAACCCATACCATTACTGTCACAAGACTGACAATCATCGTAGTTGCAAAGATCAGTGATAGTTTGAGAGCTTTCATCACAGGTCTGACAGCCTTCAACATATCGATTCAAACAGCCGACACTTGGCTCGCATGCTTTGCAGAAACCCACACAATTATTATGGCATCCATCGGATTGACAGTCATAACAATTACCGCATCCGTTACATCCGCAGGGGCCGCAATCGGGTGGGAGAACACATCCCAATGTCTCAAACGCAAATATACCAGTCGATAAGCTAATAACAGCAATAAATAATAAGGCGTTCTTTTTTACAAAGTACATTTTCATTGTTTGGTCCCCTCCAGTTCTGCAAGTTTGGCCTTGACTGTTTTTATCCGGTTATCCTCTGGTCCGGCCAACTCCAAAAACTGCCTAAAGTATGCTGCGGCAGTTATCTTGTCTCCTTTTTGGGCGTTCATTTCAGCGAGCCGTAACGCCGCATAATGGGATATGTAACAACCTGTATAATTGGTCAAAACCGACTTATACGCCTCTTCTATAAGCGGATTGGCAATCTTTTTGGGAATTTCGTTGGAATCTCGCAACGCCTCATAGCACCAGCCGATTGCCGCCTGCGCTCCACAGACATACTCGAAATCAGGGTATTCGTTCACCACCTTTTGGCAATACGTTATCGCTCCATCCCAATCACCATGTTTCTGGCGGCAAACCGCCGCAAAGTAATAAACTTTACCAAGGTTTATAGGCAAATTTGCACTGATTATCCGATTCCAGACACTTTCGGCCCTCGCAAAGTAATCTTTTGCCTGCTGTTTCTGCTCCTGTTTATTTGACTCTAAAGCCAACAGGTAGTTTTTATCCGCAGTTCGCCCCAGACAATCGCCGGCATAAGGATGTTGATTGAAATCTGCGATGAATTTATCCATCAGGGCTTGTGCCATTGTCGCATCACCCGAATTGAGCGTGTCCCAAATAGCTAACCGGCGAATATCAAGGACTGCCTTGTTTGCTTCAGAGGTGGTCGGATACTCCCTTATTATCCGTTCATACATCTGCTTTGCCTGCGGGCCTTTATCCGGCTGTTCATCGTAGTTGCAGGCAATCCAGTATAACTCACCGGCAATTTCAGGCCGACCATTAAGTTCAGCAACCATTTTGTCGATCGCAGTTTCAATCCCGTTCTGGTCTGTTGACCCCAGCAGCTTGAAGATGTTCATTCGGTGCGTCAGCCGTTTCTGGTCCCATTCAGCCGCTTGACCATAAGAAGTATTGCTGAACTGCGACATAAGTCGCTGATAAGCGCTATTAGGTGCATCGTACCAGCCGGTTCGGTCATCGACAGTGCCTTTTTTCCACTCATACTCCTTGCTTATCCAGTAAACCGCATCCGCCAATCCCGCATCTCCCGTAAAATCGCTCATCAGTTTATCTATCGATGCAACAACTTCTGTGTCGTTAGAGTGCCCGATTAGCGAACAAACGTTCGACCTTGCCGACCATAATTTCGCCTGCTGTGAAAGCGAAGTGTCTGAGGATTTATCAGCAGCATAGTCAAAGATATCCTTGGCCTCGACGTATCTATGCCGCCAGGAAAATTCCTGGCCGATGCGGAACAGCATTGGCGGCAGGTCTGATTGATTATTGAAATCCGTAATCATCAAATCCACCTGCCCTTTTGCCTGCGAATAATTCTTGTCCTCGATAAAAGCCAAAGCGTTTACGCCCACTACCGCTAATCTGGCCTTTGCCGCAACTGCGCTATTGGGGAATTTGTCCATGATAACGCTATATAATTTCTCTGACTTGTCAAACTTTTTTCGCCAGGAATAGGTATCGGCGACAACACATAATGCCGCGGGTAAATCAGCGTTATCCGCGTAATCGGCTATCATCTGTGAAGTTGTCGCATCTGCGTCTGCTGTATTACCCTTATCAACCTGCGAAATCGCCATCGACATACCCGCCCAGACGGCAAAACTCTCCTTTGGCCAGTTCTTCAAAACATAATCAGAGATGGCTATCGCCCTGTCTGCCTGTCCCGCGTCTTGATATGTCCCCGCGATTTGCTGTAGCGCAGCTCCTTTGTCTCTGCTGGCCGGCAAAGCCATAATCTTATCAACTGCCGCGTTCGCATCGTCTAATTTGCCGGTCTCCACTAACGAGATAATCTGTGATTTTGCCTGTTCTATATCCGCCGGGGTAGCTGTTAATTGTCCTCGCCCGACGCCTGCTAAAACAAGGGCAATAATCGCGAGAGCGACAAGAAGCGGAAATGATGAGATTAGGATGATTCTTTTAGCCATTAGTAGACCCTCCAATGAGAATTGCCCTGACTATGGGTATGTGGTGTGTTCATAGATTCTATTCTCCTGTTAAAACCTATAAGTAAACTACACTATATTGTCTTAACTGGATACATCAAGATAAATCTGGAGGTATTTTTATGTGCCATCCGTAAGTCCTTATAGGGGGGGGGGCTTACGACAGAAAAATATTTTACAAAAAAACATCCTTGAGTGATTGCCGCGAAATATGCGCCGACAGGAGGGCAAGTTTAATTTAGGGCTTGTTTAACCCTTCTTCGCAAAGGCGGGTTTTGCCGTTTCTATTTCGGCAGATACGCACTCAATAATACGTGGTGCTACGCCATTATCAGCCGGCCAGACGCGCGTATGCCGCCTCCATCATCAGCAAAAATGCCTGCGCCTCGGTGCTGGTCCCCGACCGGTCAAACAATGGCGACCCGCACGCCCCCTGCACAACGCCATATTCATCAACCTTGCTGTGCGCCCCCGCCCGCATCTTATCCGCCGATTTGAGGTAACTATCTTTCAGCCAGCCGCTCTTTACCCCCTTGTAAATCGAATACGCCAGCATTTGCGACAAATTGGTCTCGACAAACGTATTCGCATCGTCAACCACGTCGTGAAACAGCCCGTCAGGCCGCATATAGGAAATACAGCCGTCCAATAACTCCTCCGTATAACCAATCAGCTTTTTGCGGTCATCTTCCTTGTCCTTCGGCAGCGTATCTATTATCTGCGCCATCCCCGCCGCGCACCACCCGTTGCCCCCGCCCCAGCACGCCTCCCGCTTGAAAACCTTCTTCTTGTCGTCCCATATATGCGAAAACAGCTTCTTCTCCTTGTTCCACAAAAATCCCCTGTAACAATCGACCTGCCGAATCGCCTCTTCGAAATCCCCCATAAGAGCCAAAAACGGCGGCGCCATAAACATCGCGTCGCTCCATATCTCCCTGCCGGGCGTAATGTGACATATCGCCCCGTTTTCAGTCCTCGGCGCCCTCTTTTTGAGATATGTATATAATGCGTCCGCCGCATCCTTTAGTTTCTTGTCGCCTGTAACTTTATAGGCATACAGAATTGCGGCACCATTCGAGCCGGGGTCGGTTACCGCGCTTTCCGTTCCAAGCATCGCCACCCGCCCGTCTTCTTTCCTGCGAACAACGGCCTCCTTACCCATCAGGACAACGATGTCTTTTTCTCCCAGCTCTATCATCGCCTGCGATGCCACCCCCTGTTCCCAGCTTGCCCGCTGCATACACAGCATCGCAATTTTGGCTTTCTCAACCAAATCGCTTTTCACAGGTTTTCCTGCCTCCGCCAAAACCATCTTCGAGCTATATCCCCCTGCCGCCGCCAGAATCGGCAACGCCAAAACATCCCGTCTTCGCATTGTCCTCACCTTTCAAAAACATATTGTTCGCTCTTGCTAAAACCATCTCATAGTAATTATAATTACCTCACTGACAAAAAACAGTTTATTTCATTTGGCTAAAAAGGAGAATAGCATGCGAACCATAAGAAATCTGCTGTGTGTGTTCCTGACAATGGTCTTCGTTTCAATATCTGGTTGCACTAACAATAATCAGGCCTCACCTGCCCCGAAAACATCCGCTAAAGCCGAAAAAACAGTCGCGATGAACTACGATTTAAAAGACAGGGACGCCTTCACCATAATGGGCACTCAAACCCGCATTACCTCGGCTGACGAAAAGAACCCGGATACATATACCAAAATCTGGGACGCCTTCGACCAGTACAGAACCCAGCTCAGACCTATTAGCGCCGAATGGCGCTTTTATGGCGTCACCTTCGCGACAAATAAAAAAGACGCCTTCGATTACCTCGCCGGAATGCCCGTTCACAGCGACGCGACCCCGCCCGATAAAGCCCTCGTGACCCGCAATGTTCCCGCCGCCAAATACGCTGTCTTCAAATGCGCCGGCCAGGACATGGGCAAAACCTATCAATACATCTATAGCGAATGGCTGCCCAAATCACGCTACAAAATCGACACTGCCGCCTGTTGCTTCGAGCAGTATGCCCCACGGGAATGGATGAACCGCCCCGTCTATATCTATATCCCCATCAGTCCAAAATAGGCACAGTCGCAAAAAACGGGAACTTGGAATTGAACGGTTAATATGAGAACGTTTTGATATAAAAGAAGAAGGTGATTATGAGAAAGCATCTGGCGAAAATTACTGGAATCCTCGTTTTGGTATGTGCCGTTGGCGTTTCGGGGGTTGAGAAAGCGGCAGATGTGTCGCCTGTCAAGGTCGGAGCAATCTTCGCGATAACCGGCGGCGCATCGAATCTCGGGATGCCGGAGGCGAAAACCGCCGAAATGCTCGTCGAAAAAATAAACAAGGAAGGCGGAGTCAACGGCCACAGGATTGAGCTGCTCATGAAGGACTCAGGCGGCAAGCCGGAAAACGCTATTTCCCTCGCCAAGCAGCTTATTGATGAGGAGAATGTTCTTGCGATAATCGGTCCTTCGACAAGCGGTGAGACAATGGCCATTAAGAATATCTGCCAGGAAGGCAAAACCATCCTTATTTCCTGCGCAGCCGCCGAAGACATTGTCAACCCTGTCGCCAGTTATGTTTTCAAGGTTCCGCAGAAAGACAGCGACGCGGTAAGACGCATTTACCAGGTTATGAAGGCAAAAGGTATCAAGAGGATAGGCGTTATAACAAGCAATGACGGCTACGGAGTGGCAGGCGGCAAACAACTCGCCAATCTCGCGGAACTTGCCGGCATTACCATTGCCATTTCAGAGACCTACGACAAACAGGAAACAGACCTGACGGGAATTCTTACCAAGGTAAAAGGCCAGGACGTTAACGCGGTAGTTAACTGGTCCGTCGTTCCCGCTCAGAGTTTGGTTGCCAGGAATATGAAGCAGATTGGTTTGGATGTTCCGCTGTTCCAGAGTTCTGGCTTTGGGAACATAAAGTACGTCCAGGCGGGCGGCGAGGCCGCAAACGGAACTATATTCCCCTGCGGACGTCTGCTTGTTGCCGATATGCTGCCGGATAACAATCCCCAGAAAACAGTTCTGATGGGATATAAAAAGGACTATGAAAGCCGGTTCAAAGAGGACGCGAGCACATTCGGCGGGCATACATACGATGCGCTATTGATTCTTGTCGAGGCGGTCAAGAAGGCCAATAGTACCGACAGGGAGAAAGTCCGCGACGCTCTGGAAAATCTCAAAGGCGTCGTCGGAATAGCCGGTGTCTTTAACTTCTCATCCAAAGACCACAACGGCCTTGATATGAACGCATACGAGATGCTTACGGTCAAGGATGGAAAATTCGTAATATATAAAAACTGACACCGGCCCGTCGCCCTGCATTACTGGAGTTCTTAGAACAGTAAACCTATTACTATTCGCATTTGAAGACGCGATAAGAATGCGGCTTGATTGTCATTTTGAAAGCCATCTTATCCGGCGCCGGCTCCGGCTCCGGCTGTCCCAATCGTCTCGGCTGAGTAGATATTGCCTCGCCTGTAAGTTCTTCACCTGTAAGTATATCCTGCAATTTATTTATTCGCTTGTCCGCTATAATCTTTACGTCAACCGGTTCGTCGCGGAATGACTCCACGATAAACGTGTCGTTATCGTAAACGAACATCGCAACCTGTGCTGGGCCGTCTAATCGGACATACATCTCTTTTGCCAGCACCGCCCTGATTTGAGTCAAGACCTCCGCGGGCAGATTGTATAAATCCCCGTAGTTATCGGGAATCGTCAGGATATACAATTTGCTGTTCGCGTAATCCGCCGAATGCAAAATGGGATAACCGTTGCCGCTCGCTAAGCAGAAAATTTCCTCCCACGAATCATTGGTCAGGTATTTAATCTGCGGAATTATAATCTCTTGCTTGGATTCACATACCGGGCCCATTCGGCGCTGGAATTGGAATTGTTTAGTGCGTGCCTTTTCGTCGCCTATTCTCAATTCGACGATGTCTTCGATACCTTGACCCTGCATCGCCTTATACAATCCAGACGTGATTACGACCGTCTTGCCGTCAACTAATTGCTTTTTGATTTTAGCCACGATTTTCTTGTCGAATTTCGCCGACTCAGTCAGGAATATCACGTTGGCCTCTGCCGGGAACTCAGGCATCAAATCCATCGGTATCCCGCACATACCAATATAATTCTGAAGGAAATCCTCACCCACCGAATGATATGGCCTGTAACTTTTCACACCTATCGGATTGCCCAACTTGCCTAAAAATTTATCAACCAGCTCTAAACTATACCCTGCGGGTCTGGCCATTGAGCTTGGCGCAACTGTCGTGCCGTCCGCCAATTTTATCGGCTGCATCATCTCATTAAAATCGAAGCTCGTCTGCCCCCCTTGCCACTCAGCACGGTATTCCTGCGGTATGGGCCTCAGCATCAAGCTGAAGTTAAAAAGCGTTATCTCCGGCGCCTTGGCGAACAACGTCAGCCACAACTGCTCCGCGTAACGGTCCATATATCGAATCCCAAACGTATCGACCCATCCGCCGCCGTTGCCGCCGTGCTTTATGTTCTCGAAATACCGATATATCAAATAGCTCTCGTATTGCTGTAAATGCTGGTCCGTATAAACCGGGTCTCTTGTCTCTGTCCCCGTGTATATCCCGTCAAAAATCTTCGGCTCCGCATCGAGGTTGAATCCGCATCCCTGGAAATGCTCATACCAGTTCGGAAACTTGATTACCATTTTCACCTTCGGATTCACCGCCTTGGCAGGCCCCACAACTAAGTTTCTCGCTGCCCCTTTCATCAGGTCAATCCGGAATTCCGACCAGCTCTTGTCTCCCTTGGCCCTGATGCACGACTCGCATTTGCAGTTGGTGAAGAAAAAGTCGTCTAATATAATCTCATCGAATAATTTCGCCGTGTATTCAGCTATCTCTTTCACCCGTTTCCGCGATTCGGGTTTCGTATAGCAAAATGACTGGAAATGGCCGCTATCCTTCTCTGTATAGGTAATGCCGCCCGCCACCTCGACGCCTTTATCCTCGAAGAACTTCTTCGCCGCCAATACCGTATTCACGTCCACCAGCAGCCCGCTGCGGTACGTCTCTAAATAAATCTTATCGACCTTCACCTGCCTCGATATCTCATCCCAGCGTGTCGCCAGCCAGTTGGCGTCGCCCATCTGGTTCACGTCGCGAGCCGGTGCGTAAATTGCCACCTTGAAATTCTGATACCCCTTAGCCGAAGTCGAAAAAGTCGAACACATAAGAACTAATACCCCCACTGCAATCCCTGCGATAACCTTACGCATACCATTGTCTCCATTCGAGCCAAACAATTTTCGTGTGCAAGATGATGAATCTTATAGTATTTAAGCCCGTTGTCAAAAGTAAATCGGCACAAAGAAAACGCCTCAGGACGGTTGAACTCCTCCGCGTCTTTATGGTATAGTCGCAACCGAAAGGTATGTAATGCCGGCTAAATTGAGCGACCATAATCTGCGGGAACCTGTCTCCGCCTATATGCGGACCGATTTCGTTACGCTTAAACACGACGAAACCGTGGCGCACGCCATAAAATCCATCAGGAATCACGCCTCGCCGGGCGATATTCTTTATCTCTACGTCACCGACGAGCACCATCGCCTCGCAGGCATCGTCCCCATAAGAAACGTCATCACCAGCGACCCCCAGGCGAAGATCTCGTCGATTATGGTCCCTTCCCCCGTCTCGGTCCTGCATTCGCAGTCCGTTTTGCACGCCTGTGAGCTTTTCATGGAATATCGCTTTCTTGCGCTGCCCGTAGTCGATAACGATAATAAAATCCTCGGCATCGTCGATATCAATCTCTTCACCGACGATGTCGTCTCGCTCAACCACCAGCGCCAGCTCGACAACGTCTTTCAAATGATCGGCGTCCACGTCTCCAGCGGCAAAAAGGTCTCTTCCTGGTCTGACTTCAAAGGCCGGTTCCCCTGGCTCTTCTGCAATATCTCCAGCGGCATACTCTGCGCCTTCATCGCCAGCCGATATGAATTGCTCATCAGCGAACTCGCCATTCTCGCGATGTTCATCACCGTCGTCCTCGCTATCGCCGAAAGCGTCAGCATCCAGTCAATGGCCCTGACCCTCCAGGTCCTCCTCCAGCGAAACGTCTCCTGGCGCCGCATATTGATGGGTGTCCGCAATGAATTGCTCACCTCTGTCCTCCTTGGCGCCGGTTCCGGCTTCGTCGTCGGCGTAACCGCTTATCTCTGGAGAGGCGTCGTCTGGCAGGGCCTCGCCATCGGACTCAGCATCTGGTTTGCCGTCATCACCGCCTGCCTGCTCGGCGTTATTGTCCCTACCCTCATTCGAAAATTCCACATCGACCCAAAAGTCGCCGCCGGCCCTATCGTCCTCGCCGCAACCGACATCGCAACCATGGTATTTTACTTCTCAACCGCCAATCTCATCCTCGGCTAACCGCCTCACAAACACTTGACTTTTGTCCCAACTAACCGGGTGTCCAAAACAAATGTTTCATACATTTGTTCACCAAAAGCGCGCAAGTGTTTTTTGGCCAATCCGGAAATTTCTAAATTTTTTTTTATTCCTTATTACGTAAGCACTTATGCACTTTTGCGCCTGTGCCCTTTTTCGGATTTTTCGTCAAAAGCGCGCAAGTTCGCGCCATAGGGTAGAGGGGCATACTGGGATTTGCCCCCTATGGCGCGAACCCTGAGCAAGGCCGACTCGTTGTCGGCCGCGTCGAATGGGTCTGGCAGAAATAGATTCCCCCTAAGGGGGAATGACAAACACGCGCCAATTATAGAGGCATCTTGTGATGCTTCTTGAGGCATGTTTAGCCCCCGGATTTATCCGGGGGTCATAAAAATTGTATCGAGTATCGTTTGAGGGAGGAAAATATTATGAAACTTCATTTAACAATCAGTATTCCGAATTGGCTTGACCGTATTTTCACCTATCCACTGCTCACCTATCGCCTGTTCCGTTATGGCCAGCCCTACCGTAAAATCCGCCTCACTGAGGGCAAATGCGCGATTGTGGACCAGAAGCATTTCTACTGGCTCAATAATTTCGATTGGGTTACCAAAAAAGGGAACAAATCCTTCTATGCCGTTCGTTTCGATAACGACTGTGCCAAATGGCCGAAAATGGTCTCGATGCACAGACAAATTATGGGTTCGCCCAAGGGCCTTCTTGTTGACCATAGAAACTGTGACGGCCTTGATAATCGAAGGTCCAATCTCCGCCTCGCGACATATTGTCAAAACAATTGCAATATAAAGACAAGCAAAGCCGGCTGTTCTTCTCAATATCGCGGCGTTCACTGGGATAAACAAGTAAAACGTTGGAGAGCACATTTGCAATCTGACGGCAAACATATTGGGCTGGGCTACTTCGACTCCGAAATCGACGCCGCTCGCGCCTATGACGAGACCGCAAAGAAATACCATGGAGAGTTCGCCCGACTCAATTTTGCGGATTAGCCCTGCCTCCTGTGGGCAGGGTCATTCTCAAATCTCAAATTTTAAATCTTAAATTCTTTTCAACGCCCCCATCGGGCGTTTGTATATAGCCCCGGCCTATGGCCGGGGGTGCATACGCAAGGTCTGCTTTTACTTGTTTTTGTGACATGACCAAGTTTACCTGTTAGAATTGTCGTTCTTTCTAACAGGGTTGGCCCCGTCCCTGCCGTAAGGCATGGCCAAGCCATTAGGAACGGGGTTGGAAAATCGGCATTATCTGCTTTTCCCATCTTGGTCCTATTTGCTCATTGTTTTCGAAGGGTGGACAAAAAATGACGATCCAATAGCTGAGTAAGCTGAAGTTCCAGTAAATCTTCGCCGATATATATTGTGTGAAACAGTTCCGACAAACAGAGGATCGAACCATACGAGTTCGGAAATGGTAGCCTAAAATCTTCTTGACCAAGCGAATCAACTTTGATATAATGATGAATTCTGAATTTGAGAGAGATAAGAAGTGGCATATCAAATCACTAAATTGAAAATAGAAGATCACGTCGAAAAAATAGGTTTAGATGTGCGACCAATCATTGAGCATAAGCTCGAGGAATCGCACTTGTATTCTTTATACAAAGATTTAGTTGAAAAATATCCGAATCTTTTCGAAAGTTTACTAAAGTCTCCTTCGGATCTACAGATTAGAAAAAAAATGGTTTTTCCGGGGAAAGGCGAATTAGATGTCTGCACGCTAGCCATAACTCCAAGGGGACCGGTGTTTATGATACCTCGCAAACTTGCTATTGTCGGCGAGGAGACAAATATTGGAGATATTATCGATATAGCCATTGCATGCATTGATATTTTCAGGAAGAATTTTCCGCACAAAACGATTTGTCGTGTGGGCCATGTTAATGACTACATCTTTACGCTCGGGACAGAACCTTCGGTATCGTTTCTAGCAGAACGTTTTACTCGTATGACAGTTCCCCCAAATGGCGAACTAAATATTAGAGTCAATAGACCAACAGATGACTATAACAGGGTTATTCAACTTCAACCTGTTGTAAAAAAGCAACCTATGCCAAACATTCCAGATGCTGAGGACGTAAAAGCATATGGATTAAGTGTATCTGTAGATTTTAACAATCGCGATATGACTAAGAGCCTTGACAACGATGAAATGCGAGCAGTCATACAGGACTCGATACGGTATAACGAACGAGAATTATATGATTTCTTAAACGGTACTTTCAAAGAGGAATGAACCGATGAAAAGTGAGAGTATTACAATATTTATGTGTACGCTTCCTGTGATTTATGGAAGTGAGGATGCGATTATTTGTGGGCCGGAAAAGCATCATGAGACTCCAAACTCAGATACAAGTTCGGCTAGATTCACCTTGTCGGTAGAACCTGAACTGATACCGTATGAATGCACCGTCCAAAGTGGTAGTCTAAATTTCTGGAAAGATGATTCCGAAAATATTTACACTTGGGAAGATGGGAAAGCGTTATGATTGGACAAGATTTGGTCCCAGGAGATATTGTCCTGGTGCCATTTCCCTTTACTAATTATTTCAACTCAAAACCTCGTCCCGCTCTTGTTGTTTCGGATGCAAAATTCAATAAAAGATCTTTAGATGTCATTCTCGTAGCTCTTACTTCCAATATCTCAGCAACAACGAACTATGCAGTTAAAATCCTCAGTAGTGACCCGGGGTTTGCGGCAACAGGACTTAAAGTACCTTCCACAATACTCTGTGGGAAGATTTTTTCTATGGATAAAACTCAGATCCATAGAAAACTGGGAAAATTACCGGATGTGTGGTTGAAACATGTCAGAGGAGTTCTGAGTAACATACTCTTAACCTGATTTTTAAGTCTTATTCGCAATCGCTCCCCAAACCAGCAAATCAATTTAATTATGCCCTATCCGTTCCGCCAGAGGCGGATAAATTACAACGGCAAAGTCCTATGAGTTTTAAGCCGATAAATCCGCCTGCGACGGACAAGTCCGCAGTCAAAAATCAGCGTTCAGCGTATAGCGGACAGCTTTCAATGCAAAAAGCAAAGAGCAAAATGCAAAAATACAGCGTAAAGCTTTAAGTTGTCGGCTTTGGTTTTGAGCTTAACAGTTTAACCTTTGCGGTTTCTTACAATCGCCGCACCAAGGCCGAGTAGCAGTTCGACAAGCTCACCACAGGCAATAGCGTGCAGGGCCTGCCCGCCGACGTGTCCTCCGTAGCGTTTGCGAAGGAGGAAGCATTTCTAATCCATGTTTTTAACTCTGTCTGCGTCTTAAACGTGCGAACAATAAACCTGCACCAATCAGTAAAGCGAAGGCGGGTTCAGGAACTGTCTCATTACTTTACACTGATGTTTTCGATATTTCCCCAAACACCAAAAACGCGCAATAGCCAGATGATGACAACAATCACCACAACGACATTGATAATCTTCTTTATCTTGGCGTCCATCGGGATATAAGTATTGACTAACCACAGAAGCACACCAACTACTATCAGCGTAATTACCAACGTTACTAAAGACATTTTTTTATCCTTTCACAGATTCCAAGTTTTGATTGTTTACCTGTTTTGAATAACTAGGGACAGCCACCTATTATTTCCTTTTTACTTATCCCTCAATTCTACCCATCCCTTATCCTTTTTCAACGGCAAAATCCTGTGAGTTTTAAGCCGATAAATCCGCCTCCGGCGGACAAGTCGCAAGTCCGAGCTTCGCCCCTCGACTACGCTCGGGGCAGGCGACTCCCAAATCATCAATTGCAATTAGAACACCATCAGACAACGGTATTTCGCTTTTGGCTTTTAAGTTGTTTTTTCTTGTCAATACAAACCAGCGCGTGTGTCTGCGGCGAATCAGTGCTATGTCCTGAATGTGAAATATTATCGACTGCCGGCAAAACATCTCCTGACCGTTTATTTTTTTCCTTTTCTCTTCTGACCAACCTCCACAGCAGGAGTGGCAAATTAGGCAATGCAACCGTCAAATCCCGCAAACGGAAAAGCCCAATTCGCCTGGCTTTTGTGGCGATATGAAGAATCTGTGGGATATCGTAGAACCCGGAGCGAATCCGGTTTCGTATGCGTTTGAGTTCATTGAGCCCGTAACGGTCAGAATATACGGCGCCGCCGATACGCGTATAGTGGTAGCCCGGGGTTGCTTCAACCACTTCCTTCAGGGGCGAGAATTTCTCGATGCGGAGTTTCTGGAAACTGATGGAATCCAGCTTGAGCTCCTTCGCAAACTTCGCGATGTAGAGCATTTCTTCTTCCGTCTCACCGATGTTGCCGTAGATGAAATACCCGTGCAGAAAGAAGTCGTACCGCGCCAGTACCGCAAACGCGTCCCGGACCTGCTGTTGGGTGAGGTCCTTTTGAATCAGTTTGAGAATCCAATCATGAGGGGACTCGATTCCGATAAGGAAGATTCTGAATCCTGCTTTCCATGCCTTGTCGAGGAGCTTGGGATGTTTGGCGATGTCAATCCTGGTTTGGATAATAAAAGTTTTCCTGATGTTGTTTGCGATGATCAGATCGCAAAGTTTCTCGCTCCTCTTTGGGTTTGTGGAAAAGTTGTCATCGCTGAAGAGCACGATGTCAGCCGTAATCATCTTCAGTTCTTCAATGACCGACTCGACCGGCCGTTCCGCATAGCTCCTTTTCTGCCCAAGTGGATTGAGACTGAAGGTGCAGAACTTGCATTTGAACGGACATCCCCTTGCAGAAAGTACCGTGTCAAACGTTTGCCTGCTGAGGCGGATGCCCTGCTGAACTATGTAATAATCGTGCCTTCTCAGTGACCGGTCGGGAAACGGAATGTTTGTGATGTCAGGCAGCGGATGGATTTCGTTGTGAACGATACTTCCATTCGCTCGATAGGATAACCCCAGGATATCCTTATGCGGGATTCCTTTGATGACCTGTTGGATGACCTCTTCGCCTTCGCCTCGTACAATCATGTCGATATTCGGACAATGCTCGAACAGGTACTCGACTTCCTGGGTGGCCTTGTATCCTCCGACAACCGTGGTGACTTCTAACGGTAACTGAGAGATGAAATCACATATCTTCTTAAACTGAGTATCCCATCGTATGCTGATGCAGAGCAGATCTATCCCGGCCCTCCTGATGAACTCACTGAGTTTCTTTGGGTCCTGGTAGGCCTTCTCGTCCCGAAGATCTAGAAACGTTATCTTACCGACCAGATTTTTCATGCTTGCAATGATATACTCAAGGCCCGTCGGAGGGAAAATACCCATGATGGCGGTATCATCTCCGAAGTACGGGTTCAGAGCGAGAACATGCTTGTACTTTATCATACACGCACCATGAACGCTAAGCTCGGCTCACACAAGTTTTGCCTTGCCGCCTTTAACATAAATTTACCCTTTTTCGGTGCTCTCGATTTCACAAGTAAATTCGAAGCTATGACATCCCTTGTATAGTAGCACATACTACCACATACAAGCGCATATTACTGCTAACTAATGCTAAGTTGCGTTTTTAGCTTAAAAACAGGGTTCATCCGCATCCCAAAATCGACAACCGACATTTGGCAATCGACAATCCCTGAACGCTACCTCGACCGTTTTTCATCAAGAAACGCCTGCAAAATTTCCGCGGCGGCCAATGCGTCTATTCGGCGTTTCTTCCCTTTGCGGGTCAGATCCATATCAATCATCTTTCCCTCAGCGGCGAAGGTGCTCAATCGCTCATCCTGAAAGAAAACGGGAGTGTCAATCTGCTTTTTAATCTGCTCGGCGAACGCCTGGACCTTTTTTGCCTGCGGGCCGACCGAATCATCCATATTCAAAGGCAGGCCAAGAACGAGCGCTTCGACGTTTTCTGTTTTGATGATTTCGATGATTTTACCGATTAGGTAATCGGAGGTGGAAATCGCCGCAAGAGGCGAAACGATTGTCTCCGTTTGGTCGCAAATCGCAAGGCCTGTAATCTTGTTTCCGTAATCGATTGAAAGGTATCGCATTTTTTAAGTTTTAAGTGTTGAGTGTTTAGTGCTTAGTTGTTTTGTATAACTCAAAACTAAACACCAAAAACTAAAAACTGCTAATCGTACCGATTAGAGGTATTTGTCGCCGGTGCGTTTCTCAATAAGCTCGAGCAATTCTTTCAGCCGATACGCCTTATCGACGGGGCAAACAAACGTCGCATCGGGGCTGTGGGCGACAACCATATTTTCGAGGCCGATAGCGGCGATGAGGTGGCCGGAATCCTCGGTTACGAAGACGCTGGATTCGCAGTCGAGCAGTTCGGACTGGCTGGCGACGACAATATTGTTGTTTTTGTCGGACTGGATAATATCGGCAAGAGCAGCAAACGAGCCGAGGTCGAGCCAGCGACAGTCGAGCTTTATGGCGTGGACGCCCGGCGCTTTTTCCATAACGGCAAAATCAATACTGATTTTGGGCAGCTTTGGGAAGAATTCATTGAGGGTTTGCTCCTGATTCGGCCCATCCCACGCGGCGGCAATCTTGCGGAGCGGCTCGATGGCCTCAGGGAGGTATTTGCTAATATGGGCAAGGATGGTCTTGGCCTTCCAAACGAACATCCCCGAATTCCAGAAGTGTTTGCCGTCGGCCAGATACCGCCGGGCGGTCTCTTCGCTGGGTTTTTCCTTGAAGCTATCGACGGTAAAGATTTCATTTTTGCAGTGCTGACATTTTTTCGGGGCTGAGCATTTAATATAACCAAGCTGGGTGCTGGGCGAAGTGGGATTTATGCCGAAAGTTATCATCCGGTCTGGATTGGCGTTGACGAAGGTCAATGCGTCTTTGATGGCCTGCTGGAAGGTTTCGCTCGGCTCAATAATCTGGTCCGCGGTAACGACCGCCATTGAGGCGTCGGGGTCAAACTTCGCCAATATCGACGCCGCCAGCCCTATCGCGCCGGTGGTATCCCGGACGGCAGGCTCCGCTATCACATTATTATACGGCAGGCCGGTAACTGATTCGCGAACCGTATCCGAGTAACCAGCGTTGGTGAGGACGATGATGTTTCGGGCGTCGAAGATGGGCGATAGCCGGTCGAAGCACAGACGCAGGAGGTTCTGGCCATGGAAAAGCTTGAGGACCTGTTTCGGACGTGATTTACGACTCAGGGGCCAGAGGCGTTTGCCAGTGCCGCCAGCCATTATCACCGCGTAATTCATATTTGGACTCCGTTAATTAACCGATGCGTTTGCCACAGAGCGCACAGAGGACACAGAGAATTACTTTTTTTGCCACGGATTATCACCGCGTAATTCATATTTCGACTCCTTCGACAAGCTCAGGATAAACTCCGCTCACTACAGGTATTTCGACCCTCGAAAACAGACCACATGGCTTGGCCATCCCTAACGGGAGACGCAAGACCTAAGACCACAGACAGACCCTCACACCCCTTAGGGGTAGCCGTGGGGGTAGGCCCCTTCGACTGGTTCGACGATGCTCACCACAGGTCGCTGCGCTTGCTCAGGACAGGCCAAGTAATTTTGGCCGGATTTTATCACGGCGACGCAGAAAAAACAATCCTGCGTTAAATCACAAAGTTCGAACCAAATACTGGATCCCCTGTTTTTAGCCAAGAGAGCACCTCTCGGGGACGACGCTGCTTTTCGACTAATGATGTTTAGATTACGAAAGCAGCGTCGAATTCGGTCTTGGAGCGAATCTCAGCGGCGAAGTCGGCGTAGGACATGTCCGAGGTGTATTGGCCTGCTTTGCCCATAAGCGCAAAAGTCGCCTGCTTGCCCAATTCAACCGCGGGCTGGTCATACGTATTGACGCCCAAAAGAGCGCCGGCAAACGACGTTGTCGCCTCAAACAGGAATATGAACTGGCCAACGGTATAGGCGTCGATTTTGGGGAAAAGGACGGTTACGCACGGACGATTGCTCGCGCACAAGGCGTATTCGGTGGCCTTTTTCTCGGCGTTCAGTAGTTCGCCCAAATCTTTTTTGGCAAGGTAGGCAAGCTCAGGAGCGGATTTGGGCGGAGCGGGAATCCTGATTTTTCGACCAAAATCCTGGATTTCGAGGAGCGTAAAAATCTTGTCGTTTGGCCCTTCGCGATAGAGTTGAACCTGGCTGTGCTGGTCGGTTGCGCCGAGCGCCTTTACAGGGGTGGGGCCGACGAAGACCTCGCCGCCTTTGAGGGCGTAACGTTTGCCTAATGATTCTGCCCAAAGCTGGCGATACCAGTCGGCGAAACTGTAAAGTGCGGAACTGTAGGGCATCATCACGGATATTCTTTTGCTGCGGTTGTAATAGTGAATTTGAATCGCGGCGTTGATTGCGGCGGGGTTTTTGAAGAAGTCGGGATTCGTTACGCGGGTGTGCATATCGGCTGCGCCGGCGAGAAGCTGGTCGATATTTATGCCCGTCATCGCTGCGCTGAAAAGGCCAACGGCTGAAAGGACGCTGAATCGCCCCCCTACCCCATCGGGAACGACGAGCGTGTGCAATCCCGCGTCGGTGGCGATTTTGCGGAGCGTGCCTTTTTCGAGGTCGGTGGTCGCGACGACGCGGTCTTTGAGTTTTTCTTTGCCGAAGCGGGTTTCTAAAATTTTCTGGACAATCATAAATTGCGAGGCGGTTTCGGCGGTCTGGCCCGATTTACTTATGACGTTGAAGACGGTTTTGCCGAGTCGAGGGGTGATGAAATCCAAAAATGAGCCGAAGTGCGCGGGGTCAACGTTGTCGAAGACAAACAGGCGGGGTCCCTTCCGCTTGTTATTATCTAAGTTATAGGTAAACGGATTGAGTGCGTTTTGCAGGGCGATATTGCCGAGGGCCGAGCCGCCTATGCCGAGGACGACGAGGTTTTCGCATTTGGGCTTGAAGTGTTTGACTAACGCCTTGACGCTTTTTGCGATTTGGGGGTCGCCGGGGAGCAGACCATAGCGTGAGTTGCCTGTGAGGATTTCGTCTTTGATTTTGGGAATGAGCGGCGTTGTTTGTTTGGCTAATTCATCTAACTGCTGAGTGGTTATGCCGTGTTCCGGGCCGATTACGTCAGCTAAGACATTCTTGTAGTAGAACTGAATTTGTTTGCCAGCCATATTCTTTTTCCTTTTCCTTTCCGTATTTATCATAGCGTATGTTTATGGAAGGAAACAGTGTAGTGATTCTGAGGGAAATTTCAATGATTTTTAACCACGAAGACACTAAGACACAAAGTTTTTTAACCACAGATTTCACAGATGACACTGATTTTAATTGCCACGAAAATACACAAAAGGTTTAGACGCTGATTACGCAGATTACGCTGTTTTTTATTAGCCACCGAGGGCACAGAGAGCACAGAGGATTGTTTTTTCAGACACGGATTAACACTGCTTTTAGTCAGCCGGGGAGGCGTAAGAGCAGCAGTCATTTCTCGATACTCGTATCTGTGAATGCCCGCTACTCATCCGCCGGCGACGATGTCGCCCATTGCCAAAGGCAAAGTGCCGGCTGACTAAAAAACACAGATTTTATTTTCGGCCATGAAAACATCGGGCCTTCATTACTAAGCCAAGCACACGGAGCGAAGCGACGGGCTCGCTTCGGAAATAACACCCTTCTTCGCTCGGAGAGCTACGCAGGGCAGGCAGATTACACGGTTTTTTAGCCACAGATTTCACTGATTGCACTGCTTTTAGTCAGCCGGAGAGCATACTCGATAAGGTCTGTGCTCTAAACGTGGTTTATGCGCAAGACCTTTATCTCGTCTGCCGCCCCTTCGGGGCAACGCCTAAAGCGTTTACCGGCTGCCAACTTTTTCTATTGCCCTTTTATAAAGCTGACTGTTTAGACGCTGATTGCGCTGGTTTCGCTGTTTCTTAGACACAGATTCACACTGATTGACACTGTTTTCTGTCTCCTGTCTTCCGTCTTCTGATTTTTAGACGCTGATTTACGCTGTTCTTTTGCCACAGGGGACACAGAGAGCACAGAGGTTTTTTTCAGACACAGATTAACACTGCTTTTGCTCGGCTTTGCGTTCTGCGGCTAAGGGCATTCTCGATACAAGCATCTGCGATGCCCTTTCGCCTCGTCCGCGAAGGCCTTAGGCCTTCATTTTGAAGCCAAGCAAAAAACACAGATTTTTACCTTCCGGCAATCCGCCGCAGGCGGACAAGTTCTGCCGGTTCTGACCGAAACTAAGTTACTGCAAGTAGAGGAAAAAGTATTCTTAGCGCCTTCGGGACTTAGTGGTAGAAAAATGAGGACGAGGAAAGAAAAAGAACGGTGCTTTTAGGGGGATTTTCAAGAATTTTTACCGCAGAGGACGCAGAGACCACAGAGTTTTTTTGACACAGATTAACACGGATTTTAATACACTTTCATCTAATCAAAGATATAGTTGATATCACTAAAGCCAACAATGAAATGATTACAGCCAATATACTTGCAATCGCTGACACCTTTGTGCTGTTTCTTAAACTTTGCTCATAATCATATTTCCCCTGTAATTCTCCAAGTTCTACACAAAGCAAAGGGAAATTTATGCACCAACCTTCATTTTGTATAGTAGCAAATAAATGCTTTTTGTCTTGTGTGTATAAATCGTCGTAGTAATACAGAACCTGATGAATAATATCAGGCGTCGTTTTTATTTTTTCCGCTACTTTGTATAAATCAATGGGATAATAAATAACTTGGTAGTCTGGATGTTTTTTTTCTTCTACAATCTCCCGCCAATTCTTTCGATATTTCTCAATATGAGTATCATAAATTGCAGCAAAGATTTTTAGCTTTGTTATGTCTCTGTCTTTATACTTGTTTGTTGCACATTTACACATCATATCACCTTAAACTTTATCTTTTCCACCATAAAATCTTTCGGGTAAAATTGAGACTTTATGATTTATTGCTTTGTATTTGATTCTCTGATTTTCCCGGCGAGGCTCTATTTAGATTTTCGAAAGGTATTACCGGTATTCCTCTCTTTCCATAAAGCACATCGAGTAATCCTCTCCGCACAAGAGACTGCTCAGATTCTAAATCAAGAAAACCCTGAGGCGTATAAGCACCTTTCTTTAATTGAACTTTATCAAAATCATATCCAAGTATTTGAGCCATCGTATAAAGCATATCAACAAGACAATCGCTTGTTTTGTTTGTCCATATATCAACTTTAGATTTATAGGCCGGATCCTGATAATCTTTAGGATACTCACAAAGATGGTTAAGGTATATTTTCCAAGCATCACGTACTGATTTTTCCTTTTTGTTATTTCCTGAAAATTCAATATCTATAAGGTTTAGGGCTTCAACGTGATTAGGGGTTACGGGGGTTCCTCGAGTAGCCATCAGCACCCTAAAAATATGAATTTTTCTTTCTCGTCCACTTTTCCACGCCTCAATTGTTTTCTGAACTTGAACCGCTAGTATAGGCCCCACAATTACAGCAAATATCATTAATTTATCTGCGATAGTCATCTTTTTATCCTCAAAATTCCTTTTTCATATTACCTTAAACTCTATCTTTTCCGCCTTAAAAAACTGTTTTCGCCAAAGCAATGGAGGCCTACTCATCCCATAGAGCCTAACGTACCATTTCGTACACACCGCGAAACAACATAAGTAACCAAGCAATACACATAATACCATAGGTCAAGTAAATTCCTCCGGTTTGCCAAGCTAATAAATGGCGAGGTTTAGCAATGATCAACGTCGCCAATTTGTAATCTTTGCTATCGAGCTCTTTAAGTTTGCCGTGTAACGCATCGCGAGTAGCGGTAAACATTTCGGAAAATCTTGCACCATACAAAAAATCTGGAGGCGACTTATCTCCCAACTCAAGAGCCCTGGCCCGTTTAATACAAACGTCGTATAAATCCCGTGTTCGCTTTTCAAACATAATCACTCCAAATGTAAACACGAGCCCAGCAAAAGACAGGAGAATCTTAACAATCGGTTCTGGGGGACTATCTTTCCCAAGTAAGAAATATGCACCCGCAGACATAATAGACAGTGCAAAAGCAAGAAAGGCGGGTCTTTGCCCCAGATAAAACCTCCACGATTCCATACATTGCTCATACTCGGTATCGATTGAAACAGTAGTGTTACCATTTTCTGTCGGATTCATATTGGCACCCTCTTGTTCAAAATCAACAAAATCTATATGTCGCTGTTTTTCAACCTGCCCCAGTGGGATAGCAAAAGGCGCATCCCACCGGGTAAACCACACTATGGGATAGCAAAAGACGCATCCCACCGGGTAAACATCTCATAGGATAAATTCTACCCTTAATTTGGGAGGAAACAAGGGGTTTCGTATTTATGATTTGCGATTTATGATTTATGATTTGAGAATGACGATTGACGATTTAATTAAGCAAACCTCGCGCATGCACCCCCCGGCGGAGCCGGGGGCTATATACAAACGCCCGATGTGGGCGTTCAAGGGAAACCCCGAAGAAATATCCAATGTCGAATATTAAATGTTCAATGTCCAATCCGCCGGAGGCGAAGATTCATTTTTGGGCGGTCGTCCATTTTTTCTGCCAGGCGGGGTACTGGTCCAAAACTGTCTGCGGCTCGTAAGTGTACCAGCCGTAGGCGCGTCGTTCTCTGTCCACCTGATCAAGAGAATAAAGCAATTCGCTTTTTCTGTTGGAAAACAGCGGCCTGTGTGTTCCAAGCTCATAAAATCGGGCCCAGATTGGCGGCGCTGATTTGTCTTCGACAACCCTGTGGTCAGTTTTGAGGGTCCTCAGCGGTGTTTGGAACTCAGGAGTATTGAATTCCTCAACCCGGATTCCCTTAATTTCCGAATCTTCGAACCATTTAACCGCACTATTTACCGACTTGATAACTTCCGGACTGGGCTTGTCTATGCTCATTAACAAAAGGACAATTGGGGCGCTTTCCCTGCCACAAATACTCGGCGGCTCATACGCCCGTGCCCAGGCAGGACTCAAACTGCTTTCGTCGTGCTGCTGACACCACGCTGTTAATGTCCCTTTATCATTTATCTGACATTTGAGAATGCAGTCCAATCCTTTATCAAAAGCGATTTTGGCTTTTTCGCGGCGGGCGGAATCGACAAATGAATAGTACGGCTTGTTATCGAGTATATCCTTGAGCATAATCATTACGCCCGTCATAGCGTCATCGTTGAACGTGATGCGTCTGCTGTAGTTCGATTCGAGGGGGAAAAATTGCGGCCAGCCGCCGTTGGGGTACTGGGCCGAAAGCGTAAAATCTATTCCTCGCAGGCACGCATCTTTATATTTTTCAACGCCGGTGATTTGGTAAGCTTTTGCCAGATATTTTATGTGCGAATACGTTGTGCAGTTATCAAATGTTGTATGAAGGGCGCTTTTTGCCTTAAGAACCCGGTCCTGCTGTTCGGCGGTCAATATGGCCTGCATATCGTAATTTTTGGGCCAGCCGCCGTTGTCTTTTTGGTAGAGAAGGACATTGTCGGCAATTTCTTTTATCTGCGTCGGTTTGTAGCGGGGCTGGTTCGGCTCCGGATTAATTACATTCTTCGCGTCATAGATGTCATACCAGTGGTGTGTGCTGCTGTAAAAATCATTCGTATCTATCTGGTTTTCATAATTATCCGGCTTAGCCAGTGAATAAGAAACAAAACAGAAAAATACAGATGATACTGCCAGTACAATTCTTTTTTTATTCATCATAAAAGCGTTCCTTTTCGATTCGACATTTCCCATATTTATCCGACGTATGCGTTAATAACTAAACAAATCTTTGAGCGAGTAGTTTTGGCCAGAGGCGGCATTCAGGGCGTTCAATACTTTTAACTGGGCATTAATAGTCAACCTTCTGCCCTTTGCGGCACGCGAGACCATTTTGTGCGTAAGCTGCTGCGTTGAGGCAGCGACAAGGTCGTGCGGCTTCAAATTGCGTTCCGTCATAATCCCGCCAATCGGCTGCGGGCCAAGGTCGAGTTCGGTTTTGTCGGTCATATCGTTCTCACAAAATACGGTTGTGTGGCATTATATCCTATTTTGGGGTCGCGAGTCATTTATGATTTATGATTGCTGATTTATGATTTGGGGATGCGGAGAGCAAAGGTTGCGGAGGCGAGGCGGATAGGGTAATCTATCAGCCGGCGTGGCGAAACTGACAAAGGAAAATTGAGCAAAGGACCCAATATGAACAGACGGGACTTTCTTAAGACGGGCAGCGCAATCGCAGCGGCGGCGATTTCGGGATGCAAAACGCCGGCAGAAGGAGCAAATGTGAAAGCAGAACCTCAGAAAACAACCCTGAATTTTCCCCGCTATCGCGGATTTAATTTCCCTGTAAGCTTCGGCTCAAAAGGGCCGCAAAGAAGGAAATTCGACGAAAAGGATTTCGAGATAATGAAGGAGTGGGGCTTTGACTTCGGCAGGATACCGATGAATTACTGGAACTGGGCCGACAAAGACGACTGGTATAATATCGATGAGAACGTCATCAAGGAAATTGACGCAGTCGTGGAAAAGGGCAAACAATACAAGATACATATCAATCTCAACCTGCACCGAATACCGGGATATTGCATCAACGGGCGGGACCAGGAGCCGATGGACCTTTACGAGGATACGCCTGAAAGAATGCAAAAGGCACTTGACGCGGCGGTCTTTCACTGGAAGATGTTCGCGAAACGATACAAGGGAATACCGAGCACGCGGCTGAGTTTCGATTTGATTAATGAGCCGCCATTTTTGAAAAGCGACACCCGGCACGTTGAGGTTGTTACGGCGCTGGTAAAGGGCATCAGGGAAGAGGACCCGAACCGGCTGATTGTGGCGGACGGCAAGGACATCGGCAAATTTCCTATTATGGGCATAGCGGATTTGGGCGTCGTTCAAAGTACCCGCGGCTATGACCCGAAGAGCGTGAGTCATTACACGGCGACGTGGGTGCCGAAGAACGAGTTTCAGACATTTAATGAGCCCACCTGGCCTTTGAAAGCCGACGACGGCACGATTTGGGACAAGGCGATGCTGAGAGCCCAATGCATTGATACATGGAAACCGTTGATGGCAAAGGGCGTGCCGATTCACGTGGGCGAATGGGGATGCCTTAACAAGACGCCTCACGACGTCGCGATTGCGTGGATGACGGATTTGCTTTCGCTGTGGAAAGAGGTCGGGTGGGGACACGCGATGTGGAATTTGCGCGGGCCGTTCGGCGTTTTAGACAGCGGACGCGAAGACGTGGAGTACGAGGATTATAAGGGACACAAGCTCGACCGCAAGATGCTGGAACTGATGAAAGAATACTAACAATGACTTTCAGACAAACTGTTTCGTTGATTATCGGATTACTGATGGTTCCCGCATCGCTGTACGGCGTGCAGGATGCCAGCAGGAAGGTTCACCGCAGAGAACGCTGAGGTCGCAGAGGAAATATACTGTTTTTTGAAAGGAACACATTATGTGGAAAAAGATCGGACTGGCCGTTCTGGGTCTTGTGATTGGTTGTGTTCTTGGCGTCGTTCTAAGCATGGCTTATTTGGGACGCACAATGGCCACAGGTATGTTCATGCTCCAAGAAAAAGAAATCTTCAAAATTGGAGAGGCCGCTGAAGATGCTTATTATAATGAGCCGAATGAAGTGGCTGTCTGGGCATTAGAGAATTATATTAAGACATTGAACGAGCTGAAAGAAGAGCGTAAACCTGTAAAGGTTAAGAATCCGTATTTTATACTAACCCCTGATATAGATTTATTTTTTGCACATGCGAGATTAGGGAAAATATACAAGCAGATAGGCAACGATGAGAAATCTCGATACCATTTTGAGCAGGCAATATCTCACAGCAAGAATACCAGATTAAAATCTCTCAATACGCAAGAGGACTGCTTGAAAATGTTAGATGCCACAGATAAATCGCATATCAAGCGTTCAGAGTAACACCAACGAAATACCGGTCAGAGTTTGGTGAGTTTGGCATATTTGAGCGCCAGGGATTTGGTCTGGCCTGTGTTGAACGCGACGGTAACGACGGAGTTGTCGCCCATATCCGCGAAATCCTTCACAGTGCCTATGCCGAATTTTTTGTGGACGACAATGTCGCCGCGATGAAATCGCGGCGACAATTTATGATTTATGATTGATGATTGATGATTTGAAATTGTCGATTGCCGATTGTCGATTGTCGATTTCAAATAACCGTTGTCATTGCGTTCGGCCGATTCAGAAAATGAAAGGCCAAGCTCGAAGAGAAATTGCGAGGGGATGGTGCGAAGGGTCTGGCCCCTGATTTGGCGGTATTTGGCGAAGGCGATAAACAAGTTGACCTTTGCGCGTGTGATGCCGACGAAGAAAAGACGACGCTCCTCTTCGGTCTCGTCGTCATTATCCGCGCTTCTTTCGTGAGGCAATAAACCTTCTTCAACGCCCACGATGAAGACATTATCGAATTCGAGACCTTTTGCGGAATGCAGGGTCATAAGCGCCACTCGCTCTACTGACGCATTATATGCGTCGGCGTCACTGAATAACGCGATTTGCTGGAGATAATCGACCAGAGCGGGAGTTTCGGTCTGCTTATCATATACGGCTGCTGCGCTGATTAGCTCTTCGACATTCGCCGCGGCGTCTTTGCCATCCGCACCTTCAGCAATCAACGATTTTTCGAGGCCCGAATCGGTGAAGACGCGTTCGACCATTTCGGCGACTAAGCCGGAATCGTTTTTTCGGAAACCTTCAACCATATTAAGGAAGGCAGTGAGTTTAGCGGCGGTGGACTGGGGGACATTCGATATTTGCGAAACGGCCCTAATTGCCTCATATAAGCTGATATTGCGACGAGAGGCATAATCCTGAACCTTGTCGATTGTGGTTTTGCCGATGCCTCGCGTGGGGGTATTGATAATTCGCAGAAGCGCAACTTTGTCGGCAGGGTTAACGATAACCTTCAAATAGGCGAGAATGTCACGGATTTCCTTTCGATTGTAGAATTCGACGCCGCGAACGATTTGATACGGGATTTTGCTTCTGATGAAGGCCTCTTCGATTGCCCGGCTTTGTGCGTTGACACGATAGAAGATGGCGATATTGGAAAGGGATGTCCCCTCGTCAACTAATCGCCGGATATTGTCCGCGACGCCGAAGGCCTCCTCGACTTCATCTTCATACGGCTCAATGACAACTTTGCCCGCGGGCGGTCTTGTCGCGATAAGGCGTTTTTCCTTTCGGCTCTGGTTATTAGCGATGAGCCGGTCGGCAACTTCGAGGATACAGGGAGCGGAGCGAAAATTTTCTTCGAGGCGGACAACCACGGCATTGGGCCAGTCACGCTCAAAGTCGAGGATGTTGCGAATGTCGGCCCCCCGCCAGCGGTAAATCGACTGGTCCGGGTCGCCCGTCGCACAGATATTGTTGTGTGCAGAGGCGAGGGCCTTGGCGATTCGATATTGTGCGTGGTTGGTATCCTGGTATTCATCAATGAGAAGATATTTATACCTATGCCCAAGTTCCGAACGAACATCGGGATTGTTTTCGAGCAGAAAGGCCGCTTTCATAAGCAAATCATCGAAATCAACGGCGTTGAGGTCTTTGAGGATTTGCTGATAGCGTGAATAGATTTTTGACAGCGTCTTCGAGAAGAAATCATCCGCCTGATTTTCGAAAGCACCGGCATCGATGAGCTTATTTTTCAAAGTAGAAATTGCGTCAAGCGTTCGCGCTGGTGAAAAATCGGTGGTATTGAGATTGCAGTCGGTTATTGCCTGCTTTACGCATTTGGACTGGTCGGAATCGTCGTAAATGCTGAAGTTGGGGGTGATGCCGGCAAATTCGGAATATCTGCGGAGAATGCGAACGCACAGGGAGTGAAAGGTGCTGATGTGAGCGCCGGCGGATGCGCTGAAGGCAAAGGCGCGTTGGCGCATTTCGTCAGCGGCCTTGTTGGTAAAAGTAATGGCGCAGATATTTTGAGGTGGGACGCCTGAATCGATGAGAGCAGCGATTCGAAAGGTTATGACGCGTGTTTTGCCGCTACCCGGCCCTGCTATGACAAGCAAGGGGCCATCGCGGTGAAATACGGCTTTTTGCTGGGAAGCGGTCAGCCGGGAAGTGAAAGCGTCATCGTGTTTAGCAGTAGAGGGGAACATCATTGCGAGTTTGGCTGTTGCTGCTGCTGTGATTCCCGGATCAACTGTTCTTCAATCTGCGAGAATTGTTCGGCAAGTTTAGGCTGCTCTATTTTTATCCGCGCAAGGAGATTCTGACGCATTGTCAGAGGATACCCCTGGTCGTTAAAGAAATCGATAAACGCGTTATATTTCATTACTTTAAACTCCGGCAAACGGAGCCGTGCCTCATCGCCATATTCTTTAGTGTAAACATTATATATGTCTTCAGCCATTTTTTCTATGGCGTAGGACGCGTCATCATCTCGCAGGGCATACCTGAAATACGCCTCGCGGAGCATCGGCATAATCGTATCCATCGCCTTGGTTATCGTGATTGTCTTAAGGTCTTTGCGTATCTGCTGGATAATGTAGGATTCGACGGCCGGTTCATTGAACTCCGGACGTGGATACAGTTGTCTGACATAATCGTATATCTTCTGCGCCTTGGCCCTGTGGCCTGCCTGATAGAACATAGTCAGGGCATTAGTAAGCATATTGCGGTGCTGAATCATGTGTGAATCATCCGACTTGTCGTCCCCGCGGTTGTATTTGCGGATAATCTCCGTTATGGCCTTGTTGTAAGGGTCGAACATTCTGAAATCAGCGCGGAGAAATATATCTTTGGTTGAGCCCTGAGCAACGGCGGGGCCGAGGCCCTGCGGTGAAGGCACGCTCTCATTGACATCATAGATAAAGATTTTGCCATAGCGGAAGAGATTTTGCAAACTGGACGCGACAACACGGTCGGTATTAATTTCGTCAACCGGAAACTCTCCCCTGCCTATTTTAACGGCGTCTTTTTTGCCCGCAACGCGAAGACCCTGAACCGCCCAGTAGATCGCGTGAACGTCGGGGTGTCGCCAATCGAGCGGAAAATGTTTGTTTGGGTCATTAAAATCAGTGGGGCCGTACGTGCGGTTTAATTCCAGCATAAGAACAGGGTCGAGCTTCCAGACGTTTCGCAACTGCCAGGCCTTTGCAAAGACGTCAAACTTTTCGAGGGTATTAGTGCCTCTGAACCGGTCTATGACTTTAAAGGCGGCAGGGTCGAACCTGGACGGATTTTGTCGCAGCGAAAGGTAATTGCCGACAAATCGTGAGTCATCCTCAAAATTCTTGTCGGCAGCTTTCAGGGCGGCGATAAACGGCGCGACGTCAGTGTCGGCGGCAATCTGACTCCAGTCGGCAGGCGCTTTAGCGAGCGATTCAAACCAGGCGTTATCGGCTTTGCCAAGCAGCGGTTCCATCGCAAGGGCAAGCTGGAGCTTGTAGTATTTGTTGTCGTCGTCGCTGTTGCTGCCGATTTTGTGCTGAAAGATTCTGCCAAGCTCACGATATAACAAAATGGATTTGGGGTTGAGAGGTATGCCCTTATCGCGTAAAAGCTCGTAGCCGTTTTTGACCCACTGCCATCTCTGGTCGGGCTGTTCAGCGGGGATGGCAACGGAGATGTTGTAGGCCATATTCCAGGCCTGAAACGCCCAGACCTGCGCGAAGCGGGGCTGAAGGATAGTAATCCACTCGGCGAGCTGTTTTGCGTCGAAGTACTGCCCCTGTTCCTTGAGTTTGTCGGCTCGCATCCAAAGGATATCGACAACAAGTCCGCGAAACGCCCCCATCGCGACGGTGGCAAAGGCAAGAGAGGGCGGGGCGTTCTGGAGGGGCTCGTTGCTTATAAGCTTCATTTCGACCCGCTGCGAGTTTATGAAATCCAGACGAGAACCCGCCACGGTGAGCAGGACAACCGCCAGAACGACACATACAACAATAATCAGTTTATCACGTAAACGCATAATCGTATTTGACTGAACAATCTACGGCAGCCGGCCGGCGAATGTTTTGCCCGCCTTTGGCCGGAGCTTAATGATAGCGTTACACAATGACTTTTGCAATTTCGCGGTAAGTGAAAATCAGCAGCGACATAATCACCAGCGGCAGCGCCTTTAAGCAGACGGTGGTAAAACTCAGCCAGCCGAGAGCAGACCAGCTAAGCAGCCGGGCAGGAACAAGAAATTTAGAAGGACTGACCTGGTCAAACTCCGGCAAAAGCATAATCAACGGCTTTAGAACATAGGAATATAACCCGTTGGGCTGGGCACCAACAACGTGATAGGATTCGCCTATATAGCCGCTCATATTGGCCATAGTAAAGACCGACAGGCAAAGCAGAATAGCGACGGGAAACGAGAGAAATGAGCCGGCGAAAACAGCGAGAGCGGCAAGAAATACAAGTCGAACAAAGATTAACAGGACGGCCCTGATAAAATTGGCGGTGAAAGTGTCCGCTTTATAAAGCAGTTCGAGACCATCCTCGAGCGGAAAAATAACGACCGTATCATTAAGAGGAACATTAAGGAACGCCAGGGCAAGATAGCCGTCGTGGGCGACCGCATCGGCGGGCACCGCAAACTCATGGAACGTTCTTATCAGGTCCTTTCGTTCGAGTGAATACAATGGTGTCTCTATTGAAGTCCCGAGGCGAAGCTGGCGAACGTCACCTATGACCCATTTGCTGTAAATCGACAAGTCCTGCGGATTGACGGCGACATCATATTTGAATCTTATAAATAAATCCTGATTGGGGTCTTCGGGTTTAACGTTGTTGAATTCCCAAAGCAGTTCTTCGCCGACCACAGCGGCGCGTTTTCTAAGCCCGATGCGACGAGCAAGCTCATCTCTGTAGTTTCGACGGGCGATTGGGTTTTCATCCACCCCAGCCGGCACTTCGCCGTCCTGCTTGAGCTTGTTATAGGCCTGGTTAAGCTCTTCTGATATGTCCGGTTCCACGGGCGTCAAAGACGCCCTGGCGGTAAAGAATTCGTTGCGGACCTGTGCAATCTGGTCATTGTCAGCGTGCAGTAAGGTCGGCAACAAAATGGTAATGCTGTAAATGATAACGGAAAAAAGCACCAGCAAACCAGCGTCCAGAAGAATGACGCCGAATAATTTACCGAGGACAAACTGGAAACGTCGAATTGGTTTTGTGAGGACGGTATAAACCTGCTTATCTTTTACGTCGCTTGTCAGGGTATATGCGGCAGTGAAAATGGTAAGCAGCGCCAGCAACAAAGTCGTCAGCGACAGACCATAGCTGACGAAGGCCTGCATACGTCCTTTCAATGTGCCGTCGCCGGTCATCTTCAGCCCCATTACGGGCAATAGCACAAACAGCAGGACAATAAAGACGGCGGCGATTTTGAGTCGGAGGGCCTGCTTTACCGTATTGACCGCGACGGCCCAGATGCTACGCATTGGCGGAATCTCCGGGATGGGCGTTCTTTTTGTCCGGCAAAGGCCGGCCTGTTAATTCATCGAGGATGCTTTTATCCGGCTGGTCGGATGTCGCGGGTTCGGGTTTGGCCTTCGTCGGCTGCATAGTAACGGGTTTTGAATCGACTTGCTCGGTCAGCCGATTGAGCAGGTCTTCGTCAGCCGGAGTCGCAGGCGCTGGTTGCGGCTGGGTATTCTGAGTGTCGGTAGTCGCCGTCTGCTCATCCGATGGGGACGCGGAAACGAGCTGGTTGAGTATGGCCTCCCTGCGGGCACGTTCGTCGGTCTTGGCGGAGAGAAAGTCGCTAATCTGGGTCCTGCTTTCAGCGCCGCTTGTTGGGACGGCCTGCTGCTGCGCCCTGGCAACGATATTGATAAAGAACGTTTCGAGCTTGTCTAACGGCGAACCAATGGTGTATTCCGCGCGTTCCTCAGCCAGTGTTTGTTTTATTTTTTCAAGCGCCGCCGGGCTGAGGCGTCCGGTTGTGATTTCGGTTTTGTCGGAGTGTCGCAGGAGGTCGCGGACGTTGCCTTCGGCCTGAATCCTGCCGCCGTAGAGAATCGCGATTCTGTCGCAGACGTCCTCGACATCGGCGAGGAGGTGGCTGCAAAGCAGAACTGTTTTGCCGCGTTTGGCGAGCTCTATGATAAGGTCTTTGATTTGTCTTGTTCCAATAGGGTCAAGCCCCGTGGTTGGTTCGTCGAGGATGAGCAGCTCAGGGTCATTTATGAGGGCCTGCGCAAGCCCAATTCTTCTTGCCATACCCTTCGAGAAAGTTCCAACGGTCCTGTTGGCGACGGCTTTGAGGCCTACCATATCGAGCAACGCCTCGATACGCATCTTTCGGACTCGTGCGGGCAGTTTGAACAATTGGCCGTAAAAGTCGAGCGTTTCGCGGGCCGTGAGATATTTATAAAGATAGGACTCTTCCGGCAGGAAACCGATTCTGCGGTTGATTTGAGGGTCGGTGGCGTCGCCTTCGAGGATGAGGGCCTTTCCTTTTGTGGGGTGAAGTAAACCGAGGAGCATTTTGAGCGTGGTGGTTTTGCCTGAGCCGTTCGGGCCTAAGAAGCCGTAAACTTCATTGGTACGAACCTTCAAGTTGAGGCCATCTACGGCGACGACCCTGTTGCGTCCCCACCAGTCGGAGAAGATTTTGGTCAAAGAAAACGTTTCAATCGCATATTCCATAATTAGCTAATCCTGTCCGGCCGGCATATAGATATTACGTAACGTCGCCTGTATGGTGCGAAAGTTCTTCGCCGTGGCGGACTAAGCGGGCGCTATTGAAGACGACAATGAGTGAACCCGCGAAATGCAGGAACGCCGCCAAGGTAGGCACAATCAAACCAGTCAATGAGATTGACCAGCCGACAATAATAAAGCAAACTCCAAAGGCGAGGTTCGAGTTGATAACAAATCGCGTTTTGCGAGACAACTGGACCAGTGCGGGAAGTCGTTTGAGGTCGTCGCTCAACAGGGCTATAGAGGCGGAGTTTATGGCGACATCTGAGCCGGCAGCGCCCATCGCAATACCGAGGTCGCCCGCGGCAAGTGCGGGGGCATCGTTTATGCCGTCGCCTACGACAAGGACGGTGTAGCCGTCTTTTTTGATTTTTTCGACTATGGCGAGTTTGTCCTGCGGCAGGCAATGCGCCTTGTAATCGGTGCAGCCGAGTTCCGCTGCGACGCGGCCGGCGACTTCATCCCTGTCGCCCGTAAGCATTGTTACTCTCTTGACGCCGAGTGCAAAAAGGTCTTTTACGGCCTCTTTCGCCTCAGGTCTGGTCTTATCCTGAAGGCCGACCCAGCCAACGCAATTGTTATCCAAAGCGACATATAGTGTGCTGAAGCCCTGCTCCTCGTGCAAAGACGGCGAAGAGACATTGGACATATTGACTTTGTTTTCCTCAAGGAACGACTCCCTGCCGACGATTACCCGGCTGCCGGCGACTTTGGCGGTAACGCCCTTGCCGGGGGTTTCCTGAAAATTATCCGCGTCAGGCAAAATGAGATTCGCCTGTTTTGCGACTTCGAGCAGCGCTCTTGCCGCGGGGTGTTTGCTCATTTTTTCAGCGGATGAGGCCAGCGAAAGCAGCGTTGACGGCTCAACACCATTAGCGGGAGTGAGCTTTGTCACATACAGCCGGCCGGTCGTTAGTGTGCCTGTCTTATCGAAAACCATCGCGGTGATTTTGCCTGCTTCCTCGAGGTCGGCAACGTTCTTGACAAGTATGCCGAGACGGGCGGCGGCGGATATCGCCGCGACCATTGCGCTGGGCGTCGCCAGAATTAGCGCACAGGGACAGCCAATTACGAGAATGGTGATGGCGATGTTGATATTGCCCGTGAAGAACAAAGCAATACCTGCAATCATCAGGACGGTCGGGGTGTACCATTTAACGTAGCGGTCAATAATCCGCATAATAGGTATTTTGGTGTGCTCGGCCTGCAGAATCAGCGACTGGACTTTGCCGAGCGTGGTATCTTTGCCGGCCTTGGTAACAGTGATATCGAGAGCGCCGGTGAGGTTGTTTGTGCCCGCGAAGACCTGCATACCGGGGACCTTGTCAGCGGGCAGCGATTCGCCGGTGATTGTGGCCTCGTTGACGGAGCTTAAACCTTTTACTACGTCGCCATCGACGGGGATATTGTCACCGGGTCTTACGCGCACTATATCGCCGGGTTTAATCTGGCTGACCATCACTTCGGTTTCGGAGCCATCGGGTTGAAGTCGATTTGCCTTTTGAGGAGTTAGTTTTATGAGCGATTCTATCGAGGCCCTTGCGCCGAGCGCTGTCCGGCTTTCGACCAGTTCGCTAAGAAGCATAAAGAAGGCAACGGTGCCTGCGGCGACATATTGCTGCGTGGCTATGGCGGCAATTATGGCCAGCGCCACAAGCTCATCCATATGCGACTCTTGATGCAACAAACTTTTAATCGCGTGCCAGATAATAGGAGCGCCCAGCAGCAAAGCGCCCGCCAAGGCGAGGGTTTCGGTCTGGAAACTGCCGTCGCCGTAAATTAACCATTCACCTATTTTGCTGCTCACCAGCAGCGTTCCCCCTGCCAGCGTCCCCAGCAGAGCCAAGCTGACGCGGATCTGTTTGCCGTACGTGTGCTCGACGGCAATATCTTGCTTAAAATGCAGATGTTCATGAGCCATTATTTATCTCTCAGTATCTGTCACTAAGGTTGTTTTCCTGGTTCGGATTTTGATTTTATCGCAGGGTCCCTGTTGATTAGCACCCTGACGTCGGTGTTTTTGCCGTGTTGTGCGGGCTGAATGACCGTTTTCTCTTCCGCGTCGCGAAGTACCTGCTCAATCGCGTCCTGATAGACCCTTTGGATGACGAGCTTCGGGTATTTTCGATATTCGGGAAGAATTCTTTGGAGGTATTCAGCGTCCGCTCTTGCCGACTCGACAACCTGCGTGCGATAACCACGGGCATTGGCAATTGTCTCCTGTGCCCTGCCGGCCGCCTGTTCCCACAACTGCTCCTGTTTTTTCTTGTCGGAGGAACCGTCCCGCAGAGACGCAAGAAGCTCAGCAGCAATGGGACCGGCGGTCTCGTTGAGGGTCTTCTCGGCGGTAAGTTTTGCGTCGCTGATTACCTTTTGCTTGTTTTGTGTCGCGGTCAGAGACGCCTGGAAGGCGGCGGCCACCTGCCTGGGCCAGGTTATGTCACGGACTTGCACCGAGACGACTTTAATGCCCATTTCCAATACGTTGAGCTTGTTTTGGAGACGTTCTTTGACCCGCTCGGAAACAGAAGCGACCTTTTCAAACATCGCCTCTTCGATGGTGTAATTTACCATAGTTGCAACAACGGCATCGGTAAACAAATTCTCCAGCAGCGGATTTATACTTTGCTCTATTACGTCCGAGTAGTTCTGCCCGGCCTGCAGGTGTTCATCCCGCACATAGCAGTGTTTGTAGAATCTTTCCGGGTCGGTAATCTGGTAGGTCAGAACCCACTTACAATGAAGGATGTTATAATCGCTGCCTTCGGAAACGGCAGTGGCCTGTGCCTGCTTTTCGCCCCTCACAAGACAATATCCATCGGTAACGGGGTTGAGAGTAGGCGGCACATATGTATTGCTGGTCACATCGCCCATTTCCTCACCGGGCTTTTGATAATACCAGAATGAATTTATCGCCAGGTTGACTTTCTTCTCGACGGGAATCCGGATGATTTCGTGTATTGGGTACGGCCAAAGCAGTTTCAGACCCGGGCCGAGAATGCGTGCCTCGCCTACACCGCTGATTTTGCCGAACCACAGGACAATTGCGCGTTCACCGGTATCGACTTTGGTAACACCGGAGAATAGAAAGAGCACAACCAGGACAACCATTATGACCTTGAGGACGGCAAAGCTGACTTTCAAGGCCCCCGACAGATAATCATAGCCGGGGTCCGCCTGCCGCGGCTGGCCGGCAGCATCGGTGGTCTCGCGATTATGTTCGTACTCGTGATTGTGTTCGTGTTCTTCCGTCATATCGTTCAAATCCGTATAAGAAACAACAGAAATTATTCTTTAGGTTTCAGGTCGGGCATTTGCCTGAGCAGCTTGAATGGTTCGGTGTCCGCGCTGATAACGACCGTTGACCTTTGTTCCAGTATTTTTTTGAGGGCGTCGATGTCCCGCAGGAACATAGCGAGTTGCGGGTCCTGTTCGAGTAATTTGTAGTATTGAGCGGCTTCGGCGTCGCCCTGCGCACGGATGGCCTTGGCCCTTGCCTCAGCGGCTGCGAGCAGTTCGGTCTGCATTGAAAGGGCGTCGGTAACGATTTTCTTGGAGGCGGCGCTGCCCTCGGCGATTGTTTCCTCGGTCCTGCGGTTCCGCTCGGCTTTCATCCGCTCGAATACTGCCTTGCTGACGTCTTCGCTGATTTTAAGCTGCCTTATGCCTAGCGATTTGATTTCGATGCCGTAGTCGCTGCGCACGGCTTTCTGAATTTCGGCAAGCATTTCTTTCTCGATGTCATCGAACTTTATCTTCGCGGGGTCGCTGTTGACAAATTCGGAGAATTCATGCCGGCCGATGACCTTGTTCTGTGCGTCGCTTATCTGGCTGAGCAGCTTGCTCTCGGCGTCCGAAACGGTCCCGACCGCGTTAAAAAACGCCAGCGGTTCGGCGATGCGCCAGACAATAAAGGTATTGACAATAATTGGGACGGCCCCCTTCGTGGGCGTTTCTCCGAGTTCCGCGACAAGACTCCTGGCCCTGGAATCGAACTTCTGGACCGACTCGATGGGCGGAGGCCATTTGAAATACAAACCCGGCTCGGTAATCTGGCGAGTGGCCTTGCCAAAGGTCAGCACCAGGGCGGATTCGGTCTCACGCACCTGAAACATCGTAAAGACCAGCGCCAAAACGATAAAAAGAAGAACGATAAAGATTGTTATGGTAATGTTTTTCATTGTGAGCTGCTCTCCTGAACCCCGCCGATATCATACAAGCTCGGCGTTAATTTTTCCTTAAGGTCAACAATAAATGTCTCCGCGTCATTGGGGTCGGCGACAATAACATATTTTCGTATCGGGCTGAGCGTTTCCTCCAGGGCAAGGAGGCGTTGCTCTTTTTTGTAGATTTCCGGCGCGGCCCTGTATGCCTTGACCTGGCTGTCGAATCGTTCACCCGTGGAACGGGCGTTAGCGACCCTTTCAAAGCTGTAGCTTTGCGCTTCCCTGAGCTTGCAGAATATATCGCCGTCCGCCTGGGTGAACGCGGTATCAAGTCGGCCGGCAATTTCGTCGGTCTTTTGACGGTTATTTTCCTGTCTTGCCTTCTGATAATCAGCGGCCAGGACGAAAAGGTCTGATGCCCCCTCGACCGAACCGGCGAGCGTGCTGAGAATGCGATTACGATCCGCCTGGGCCTGAAGAATTACGGCCTGCTTTAACTGGACTGCGCCCACAACCTTCTCATAGTCAGCGGCGACCTGGGTGGGCGGATGTATGCCCTGAAGCCCCACAAATACAATTTCGACTCCAAGACCGGCCTTGTCCGCGGCGGCCTGGATATTCTGAGTCAGTGCCTGCTTGGCCTGTGCCCTGCCTGCACCCAGCAAACTGGTCTGCAGGGCTGCCTCGTCATCAACTTCGATTGAGGCGCCCGCGGCAAACCTGGCCAGTTCACGGTAACAAATGTCCTCGAGCCGTTTTTGGGGATCGCTCTGATTATAAAGGAAGGCATAAAGGTCTTTGACCCTGAACTGTACGGGGACATTGGCCTTGAGCAAACTGACCGGTGCGGCGCCCGGCGAATTTTTTTCCGCGCCGAGACGACTCGCGACAAGAATGCTGTATTCTTCCTTATAATGGTCTTTTCCCCAAAGCAACGGTTCGCGGATTACCTGTCCGGTTTTGGGGTCGGTCTTAGGGACGTAGCCGATTTGCAGCTCCTCTATGTTACCGGCGGGATATATCCGTGCGATATCGATGGGCCAGGGCATTTTGAAATGGATGCCTGGGCCAATGAGTCGAATATCGCCCTTCGCGTCTTTCGGGTTGCCGAACCGCTCGATTACGGCCTGTTCATAGGAATTAATAACAACAACGCCGCTGAGCAGATACAGCGTAATAGCGCCGAAGAAAATTAGCGGCACAACGGCTTTTTCGAGGAGTTTATAAAACCAGGTCTGAGAAACCTTGAAGCCGAACTGGTAATCGATTGCGCCGGTAGCGGTATGAAGGATTTCGCCCGGTTCGTTGATGAGACCCAGCAGCCGGCTGTCAAAACCCGCCCTGCTGTAAAGGCCCGTCAGGCGAGGCCGGTATATGTCGAATATAACATTAAGCAAATTTTCGACGCCGAGAACGATAAGCAGGACAGGTATAGTATAATCAATCGCCCTTATTACGTTGAATATTTTGAACTGAACCAGGGCCAGGGCTATCGCCAGGGCAAAGGACAATATCGCTGAACCGAACAGAAAACTGCCGCCCGCCCGCAACGGTTTCCATTCCGCCTGATTAGACATCCCTGTCGCATAACGTGAGAGCAGGAAGCTGACAAAGGCGATGGCGACCATACAAACCGCGCATAGCAGAGGTTGTTTGCCGATTGCTGAATTTGAATTGGGGACGGCTTTCAGCAGGTACAGGCCTATGGCCACCTGATACGCCGCGATGAGGAAGGAGAAAACGGGCAGGAACCACTTTTCGAGTATCGCAAGGCGTTTTTGAGCGACGGCGAACAACTGCGACTGTTCGCCTTTGGCCTGGAAGATTTTATCCGTCCTGTGGTCGCCGGCAAGGGCGCTCATATCGAGCTTTTCCTGCTCGGCAAGATTTCGTTGATGGAACTGGATGAGCAAAACCAGCCAGATTAACGCTGCGCCAAGCGAGACAAAACCCGCGGAATAAATTGCGACGAAACCGCTCCACTGGCCGAGAAGAACCATGATGACAAAGAAAATGACGCTGAGAATCAGCGATACTATAGCGACAAGCTTTGCCGGTCTTGATGATGTTGTCATTTATTCAATTCCTAAAGTTTTGTACCGAACCCCGAAACGCAAAGGGCATATAGATATAATAATTGCCGGCTATTTACAAGCCGGTTTTTATGTCATATAAAGATATATCGCCAAATTTAGCCATAAAACCGTTGTCTAAAACTCAAAAGACGCCGAAAAACGACGATTTACAGAAAGGTCGTTAGGAATGACAAAGTTATTTACAATAGCCAAAAATACCTTCATAGAAACCATACGTCAGCCGGTCTATGCGATAATTATCACCGCCGCCCTGCTGCTGTTTTACGTCAGTCCGTCAATCTCGATGTACACACTGGATGACGACAATAAGCTTTTGCGCGAATTGGGTTTATCTACGCTTTTCATAGCCAGCTTGTTCATAGCAATTTTCTCAGCTTCAGGGGCGGTGGCGGAGGAAATCGAGAATAAAACGATAATGACCGTTCTCACTAAGCCGGTGCAACGTCCCATATTTATTTTGGCCAAATTCCTGGGGGTTACTGGGGCGGTGGCTATGGCCCATTACATCTGCACCATAGCACTGATAATGACGATAAGAAACGGCGTTCTGGAAAACGCAGATTCGACCAATGATTTTACTGTGATAGGAACCGCTGGGGTTATCGTGGTGCTGACTTGTCTTCTAAGTGCTTTTTTAAACTATACTTATGATTGGAAAGCCACCTCAACGGCTATGGTTTTACTGGCCGGCCTGGGCACAATTGGGTTGATTTTCCTGATATTCTTCGACCGCGACTGGAAGTTCAATCCTGCTAATAACAATATTAACGCAATTGATGTTTACGGCTCAGTTCTGCTGTTTCTGGCGGCTGTTATAATCGCGGCGCTGGCGGTTGCGCTATCGTGCAGGTTCAATATCGTGGTAACCCTCTCGGCGTGTGTGGGTGTCTTCCTTTTGGGGCTTGTCTCGGACTGGGCATTCGGCACATTGGCCAAGACACACCTCTGGGCGAAAATATGCTATTTTGCCATTCCTAACCTTCAGGTCTTCTGGATAAGCGACGCGATTGTTGAAGGAAGCACACTACCCATCAAATACATATTCATCACCGCTATATACGCGATTTGCTATGCGGGAGGCATATTAGCGTTGGCGGTGGCGTTATTCCAGAGAAGACAGGTCGGCTGACGCCCTACTGTCGAACAGGGCAACAACTGCCCTCAATCAGCTTAACGACGGCGGTTTCGTCGCAGTTCTGCTGTTTCGTGCAGCGGGCACAATCACTCCAGACCTTCATAGGCAGTGAATCCTTGTTAGCCACCTGGAAGCCAAGTTTGCCGAAGAACTCCGGCTTGAGCGTAAGCCCGAATACCTTTGGCACTCCCAGCCGACGTGCCTGTTCGACCGCGGCGTTCACTAACATCGCCCCCGCCCCTTTGCTCTGATGCGACTCATCAACGGCCAACGATTTTATCTCCGCCAGGTCCGACCAGATTACCTCGAGCGAGCAGCAACCGATGACCTGACCGTCGAGTTCAGCGACAAGAAAGGTCTGGAGATTTGTAAAAATGTCGGCCATCGAGCGGAACAGCATCATATCACGCTCCGCGTAACAATTTATCAGGGCGTGTATGGCCTTTACATCAGTAACATTTGCACTGCGAACTTTCATAGTTAAGCAAGTATAACATACTCCGCATGTGTTTTCATTGTTCGTTGGTCAAAGTCGATGCATTCTGAATTAAGAATGCCTGTCGTCCAAAGTTGTAGGCGGGACACAGTTGCGTAGAAACTCTATCAGCTTCGGAATTTCCGCTTCGGCTGCTCGCCATATTTCCTGTAAATCAACGCCCCGATAGTGATGTATCAACTTATCACGCATACGAGCCATAGCCGACCATGGTATCGATGTATTTGCCTTTTTGAACTGTTCACTGAGAAGCTTGGCAACTTCACCGATAACGAGAAACTGGTGGATTACGGCAGATTGGGTTTTGGCGTCCGATTTGAATTTTTCAAAATCGATACCGGCCTTAAAAGCCGCAATTTGCCTGGCCGCCTGATACATATCCACAAGCAGGGCATTATCACGCTGCATAAATCTGCCTCGCTGACTCAAGAATTTCACGACGACAAATTGGATTGGCGCTTTCTTCTGCTGCCTTAATACTTACAAGGTCAACTTCCCGGCCAAACAGCTTTGTCAACTCCTCTTCCATTCGATAATGGTCGAACATACTCCATTCGGCATTCTGAGCAAACGTTACCAGCAAATCTATATCGCTGTCTGCCCGCAATTTGCCTGCTGCCGCCGAGCCGAATACCGCCAATCGCGTTACCTTCCATTGCCGGCAAACACTCGCTATCTGCTCGTCCGTTACTCCAAGATTTATCGCTACCATTATCATTCCTTCATATAAGCCATTTAAGTTATATTAACCGTTTCTATTCCCTCGGGCAACATTTAAACAACCTGGACAGTTAGAACAATAGCTGCCGTCAATCAACTCATCTGAGAATTTTATAAGAAACATTCGCAATTCATCTATATTGAATCTGGCCTGCCAATTTTTCCTGTGGTTTTTCTCGTCCCAGACCAAGAGAGAATTTATCTCGTCTTGTTCGTTGTGGGAAAATTCAAAACGGCTGTGCATAATACCATTGCGTAAACGTTTGATTAACTCATTGAGATTGGTGGCAGGAGGAAAACCACCTTCATCATGGGGGATTGGCCAACCCTCCGAAGCAAGTTCATCCAGAAAGGTTTTGGGGATATTGTTAAAACACACTTGTCGTGGGATTGCTATCAAGCCGAGACAGGAATTTACGAGTTGGGTAATTTCGAAAGCTTTAGCTCCGATGCGTTGTAGCGATTCGATGATATCGAGATTTTGCCGAGTTCTATTGGCAAAAACTTTTACATAATACTCTCCATAGTTCCCCATTTTTACTTTCTCCGACCAATTTTTTACTGCCCTGCCTCTTCAATACATATCGGCCTGCAAAGTTGGTTCCCGTTAGTCGGAATGAATGGGGTAAAAAGTGCTGGAAAAATCCCGGCTTATGACTACAATTGCCGCAACAATGAGATTCATACTTATAGACAAAATTATTGAGATAGAGCCGGGCAAACGGATAAAGGCGGTCAAAGGCGTAACATTAGCCGAGGAGTATCTGGCCGACCATTTTCCGACGTTCCCGGTACTGCCCGGTGTATTGCTCTTAGAAGGGCTGATTGAGTCGGCATCGTGGTTAGTGCGGGTGACGGAGAATTTTGCGCACAGCATGGTCTTGCTGGAAGAGGCGAGAAATGTTAAATATAAGTCCTTTCTGGCGCCTGGGGCACAGATTGAATACTCGGTTGAGGCCAAAACCATTGAAGAAAACGTCAGTAGTTTTTCCGGTACAGGCGTATCCAACGGCGAACAGATAGTCGAGGCCCGATTCGGCTTGCGACATTTCAACCTCGCCGAACAGGATTCGGGCTTAGCCGCGGTTGACGCAAAAATAATCAGCGAAATGAAAAAACGCTGGGAACTGCTGAAGAAGTAAGCTGATTGCGGATTTCGGATTTTAGATTTCAGATTGAAAAAGAAACTGGAGACGGATTGCTATGGCGATGACTCGGGAACAGGTTTTAGAGCAGGTTAAAACGGTGATGGTGGATGCCCTTGGCGTAGATGATGACGAGGTAACGCCGGAAGCGACGCTGATGGGTGATTTGGGCGCGGAGAGCATCGATTTTCTCGATATAGTGTTTCGGCTGGAAAAGGCATTCGGAATAAAAATCGCCAGAGAAGAGCTGTTCCCGGCAGAAACACTTATGAACAACCCCGAGTTTGTCAGCAACGGCAAACTTACAGCAAAGGGCGTGGCTGAACTTAAGGCCAAAATGCCCCATACCGACGTAAGCGAATTCGCGAAAAACCCCGAACTGAGCAAATTACCCGATTTGTTCACAGTGGGGATGATTGTAAATTACGTGGAGAGCAAGCTGAAGGCAGCTTAACACGGTAATAGTTGTTTTTGAACGTTATCGGCAGGTTTTGCTTGAGCAAACCTGCCGATTGTCTTATTATGCAGTGCTATGAGATGGATTTGGATAGATAAGTTCGTTGAGTTTAACAGCGGGCAAAACGCCGTTGCGATTAAGAACGTAACGCTGGCCGAGGAACATCTCCACGACCATTTTCCGGGTTTTCCCATTATGCCTGAGTGCCTGATGATTGAAGCGATGGCGCAGACGGCCGGGATATTAGTGGGCGAAGCGAAAAAGTTTCAGGAGAAGGTAATTTTGGCGAAGATAAAAAAGGCGGTCTTCCACGATTACGTCAGGCCGGGTGATACTTTGAGGTTATCTGCGAAGATTGAATCGATAGCTCCTGAGGCCGCCAGCACAACCGGAACAATCACCTGCGGCGACAAACTTATAGCCGACATTGACCTGATGTTCAGTCACATCGACCAGAACCTTGCGGGCAAGGAATTTCCGAAGGAGAACTTTGTGTTCACCGATATGTTCAAATCGCTTTTGCAGGGAGCGGTTTTCCAGAAAGCCGACAAATAGGAGATAAACCCTGTGGGACGGACCCGTGTGGTGATAACTGGAATTGGGGCGGTAAGCCCGCTGGGACTGACGGCAGGCCGGACATGGGAGGGACTTTGCGCGGGCAAATCAGGCATAAAACGTATAACGAAATTTGACCCTGCGAAATTCACCTGCCAATTAGCAGGCGAGGTTGAGGAATACAAAATCCAGCAGTATGTCCCCAAATCATTCCGCAAGGCGACCAAGATGATGTCGAAGGATATCGAACTTGCGGTAATCGCGGCGGATGAGGCGGTCAGGGATAGCTCCCTCATTACAAAAGCCATCGACGAACAGAAAATCAACGTCAATCCGCAGCGTATGGCCATCAACCTCGGTGCAGGACTTATCAGCTGCGACCCCTGTGAGCTTGCGCCGGCGGTCGCCAAAAGCTTGACCGACGGCAAATTCGATATTAAAAAATGGGGCAAAGAGGGAATCGAATTAGTAACGCCCCTGTGGCTGTTAAAGTATTTGCCGAATATGCTGGCCTGCCACGTCGGTATCATTCACGACATACAGGGGCCAAGCAACACAATCACGTGCGCGGAGGTTTCGGGGCATATCGCGATAGCCGAGGCGGCGGAGGTCATCGCACGAGGTAATAGTGACATTGCGCTGGCAGGCGGTGCGGAATCGAAGGTTAACCCTGTATTGATAATGCGCCAGTGCCTGATTAAACGGACTACGAATCAGCATAATGATGATGCCGAAGGAGCATGCAGACCTTTTGACTCAGACGCCAGCGGCTCAATATTCGGCGACGGAAGCGGAATCGTCGTGCTCGAGAATCTCGACAACGCGACAAAACGCGGCGCAAAAATTTACGCGGAAATTGTCGGCACAGGCCAAAGCGCCTGTATTAACCCGGCGTACGAACACATCGAGCCGGACGGATATGGATTGACCATCGCGATTGAAAAAGCAATGGCACAGGCGAACATATCGCCAAAAGACATCGACTTGATAATACCGCACGGCACAGGGATTCCGCAGGATGACCTCGCCGAGGCGAAAGGAATAGAAGCGGCAATCGGCGAAGAGACGAAACGAATACCCGTTTGGCCGACGAAAAGTATGCTGAGTAACACCGGCGCAGCGTGCGGCGGGCTGGACGTTGTCGCCGCGGTTTTAGCGATGAGAGACGGCATTATACCAGCAGCGAAAAACTGTGTTAAAAAAGCCGTCGGCTGTAATCTCAATATCGTCAAGGAAACAATCAAAACAAATATTCGCTATGCCCTGTGCTGCGGCTACACCTACGGCGGACAAACCGCCGCTGTCATACTCAAGAAATTTGAGAATTAAAAGAATGATACAAGACGTAAAAAAAGAACGTGTCGTAATTACCGGAATGGGAATCGTTTGCCCGCTAGGACACGATATTGAAACAATGTGGCAGGCATTACTGGCAGGCAAAAGCGGCGTCGCGAAAACAACTATCTTCGACGCCTCGACCTTCCCGACAACGTTCAGCGCTGAAGTGAAAAATTACGACGTCGCGAAATTCGTAAAAAACCCCGGCCTGCACAAAAACGGCAACCGGGGAAGCAAATTCGCCGTCGGCGCGACTGTTCAGGCGTGCAGACAGGCGGGAATAAACGTAGAAACCGACAACCCGGCCGACGGTATCGACCGCAAACGAATCGGGATTTACTTAGGCGCGGGCGAAGGAGCGGCGAATCACGAGGCGTTCTTCGGCGCAATCGCGGCCGGCTGGGACAACCAGACCAATGTTATGGACTGGACAAAGTGGACTGACGTCGCAGCAGTACAAATGAGGGCAATGCACGAGCTGGAGCAGGAAGCGAATATGCCAGCGGCGCATTTGTCGATGCTCACCGGCGCAAGAGGGCCGATACGAAGCTGCCTGACCGCCTGCGCGGCAAGCACCCAGGCAATCGGCGAAGCGACAATGACTATTCGCAGGGGCGACGCGGATATTATGATTGCGGGCGGCGCCCATTCGATGATTCATCCCCTCGGACAAACCGGATTCAACCGGCTCACCGCGTTATCGAAAAGAAACGATAGTCCGCAGACCGCTTCGAGACCATTCACCGCGAGCAGAGATGGGTTCGTATTGGGCGAAGGTGCAGCAATAGTGATATTGGAAAGCTTGACCTCGGCGAAAAAACGCGGGGCGAAGATTCTGGCAGAAATCATCGGCTACGGCAGCAGTTCGGACGCGTTTCGAGTTACTGATATGCACGAAGAAGGACGAGGCGCCATACAGGCAATGGAAGCGGCTATCGCGGACGCATGTATAACTTATAAGGATGTAAATTACGTCAACGCACACGGCACAAGCACCGCGGAAAACGACTCGATAGAGACAAAGGCGATTAAAGCCGTATTCAAAGAACGGGCAAAACAGATAGTTGTCAGCAGCATCAAAAGCTCTATGGGCCACCTAATCGGTGCAGCAGGCGGCGCGGAACTCATTACCTGCGTTCTTGCAATTCGCGACGGTATCGTGCCCGCGACAATAAATTACAACGACCCCGACCCGGAATTAGATTTGGATTATGTCCCAAACACGCCGAGAAAAATGCAGGTCGATGTCGCGATGAAAGAATCGTTCGGCTTCGGCGGACAAAATAACGTCGTCATTGTAAAAAAGTATCAGGACTAAAGGCGAAAAGACAATGATTGATATCAAGGAAATAAAAGAAAATCTTGAACGGTTCAAAAAGGCAGCAAAAGACAAGAATATTGAAGTGGACATCGATAGATTGATCTATTTGGATAATCTATTGAGGGACACAAAGAAAAAACTTCAGGATATTGCAACCCAAAAAAATAAGATAGGCAAAAACATTCCTAAATTATCGGGAATCGAAAAAGAAACGGAATTAGGTTGGCTATCTGACCTCAAGAAGGACGAAAAGTTCTCAGAACAGTGGATTAAAGAACACCAGCCGGAGTTTGACAACCTAATGTTGTTAGTACCTCAGCCAGCGGATGACGACGTTAAACCTGGCAAAGACGATACGGAAAACGTCGAGTTAAGAAGAGAAGGTCAGGTCCGCCAGTTCGATTTCAAATTCAAAGACCACATGCAGCTTGGCGTTGACCTCGGAATAATCGACGTCGAACGCGGCGTGAAATTAGCGGGGACGAGAAGTTATTTTCTTAAGGGCAATGGCGCCCGGCTGCACTGGGCGGTGCTGCAATTTGCTATGGATGTGATGATAGCGAGGGGCTATTCGCCTATGTCGGTGCCGCTGTTGATGAAGGACGAGGCAATGCGCGGAACGGGATATTATCCCGGCTCGGAAGAACAGACATATCGGATGGAACGCGACGAGCTAAACCTGGCGGGGACAGCGGAGGTGCCGTTGACGGCTTATCATTCCGGAGAATTGTTGCGCGAGGAAGATTTGCCGATTAAGTTCGCCGGGATGTCAACCTGTTTCAGACGCGAGGCCGGCGCTGCGGGCAAAGACACCTACGGCCTGTACAGGATTCACCAGTTCGATAAAGTCGAACAGGTCGTAATCTGCAAAAACAGCGTTGAGGAAAGCAATAAATACCACGAGGAGATTTTGGGTAATTCCGAGGTGGTGATGCGTGCGCTGGAGGTGCCCTACCGCGTAGTGGTTGTCTGCACGGGCGACCTCGGCAGAGGCCAGGCGAAAAAATACGATATCGAGGCGTGGATGCCCTCGCGGAATAATTACTGCGAAACCCACAGCGCGAGCAAATTTTACGAGTTCCAGGCCAGGCGAATGAACCTGCGTTACAAGGACTCCGCGACAAAGAAAAATCTGTTCTGCCACACGCTTAATAATACCGTCATCGCAAGCCCGCGAGTCCTGATACCAATCCTGGAGCTTTACCAGAACGCCGACGGCTCAATTACAGTGCCTAAGGTCCTGCAACCATATATGGGCGGACAGGAACGAATCACAAAAACATAATCAGGGGACAATCGCGATGACAAAAGAGCAGGTTTTCGAGTTAATGAGAAATAATCCTGTTTTTGCGCTGGCCACCGCTGAGGACAACAAGCCGCACGTCAGGATGATGATGCTTTACCGGGCCGACGAAAACAGCATCATATTCAATACCGGCGAGAACAAGGACGTGCACAAGCAGCTTTCAACCAACTCCAATGTTGAACTATGTTTCTACGCCGCCAAACAAGGTTTACAAATTCGTATATCCGGCTCTGTCGAAGAAATTGAAGACCTCTCGTTAAAGAAACAAATCGTAAAGGATTTTCCGTTTTTGAAGGAATGGGTCGATAAAGAGGACTACGATGTCCTCGTCGTTTACTGCCTCAAACGCGGCAAGGCGACCACCTGGACGATGGAGACAAACTTTAAGCCAAAAGAATATATCCAGTTATAAACACCCTTCCCAACTTCCATAAACTATTAGGAAGATGAGAACTTGGACGATATCAGGCGAAGATTAGCGGAGATTGACAGGCAGTTCGACCACAATCCGGCATATTACTACAAACAATCCGTCAGCACCGCCCCGCTTGTGTTCTGCGCGATTGGTCTAATTGCCGGAATAATCATACAAGACCATTTACCCACACCGATTGGGGTTTGGTCTTCGCTACTGATAATCTGCGCGGTAATACTAATCGCGTTACCCATAATTTTTATCATATGGCCCGTGATAAGGACAAAAAATATCGTTACATTACCCTTCCTTACAGTTGTCCTTTTCACTTGTCTTGGCGCGATTCGCATGGCAAGTTTCAATAACGCGTCACCGAATGACATTCGCAATCTCGTAAGCAACGAACCCAACGAACCAAATCTGGCAACTATCCGCGGTGTGATTGTTACCGAGCCGTATATCGACGGCAACGACTGGAAATTCTCAAAATTCACATTCACCGACAGAAGCAGCAGTTTTTACCTGGAATTAACAGAGGCCGAAGCAACCACCGGCTGGATAAATACAAGCGGGCTTGTCCGGGTAAGAGTCAACGAACCGATTTTCGACCTGCGAGCAGGCGACCGCGTTCAATTGTATTGCCTGCTGAACAAATTCAATCCATCCACTAATCCCGGTGAGTTTGATATGGCAAAATATATGGCTCGCAACGGCGTCTTCGTCGCCGGTTCAGCCGATTCACGCCAGGCAATCGAACTATTAAGCAACGACGCCATAGGGCTGTTCACCAAAGCAAAATCGTGGTTGAGCAGGATTGCTGTTAACGCGCTTTTGGGCGGGCCATATCCGCAGACACAATCCGAAAGTTTACTGCTCGCGCTGGTTCTGGGACAAAGGACAACTATCGACAAGGATACATACACCGCGTTTCGTAAAACAGGCCTGCTGCATTTTGTTTGTCTTTCGGGAATGAATTTTGCGATGGTGATTACTTTTGTCTGGTGGGTTTGTAAAACAGCCGGTCTTATGAAGCCGGGCCGGGCGATTGTATGCACGATTGCCGCCGTACTTTTCCTTATGGTTGTGCCGGAAAATGCCCCGGCGTTACGAGCAGCAGTGATATGCTTTGCGTTTTGCGCGTCGTTCATATTCCATCGAAAGTCAAATCCATTTAACTCACTCGCCCTGGCGGCAATAGTCCTGCTGCTAATGAAACCCACAGGCATCTTCCAGGCGGACTGGCAGCTTTCGTTCGTCTCAGTCCTCGGTATCCTGCCAATTCAAATCTCCCTCACCAAAACGACGTGGGGCTGGTTTGTCACACGGGAGTTGAACCATGGTATTTTCAAAATAGTGTCTTTTATCATAGTAGCATTTGTAGTAAGCGTAGCCGCATGGCTTGCAAACGCTGGTATAATTCTATACCATTTTCACACGATTCAGTGGCTCACTCCTGTTTGGACTGTAATCGTATCCCCACTGATTGGGCTTGTTTCGCTTTTAGGGTATCTTAAATTGGTTGTGGCGATATTTTTGCCGAGTGTTTCAGCATTGATGGGAATAGTAATAAACCACCTTTCAGATTTGCTGATTTGGATTGTCAAACTTTTCGCAGGCCTGAATATATCCGAAATACTCACGGGAAAAACGAATATAGCAGTAATTCTTTTGTTTTACGGCTTGATAGTGTTTGCGTTCTTCTTCCGCCTGCGGAATCCGGCAATCAAGAAGGCGATTTGCGCAACGGCAACTCTGACGCTTATCGCCTCGCTGACGATGCCCTGGTGGCAAAGGACACACGGGGACAATTTGACCGTTACCGTCCTCGACGTCGGCCACGGTCAGGCGATACTCGCTCAAATGCCCGGAGGACGCAATATCCTGCTGGATGCCGGCTCGCAAAACAGGTCCGACGTGGGGACACGGGTCATATCTCCCTTTCTGCGATATAATGGCATAAGAAATATCGACGCCGTTGTGATAAGCCATCCAGATATCGACCACATTAACGGCCTGCTCGAAACGCTGGATAACTGTAAAGCAAAAGCAATCTACTCGGATGACCTTTTCTTCGATAACCAAAAGAATAAAGCCCCCGTTAAATTGCTCCGTGAAGAATTGGCACGAAAAAGTATTGAAATAAAACCGGTAGAAGACAAAATTCCAATAACCTGCCCGGCAACAGTCAAACTCCTCTGGCCAAACAAAACTGTTTATGAAGACGACAAAATCAGCGCAAACGACAAATCGGCGGTAACATTGATTGAATACGCAGGCAAACGAGTTCTGATATGTTCGGATATTGAAAAATTCGCACAAAGAGAAATCCTTCGGCTTTATCCCGACCTGAAAGCAGACGTTTTAATAATGCCCCACCACGGCTCCGCCAAAACCACTGAGCCGTCCTTCGTGGATAAAACCGGCGCCGCCGTCACCATCGCCAGTAACAGCGAATCATCTTACGAAAAGGGACAGGTCATCAAACCACAGCAACGCCTGAAGTCGTACTATACAGGGAAAAACGGGGCAGTAACTATCCGCATAAACGAACAAGGAGTTATTAATACAACCGCCTTCGCAAAAGAAAAGCAGCCCGCTTATTAACGGGCTGCTTTAGTAATCCTGCTAATTTTCAGCAACAGGCCGATTGTGTTATTTCATCATGTGAACAACGATTTCAACCCTGCGGTTTTTCTTTTTGCCTTCAGCTGTTGAATTCGTTGCGATTGGTCTTCCTTCGCCATAGCCGGTCGCCGCAATCTTGTTCTCAGCAACACCTTTTTTCATAAGATACCTGGCAACCTCCATTGCACGTTCCGAGGAAAGTTCAAGGTTATCCGTCCATTTCGATTTCTTGATTGGGTCGGAATCTGTATGCCCCGCCACTTCAATATGCCTGCCGGGATATTTTGCCTTCAGCACGGAATAGATATGGTCAAGCTCCTTGCTTGTGGCGTTTCTCAGCGAGACCTTGCCCGGGTCAAACAAAATCGCGTCCGGAAGCGTTACGGTGATGGTCCCGGCGGCGGCATCAAAGTTCACGTCGTAACCCTCGCCGAAGCCGGTCGCGTCAGCGGGACTTCTCTTCTTTTCGACAATCTGTTTTTGCAGGTCCTGGATGGTCTGCTGGTCTTTGGCAAGCTGGTCGGCCATCTGGCCCTTCTCGACTCGTTCGCGTTCCAGCAATCCTTTCGTATTCTGGTTCTCCACGTTCAGCGCATCGTGTTTCTTTTTCCAGTCGGTGCAGCCGGAGAACGTCAGGACTGATAACAGAGCGAGCAACAACGCCACTTTACTTTTTGTGAACTGCATTTCTGTGTCTCCTTCAAAATATTAAAGCGAATCCTTTCTTATCTGCCAAACACAACTTTCAGATAGTCAATAATACCATCGTGGAAAATCATAACAACAACTATTCCCAATGACAAGAAGGGACCATAAGGAATTTGTCTGGTTTTTCTTGAAAACATTTGTGCCGCCGCCCAAACAAGTCCGAAGAACGGCGCAACAAAAAAAGCGATAATTATNNCCCATTGCCTCTCTGCCGAAGGCCAGCGTGCCAAGAACCCGGGTCGCCCAGACAATCGTACAGCCGACGAAATAGCCCGCCAAACTGCCCATAAACCCTTCAATAACAGGCCTTTGCGAAAAAACCAGCCACCATTGATGCAAAGCGGGATATTGATTGACAATCTGGCTGGCTGCCAGCGCGCAAACAATTATGGGCAGCAGAAACAGGACTTCCCGAAACATCTCAATGCGGTCATTGAATTCCCCCTCGGCTTGCGGCGGGTTGGCTGGACCATCCGAGTTTTCAGAGCTTGAAGGATTTTTAGGCGATTTTTGAATCTTGGAAAAATCGTAACTTCTTTTTAGAATCCCCGTGGCCAGCAGCAGCATCGATATGCCAAGTCCGATTGTTGCGCCTGTGGTCAAAGAAGCAACCGTTGTGTGATTGATAAATATCAAATCGGCGGGCATTGGCATCAGGAAATAATGACGAATGGTCGCGGGATGAATAAACAGCGGCGCAATCGCCCCGCCGAACAGGCCCACCGCCGTGGCGAACCAGCAGATGGACAACGGGATAATCCACATCTCCAGGTCGATTGCCGAACACGCGATAAGCGCGGAGAAGAGGATGACGGAAATCAGGTATAAAACCCACCCGCCGGATAAAAACGCCGGTATGCCATGGCGCAAGCCGGAATGAAAGTAAATCGCGAAGGCGCCGACAAAGACCAGGCCGGTCAACAGTTCAATAACAAAGTAACGGGGCGAAATACGCGTCTTGCAATGCCGGCATTTGCCTCGCAGAAGCAGCCAGGAGACAAGCGGTATGTTGTCGTAAAATTGAATGTGTTTGCCGCAGGATGGACAGGATGACGGCGGCCTAACAAGGGATTTATCACGCGGCAGACGGTAAATCACAACGTTGAGAAAACTGCCCACGCAACAGCCGATAGCAAAAAGAAAAACTATCCAGAACCAGTTCGGAATTAAGATTTCGCTTCCCTGCATTTATTTCGCTACTTCTTCTTAATGCTTCTGCTTACTGTCCCGGCCACTTGCATTGGCAACCCGAACAAACGGATAAAACCAATCGCGTCGGTCGGGTTATATTCTGCGCCCATTTTGAAACTGGCTAAAGCGCCGCTGTATAAGCTGAATGGGCTTTTGACGCCCGCCGGCGTGCACCGGCCCTTGAAAAGCTTCACCCGTACCGTGCCGGTAACGTTCCGCTGGGTAACATCGATGAAGGCGTCGAGCGCCTCACGCAACTGACAGAACCACTGGCCGTAGTAAACCATCTCCGCGTATTTCAGCGATACCTGCTGTTTGTAGTGCGCCGTCTCGCGGTCAAGCGTAAGTGTTTCGAGCGACTTGTGGGCGGTCATCAGGATGGTGCCGCCCGGTGTCTCGTATGCCCCGCGCGACTTCATTCCGACCAAACGATTCTCTACCAAATCAATCTGCCCTACGGCGTGTTTGCCGCCGATTTCGTTCAATGTTTCGAGCAGCTTCACGCTGTCGGTCGCCTTGCCGTTTAATTTAACGGGAACGCCCTGCTCAAAACCAATCTCAACGTAATCCGGCTTATTTGGCGCCTTCGAAACGGGATTCGACATCACCCACAACTCCTCTTTCGGCTCATTCGCCGGGTCTTCGAGGTCCGCACCTTCGTGACTTATGTGCCAGATATTCCGGTCGCGCGAATATATCTTCTTTTTGCTCTGGTCAATCGGTATCCCGTGCTTATCCGCGTAATCAACCGCCGCCTCACGGCTGGTCAACTTGAAATTCGGGTCTTTCCACGGAGCGATTATTTTCAGCGTCGGGTCAAGGGCCATATAAGTCAGCTCAAAACGAACCTGGTCATTGCCCTTGCCTGTCGCGCCGTGAGCAACGCCCATCGCGCCTTCCGCGTGAGCAACATCGACCTGATGCTTTGCAATGAGGGGACGCGCAATACTCGTCCCGAGTAAATAGCCGTTTTCATAAATCGCCCCGGATTTAAGCAGCCGCCAGAGATATTCCTCGACGAACTCTTTTCGCAAATCTTTGACGATGCATTTCGACGCGCCGCTTGCGAGCGCCTTTTTCTTTATACCCGAAAGCTCATCGCCCTGCCCTAAGTCAGCCGCGAATGCGATTGTATCGTAACCATACGTCTCTTTCAGCCAGGGCAGAATCACGCTCGTATCCAGCCCGCCGCTGTACGCCAATACTACTTTTCCCTTCTTCGCCATTTTCGTCCTCAATTAATGTTAGCAAAACGGAAATTATACACACTTGGCCGTTGAAAGACAATGACACTAACTTTTAGAAAAGTTTTATGCTTGTTTGAAAACGCCTTCTCGGCATTGATTTCAAAAGTGGTTCGGCTTTGCTCGCGTTACCCTGTGTAAATTGGCTCAACAGCTTTCAGAATATGCCGTCGGCGAATATAGTTCTCGCTTTTCTCGACGGCTTGCCTCTCCACAAGGTCAACGTTTTGACCGAATATCTTCGTCAGTTCATCCTGCATTTCGCCTAATTTTAATGATTCGGGCACATGTTCCTGCTTAAACTCAACCAGCACGCCGATTCCGCTGTTTGGGCGAAAATCGTCGTGCAGAACCGTACCGAAAAGACCGAGGTCGCGGATATGGTGCTGCTGACAAAACGCTTCTATTCTTTCTTTTTTTATCGCTATATGGGTGCTCATATATTCACCGCCTTTGCCGTCATTATACCACAAACCGCCGCCAATACAATGAATAGAAAGCGATTTCGCCACAGAGAATAGTTTTTTATTTATGCGTCAAGATTCCCCGCATAGTCTCAACATTGGGACTCTGGCCTGTAAACAACCTGAATTGCTCTGCGGCCTGCTTGAGGAACATATCTACGCCGGAGATTGTCTTGCAGCCAATTTCTCTGGCGTGCTTCAATAACAATGTCTCAGGCGGAGTGTAAACGGTATCGAAAACCGCTATATGCTTTTGCAGCAACTTCACATCAACCGGCGATGCGTCAATGTGCGGGTGCATACCAATACTCGTGCAGTTGACGATGAGCTTTTCTTTCAGCTTATGTAAACTGTCTAATGACGCGTAATCACATTTGAAATCGTGGGCCAAATGTTTCGCCCGCTCGACGGTGCGGTTATAGATTTTTATTTTCGCCTCCGCATCCGCCAGCCCCGCGACGACCGCCCGGGCCCCCCCGCCCGCGCCTATTACCGCGACAGGCATTTCCCGCAGGCCGGCCTTATCGATACCAAGCCCCACGGTGATTGCGTCAATCGCCGCGATGCAATCGGTATTGTACGCCGACAACTGTGAGCCGTTGACGATAATTGTGTTGGCGGCGCCGATTCTTTCAGCGAGCGGGTCGATAACGCCGCCCTTTTCTTTAACGTAATTTATCGCGTATTCCTTATGCGGAATCGTTACGCTAAAACCTTTGAAACCCAGCCACGGGCGAGAAAGGATATTATCCATAAAGGCGTTAAAATCCGACTGCTCACCTGCCACGAGCAAAGGCACATAAACCTTGTTCAAACCACGCTCGGCAAAACACGCGTTGTGAACAGCGGGACTCAATGAATGGGCAATAGGGTCTCCAATCACGCCATAAAATTCTGTCTGTGCGTTTATCGAATCCCAGCGATAAAGGTCGCGCAACTGCTCGACCGTCGGTTGGCCTGGCGCGGTCGCCATCTTCTCGCCTATACTTGCAAAACTGACAAGGCCGTTAAATTTCTTTGTCAAAACCCTCGTCATAAACCCCGGCTCATCCATACAAAACGCAATCATCTCCCCCATGGTGCCGTGCTGCAAATCGAGAATATCGAAACACTCGTTAATATGATGGGCCGAATAGACCAGCTTCGGTATCGCGCCGGAAAATACGTTGGCAATCTCCCAGTAATGCTTTGTGATGTTCTTGAATTTCGTCTGGAAGTTGTGGGCCGACAAAATCAGCCGGGTTTCTGTCCCCGTCGAAAGCGCAAGTGAAATCTTACTGCCAATCGCCACGGATATGAAATTCTCATATTCGACGTCTATGAATTCCGCCCCCGCCCGAACCGCCGCGGTAAGAACGTTCGTTCGCAAACCATTCGGATGACGCAGAGTACCACCCTGCTGATAATCCCGGCAGGTAACGATAATCGGCAGTCCCGGGGCAAACTGCCTGGCAGCATCGATAACCTTAAGGGCAAGGTCAACGGACAAATGCACAAGGTAATCGGTGCGTAATTCGAGAAGTTCCGCCCCCGTGGCAACCGCGGCCTGTATCTGCTCCTCGGCTTCCTGCAATGTCTTGACTGCTATCGGAACCGCTAAATATGTCATAATCGTCTCCCGCGTTCAAAAATTGACGAATAGTGAGAAAGTAATCAATCGGGAGACATATTACGAAATAGGACGTGCCATTTCAACCAGTTATAGGATTAACCTGCGGGTTGTCAGTTATGACAATAAAATAAGATAATACGTGAGAAATCGAGACGGTAATGGGCGGCAACAGAAATATCAGCGGTTAAATCTCGATTCCTCCGGTGGATTTCTCCTGCCACTTCGGGGCCTCTCCCTTAGTGATTTGTGGGATATTTCGGAAATCCTGAACTTCGGCTTTGGTCGCTGCCTGGGCTGCGGCTGTAAATCGGGTTGCCGCTGTTTTTGTTGATGTTGCTGAGCAGCTTGCCGTTTCGCTTCTTTGTCCAGCGATAGCGCACGCGCGCAAACCTGACGTGTCCCCTCATTGGAATGCCTAAGACCTTCTTCAAGCAGGGCCATTCCATTTTTCTTCATCCTGCCGCGCATCTTGCGAAGCCCGTATGCGGCCGCACCCTTTGTGGCCCTGCGGGCGGTGCCGAAAAGAGCTTCCTTGAGAATATCGAAACCGTCCTCCTGCATCCAGGACAGATTGAACGCAGCATGCCGCGCGGCCGACGGATTATCGCTATACACTTCCTCCCGCAGCCGCTCAAGCAACTCTATGGCTTTCTGGTCCTTTTCTCTACCGCTCGGTATTCTTTTTTTCAACCTCATAAACCCATCCCTTATTGAATCGGTAAGTATATATTAGTTTCCTGAAAAAGCCGCGTTTTGTCAAGCGCCTTTTTTGCGTCTCGTGGGGTTTTATTACCTGCATAAAATGGGTAAAAAAATCAACTGTCCTTCAGAATTACCCCGTCCTCCGGGCATCGACAAACTTAATAATAGCGTAAATGGCGCGGTTATAAGCAACGTCGATGTGGTGTTTCTCCGCCAGAGCCAATACCTCGCCTGTGAGCGAATCGATTTCGGTCTTTTTCCCCGCCGCGATATCCTGCAAAGTCGATGATTTGTGTTTGGCGGTATCGGGGACAAGCTTGTCGTAAAAAATCTTCAGAAAACCGTCGGCACAGGGCCAGTGCGTCCGAAAGCCGGCGGCGGTCATAACGGCAAAAACTTCCTCGATAATACGAGCCATCAAATCCCTGCTGTAAGTATTTTTAGCAAGCGAGCCATAAGGAACGTCGAGAATCGCGCCTAACGGATTAAGCGCGCAATTGTAAAGCATCTTGGCCCAGAGGTCTTTCTCAATATCGGGGACGGTTATAGATGGAATGCCCCCTTCCGTAATTGCCTTCGCGAGCGGCTCAACGGATGCGAGGTCGCAGCCGAAAAGCGAGCCGATGTGAATAGCGTCAGCGTGGACCGTTATCTCAACCTCGTTGAGCTTGTGCCGTGTGAAACCCGTAATCACTCGCGAGCTATAAATACGCTCTTTCGGAAAATGGGCGGTGAATTTCTCCGCATTGCCCCAGCCGTTTTGACAAAGAACGGTTTTTGTGTTTTGCCCGAAAACGCCCGGATGCCTCGAAAGGTCTTCCGCCGATGAGGCGGAATCAAACGACTTGACGCAAACAAGAATAAAATCAAACGCCTGCCCTGAGCCCTGTCGAAGGGTCATATTCCTGATTTCGTCTAAAGATTGGTACGCCGTGAATGAGCGTGGCTCAGCGTGGAATTGCCCGAATATGCCCGTCCTGCTCAAGCCCCCCTGCTTCAACTCGCGAACAGTATTGGGCCGGGTAATAAGGCAAACCTCGCTGCCTGATTTCAGCAGACAGTTCGCCAGACCCAAACCCACCGCACCGGCTCCATAAATCAAAACTCGCATAGTGACTAAGATTATAAACCCGCACCGATTAAGAGCAACTGCGTATTGACTATTTATTAGTTATGACTGATGATTATGAATAAAAACAGCCGGCATAGATTCCGCCGGTGCCGGTGAGCATAAAGTGGATGAGCTAAAAGGACATCAGGTTATTTTCCGTTCCCTGCGATACAGGAACTATCGTCTTTTCTTCATGGGCCAGATTCTATCCCTCGTCGGCACCTGGACACAGCAAATTGCGCTTCCCTGGCTGGTATATCGCCTCACCGGCTCAAAGTTTCTCCTTGGACTGGTCGGTTTCGCAACCCAGATTCCCGCCTTTCTTCTTGCGCCCGTCGCGGGCGTTATGGCCGACCGCTGGAACCGCTACCGCATCATCATCGCCACTCAGACGCTTTCTATGCTCCAGGCGGCACTTCTGGCAATTCTTTTCTTCACCGGCCACATAAATATCTCTAACATAATAATTCTTGCTATTTTTCTCGGCCTTATCAACGCCTTCGATATGCCCACACGCCAGTCCTTCGTCATTTCCCTTGTGGAAAACAAGGAAGACCTCAGCAATGCCATCGCCCTGAATTCTATGATGTTCAACAGCGCACGCCTCATCGGCCCGGCCGTCGCTGGTCTAATCATCGCCGCCTCGAACGAGGGTGTCTGTTTCGCCATAAACGCCGTCAGTTTCCTCTTCGTCATCGCATCCCTGCTGATGATGAAAATATCCCCCGAAAAAGCAAACCCAAATAGAAAACGCGTCCTGCTCGAATTCAGGGAGGGTCTCGCTCACGTATTGGGTTTCACGCCGCTGAAATATCTTATGCTGCTGCTCGCCCTTGTGAGCTTGACGGGAATGTCCTATGCCGTGCTTATGCCCGTCTTCGCGGACAAAATGCTTCACGGCGGCCCCGGCACTTTCGGCCTGCTTATGAGCTTCGCCGGTATTGGCGCTATGACCGGTGCGGCCTATCTCGCCTCAAGAAAAACTGTTCGCGGGCTTCTCAAAATCATCCCGTTCGCCATAACCCTTTTCGGCCTGGGTCTCATTACGGTCTCATTTTCCAATACCCTCTTGCTGGCGCTTCCCCTGATGTTCGTAATCGGCCTTGGAATGATGACACAGATGGCCGCCACCAACACAATCATTCAAACCATCGTCGATGACGACAAACGAGGCAGGATTATGAGCTTCTACGTTATGGCATTCATCGGCACCGCGCCCTTCGGCAGCTTGCTGGCCGGTTCTCTCGCCGAAAAAATCGGCGTCCCCTACACCCTCGCCATCGGCGGCTCATTGTGCGTCCTCGGGGCTGCCATATTCACCCTGAAAATGCCGGATATGAGAAAAAATATCCGCCCAATCTACGTCAAGCTTGGTATCATCCCTGAAATGTCTTCGGGCATACAGGCGGCTTCCAACCTGACCGCCCCGCCGGAGGATTAATAATCTGTAAAATATAAACTATGGCAGACGAAAAACGATACATAGCGGTTGATTTAGGTGCCGAGAGCGGACGGGTGATGCTGGGAATTGTCTCAGCAGACAAAATCCGCCTTGAGGAAATTCACCGATTTACCAACGGACCGGTCGAGCAGAATGGGGCTTTACGCTGGGATTTTCCCCGGCTTATGTCGGAAGTCAAAACCGGTATCGGTAAAGCTGCCAAAGAATTCGGCGACATTGCGGGCATCGGCGTCGATAGCTGGGGCGTTGATTTTGGACTGCTCGACGACAACGGCAATCTGATAGAAAACCCGTATCATTACCGCGACAGTCGCACCAACGGGATGATTGAAAAGGCCTGCGAACTGATGCCCAAACGGGAAATTTACGAGCATACGGGCATACAATTTGCCCAGTACAACAGCATCTATCAACTCCTTTCGATGCGTTTGGCCGATTCGCCGGTACTGGCAAAGGCAAAACGACTGATTTTCATCGCCGACCTCGTCTCATACTTTCTGGCTGGCAAACCCTATGCGGAATACACGCTCGCCGGCACCAGTCAGCTTATGGATATGCGGACGGGAAAATGGTCGCGGGCGATTTTCGAGAAAATGAATCTGCCGATTGAGATTATGCCTGAGGTAATCAATCCTGGAACGATAGTTGGAACGCTGACAAAAAATGTCGCGAAAGAAATTGGATGTGGCGAAATACCGGTTCTCGCGGTCGGCTCGCACGATACGGCAAGCGCGGTCGCGGCAGTGCCCGCCGACAGGAAAACCAAATGGGCGTATTTATCCAGCGGGACGTGGAGCTTGATGGGCGTCGAAACGCCAAACGCAATCGTCAATGACAAGACGTTCGCATATCCCTTTACCAATGAGGGCGGGGTTGAAGGAACAATTCGGCTGTTGAAAAATATAATGGGGCTTTGGCTCGTGCAGGAATGCAAAAGACAGTGGCAAAAAGAAGGTGAGGATTTGTCTTATGCTCGGCTGACGGAACTGGCGGAAAAGGCGAAGTCGGGCCAAGCGACTATCGACGTGGATGACTCGCAATTTTACGCGCCAGGGCAAATGCCCGCCCGGATAAACAAATACCTGGCAGCAACGGCGCAAAAACCCATCGACGACAAAGGACAAATGGTGCGGGTGATTCTGGAGAACCTCGCCCGCAAGTACGCCGAAACGATAAATCAGCTTGAGGATGTGGTCGCCGGCGGTATTGACTGCCTGCACATCGTAGGCGGCGGCTCACAAAATGACCTGCTCAACCAGCTCACTGCCAACGCTACCGGCAAAAAAGTGATAGCAGGACCTGCCGAGGCAACCGCTATCGGCAATATCCTGATGCAGGCCCGGGCAACAGGGCAAATACAGGATTTGACGCAGGGCAGAGACCTTGTCCGAAACTCATCCACGCCAAAACAGTATCTGCCCGAAGATGTCTTGACGCAAAAAAATGTTGTAAAAAAACGATAAGACATTGCATCGCTCGAACAATATATATAAACTAACAAAATTGAGTTGATGTGTTGGATATATTGAAAGGCCTTAACTAAAGATATGTCGGACTTGCCAAAATCGCAGCATGCCGTGCAGTTAGTCGCGGCAAACGAGCTGGTCCTTAACAAATCGAAACCGATTGCCTCGCCGGGGCGACATCAGATTCTATGTCGCGTCGAGGCGGTAGGCCTGTGTTTCAGCGACCTGAAGTTAATCAAGCAGTTCGCGGCACATCCGCGAAAAATGGAGATAGTAAGCGGAATCACCCCGGCCATACTTGGGGAAATCAGCAGTTACGTCCCCGGCGATAAACCCACCGTGCCGGGCCACGAAACCGTAGTCCGCGTGGAGACGGTCGGCCAGGGCGTAACCCAATTCAAACCGGGCGAGCGTTTTCTCGTCGAGACCGATTACCGCTGGCTGCCTACGGCTCAATCCAACGGCTCATTCGGATACAATTTCGAAGGCGCACTCCAGGAATACGTCCTTATGGACGAAAGAGTCATCACCTCCCCGCAGGGTGAGTCGATGCTGATACCTGCGCCTGAACGGTTAAGCGCATCCGCTGTTGCGTTGATAGAACCCTGGGGGTGCGTGGAAAACGCTTACGACAGCGATGAAACCCAGCGCATCGAACCGGACAACACAATGCTCATTGTCGCCGACGTAATTGTAACCCCCAATGACCTCACGGAACTGTTCAAAGAATGGGGGCAACCCGCAAAAGTTATCTGGGCCTCACAATACAGGCCTCCCGAAGTCCCCGGCGTTAATATGGAGCTTTGTCCCGAAATCGCCCGCCTGACCGATGCCAGTTTCGACGACGTGATTTATCTCGGCGCAAACCCCGACAGGGTCGAGGCGCTCTTTTCAAAGGTCGGGCCGCAGGGTCTTTTCAATATCGTCCTGTGCGGCGAACGATTCGGACGAGACGTCGCCGTCCCAATCGGTCGGGTTCATTACGCGGGTATCCGGATAACCGGCACCGTCGGCTACGAACCCGCCGACTCGATGAAACATATCCCCCAAACCAGTGAGGTCCGCAAAGGCGACAAAATAAACATCGTCGGTGCGGCCGGGCCTATGGGGACAATGCACGTAATACGCAACATCTACTCTGGCATAGAAGGGATAAGCATATCCGCGGGCGATTCCGATGACGGCCGACTCGCCACCCTGCTCAAAATAGCCGAACCAATGGCCACAGCCAAAAACGTCCCCTATAAGCAATACAGTCCTGTCAAAGACAAAATGCCCGAAGGTACCGACTACATAGTTATTATGGCGCCTGCGCCGGAGCTTGCCGCAGCAGCAGTCCTCAGCGCAGGTAAACGCGCGATTATCAACGTATTCGCGGGAATACCGGCGACGATGACCGCCAAAATAAACCTCGACGCGTACATCGAAAAGCAGATGTATTTCGTCGGAACAAGCGGCTCGGTGCTGCAGGATATGAAGCGAGAACTGGCGGAGCTGGAGGCGGGTCGGCTCGATACTAATATCTCAGTGGCTGCCGTCTGCGGCCTCGACGGCGCCTGCGATGGAATTCGCGCCATTGAGAACCGCTCGATTGCGGGCAAAATTATCGTATATCCCGTCTGCAAAGGGCTGGCTCTGACGATGATTGCCAAACTCGCCGACAAATTGCCCGATGTCGCCGCCTGCCTCAGCAACGGAATCTGGACCGCCCAGGCCGAACAAAAACTCCTCGAAAGATACGCCGCCTCCCCTGCGTCAAATGGATAAGACACTTGCTGACCTGATAAAAATATCAAATATCACGGGCAGGAACCCCGCGCTTACCCAGGCCGCCGGCGGCAACACCTCCGTCAAAACCAGCGACGGCAAATTTATGTTCATCAAGGCAAGCGGCACCGCCCTCAAAGATATGAACGCCAAACGCGGCTGGCGAAAACTCCGCCTCAACAAAGTTCTCGGCGTCATCAAAGATAAGTGCCTTGCGAAAATGTCCACGGCCAGACGCGAGCAGGAAATCCTCAGCCGCCACCTCATAAGCTGTTGTGACGGAATCGCAAGCACAGCACGCCCTTCCGTCGAAGCTAACTTGCACGCCTTATTGGATAAATGCGTCATTCACCTGCATCCTTTGGTGGTCGGCGCATACGTCAACTCAAAAAAAGGCCACGTCGAAATCACAAAACTCTTCAAATCCGAAAAATATCCCCCGCTCTGGATTCCCTACGCCCCGCCCGGCTTCCCACTCGCGATAAAAACATCACGCCTCGTAGCCGACTACGAAAAGCGTTACGGCAAAAAACCCGCTATTATGTTCCTCGCCAAACACGGCATCTTTGTTACCGCCCAAAACGCCCCCGACGCTATGCGCCTCCTGCACAATGTCCTCAATCGCTGCGAAAATAATCTCCCCAGATTAAAAACATTATGCCTTAAACCTCCCGCCGCGAAAAAAATCCTTGAAGTTAAATCTGCTATTCAAAAAGCCGTTCTCAATGCAACCGGCCATCGCCTCCCCGTCACCTTCATTTACAATAACGAAATCGCCCTTTTTATAAACCGCCCCGACGCCGCCAAACTCCTCGCGATGGGCCCGCTCGAACCCGCCGAAATGGTCTATGTCAACGGAACTCCGATGTGGGTCGAAACACCTTCTCCGGCAAAAATAGCATCAGGTATGAAAAAAATGGTCCGACAGGGCAACAAACCCGTCTCCGCTTTCCTCGTCAAAGGCGTTGGCCTTTTCATCGCCGCTGATAAAAAAGATGCTCCTATCGTTAAGGACTTCGCCACAGGCACAACCCTCGTCCGCTTGTGGGCATCGCATTTCGGCGGCCTCGTCCCACTCACCAAAACCGAACAAAATTTCGTAAAACGCTGGTATCTCGCAGCACCGCAACCGACGAAGCATCGTCGTTAATTCTTTGATTTCGTATCACGCGGAAAATAATAAATCGGCTGATGCCTGTGCTCGCTCGTCGTGTAATAACCCGCCCCATTTGCATCGAAACAAATCGCCTCCCCCTGCTGCTCTAAAATAATCGGAATCGAACACTCGCTGTTTTCAAACGCCTTCCACATCGGCTCGTCTTTGGGCCGCAGCCACAGCGACGCCGCGAAATATCCCCTTACGATAATCTCACGACCATCAGGCGAAATATCGCCCGCCGTCGCCATCCCCCAGTGAAGTTTAGCGACCTCCTCTAACACGGTCTTGTCTGTGGTCGATTGAGGATAAGCCGCCCGATAAACCTTACTCGTCCCCTCTTTTGAAATAATATAAAGGTCTTTCGTCAGCGGGTCAACAATCAGCGTCTCCGCGTCTCTCGGCCCATCGGGATAAACCAGTTCAATTGTCTCAACGTTAGTAAGCGTAACATTTGCGGGTGCTTGATTGGCGTCAACCTTTGGTTCAGGCACGCGGTAAATTTTTATACTCTTGCACCTCGAATAATTATCACCGATTTCCCCGGCATAAATATAATCGACGTTCGGCTCAGGCCCCGGCCCAATCGCGATATCCTCCCAGTTGCGGTTCTTCGCCCCCTCAAGATTATACACCCCCAGATGCTTTCCCTCCGCGGTCATCGCGTAAACGCACGCCGGCCCATAATCGTTATGCGTCCACAGCACCCCCGGATTCTTCCTGCTCGCCGCCAGACCCGACGCCCCGTCTATCTTCACCAACTGAACCGTGCCGACCTTATGCCCCGCCAGAAATTTCGGACAATCCGCCGACGCAGACCGACACCCCGCCGACAAAACCAAAACCATCAATGCGGTTCTCGAAAAGCTTTCTATCATTCTTTACGGGTTAGCCGCCAGTTCGTGTGCAAGCTGATGATATTTTTCGTGGGTCCCTTCACCCATTTCGTCCGTTTCTGCCTTTTCAAACGCCTCCGACAGAGCGGTCTGGTCTCCGGCAGTGAGAATCTTGTCGGCCATAGCGAACAGGACGTTGTTTTCCTTGGTGATGTGCTCTTTGAGCAGCTTGACGTATGCGGCCAGATTATCTCTTACCTGCCGAATCGCCTGCCTGTCCCCCGCGCGTGCTTTGCCGAGGGCGTCAGCAACCGCCTTTAGCCGATGGCGCCCGTGCTGATGCTCAGCCAGCATCACCGCGATTGGCCCAACGTCGGGTCGCATCCCTCGCTGCTCTAAAGCGACAAAGAAGTGCTTTTCCTCCTTTGAGTGGTGACAGCGGTCAGTAAAATTGCGGAAAAAATCGAGCAGCTTATCAATCTTGTCGCCGTCCACCTTGCCGGTCGCTTCAATCGCCTTGGCCTGTTTCTCAGCGGCCGCCAAAACAAGCAGGATAATCTTGTGTTCGTGTTTGAGGGTTTCTGTCGCCTTCATCAAAATTCCCTTAATCCAATCATTCTCTTTATACGCGCCATAGCCATTTGTTTATGAATTTTAGATTCACGATAGGGACTTGTCAACCATAACCAGAGATAGCAAAATCCGTATAATATCCTTGATTTAAGCCGTGCAATTTGATACAATTATAATTAAGCGAGTGAGGGAACATCAGCTAATATCTTTATGTCATCTTGAGTTATTCCGGCACAGGCCGGAGGGGAAGAAGAGCATGGGCGGATGGTTTGAAATAGCAGGCGTAATAATAGCCGCGTTTTTAGGGGCCGTGGCAGGCCGTTCATTTTCTCGTCTCAAAAATCCGCACTGGTGCTGGGGCTATTTCCTGCCCCTGACGCTCATCTTTTTATTGCTCATCATCACTTACGCCGGCTTAAACGCTTTTACCCCCTTCTTCGCCTGGATTTCCTCCGGCCGGCTGCGTTTCGTCATTATCGCACTTTCCGTTACAATGGGCGCTATGACCCTGATTGGCCGACTCAAAAACCGCATCGAAAAAGCATTCGTCTTTGTCGTTATGATTGGCATCGTTACCTGGGGTTCGGTGCTGCCTTTTGTGATGCCCCTGATAGTCAGAAATGACCTTGCGGATTTGAAGACCAAAACCGACGCCGACAATATCTGCGTCCAAAGCACCTCCTATACCTGCGGCCCGGCAGCCGCGGTTACAGCGCTACGCCAGCTCGGCATAACCGCACAGGAGGGCGAATTAGCAATCCTCTCACATACAAGCCCAATCGTAGGCACTATGCCCTGGTCTCTTTATAAAGCGATTCAGGACCGCTACGCCGGCGACGGCATCGATTGCCAGTTCCGCCATTTCGACTCAGTCAGTCAGCTACGCGGAGCAGGCGTTACGCTTGCGGTGATAAAAGACGCCTTCCTGCTCGACCACTGCGTCGCCATTCTTGAAGTAGGCGATAACACGGTAACAATCGGCGACCCATCCTTCGGCAAGGTCCAAATGTCCTATAAAAGTTTTCAGAGCGTCTGGCGGTTCTACGGCATCACCCTGAAATACAACTCCACATAAAAAACCGACATTATCGGTCGTTACCCCCGCTGCCGCCGCGCAGCCACACCTGCCACAAAAATATACTCCTTATTCCCTTCAAAAAGCAGATTTTGGGCCCAATCACCGCCGAATAATCCTTCAGCAGCAGCCCCTTTATGACGATGAATCGATGCCGGCTTACCGGGCAGCATGATAAGCGCTTTATATTAAACATCTTGTCGTCTTAAAAGGGGCTGTAACGAGCGAGGGAATATGGTTGACGTAAAGACAATACTAACCGCGGCAATAGGACGCAACGCCAGTGACGTTCACATCAACGTAGGGCTGCCGCCGATACTGCGTAAAAATACCGAGCTGATAGATATGGACTTTCCCATTATCAGCAACGAGCACGCCAAGGAAATGGTCCTCGGTATGCTCGGGCCGGAACGTTACAAAAAATTCGAGATGCTCAGGGACGCCGATTTCTCAACCACCCTCGACGACGGCCACCGCTTCCGTGTCAACGCTCACTACCAGAGAGGAACCATCGCTATCGCTTTCCGTCTCATCCCAAATCATATTCCTTTGATTGACGACCTGCACCTGGCGCCAATCGTAAAAGACCTCACTGATTTGCCCAGGGGCCTCGTCCTCGTCACAGGCCACACCGGCGCAGGCAAAAGCACAACTCTTGCTTCGATGCTCGGCGTCATAAACGCAAAATACCGAAAGCACATCATCACGCTCGAAGACCCCATCGAATACGCACTCGAAAACAAGATGAGCATAATCGAGCAGCGTGAAATCGGCTTCGACTGCCCAACCTTCGGCTCCGCTCTCAAACGCGTTCTGCGTCAGGACCCCGATATCATAATGGTCGGCGAAATGCGAGACCTCGAAACCTGCCGGTCAACCGTTACCGCTGCCGAGACGGGCCACCTTGTTTTCTCAACCCTGCACACAATCAACGCCGCTCAGACCATAGAGCGTATTATAGATATCTACCCCGCAGGCCAGCAAAACCAGATTCGCACAATGTTAGCCAACACTTTGCAGGCGGTCGTCTCGCAGACACTGTTCCGCAGAGTTGACCAGCCGGGTATGGTTCCCTGCACAGAAATTCTTCTCTGCACCTCGGCTGTCCGTAACTGCATCCGCGAAAACCGCATCTACGAAATAGCCAACGTCATCGAGACCAGCCGGAAATTCGGTATGCAGACGATGGACCACAGTATCGCCGACGCCTATTTCAAGGGCTTCATCGGCAGAGATGAGGCCATTGCCCGCTCCGCCAACCCGGCCAAGATGGAAAAGGTCCTCAAGCCGGACGGCAGCCCCGCTGCAGGCAAACAAACCGTCGCCTCCATTCTCGAATAAGTTCTTTGCCACAGAAAATATTCAACCCCTGAAGTCCCTGGCTTCGGGGGTTTTTCTTTGCGCCTGCTCTCGACTCAAGCTCCGTAGGAACCGCAATCGGGGACCCACATTAGATATTCTCGTCCGCAACTCAAAACTCCCTTCCCCTGGCTATCCCGCAAATATCCCGAAAAACCATTGACTTAACACCCCAATTTACGTAAACTGGCAATATAACGCTCAAATCGCACGCCCTTTAGGCCCTCTTAGGAGAGTGATGATGTGGTTTCTAAAAAACGAAGACCAGCCCCGGATTTGTCCCAAAACAGGTAAAATCATCCAGTCAGGCCGCAAATTCAGGTGGACGTGGTGGTTATTCCCATTCACTGGTTTAGCAGCGCTTATATGGTTCTTAATTCGCGTTATACCCAAACCATCACGCGCAGCATATCCCTGCCAGCGGCTGGCGTTTCCTCTCGCGTCGGGCTTCATCGTCTGGCTCGTTGGTCTGGCTGCCTCGACCATCGCGTTTCATAAGGCAAAACGTCATCTTGTGCGGGCACGCTACGTCCTTGCGGCAATATGCATCGTCATCAGCGTGGCATCCATCTATGTGGCCCTCAGCTATACCTCTCAGGACGAGACCTTTGCCGCCCCGCCCCTCCGTATCGCACAGCCGGCAAACGCCCCGATAGGCGTCGGCAAAGGCGTTCACCCAGGCAGGGTCGCCTGGATTTACGACCCCAACGCCACAAACTGGTTAGGAACTACCGATATTCAGGGAGTCAGCGATGGATACTGGTGGGAACCGAACCACACAGACCAAAACGTCGTCAATGCAATGTTCTCAAAATCGATTCGGGCGTTAACCGGCAAAAGCAGCGATTACGCCGCATGGGACACTATTTTCCGCTACTTCAATCAGCAGCATGGCAAAGGCAGCGTCGGATACCAGCGCGGCGAGAAAATTATGATAAAGGTTAACTTCGTCGGCCTTATCGACTCCGCCACAGGCAGTTCTTATACTTTCAAGGACAACTACCCGAACACCTCTCCGCAGGCCATACACGCCCTGCTCGACCAGCTTGTAAACATTGTCGGAGTAAACGATGTCGATATCACCGTGGGCGAAACACTTTGCACCTTCACCAATACTTACTACAATCCGCTCCACACCGACTTCCCAGACGTAAACTACCTCGACAACCACGGGACCAGCGGCCGAGGCAGAACAAGTACCCCCTCTACTAATCCTCGCATCTATTGGGCCGATGCCAATTCCAACAGCGCGGTTAATAAGGATTACGTCGCCAACGTCTACAAAAACGCCAGCTATATAATCAACCTCGCAAACTTGAAGGGCCATTACAACCAGGCGGGCGTTACGATGTGCGGCAAGAACCATTACGGCTCTCTGTGCAGAACGCCCGACGCATCCGGCTACTACAACCTCCACAACAAACAGGTTTGGTCTGTCCCGGGAATGGGACACTACAGGCCCCTCGTTGACCTTGTGGGCCATCCCGAGATTGGCGGTAAAACCGTTCTTTTCCTAATAGACGGGCTATACCCGAACAAGCACGCTCTATGGTGGATGCATGATTTTCCGTATAAATGGCAAACGGCGCCGTTTAATAACGACTGGGCTTCGAGCTTTTTTGCCTCACAGGACCCGGTCGCCATCGATTCCGTCGGTTTCGATTTCCTCTACAACGAATGGCCGGAAGCCAGCGGCCCCGGAGGCGACGGCGCAGACGATTATCTCCACGAGGCGGCATTGATTCCCAACCCGCCGTCAGGCACCACCTATGACCCGAATCACGATGGGCGTCTGACCGCAAGTTTGGGCGTTCACGAACACTGGAATGACGCAACCGACAAGCAATACACCCGCAACCTCGGCACAGGAAATGGAATCGAGCTTACTACAAGCGCGCCTGGCTGGGCAGACCTCAATTATGACGGGTTTGTCGATTTCAAGGACTTCGCTATACTCGCAAACGCCTGGGGCAGTCATTCAGGCGACACCAACTGGGACGCCAATTGCGATATCTCATCGACACCGGGCGACGGCGTAATAGACGAAAAAGACCTGTATGTCCTGTGCGATAACTGGCTGATGGACTATAGCACTACCCTTGTTGCACCCGGAGCGACACTACAGCAGGTCTATTCTGACAACAGTTATGATTTCGAGGGGCCGACCTGGGACCCGAACAGTAACAAACTTTTCTTTACCAAAAGACCCGCAAGCACCGGGACGTACCAGATTTTACGGCTCGATTCGCCGAATAACGTAACGGTTTGGATGAGCCCATCGCCTAATACCAATGGCACGGTTCTCTCGAACGATGGCCGATTGCTCACGGCTGACGAAAGCACAATGCAGATTCGCAGCCATATCATAGGCATATCCGGCCCCGAGGACAGCACGGTTCTCTGCACCGCGCCGGATAAGCCAAACGACCTGTGTCAACTGGCCAACGGCAATATCTATTTTACCTGCCCCGACTGGTCAAGCGCTACTAACCAGGGCGTTTATCTTCTCAAAACGGATGGCTCTGTAACACGTGTCAACAACGCTTTGAACCAGCCAAACGGCATCCTTACCTCCCTCGATGAAACCAAGCTATACGTCTCCGAAAGCAGCAGCAACGACCTCACCAAGAAACGCTGGTGGGTATTCCCAATCAATTCCGATGGCTCGCTCGGCACCGGCTCGGTGTTCTTCAAGCCGACTAACCTGACAGGTATGGGCACAAGCGACCCGGACGGTATGACAATCGATGAGCGCGGCAACCTGTATTTCACCGGCTTAGGAGGCGTATGGATTGTCTCGCCCACAGGCGCTGAGATTAAAAGGATTCCTACGCCTGATGTTCCTGCGAATGTTTGTTTCGGCGGGCCGGATTATAGAACGCTTTATATCACCTGTAATTACAGGGTTTATTCGCTCGCAATGGTCGTCCGCGGCGGCGAATAAGGCGGCTTCCTTATAATATTTAGCCCCTCGTAGCGAAGCGAAGATCCCCGCATGTCTTTGGCGGGGAGCCAGGCTACTTTGGTCCCGCAACAGGGTACCCATTTTCCAATCCACAATCGGCAATCACCAATTATTTAATCCGCTTCTCAAATCATAATTTCCGCCTTGCGGTTTCCTAATGAAATTTAGCCCTGCTATTTATGGCAGGGTTATTCCAATGATTAAAATGCTCATAGTCCTTTTGACTAATCAAAAGGACTATGGCTATTTCTACCTGCAAAGGTAAAAGTTTGTCACCTGTCCTGCCTGCCCCGGCAACCCGTAGGCCGGGGAGCGCAAAAGAAAAGCCCTGTCTTTCGACAGGGCTTTTAATTAAAGCAAAACAACTTAAAGACCGCTTTTATACAGTTGGCTCTTCCGGGCCTGGGTCGTCCGACGGCGGCTGTTCCTGGGCCGGGGTGCTTTCCGGCTGCTCCTCGACGGAACCGGCCGGCTGCTCGATATCAGCGATGACCGCGTCTGCGCCTTCGCCTGCCTGTCCCTCAGGGGACTGCCCTTCCGCCGCCCACTGTGCCCTTCGCAAACTCAACCCAATCTTACGGGCCTCGTTATCAACCTTCAAAATCTTCACCTCAAGCTCATCGTCAACCTTGACCACGTCCTGCGGCCTCTTGATTTTCTGGTCCGACAGCTCTGAAATATGAAGCAGGCCCTCGAGGTCCGCCTCAAGCTGCACAAATGCTCCGAAATTCGTCAGCTTCGTTACTTTGCCTTTGACGATATGGCCGGGGATATATTTCTCCGGTATCGCGTGAAGCCACGGGTCCTCGCTCAACTGTTTGACGCCTAAGGAAACCCGCTGCTTGTCCGGGTCGATATCGAGAACGACGCACTTGACCTTGTCGCCCTTCTGCAGCGCCTCATTCGGATGGCTGAATTTTCTCGTCCAGCTCAGGTCTGAAATATGAATCATCCCGTCGATGCCTTCTTCCACCTCGACAAACGCGCCGTAATTCGTAACGCCTCGTACCACGGCATTGACGAGTGTCCCCGCCGGGTACTTCTGTGCCGCCACGGACCACGGATTCGTCTCCGTCTGCTTAAGACCAAGCGAAATCTCCTGCTTGTCCTTGTTGACGTTGAGGACCATTACCTCTACCTCGTCGCCGAGATTCAGCATTTCACTCGGATGGTTCAGCCGTTTCGTCCAGCTCATCTCGCTTATATGGACAAGCCCTTCGATGCCGTCATCAAGCCGGACAAACACGCCGTAATTCATAATATTGACAACCTTGCCCTTTACCCTTGTACCCACGGGATAGTCATTCTCCACGCTTTCCCACGGGCTTGGGCTTTTCTGCTTCAGGCCAAGTGAAATCTTTTCGTTTGCCTTGTCAACGCCTATGACGACGCACTCAATCTCATCATCGAGCCGGACAACTTCCGACGGATGACTGACTCGGCCCCAGCTCAGGTCCGAAATATGCAGCAGGCCGTCCACGCCGCCCAAATCCACAAACACGCCGAAGTCGGCGATGTTCTTGACGATGCCTTTGCGCCGCTGTCCAACTTCGATTTCCGCCAGAATCTTCTCTTTGCTCATCCGGCGTTCTTCCTCTATCAGCTTGCGCCTTGATATGACGATATTGTGACCTTCGATGTCAATCTTGAGAACTATGCACTCAACTTCCTTGCCTATAAACCTGCTGATGTCGCCAGGCCTGCGAATATCAACCTGTGATGCGGGCAGGAATACCGGCACACCGATATCCACGAGCAATCCGCCCTTGATTCGGCGGACGACCTTGCCCTTGACCACGTCCCCTTCCTTCTTGGTATTAATCAGGTTCTCCCAGCCCCTGATTCTGTCCGCTTTGTGTTTGCTCAGCAGCAACAAACCCGTCTCGGAATCCGTATCTTCGAGGAGCACTTCTATATCTGTGCCGGGTACCAGCTCCGAAGGATCATCGAATTCAGACGCATCAACGACGCCTTCGCTTTTGAGCCCCACCTCGATGATGACATCGTTGCCGATTTGGGTAACGATTTTACCCTTCAGGATTGTTCCGGGCTGGTGAGAATCCACCTTCGCCAGCAACGCCTCCTGAAACATCACGTTTTCCTTTTCGCCGAACATCTCATTGACCTGCGAGTCAACCTGCTCGGCAGACATACCCAACTTGTTAATTATATTTCTGTCAACCATAAATATGCTTATCCCCTGTGGCGTCTTGTTTTACACGCGTCTGCGCCCCACATTTACGCCTACACGTCGCCGTGCAGCATAGCACGGCTAAAAAGTTCTGAAAATCCAAAAAGCATTTGCCCACGCAGCAAACGCTCAAAAATCGTCTTTCATCTCTCGGTTACGCGGCTCGTATCGGTTACGTCTAACGTCCAACGTTCTACGACACGTAGCGAAGCGAAGAGCCCGCTTCGGAAACGAGCAGCACAACAGTCCTACGATTCCGCTTCAACATCCGACAGGTTCTTCACGAAGTCGTCAATAATCCACTGGGGCGTTGAGGCCCCTGCTGTAACACCTGCGGTCCGACTGCCGAAAACTAATTTTTTATCAAACTCGTCCCAGTTTTGCAAATGAAATGTTTTATTATTGTACTTTTTGCACAATTCCGCCAGTTTCCGCGTGTTTGCGCTCTCCAAACCGCCCAAAACGAACATAATATCGACTTTCCTGCACAATTCGACGGCTGCCTGCTGCCTTTTGATGGCCTCCTTGCACAGGGTATTTATGACTTTCATTTCGTCAAAACCGGCTCTGGCTATCGCGGAAAGCATTTGGCCAAAAAATTCGGGACTCTGCGTCGTCTGGCAGACAATTCCCAGTCGGCCTGTCCCGATGGTGCTTATATCCGACTCATTGCCGACGACCACCGCCCCGCTTGTGCAGCCGACAACCGCACGAACCTCCGGATGGTTCTGGTCGCCGACTATCACCACCTTATACCCCTGCCCTTCCATCTGCATCGCGATTTGCTGCATCCTTTTGACTAAAACGCAGGTCGCGTCAACGATATCCACATTTTTCTGTTTAAGATGGGCTATCTCTTCAGACGCCGCACCGTGTGAACGTATCAGCACTGTCGCACCGGCCGGTATCTGCTCCACGTCGTCAACCGTAATAAGGCCCTTCTTTGCCAATCGCTCGACTACGCCGGGGTTATGAATAATCGGCCCTAACGAATAAACCCGGCCCTTCTCCGCCAAGACCTTTTCCGCTGTGCTTATGGCGTTCCGCACGCCCGCGCAAAAACCGTATTTTTCTGCGACCATAACTTTCATAAGGAACAGGATTATAGCCACAGAGACCACAGAGAGCACAGAGATTTTTAGCCACCCCCGCCGTTTTGCGAAGCAAAACGAGATGCGGGGGCAGGCAGATTGCACGGTTTTTTTAGACGCAACCCCCGACTACAACATTCGAGGGCAGGGAAGGCACAGAAGGAACCAGGGTTCTTACTTTGAATGGGCAAAAAAGAGAAACTTTTGATGTTTAGAACGCCGATAAATACAGATATGGCCAGCTTACTAACATAACTGAATAGGGGGATTAAAATGGAAAAGATATGCTGGAAAGACGAATACAGTGTGGGGGTTGAGAAAATCGACCATCAGCATCAGCACCTGTTTGAAATTATCAATAAACTCATCGAAAGGCCTGTTTCATCTGATGATTCAGAGCTGGTTTCGGACATATTGTCGGAAATGGTCAACTATGCGAGGGAGCATTTCTCAACGGAAGAAGTTCTTATGCGGCAATATGGTTATCCGGCAATTGAGCCGCATGAAAAGGAGCATGATTACTTCATCAATACCACGGCTGAACTTGCCATAAATTTTATGAATAACAGGAATACGACGGGAGATGAAATCACGGAATTCCTTATAATCTGGCTGACAAACCACATCCTCAAGACGGATATGAAATTTAAGCCCTTCTTTGCGGCAAAAATCCCCGCTGGTGTCTGAAAACCTTTAATCACGAATTAGACGCAGATTTACCCCGTGAGATAAGCGAAGCCGCCATCTAACGGGGTTAACGCAGATTTCGCTGTTTTTCAACGACATTAAAACTTAGTGTCTCAGTGGCTTCGTGGCAAAAATCGGGAGGGAGTCACACTTTCGTCCGACAACATTGTCAGCACCCCCTCGGTTTACGCACTAATTTCCTGATGAGTTAAAATCTCGGGTTTCGGCTCGTGATGCACACTGCCCTGATGCACATAGCTCTGAGGCACAGAGCCCTGAGGCACAGAGCCCTGATGTATATGACAGTATGCCTCGTGGTTATAGATACTCAGAGTCTGCGTGCATTTCGGAAATATGCATTTTCTGTTATCAGCCGAAGTTTTCAGCATCTTTCCCATCTTTACTCCTGTAGGTAAATCACCAGACAAATATGAAATGCCCCGTCCCTTAGGGACGAGGCATTTCTTTGGCGTTAATTTGCAGCGGTTTGTTTTGGAATTACGTTTGTCGCGCAGGGTCCTTTTTTGCCCTCGCCGACCGTGTAATCAACCTTCTGTCCTTCGTCCAGATTCGCATACCCGGCTGTCTTTACTTCTGAGTGGTGAACGAACAGGTCGGCTCCGCCGTCGTCAGCCGTGATAAACCCGTATCCTTTTTCACCATTGAACCATTTTACTGTTCCTGAACTCACTATAATGCTCCTTGGCCTTATAATTGGCCATCAATCTGTAATATGCCTCTCACATTTGCTGTTGGAGGATACCCTTGAAAGGCGGAAAGATATGCTCGACGTAATACCTATTATACGACACATCCCACCAATCGCAACAAAATAATAAATTTTTATTCAATATTCCCAGAAACCTGCTTTTAGCCACTGATTGCACAGATTTACACTGATTTGTATAGCCGCAAAAAAGCACAAAAGGACACAAATAAAAAGGCCGTGAGAAATTGTATAACCAAATCTCACGGCCGAATTTTTGATGCTATGTTGGAAACTAAGCTTTTCTTTTTCGCAGAAACAGGCCGCCGAGGGTGAGAATGAATAACGTGGCGGGTTCGGGGATGCCTACTTATAAATCAAGTTAAACAATTCGCCTGCCTGTTCAGCATCCAAGGTTTTTAAGATTTTGTATTCTTCGAGGGCTGAACCCTTGTCGCCAACCAGTAAATAAACAAGGCCAAGATTAAAATGTGCCTTGACATAATCCGGCTTGATTCCGATGGCCTGCTTAAAGGATTCTATCTCATCCTGATAGAGGCCAAGTTCGCCGTAGGCAAGGCCAAGAAAATAGTGTGCATCGGCATCATCCGGTTTGATTCTAATGGCCTGCTTATAGGATTCTATGGCATCCTGATAGCGGTCAAGTTTGGCGTAGGCAACGCCAAGATTACGGTGTGCATCGGCATAATCCGGCTCGATTTTAATAACCTGCTTATAAGATTCTATCTCATCCTGATAGCGGCCAAGTTTGCCGTAGGCAGCGCCAAGATTATAGTGTGCATCGGCGTCATCCGGATTGATTCCGATGGCCTGCTTATAGGATTCTATCGCCTCCTGATAGCGACCAAGTTTGTGGCAGGCAGAGCCAAGATTATTGTGTGCCTCGGCATCATCCGGATCGATTCCGATGGCCTGCTTAAAGGATTCTATCGCATCCTGATGGCGGCCAAGTTTGCCGTAGGTAACACCAAGATTACGGTGCGCCTCGGCATAATCCGGTTTGATTCTAATGGCCTGCTTAAAGGATTTTATCGCATCCTGATAGCACCCAAGTTCGCCATAGGCATTGCCAAGATTATTGTGCGCCTCGGCATAATTCGGCTTGATTCTGATGGCCTGATTATAGGATTCTATCGCATCCTGCCAACGGCCAAGTTCGCCATAGGCATTGCCAAGATTATTGTGTGCCCTGGCATCATCCGGCTTGATTCTAATGGTCTGCTTGCAGGATTCTATCGCCTCCTGATAGCGGCCAAGTTCGCCATAGGCATTGCCAAGATTATCGTGTGCCCTGGCATCATCCGGCTTGATTCTAATGGTCTGCTTATAGGATTCTATCGCCTCCTGGTAGCAGCCAAGTTTGTGGTAGGCAGAGCCAAGATTATAGTGTGCCTCAGCATCATCCGGCTTGATTCTGATGGCCTGATTATAGGATTCTATCGCCTCCTGATAGCGGCCAAGTTTGCCGTAGATAACGCCAAGATTACGGTGTGCCTCGGCTAAATCCAGCTTGATTCTAATGGCCTGCTTATAGGATTCTATCGCATCCTGATAGCGGTCAAGTTTGGCGTAGGCAACGCCAAGATTATAGTGTGCCTCGGCATAATCAGAATTGATTATAATGACCTGCTTGAAGGACTCTATCGCATCTTGGTAGCGGCCAAGTTTGCCGTAGGCAACGCCAAGATTACAATGTGCCTCGGCATAATCCGGATT
>PMZJ01000042.1:0-1864 GCA_003170415.1 Phycisphaerales bacterium | reverse complement strand
AGCTTCTTCGTAGCGGCCAAGGCTGCCGTAGGCAAGGCCACGAATATAGTGTGCCACGACATCATCCGACTTGATTTTTATGGCCTGCAAATTACAAATACTTTCAACGCTCTTAAGTAAAGCTGGAATCATACCTTTCTCCCAAGCGGCAAGAGCGAGCTTTAATCCCATGTGCTCAAAAGCATCAATTATCACCACACCATCATGTTTGAAATCGTAAGATTCAGGGAGTTTGTTGTCTTTTGTACGTAAGATAAGTTGATCAAGGTGAAAGTGGTATTTTTCTCCATCCGCATCAGTTCGNNTCGTTGATTGAAAAGTGCTGGAATATCTCTGCTTCTGAGGGCTTGAGTAAATAATTCGATAAACCTATCTGCAAAGGCTCTAGAAAATTCCTCCCTGCGATGAGGTTTGTGTTGATATAGCCAGAGGTCGAGCCGGAAATACATATAGCACCCAAGCTCAAAGAGAGTTGCATCTCCAGAATAATGCTCGCTGGCGTCAATATTCTTCCAGAAATTCTTCCAGAATGGAAGGGATTGAGGTTTATCTTCCAAGTCCTTTTCGCCGAAGGGAAGCAGGAAAAGCATCATTGCTGCAAAGAGATTCTCTGGCGAATCGTTCGAATAACGAAGTTCCCATTGACGTTTCTTGGCCCACATTCGCACATACGACCTGCCACCTTGTGTTGCTCTCCTGAATAGCCTTGAAAATATGCTCATTGTTCTTTCCCTTTTTGTTTTTCTTCTGCTGATTTCTCCAAAACAAAGACAACAATGATGAAAAGTATCCCACAAACAATATCGATCGGCTGCCAAACTTTGTGTGAAAGGTGTATCGGAATCAGGGGATTAAACAAAACAGCGACAAAGATAAACAGCCAAACAGCCCAAATCTTCTTCCAATTATAAGCCATAAAGGCAATATATCCCGCAACGCCGCAAATAACGAATCTGAGTAATTGATAATAACCATAAGGCCAAGGTGCCAATGTCAAAAATAGCATCATAGAAGCAATAATAGCCGGTATGAGATGCGGTCGTTTTTCTAACGTACTTTTTCTCACTATATTTCCCCGCTAAGAACCCGTTTTTTATTCCTGCATAGTTTTGATGAAGGTGTCGGCTTCGGCGATTGATTTTTCCATTTCCTCTATCAATTTGCCTGTATCGGCTTCCATTGTAGTTACTTCGCTTTGGAGCGAAGCGACGGCCTGGGCGTTTAAATTATGCTTTAAAAATAATACCTGGTCGCGGAATGCGGAAAGCACCGGCTCGATTTTGCTGTCGGCTTTTTTCATCGCGTTGATTAACAGCGTGTATTTCTGGCGGGTCTGGTCCAGCTTCTTTTTGCTCTCGGCTCTCAAATCGGCGTTCTTATACTGGTCAAGCTCTTTTGTCCATTCATCAAAAAGGGCGTTGGCGACATCTTCAACATCGGCAATGCGTTTTTTGACTGTTGCGGCTTTTGCTTCGCTTTTGTCGAGCTCGCCTTTAAGCAGGTCGTATTTTTCCTGCAGTTTGCCGGCCGGGACATTTACGACACTTTTAAATTTGTCCAGCGCAGAGACGAATTGCTCCTTGGTTTGCTCCTGTGAGTCGCGGGCACTTTTTACACGGTCAACGAGAATATCTCTTTTGTATTTGCCTAATTTTTCCATTGTGCCGTAATAAAGGCTGTCGCAGCCGGCGGTGAATAACAGAATGACTATAATTAAAGTCGATTTTTTCATTTTACCGCTCCTTCAGTACATAGTCTTATTTTGCCAGTGCGAATGTGTCCTGTGCGATCGCCAGCTCTTCATTGGTGGGAATAACATAAACTTTTACTCTGCTGTCGGCGGATGTTATAAGGCCTTCGATGC
>PMZJ01000017.1 GCA_003170415.1 Phycisphaerales bacterium | reverse complement strand
CAGAACATAATATATCATTATAAAAGCTGGTTTTTTGAAGGGAGCGTAAAAATGACACCAGAGAAAAAATAGTGTAATTAAATTTTAAGCAAGTATGAACTACCAATCAAAGACGTACGAGCGCAAATAAAAAGCAAAGGAGTAACGGTTATGAAATACTTGGCAGGAGTTGTAATTGTGATTTGCTGTATCGTTAATTGTTGTTTCGCCGACTTTTTTATGATTATCAAGTTTTCTGATATGTCAAACGACCTTACTCACTGGCCATATACAAATATACTTTCTGACAGCATCGACGGCAATTATGTGCTTGCATCATCCGGCTGCTGCGGCCCTTTTGTTTCTGTTGTTAAGCAGTCGTTCGTATCCTACAATAGTGATGGAACTATTATTTATTATTCGTCTAAGTTTGCTGTCATATCACTTAGTGTCCAAGACGATTTTAACGAAGGCGGAAATGATATGTGGTATGACCTCCGAATGGATTCCGTGGACGGTAATGTGGCTTATTTTTCGGGGACACAATCCGTATGGAGTAACGATAGCATCTATAACAACATTGTTGTGGATAATTTCTTGTATCAGGGGCATTTCGGCAAGTATTGGGGCGCTTATGGGGGAAGCGCTAGAATAGTGCCGCCAAGCGGAAATCAAAGCGTTATCTATGACTGCAATACCTTGCCGGAAATATATCTTCCGGAATTTTGCGGCAAAAGGAACTTTATTCAGTTTGCTGAAACTCCGTTTGCTGAATTTGAAGATGATTTAAATTGTCTTGCTCAATTTGTTTCTGGCTGGTTACAGTCGCCGGCGAAATTCGATGCCAGCAATTGTCAGTAATCTTTCTATCGGGATGGCGGGATTCCTCCCAATCGACGACCACGATTGCCTGCCGTTCTCCTCTTTTGCTTACAGGTAAATGCTGCCCCATTGCTTGAGATCTGAGATGCAGACAACCATTTTGGTTTGCTCTTTTGCCCTGCCCTGCGCAGGCAATAAAACGGCCATCAGCAGGGCGATGATGGCGATGACGACTAACTAATGTGAACCCTCCTGCGCTGAAGTTTTGGAGGGCAGGCCTTTCGTGTCTGGTTATACTTGTTTTTGGGAACATTGAAGAATTTTTACGCAATCCGTTTCCGTCAATAGTCCGGATAACCTCTTATCCAGTCCGGCCAATCGGACGGTTTAACTTTGCCGGCTTTTGTGTATTTTCCTGCGGTATTGAAAGTCCGGTGCCACTTTAAAGTCCACAACTCCTTTACCCCCACTTTTCTCGCGTGGCCATCCAGAAAAAGAACATCAGTGTAGCCCCTGTGTCTGTTAAGAGCATATCTGCCCATATCGCCGCTGGTACCATTCCATGCCGTAGATACATCCGCTGGAGCTGGGTCATTTTCAGTTGGCCATCCGTCATATCTTATTGCTTCCAGAAACAGAGGAATAGCCTCTCCGCCTTTTACATTTATGGTTTTCCAGTTTTGGCTCCCTGTATTCACTGTACTGCCGTTCATGTTCAGGCAATAACCGTTTATGCCGTAACTGCCTGATATTCCGTTTTTATTTAATTGCGGTAGCGCCAGATTTGTCAGTATTGTTGCAAGGGATGCTTGGCTTTCAATTCCCCAGGCGCTAAAATGAGAAATGGCGCCTGTACTTGCACCATTCTCATTAATTATTGGTTTTTTAGCTGATGGGCAAAACCAGATTTTGTTTTGCTTCCAGTCCTGGTCTTTTACTTTGAGTTGAGCTATCCACCAGAACCCAGTATATCCTTGTGCTACCGCATATTGATTGGACCCGCCGCTCCAGAAATTACCGTTGTTCTCCTCCGCATACGTTAAACTGATAATGCCCCATTGCTTAAGATTTGCAAGGCAGGCGATCATTTTGGCCTGTTCTCTCGCTTTGCCCAGCGCAGGGAGTAATACGGCCATCAACAGAGCGATGATGGCGATGACGACTAATAGTTCTACTAATGTGAATCCAGGTTCGCTGCGTTTGCTCATAATAATCCTAAAACTCTGCCACTAAGACAAACAAAAGAGCGCAAGTCAAAAGAACACAAGAGCACAAGTAACTTGTGCTCTTATGCACTTTTTTGTATTTTTGCGGCCAATCTATATTTTGCGGCAGGGGGGCCGGAAAAAGAACGCCATTTTTTGCTTAACATCCACCATTTTAGGCATATAATACGGGTGTGAAGGAGTTAACACGAGTCGCGTTGATGATAGAAAGCTCGCGGAAATACGGCAGAGACCTGGTCCGCGGGATTATGAGGTATTCGCGGATGCACGGGCCGTGGGTATTTCCGTGGGTGTTCTACAGGCAGGATTTGTTTTACGTTGCGCGAGGCAGCGAGCGGGCCGAATTAGAGCATCTTAGGAAGTGGGGGCCCCAGGGTATCATATCGCGTGATTCAAGAGACATCGAAGAGTTAGCCAGATGGGATATCCCGTTATTTGTCGCGGTGGCGATGGAGCCGCCCCGGTCGGAGCGTAACAACATAATAGCGAATAACCGCGCAATCGGCAAAATGGCAGCGGAGCACCTTCTTGAACGCGGGTTCCGTCATTTCGGATACTGCGGCTTCGATGATATGTACTGGTCCGGCCAGCGGGGCGACAGTTTCATCGCCCGCATAGCGGAGGCAGGTTTTAAGACGAGTTTATATAAACAGCCCAAATCCCGTGCGAACCGTTTATGGTATAGAGAAGAAGCGGTCCTTGCGGACTGGCTCAGGGGGCTGCCTAAGCCGGTAGGAATTATGGCGTGCAATGACGACAGGGGGCAGCATATTACCGAGGTCTGCGCCAACGCGAAACTCGATGTGCCTTACGAGGTGGCGATTATCGGCGTAGATAACGACGACCAGGTATGCGATATTTCCAACCCGCCATTGTCGAGTGTGTCGCTGGATGTTGAGAAGGCCGGCTTCCAGGCCAGCGAGCTGCTTGACAGGATGATGGCAGGGGAAAAGATGCCACCCCAGACAGTAATTGTTCACCCGAACAGGGTAGTAACAAGGCAGTCAACCAATGTCGTTGCGGTAGAGGACGAGCTGGTCAGTCAGGCGTTGACGTTTATTCATCATAACGCCAAGTGCCTTATACAGGTGGATGACGTGATAAATTATTTAAGCGTTTCACGGCGCAACCTGCATGACAAATTTATGAAGACACTGGGACGTTCGGTTTACGACGAGATTAAGCGGGTGCGGATTGACCTGATAAGCCAGATGCTGATTGAGACGGATTTGTCGATATCGGATATTGCGTTAAGCTTGGGATATGATAATACCAATCATATCGCCAGATACTTCAAGCAGAAAATGGGAATGTCGCCGCTGGAGTACAGCAAACTTCACGGCCACAAATAGTCGCGGAGTGTTTTGTGCAAATTTTGGCATAGTTGATTAAAACAGGGAAACATTGAAATGAGAATACAAAGACGATTTTTAATGAGTATCCCAGTGGTGTTCTTTCTGGCAGCTATCGCGTCTGTCATATTCGGCGTATCTCTTCGAGAACTCGAATCTTTCGGAAGAGAGGGTGAATAATATCGTTTCTCTTATGACCCTGGAGGGAAAAATATCCTGTGTCAATACCGACCCCAATGTTTTGCGGCTCGGTATCAGAAGTTCCCGGCATATCGAAAAGCTTCACAGGGCCGCGCTTGGCGGCCCGGCTTCGTCGGACAATTTGTAATCAACTGGCAATCGCCAATCGGAAATTATTTCTTCTTGCCTTTTGCCTTGCTCTTCTTTGCCTTCTTGATGCTCTTTTTCATTCCCGACTTGCATCCACACGTATTACACATTTTTCATTCCTTTTCTAAAAACATGATACATATTTAGTTGGCTTGTTTGCCGCATAGGTGTTATATTACCCTTCTGCTCCGAAATGGTCAACAACTCAATGCCTGAGGCAAAGTTGATTGGCGAATTTGCCCTGATTTTGCCGAATACATAAAGGAAAGACCGATAAAACAGGACAGCAACATTGGGATGGCAGATGTTACATAGCGTTGTTTTAGCTGAATTAGACCCGCTCAGGTCGGTGATAGCCGAGCCGTTGTTTCAATTTTCGGTAGGCGGATACGAGATTGTATTCAGCAACCATATGCTGATGGTGACTGTTGCCGCGGTTATCCTGTTGATAATAATCCCTCTTGGGATAAGCAGGAAAAGCTTAATGCCTCGCGGGTGGCAGAACTTTGTCGAAAGTTTATGTGTTTTTCTTCGTGATGAGGTTGCCCGGCCAGTCCTCGGACACAACACAGACAGGTTCATATTTTTCGTATGGACGATATTTTTCTTCATTTTGACGATGAATCTGCTCGGGATGGTTCCTACTGAAGCTATGGTTTATCTTGTAACGGGCAAGGAGTATCGCTATGGCGGCGGCGCCACAGCCAACATCTGGATTACAGGCGCTCTGGCGATGGTGACATTCGTCCTTACTCACGCTGTCGGGATAAAAGAATACGGGCTGTTAAAATATCTTTCGATGCTGGCGCCGAAGGTGCCGTGGCCGATACTGCCTTTGATTTATGTCCTGGAGATATTAAGCGCGCTGGTCAGACCTTTCGCCCTGGCTGTTCGTTTGTTCGCGAATATGCTCGCGGGCCATATAGTACTGGCGACTTTCATCGGCCTCATACTGATTTTCAAGAACTGGTTTGTCGTAGCGGGTTCGGTTGGGGCAATAGTGGCGATGTCGCTTCTTGAACTGCTCGTTGCTTTTATACAGGCGTATATTTTCACTTTGCTTTCCGCGTTATTTATAAGCTTGGCTTTGGAATCAGAACATTAAACGTTTTTGGAGGTTTTGAACAAATGACAGAATTAGCAGGAAGTGTGTTGGCGGTCGAGGCAGGAGTCGGCAACGGTCTGGCGATACTCGGCGCCGTCGTCGGCTGCGGTCTGGCGGTTCTCGGCGCGGGTATCGGTATCGGTTTCATCGGCGGCAAATCAACCGAGGCAATTGCGAGACAACCCCAGATAGGCGGAAGAATCGTTTCGGCGATGATTATTGCGGCTGCACTGATTGAGGGCGTTACACTGTTCGCCTTAGTCATTGGTTTCCTGGCGATATTCTGGATGAAATGATAAAGAAAAGGGCGTATAAATGCTCAAATCAAAAACAACAGCAGTTGTGTTGCTGACGCTTTTAACAAGCGTATGCGCGCTGGCAGCGGGCGGCGAGGCGGCGGCCGAGGAGCAAGGCATCTTCAGCGGCACGTTTGCAGATTCACTATGGACGCTGGTTGCCTTTGTGCTGCTCCTTGTAATCCTGACCAAATTTGCTTGGAAGCCGCTGGTTAAACTGCTCCAGGCCCGTCAGGATTATATAATGCAGCAGATAGACGCAGCAGACACGTCGCGGAAGAACGCCGAATTGCTGCTCGACCAGTACAAACAGCAAGGCATCGAAATAGTGAACAAACTGACCGCGCAGGCGCAGCTGCTCGAAAAGGAAATGATTGGCAAGGCCAGCAGCGAAATTGCACAGATGAAACGCAGGGCACAGTCGGACATTGAATATGCCAGAATCTCCGCCTCGCAGCAGATGTGGCAGGAAGCCGAGGATATGCTGCTGTCGCTCAGCGGCGAAATCGTCGGCAGGGCGGTTACGCACGAGGACAACCTGCGACTCCTCTATGAATCCATCGAAAAGCTCAAACGCGAACAAACGGGTGATACGCGATGACAGGAACCGACATTGGTTTACATGTTGCTGACCTCTACGCCAGAACGATTTACGAGCTTGCCGAGCAGTTCAAAGTGGTCGAAGAGTTGAAAGACGAAATGGAACTGCTGGAGACGCTAATCGCCGAGGAGAGGGAGTTTCTGCATATTATGTCCTCGCCGCAGTTTTCCGCCGAATATAAACAGTCGCTCCTGAATAAATTGTTCGCGGGAAAAATAAGCGACCTGACCCTGAATTTCCTGCTCGAAGTTGACAGGCACAATAGGATGATGTACCTGCCGCAAATGATAGAGGCGTTCGGCGAAATATGGGATGCCCGTCATGGCATCAGCATTGTCGAGCTGACGCTTCACGAAAATCTCGACCCTGCTGAGCTTGCCAATGTCACGCAGGCCATTTCGAAAGCGATGGGCAAGGAGGTCCAGCTAAAATTGAACGTTAAACCCGCCATTATGGGCGGGGCGATAATAAGATACGGCGAAAGCGTTATCGATAATTCGATAAAGAATCGGCTGTATCACGCCGTGCGGACGGTAATGGACAGTTGCAAACAGATAAGGATAAAAGATGAAGTCCAATATCAGTGAAATCAGCAGTATTCTCAAACAGGAGATAACCAGGTACAAGAACAAGCTCGACGTTTCTTCCGTGGGCAGGGTCGTCGAGGTCGGCGACGGCATCGCGCGTATCTACGGCCTGGACAACGCGATGTCCAGCGAAATGCTTCGCTTCGAAAACGACGTTCGCGGCGAGGTATTCAACCTCGAAGAGGATTCCATCGGGGCCGTCATTTACGGCGACTGCACGAGTGTCAAGGGAGGTTCGGATGTTTATGCGACCGGCCAGTTGCTCTCGGTGCCGGTTGGTCCCGAATTAATCGGCAGAATCGTAAACCCGCTTTGTGAGCCAATCGACGGCAAAGCGCCCATAACATCCGCATCCAGAAGATTCATCGAATCCGAAGCCCCAAACATCTCCGAAAGGCAGCCCGTTAAGCAGCCGCTTCAGACGGGCATAAAAAGCATTGATTCGATGATACCCATCGGCAGGGGACAAAGAGAGCTTATCATCGGCGACCGCAAGACGGGCAAAACCGCTATCGCCGTTGACGCAATAATTAATCAAAAGGGACAAAATGTAATCTGTGTTTACGTCGCCATCGGTCAAAAGGATTCCACCGTCGCCGAAATAGTCGAGACGCTCAGGCGTCATGGTGCGATGGATTACACGGTTGTGGTTGCTGCTGCCGCCGCCGACAGCGCACCTATGCAGTACATAGCGCCTTACGCGGGCTGCGCTATAGCGGAGCATTTTATGTATGAGCAGCACCGCGACACGCTTTGCATTTACGACGACCTTAGCAAGCACGCGGTCGCGTATCGTCAGTTGAGCTTGCTGCTGCGGCGTCCTCCGGGCCGAGAGGCGTATCCGGGCGACATATTCTACCTGCACAGCCGGCTTCTTGAACGAAGCGCGAAACTTTCCGATGCATTAGGCGGCGGCTCGCTCACCGCGCTGCCGATAGTCGAAACGCTCGAAGGCCAGGTCTCCGCCTATATTCCCACCAACGTCATTTCAATTACCGATGGTCAGATTTATCTCCAGAAGGACCTTTTCCACGCAGGTATCAGGCCCGCTATTGACGTCGGCATAAGCGTCAGCCGAGTAGGCGGAAACGCACAGGTCGCCGCGATGAAACGCGTCGCCGCGAAGCTCCGTCTTGACCTGGCGTCATATAACGAACTGCTCAATTTCGCCCGGCTTGGAACCGAGCTTGATGTTACCGCACAGGCACAGCTCGACAGGGGCGCCCGAATGGTCGAATTGCTTAAACAGCCGCAATTTGCCCCGATGACCGTCGGCGAACAGGTCGTAACTATTTTCGCCGGCTCAGCGGGACTGCTCGATGATATCCCCGTCAACAAGGTCAATGAATTCGGCGTTCCGCTTATCCAGTGGCTTACAAAAGAATATCCGGCTTTCATAACCGAAATTAATACAACCGGCAAATTAAGTGATGAGCTGTCGGCAAATATCGCCGCGGCCATCAAGAAATTCAAGGAAACCAAAAAGTAAGAATACGCTGAACAATGGCTGCCATAAGACAAATACTTCAAAGAAAACGAGCGGCGCAGAATATCTGCCGAATCACCAAAACGATGGAGATGATATCCACCGCGAGATTTAAATCATATAATCGCCTGTGGCAGTCCGTAAGCGATTATCACAATGCCCTGGCCAGGGCCGGGTACCTTATGGCTACCGGCGATGCCGCACTGACGCATCCTTTGCTTAGCGAAAAAACCGGGGGCAAATGGGCGGTTCTTGCCGTCGGCTCAACACGCGGCTTGTGCGGCTCTTATAACTCGGAGATTTTCAAACTCCTCTCAATCCATCTTAAAATGGCCCAGGCGGCGGGAAAACAGCTTGAGATTTATCTCCCAGAAAGCCGGTTGCTGAACTCGCTCAGCCATTACGGCGTCACGCCCAAAAAAGTTTACACGGAACTCGACGAGATGCCCACTTATCTTCAAATCGAGGAAATCGCCGACGACTTTATTGACCAGTATATAAAGGGCGACCTCGAACATTTCTCGATGGTATATACGCATTACCACTCTGCCTCCAGCCAGCAGGCGCAGTCGCTGACGATTTTGCCGCTGACGGATTTGATTGCCGAGCTGGCGACGAGGTCCACGCCTATTTGGCCCTGGAAGTTATCTTTCGATGATTTCTATTTTTCGCCGCCTATATACAAAAGCGTCGAAGCGCTTGCCAAAATGATTGTGTCCGCCTGGATATCGGCCTGTTTTATGGACGCCGCCCTGAGCGAACACTTCGCGAGAATGGTCGCGATGAGAAACGCGACGGAAAACGCCGACCAGATGATTAAGGATTTAACCACGGAATATAACCGTGCGAGACAAACGCAGATAACCGGAGAATTACTCGATATTATTGGTGGAACAGGAGCTCTGGCGTGAATAAAGGAACGATAATTCAGGTAATAGGCAGTGTCTTTGACGCTAAATTTGATCCGGAAAAAATACCCTCTATTTACAACGCGGTGCAGATACCGGGTGATTTCGGCAAAGGCCGGACAAAACTCTACGGCGAGGTTCAGCAACACTTAGGCGGCGGTCGAGTTCGCGCTATATCGCTTAGCAGCACAATGGGCCTCAAACGCGGTATGGAGGTCATCGATACCGGTTCGCCATTGATGGTCCCCGTCGGCAAGGAAACCTTAGGCAGGGTATTTAACCTTCTCGGCGAACCGATTGACCAGTTAGGCCCCATACAGGTATCTATGACAAAACCCATTCACAGGGACCCGCCCAAACTCATTGACCTTTCCGCCAAAACGGAAATGTTTGAAACGGGCATCAAAGTCATCGACCTGCTCTGCCCGTTTGTCCGCGGCGGCAAAACCGGCCTCTTCGGCGGCGCGGGCGTCGGCAAGACCGTCATCATTCAGGAGCTTATCGCCAGAATCGCCACAAAACACGGCGGATATTCTGTTTTTGCGGGCGTCGGCGAAAGAACAAGAGAAGGAAATGACCTCTGGCTCGAAATGCAGCATACAAAAATCGGCAGCAGTGAGGACACCGTTCTCAATCATACCTGCCTGGTTTTCGGCCAGATGAATGAGCCGCCCGGAGCAAGATTGAGAGTTGCCCTTACCGCAATGACTATGGCGGAATTTTTCTGCGAAAGCGGCGTAGGCGATACGCTGCTTTTCATCGATAACATATTCAGGTTCTCACAGGCCGGCTCGGAAGTGTCGGCGCTTCTCGGACGTATCCCGTCGGCGGTCGGCTATCAGCCAACCCTGGCGACGGAGATGGGACAACTGCAGGAACGTATTGTCTCCACTAAGACCGGCTCGATAACGTCCGTGCAGGCCATTTATGTCCCCGCCGACGACCTGACCGACCCGGCGCCGGCTGCTGCGTTTACGCACCTCGACTCTTTTGTCGTGCTTAACAGGGCAATAACCCAGAAAGGTATTTATCCTGCCGTTGACCCGCTCGAAAGCACATCGCGTCTGCTCGACCCGAATATCGTCGGCAAAGAACATTATGAAACCGCCCAGACGGTCCTCGAATTTCTACAGAGGTATAACGACCTTAAGGATATCATCGCGATTCTCGGCGTTGACGAACTGAGCAAGCAGGACCAGACAATCGTCGCAAGAGCGAGAAAACTCGAAAGGTTCTTCTCTCAGCCGTTTTTCGTGTCAAGAGAGTTTACCGGCCTCGAAGGCAAATACGTCGAACTCGCCGCAACAATCGAAAGCTGCAAACAAATATGCGAAGGCAAATGGGACAAGCTGCCTGAAGAGGCGTTTATGTATGTCGGCTCAATCGAAGACGCTGAACGGAAAGCGGCGACCCTGATGTCGAAGGGAAAATAATATCGGCCTGCTTTGAATATGGATAATACTTTTCAATGTGTTGTAGTTGCCCCGCCGGGCAAGATAATCGATTGTAAAGTTACGTCGATTGTCTTCCCCGCCCACGACGGAATGGTCGGTGTCCTTTGCGACCATATGCCGATGTTCTGCGAGCTTGGACTTGGGATGATGGAAGTCGAATACGTCTCCGAAAATGCTGACAAGCCCCAACTTAACAAGGCCCTTGTGGTTATCGACAAGGGGTTTGCCCTCATCGCACAAAATCTGGCGACTATCGTCTCGAACGACGCGGTTTCCTCAATCGACCTCAAAAAGGAAAAAATCGAGCATATGATTGAACGAATCGAAAAAAAGATATCAGCCGCTGCTTATCCCCCGGACCAGCAGGAGCACGAAACCAGGAAAGTCGCCCTGTTTAAAAACCTGTTGGCGGTGAGCGTGTCGAATCCGCTCGAAATCGCAGGCAAGAGTTAATCCTTATGTCCCCACAGGAAAACCAGTCGGAAAACCAAAAATGGAAGGCCCTTATGAAATGGTCGGGGCTTGGTGTCGAGTTTGCCGGCGTTATTATCCTGTTTTGCTACTTCGGCTATAAACTTGACGAAAGATTACAGACCAGCCCCTGGTTTCTTCTTGCCGGCTTCTTTCTCGGTTTCATCGGAATGTTATACATCATAATCAAAGATACACGAAACCTCTGGCGGGATTAAAATGAGCACACCCAACGACGCACGTCCTCAAGGCACTCGTCGCAAATTTGCCGCTATGATTGCCGTTTGTTTCGTGGGGACGTTTAACGATAATTTTTATCGTCAGGGCGCGATGCTGCTGGCGGTAGCGGGGGGGCTTGTCTATCTGCAAAGTTATATTATGTTCCTGTTTACGCTGCCATTTATTGTTTTTGCGGCGTATTCGGGTTTTCTGGCGGACCGTTTTTCAAAACGTTCGGTAATCATTGCCTCAAAACTGATTTCGCTCGCCGCCTTTGTCGCCGGGGCCGTTGGCCTTTACATAATGAGCTGGCCGATTATCCTTATAACGATATTTATAATCGGTGTGCAGTCGGCAATTTTCAGCCCGGCGGTCAACGGCTCAATCCCGGAGCTTTATCCTGCCGATTACGTGGTCGCGGCCAATGGGATAATCATTGTGGCTATGAACGCTGCGATATTGCTGGGTATCGCGGTGGTTGGTTTTGTTCTCGACGTCCGGGGCACAACGCCTGATGTCCCTGTCGGTTTGTACCTTGCGGCAGGTATTGGGGTAATCACCGCACTGGTTATACTTGTCCTGTCCCTTTTGGTCCCGAAGTTTCCCGCCGCCTCGCCAAAAGCGAGATTTCCCTGGGCCGGGCCTGTGGAATCCGTCATTATACTTGCCGGAACCGCCGGCGACCCGCTGCTCGCCAATTCTATTTTAGCCAAAGCGTTTTTCTGGTTCGCAGGGGCGCTGCAAATCCTTATTATCACTCCCCTGGGCCTCAATCAGTTCGGCCTTAGCAAGACAATGACCAGCATCCTGATTGTTATCGAGCTTGTGGGAGTTGGCATTGGCAGTTTGATCGCTCCTTTGATTGCAAAAGGAGCCAAATGGTATCGGGTGCTGGCCCCCGCGGGGATAATAATGTCAATTTCAATGTTCGTAATTGCCGCGGTTCCATATCTGCCGTTGATTACTCAAAAGGCGGTCGTTATATTGGCCCTGTTTATGATGGGCGTTGCGGGCGGCATATTTTCGATTCCGGTAACCAGTTTCGTTCAAATCAGGCCCACCCCTGAAATGAAAGGCAGGATGATTGCCTCGTCGAATCTCGCCGATTTTACGGGCATCCTGCTGGCAAGCGGCGTTTTTTACGTTTTCGATAAATTACACCTGATGCCCAGTAGTTGTTTTGCTATTGAAGCGATAATAACAATGGCGGCGGCGGGCTGGTTGTTAATATCGATGCGCGGGAGAGCCGAAAATGCTTGATTTCATTGTGCTGACAATATGTAAGCTTGTGTTGTCCCTGCGTTACCGAATCCGGCTTATCGGCCTCGACAAAATATCCACCAAAGGCAAAACCGGGATCGTTTTTCTTCCCAATCACCCCGCGCTCATCGACCCGGTCATTATGTTTACTTATCTCCACGGCAAATTCGCCCCCAAAGGATTCGGCGACCAGGACCAGGTCAACCGTCCCCTCATACGTTTCTTTGCCCGCCGCTGGGGCGTACGAACCGTCCCGAGCATCGCGACCTACGGCCCGTCGGCTAAGGCCGAGATTGAGAAGGTGCTTGATGAGACAATTGAAGGGCTTAAGCAGGGCGATAATCTTTTGTTGTGGCCGGCGGGAAGGGTATATCACGGTTATAAAGAATCACTCGGCGCAAACAGCTCCGTCGAACTAATTTTTAAAAATTTACCCGGCGCCCGTATTGTCCTTGTTCGCACCCGTGGTCTGTGGGGCAGCGGGTTTAGCTGGGCAAGCGGCAAAGAGCCGCTCGTCGTCCCCGTCCTGTTAAAAGGCGCACTTCAATTGCTCGCAAGTTTAATCTTCTTCGCGCCTCGCCGGAAAGTCGCAATCGAATTTTGCGAGCCGACCGATCTTCCTCGCGATGCCGACCGCAATAAGTTTAATCGCTTCCTCGAAGATTTTTACAACACCGATGCCCCGCCCAATACCTATGTTCCCTATTCTATCTGGGAAAAAGGCGGCACAAAGACCCTTCCTGAGCCGGAAATCGCCGCGTTGCAGTCCGATTACTCAGCTATCCCGGATTCCACTCGGCAAATTGTTATCAAAAACCTGTCCCAGCTCTCCGGCGTCTCGAACCTCAAAGAAACCGACCGCCTCGCCGCCGACCTCGGAATGGACAGTTTGGCACGCACCGATTTGCTATTGTGGCTTGAAAAGGAATTCGGCTTCCGACAGGCCGACGCCGATGCTATGCAGACCGTTGGCGATGTAATGTTAGCCGCCTGTGGGCGATTTGTTTATCTGGCGACAGCTTCCCTCAAGCCGGTCCGGCCCGGCTGGTTCCGCCACAAAATCAATCGCCGTATCTCATTGTCCGCCGGCGAATCTGTTACCGAAATCTTCCTCAGTCAGGCCGCACGTCAGCCGGGGCGAGTCGTCATCGCCGACCAGATAACCGGCGCAAAATCATACCGTGACATTATCACCGCCTGCGTTGCCTTTCGACCGCTAATCAAACAACTCGAGGGCGAACACGTTGGCATAATGCTCCCCGCCTCCGTTACCGCGAATATCGTTTATCTGGCAACGCTGTTCGCCGAAAAAGTTCCCGTTATGGTCAACTGGACCGCGGGACCGAGAAATATCCTCGCGTCACTCGATTCCGTTGGCGTCAAACACGTCCTTACAAGCAAAGCGCTCGTTGATAGAATCGCGCTTCAGGGTATTGACCTCTCAGCCGTTACTGAACGGTTCAGTTTTCTCGAACAGTTGAGCGAGAAAATCTCCAGAGGTCGCAAACTTACCGCCTGGCTTACCGCACATTTATCCTGGGCCTCTCTGCGTAATGCGAAAGTCCCCCAAACCGCCGTCATTCTTTTCACCAGCGGCTCCGAAACAGTGCCCAAGGCCGTCCCGCTTTCGCACTCAAACTTAATCGCTAATATTCGTGATGTGCTTAACACGGTAAAACTCTATGAAACCGACCGTCTCATCGGTTTCCTTCCGCCTTTTCACTCCTTCGGCATTAACGTAACTATGCTGCTGCCCCTGCTCGCCGGCGCTCAGGCCGTCTATTCCCCCAACCCCACCGAGGCCGACACGCTCGCCAAAATCATTGATGCTTATGGTGTTACCGTGCTCGTGGGAACGCCCACGTTTGTAGGCGGTATCGTCCGCGTCGCTACCGAAAAACAACTCGACTCTCTGCGTTTCGCCGTAACAGGCGCGGAAAAATGTCCCCAACAGGTTTATGATATGATGGCCGCGAAATGCAAAAAGGCCGTCATCCTTGAGGGCTATGGCGTTACCGAATGTTCGCCGATTGTAGCCCTCAATGATGAAACCGCCCCCAGGCCATTTTCCATCGGCAAACTTCTCCCGTCCCTCGAATGTCTTCTGCTTCATCCCGAGACATCAGAACCGCTTCCTCTTCCCGCCACCGGCATCCTCCTCGTTCGCGGCCCAAGTGTTTTCGCAGGTTATCTCAATTACTCAGGCAAATCACCTTTCGTCGAAATAGACGGCAAACAATGGTATAGCACCGGCGATTTGGTCTGCGTTGACCACGATGGCTTTCTCACTTTCCAGGGCCGATTGAAAAGATTTGCAAAACTCGGCGGCGAAATGATTTCTCTGCCCGCAATCGAATCCATTCTCGAAGCGAGCTTTCCTTCCGAATCGGATAAAGGCCCTACTCTTGCGGTTGAAGCAACCGAGGCCGAACAGCCCGAACTTGTCTTATTTACCTCTCGCGATATCGAGCGAGAGGAAGCCAACAAAAAAATCCGCGAAGCAGGATTGTCAGGTCTCCACTCCATCCGCCGTGTAATCAAACTCGACTCGATTCCCTTATTGGGCACCGGAAAAACGGATTACAGGGCCTTGAAACAACTCCTAAAAACATAACCACATTATTACGCTAAAAACGATACTTGCCCCTACTTGCCCCTTGTTGCCCCACCTTTTTGTGTGTGTCGGATGGAGGGCAAGTTGCCTAAATTAACAAGTGTGACAGATTCTGACACATCAACTCAAATCAAATAGCAAAAAGTAAAAGGCAAAAATGTGGTATCCCGATGGGATGAGTTTTATGCAAAACTAAAGTTTGACGCGGGGAAGGTGAGGATTTATAGTCCTCCATAGGCGGACAAATTGATTTGGCGAAAATCGCAATGATTTTGAAATGATAAAAGATCTCTTCTACAATCAAATAATACGTAACTTAGAAAAGTCACTTGACCCTCAGGCATTTGAGGCATGTGCGTGTGATATTTTAAGGGACGCATACCCTTCGTTGGTACCGATTCCGGGAGGAAGTGATGCAGGGATGGATGGGGCGATAGCTGACGGCGAAGGAAGGGCTTATCCGCTCGTTGCTACGACAGAAAAAGATGTTATAGGTAATCTGACGAAGAGCTTAGAATCATATAAACGTAACGGAGGGAAACGAACAAAGGTTGTTGTAGCAACTTCTCAATCCCTGACGCCAAAAAGACGCACCAATCTTGAAAAAAGAGCTGAGGAATTGGGATTCACTATAGTGCAGATTCACGAAAGAGAAGATATTGCCAATAGGTTATACCGGAACAACAGATGGTGCCAAGAATTATTAGGACTAAGTGGTAAACCGCCTGCCTTGTCGATATTGCCACTGACTCGAAGGCCACTGATACAGATTCCTCTGATTGGACGTGAAGATGATTTGGTTTGGGTTCGGAATACTTCGGGAGATATCGTGATAACAGGGCAACCTGGGTGTGGGAAAACGTTCCTATTATGGAACCTTGCAAAAGAGGGGAATACTGTTTTTGCAGTGTCTGAGAATATCGAGGAAATATCTGCCGCAATTCGAGCAATGGACCCTAAAGGAATTATAGTGGACGACGCCCATTTGCCGGGGCGGCTTTCCTTGATAGGTGCGCTGAGACATTTCAGAGAAGAAACAGGGGCAAAATTCAGGATTATTGCGGACTGCTGGCCAGGCGAACGAGACGCTGTGATTAATACGTTGAATGTAGGAGAAAAAAATGTCCGAGAACTAACTCTACTTACAAGAGATGAAATCGTTCAAGTAATCAATAATTTAGGAATTAAAGGGCCAATACGGTTGGTTCGAGAACTGGTTAATCAGGCATGCGGTAGACCTGGCCTTGTAGTTACGCTATGCCAATTGTGTCTGAAAAATAATGTGAAGGATGTGATTTCGGGCAACGCTATTGCAAGAGATGTGAAGTTCTACTTCGAACGTTTAGTGGGGAAGCAGGCACTACAAGTTATCGCGGCATTTGCGGTTGGTGGCGATAGCGGAATGCCAATGAAGATTGTTGCTGATGCACTTGAACTATCTATTGTAGAAGTTCAGAAAACAACAGTACAACTGGCCGCAGGTGGTATTCTGAGAGAGATTGAACGAGGAATACTATCTGTCCATCCTGAGGTTTTACGATTTGCGTTAGTTAGAGACGTATTTTATGCTGGTGGGGCTTCACTTCCGATTGCGGGAATAATAGAAGCATCAGGAATAACAGATAATGTTACCTTGACTCTAATCGGGGCGAGGTCACGTGGAGCTAAAATTCCAGATGTGGAAATCAGACCGATGGCGGAGAGAGCCACGAGAAATGAGGTTTGGCAAGAATATGCTTGGCTTGGAGCCGGAGAATGTAAATGGGTGTTGGGAAAGCATCCAGAGCAAACTATGGCAATAACACATGCGGCATTGCATTGGTGCCCAGAGAAAATAATTCCTGAACTGCTTAGCCGGGCTGTAGGTGATAAGAGGGCGCAGAATTCGTACCCAGAACATCCTCTAAGATTGATACATGATTGGGTTACCGCGGCCTATCCAGGAAATCCGGAGGTAGTGAGGCGCCGTAAACAGGTGATGGAAAGTACTGTGAGTTGGATTAGGAACGGTGGGGATATCACAGTTGGGTTAGAAGCTTGTGCGGCGGCATTATCACCGAATTTTGGACAAATTGAATCAGACCCTGGTTCTGGGATGAAAATGACATTATTACAAGGTCACATAACAGAAGATGATATGCGAGAGGTGCAGCAACTCTGGCATGAATTTGCTAATTTTATCAAAGAGACAAAAATTGAAAATTGGAAACCAATCCGGGAAACTGTAAATAACTGGATATATCCATGTATAAGCAGTGGACAGAAAATACCAGATAAAACGTGGAGATTTATGCGTGCCTTTGCAAGAAAGATGTTGATTGATATCTTGCATTTGGTTGGTGAACAACAGGGGGTTCTACGATGGATTAAGCAAATAGCTAAGAATAAGAGATTTAGATTCAACATAAAGCTAGACCCCGAGTTTGAGGCGCTGTATCCCCTTAGAGGCAAAAATTGGCAGAGGCAACAACGGAATATTGAGAATACTGCCAGTAAAATGGCAGAACAATGGAAAGACAAGAATCCAGAAATGATTGTTAACAAGTTGGTTAACTTTGAAAAACAGGCGAAACAATCTGGTGATTCTTGGTTAATGGGGCCTCGTATATTATGCAACAAACTTGCTGAGCTTGTGGAAAATAGGGGACGATGGGTAAGAGCTATGATTGGAAAAGGGTGCGATTGCTGTTTACCTGTCCCTTTTCTTTACAAAGTGGTTGAAAATGAAGAAGAAGGGTGGGAAGACCTATTAGATAAATGTTTGGACACACAAGATTTACGTATTCCAAGTATTGAAATAGCTTTAAGAAAAGCTTCTATCTCAGAGCTTCTTCTTAACAAAATCTTTGCAAAACTAGAAGGATTAGGAGAAGTAATCCTTGGCACGGCCTTGTCTGGAATTCCTGAGAAGAATGTTTCGAGATTACTAGAACATCCCGATGCGAAAATTGCAGCGAATGCCGCAATAGGCGAGTGGGAGACCACACCGAAGGGCAGTGTACGTGAAGAAATCCGAAACTTATGGAAAGAAGCAATTCTGAAATGCAATTGGGACGAATATGCATTAGGCCAAATTTTATCTGCCGATTCAAATCTCGCATATGATTGGCTTCTGAGAAGAATAGAAGAGGATTCAGAAGTATTATGGAGTACGGAGGATATAAGTTCCGAAGCCGTAAGAAATTTGAGCGAAGAGCAAAAACGACGTTTGCTAAGGGATATGAAGGGAACGTTGAGTTGTGAGTGTTTAACGCGGAGATTAATTGGGCAAAGCATTGATTTATATCAGGAACTTCTGAGACATAATAAGAGCAAATATCTTCATTTAGCTGTTTTGAAAGAGAGGTTTGAAATAGGATTTATACGAGCAGCTCTTGATGCGGGATACTCAGCAGGAGAGGTAAGTAGAGCCTTGCGTGGTGACGGTTATTCTTGGGAGGGAAATGAGTCAGACATGTGGGGGGAATGGGTTACGCGTTACGAAAAATTGTTATCGGCGGAAGATAAAGGTGTACGCGAGGTTGGCAAGATCGGAAAGGAATACGCATTGGCCTGTCAAAAGGCTGCAAAGGAACATGAGCAAAAACGTGATGTTTACGGGAGGTATTGAAAAAGTGGTGGCAAATTTGTACGGACAATACAATCCAGATAAATTCCGTGGGGTGTGGGAGAAGTTGAAAGAAACGACATAACCGCTTTAGGCGGGCAATCCTCGTTTTCAGCTTAATAGTGGGGGTGGTTTTGACCGTAAACTTTCATCGCACAATCAATCTATATTTCCTCATTTCTTTCCGCAACTGCCTGGCATCTCCTATCAACCTGTCCATCTCCGCCCAGAATACTTTGCCGTGGTTCTTATGCTTAGTATGCACTAACTCATGCAGAAGAACATAATCCTGTAGTTGCTGCGGCAGCGTAACCAGATTTATATTCAAATTGATATTGTTCCTGCCTGAGCAACTGCCCCATTTTGTTTTCTGACGACGAAAGACCGCCCGGTTGTAGGGGAAATTATACTTTTCCGCAAAGTAGTTGAGACGATTGAATAGTTCTGTCTGTGCCTTTTCAAGGTCAATACTTGAATCGGGAATCTCCTGGAGATTGGCATATTGGTCTATTTTTCGCAGGTGTTTTTGAATCCAGGAAGTTTTTGAAAGCAGGAATTCCTTTGCCTGGTGCAGATTGCCCCTTCTGGGCATAATAACTCTGATAGTTTTGTCCTGCTTGATAGTAATACGCAGGTGTTTTGCCCGTGGGGATTGAAAGAAATGGACGCAGCCAAGTTGCGGTATTTCAATAGCAGTTGCAGTCATATTCAGTAGTATTTACTCCACCAGCGTCTAATATCGAGCCACGAGTCACGAGCGACGAAGCCGTCCTCTGTCTTCAGTCATCTGTCCTCTTACGCGGTGAACTTCCTGAACTCCTCCATTAACGCCTTTGTCCATTTGCCCGGCTTGCCGTCGCCTGTTACTTTGCCGTCGAATTTAACAACCGGGATTATGTCTTTTGTCGTTACCGCCAAAAACAGTTCATCCGCGACTGTTGCCTCTTTGGGCGTCATTGATTTCTCGACGATACCCAGCCTGATGTTCTTGGCCGCCAGCTCAACGTATTTGCGTGTTACCGAGGGCAATATATTGGCCTTGAGAGGCGACGTGCGCAGCTTCCCGCCAACGATTCCGAAAAACGCAGAAGACGACCCCTCCGTAATCATCCCGTTATCATCCACAAATACCGCCTCCCAGCATCCCTTTTTGTCCGCGTCGCCTTTGGCAAGGACGTTGGGCAGCAAATTCAGCGACTTGATATCGCATCTCTTCCATCGGATATCGGGATACGTCGATACCGCGACGCCCTCGTTTTTGAGCTTGGGGTTATCCTTTAGCTCCGAAATCGTCAAAAAGAAATTCGGCTTCAAATCCGCCGAGGGCAAATGGTCTCTCGGCCCTGAGCCGCGAGTGATATGAAAATATATCTTGGCGTTGGCTATACCCGCCTTGGCGAACGCCTTAAGCATCTTCGAGCGGATTTCGCCGACGTCAACGCCGGCTATCTCAATCGCCTTCAAGCTGTTGGCAAAACGCTCGAAATGGTCATCTATCGCGAAAATCTTGCCGTTATAGCTCCGCAGCACCTCGTAAACCCCGTCGCCGAAGAACATCCCCCGGTCAAGGTGCTCGCTGCCTACCTCCTCAATACCCATCATCCTGTCGCCTATCATCGCTATCTGCATTTAATTGTTTCCTTATTGCCTTTCTTGTTGCCTTTGTCATTCCCGCGAAAGCGGGAATCCAGTTCTATGAATGGTTTCTTTCCTTCAAAAATATCCGATATTTCCCTTTACTGCAAGACCGCAGTTGCTATAATACTTGACTTTTACGGTTGTTTTATTTGAACGTCGGAGTGCTTGAAATGTACGCAGTAATCGAACAAGGCGGTAAACAATATAAAGTCGAAAAGGGCGAGTCGCTCGATATCGAGCTTACGGAAGTTGCCCCGGACGCGAAACATCTCGAACTTGACAAGGTCCTGCTCATCAGCGATGGCAATGATATCAAGATCGGCGCCCCGTACCTCAAAGGCGCAAAGGTCATCGCGTCATTCAAAACCTCGGCACAGGAAGCGGTGGTTAAAGGCGAGAAGATTCAGTCGCAGTACACCCGCAGGCGGAAAAACTACAACAAGAAAACCGGCCATCGCCAGAAATACCTCCGCGTTACCATCGACAGGATCGAACACTAAACAATCCATAACCCCTGACATTTTTATGTCGGGGGTTTTTTATTGCGCCCAAAAGTTATCTCCATCCCGCATCGGTCGCAGCGGAAGTTCACTTTGTATTCCCTGTCATCCTCATCAACCAGAATCATCGGCTCCGCGGGCGTTTTTTCGGTTTGTCCGCCGCATAGCCCCAGTTCTTGTCGCAGGCAGTATTTCGTTGTCATTACCACCTGCCCCGACAAATCCAGCCCCGACTCCGCCGCCGGTTCTATTATCTGCACGCCGTGGCGATGATAAAACTCCTCCGCTTTTTTGTTGAGAACATTGCCCCTGAAGTTCAGTTCTTTCTGCGGGCAGGGCACATCATTTTTCAGGATATGACCCGCCGTGCGAGGCCGATTCGCTTCTCTTGCCCCAAGCATTTTTTCCGCCAGTTCCCGTTTTGCAGCGTTCAATCGTGACACAGGAAGAAAATACACGTCCCGCGTTTCTACTCGTACCTCCGAGCATTCAAAAATCGTATTTCCAAGTTTGCTTAACTGCGTAATGATGGTTTGCTTTGCCTGCTCTTTTTTTAACGCTGGCTGTTTGTCTCCGCTTATTTCCACCGTCGCCTTATTGCCGTCCTCATCCGTCCCGCTCAAAATCAAACCATCAGTTGATTCTCGCATAACCATCGACAGCCCGATTCTTCGTTGGGCCGGTTGGCCCGTTAGCTTGCGATAAAACTCGTAATCGTAATTGCGGTAAATCTTCTGCCCCTTGCTTATATCCTGCATCTTTTGCGGGTAAACCTTTTGGTCTTCAACGCTATTTACAATGGTTCCTGACAGGTTCTTGTGCCTGTCGAAAAAGCAAAGCCCGTCCGCGTTGTGCAGCTCCTGATCTCTGTTGATAACGAAATAATCCCTGCCTGTTTCCGTTACCGTGCCCACATATTCGCCCATCGATTTGGGCGTATCAATCGAGCCCAGATTCGCTTTATTGCCTGTAATGCCGTAATCGGAAAACCCGCGATTAAACGTCTTCTCCGGATTCGGCTCAAAGTCGATATTCGTTGTTCCTGACGATGCACGTTTGAGCTTCTTTTTCGCTATGATTTCGTCCAATCGCCCGCGATAAAAACTCGCTGTATTCGCTACGTATGCGGCATCTTTCAATCGTCCTTCAATCTTGAACGCATCAACTCCCGCGTCAATCAGCTCTTCCAGATGTTCGACTAAGTTCAAATCCTTCACTGATAACAAGTGTCTGTCTTTGGCGATTATTTTCCCCTGCTGGTCTTTGACGCTGTAAAGTCGCCTGCATGGTTGTGCGCACTGTCCCCGGTTGCCGCTTCGCCCGCCTATTGCGTAGCTCATATAACACTGCCCGCTTGCCCCGACACATAGCGCCCCGTGTATAAAGCATTCGAGCTCGATTGTCGTCGCCTCGCGTATTTGCCTGATTTGTTCGAGCGCCAGTTCCCTCGCCAGTATCGCACGCGAAAACCCTATGTCCTGCAAAAATTTCACCTTTTCAGGCGTATCGTTATTCATTTGCGTGCTCGCGATTATCGGCAGGGGAGGCAGGTCTAATTCCAGTAGCCCCGTGTCCTGGACAATCAGGCCATCGATTCCGATTTTTTCAAGCTGGCCAATCATCATCTCCGCCGGCGCAAGCTCATCATCCTTCAAAAGCGTATTCAGCGTAACATAAACCTTCGCGTAATACTGGTGAGCGAAATCCACGACCTGCTTTATTGATTCGATGGTATTATACGCCGCCTCGCGTGCCCCGAAACGTTGTGCCGCCATATAGACCGCGTCCGCGCCGCATTGTATTGCTGTTATCGCTGTTGCCGCGTCCTTCGCCGGCGCCAATAATTCAATTCTTCTTGTCGTGGGTTTGGATTGTGTCAAAGCGTGTCCTTGTGATATTATTTGCCGGTCATGAGGGATTTTATCTGTTCTTCAGCTCTTTTGCGCCACTGCTCAGGGCCGTTTTGCAGAAAATACTCGAACGACTCATCGCCCGCCAGTTTCCCCAATATGGCTTTACGTTCCATTGCGTCGGCCAATTTTTCGATTACGAATCCTCTAATCGCCTCAAGCTGGGCCAGAAATTCCCCGTGCTTCTCAGTAAATATATTTTCCAGTTTTTTTCGCAGGTGCCCCGCGTAAGATGGGCAATTTCCATCGGTTCCTATCGCAATTTGTAAATCCCCTCGCTGCACCACCGCGGGCACATAAAAATCACAAAGCGCAGGCGAATCGACCACGTTGCACAATATCTCTAATTCCTGGCAGTCCTTGTAAATCTGCTTATTTAACGTCTCATCATTCGTCGCCGCGATGACAAGCGTTGCTCTCCCGATGTAATCCTTTGAATACTTACTCTCAATTAGCTCCGCTTTACTACCTGCGCATACCTTGCGAAGCATCTCATCGAGACGCGGGGCTACCACGACTAATCGTGCGCCGCTGCACAGAATCGTCTCCGCCTTTCTTGTCGCCACACTGCCGCCGCCGATGATAACGACCCGCCTGCCGTTCAAATCCAGGAATATCGGATATTTCGCCATTTTTTTATTCTTCTGTCTTCTACCTTACGTCTTCTGTTTTCTGTCTTCTGTATTCTTTTTCATTATACCGCGCATACTTCCTAATTGAAATAATTGCCGACCTGCGTTAAACTTCTTCGAGTATGGCTGTGAAACTAATCAGGCCGCCGTTGACGGATGCGTTTATCCGCTCGCTCAAATCGGGCGACGAGGTTATCATCGCGGGCACAATCTACACTGCCCGCGATGTGGCCCATAAACGCCTTTGCGAGGCGATAGAGAAAGGGGTATCGTTGCCTTTTGATATCAAAAGCGCACTTATCTATTTCTGCGGCCCGACTCCTGCTCCGCCGGGCAGACCAATTGGCTCCGCAGGCCCGACAACCTCCTCAAGGATGGATGCCTTCAGCCCCGCGCTTATCGCCGCGGGTCTTAAAGCGATGCTCGGCAAGGGCTATCGTAATCAGGCAGTCCGTGATGCCCTCAAGCAGCATTGTGCCATTCACCTTTCAACCATCGGCGGGGCAGGGGCCTTGCTCGCCAAACATATCACCTCCGCAGAGATTATCGCCTACGAAGAACTCGGCACCGAGGCAATCAGGCGTCTCGAAGTCGTCGATTTCCCCGCCATCGTCGCTTACGATTGTTACGGTAATTCCGTTTATAAATAAGGAGTGTCGAATTTGAAAGTCGCGTTACTTGGTTTGATGCAGTCAGGCAAAAGCACCCTCTTTTCCGCAATCAGCGGCAAGGCGATGCTGCCCGCCGGGACAACGAATATTGAGCAGGCCGTTGTGGCTTCGCCGGATGAAAGAATCGTCTGGCTCACCGCCCACTACAAGCCAAAGAAAACCGTTTACGCGACAATCGAATGTCTCGACGTCCCCGGCCTCAACTTCTCCGACGACCACGGCAGGGCGGCCGCAAGACGCCTCATTGACCAGATTCGCACCGTCGATATGATTGCCTTGGTTATCGGCGCGTATGAAAGCACCTCCAATCCCGCCAAAGACCTCATCGACCTCCGCACCGAGCTTTTGCTAACCGATTTGGCGGTTGTAACGACGCGTATTGAAAAACTCGAAAAGGAAGTTCACAAACCCACAAAAACTCAGGCACACGACAAGGCCGAGCTTGAGCTTCACAAAAAGCTTCAGGCCGCGATTGAATCAGAACAGCCAATCCGTTCCGTTGTTACAAATGACGCCGAGCTGGAAATGGTAAGGGCACTTGGTTTCCTGACTCTTAAGCCGATGGTCGTCGCCGTAAATATAGGTGAAGGCGCACAGGAACAGAAGCTGGAAATCCCCGGCGATACTTCAACGCCCATAATCAGCGTCTGCGCAAAGCTCGAATATGAATTGTCGCAATTAGACGCCGAGAGTAAAACGCAATTTATGGCTGATTTGGGCATCACCGAATCCGCCGCCGGCAAATTCGTCCACGCCTGTTTCAAGACGCTTGGCCTGATTAGCTTTCTCACCGTCGGTCCTGACGAGGTTCGCGCCTGGCCCATTAAGCAGGGTACAAGCGCTCACGACGCCGCAGGCAAAGTCCACTCCGATATCAAACGCGGCTTCATTCGCGCCGAAACCTTCGCTTACAGCGAAATAAAGCAGTTGGGTGACGAAAAAGCCGTAAAGGCCGCGGGCAAATTCCGCCTCGAAGGCAAGGAATACGTCGTTCGCGACGGCGACATCATCAACTTCCGCTTCAACGTCTGAAAATATTGATTTAAGAAGGGCGACGTCAATTTCACGCAGTTATCATACAACTCGGCGTAAGCTGAAAGAGCTTAAAAAAAGCAATTTCGCTGATCGAAAGAAGAAGGCAAAGACAATCAACAAGCTTAAGCAAGACTTGTCAACAAAGCGTTTGGTCAAAAAGTTAGTGAAAACTGAGCGACGGCAAAACAAGAAACCCCTGCCACCCACTTCAATAGATGCAATCCCAATACGGATAGTTGATAGTTCGCCCTATGTGCATTACCCGGCTGGGCCGGATGATTTACGGGAGTTGCTTCGCAGGATGCCAGCAAGTTTAACGGATGGCCTTAAAGTGGTGGAATTATGCTTAGGCAAAGAATCTCAAGAAGTTACGGAAGAAGACCCTTGGTGGGCCAATCCTATACGTGACCCTTACACATCTCGTTTAGGTTATGAACTACTGGCAGGTGTTTATAAGGGGGATTGTCTTGGTATCTATTATCAAAACTGCGGGATGATCCGCTTATTCGCTTGGGTCTATGCTCCAGAAATACCGTATCGTCGCATTATAGAGTTCTATTTGCGATTAAGAATGCTAATGACTTTTGTGCATGAGCTTGGACATCATTTTGACAATACATCACGCGTGGCGAGGGGCCGTTGGCGTGCGGACGATGATGATAAAGTTGAGATATATGCCGAAGAGGTGGAACACAATTGGGTACAGGAATACGTGGTTCCATACTTGGAGCAAAGATACAGCGGCGAACTGGCCGAAATGCAGACCTGGATGATAGAACATGCAGGCGTGGCTGTTCCTTTAGCATTACTTGCCGGAGACCCGAGGAGTACCGGCCCCGGCGGCACAATTCTTACAAATTCGCTTTTTGATGTCGCCGGCGCTTTTAGAGATTTTGTCAGCGCAGTTATAAAAAACGAGGATCCAATAAAAACACGGATCGAATTTGCTAGAAATATTCATTATTCTGATGAATATGAACTGCCTCTTGCGATACTAAAGACGGTTTTGGATAAAGACCCTGCTAACATCGAGGCGATTGTACTCAAAAGTGATATTTTTATACACCAGGAGAAGTTCGAGTTGGCACGACAACAGGCTGAAGCCGCCCTTCGATTAGAACCTGAAAACGCAGATGCTTTGGAAGTGCTGGCAGATGCTTTTGAAGGATTAAAGTTATGGGAAGCTCTTAATAAAGCAGCCAACGTATTGATGGAATGCTATAAAGATGAAAAAGATAAATCTGATTAGTGGTCTGTGTTGATACAACGCGCTCGTGCTCGAATCGGAGAGGGCGATTATATTGGTGGCCGAGCCGATCTTGATGATGTTGCTAAGGGAAGCCCGAGTAGTAAAAGAAAGAAACGTCCCGGGTTACCAAAAGGGCGGTTGGAACAAATTATTGAGGATCTTACTAAGCAATTGCAGCAGAACATGAGCACATCCCAACGAATGCTCGCCGAACAATTGCGTGACGATATGAACAAACAAATTCGGCAAGCGGGAAAACAATGGCATATCCCATGGCCGGTCGATAGCGAATGAATGAATTTTATCCCGCCCGAAGGGCCTCCGCAGTTTTACTCTTTGCATTTTGAGTTTTGATTTGTCACTGCGGCTGAAGGGGCTCGAACCCCCAACCTTTGGTTCCGTAGACCAACGCTCTATCCAGTTGAGCTACAGCCGCGATTGTTGAACACAAATATCGCTTATAATGCTGCGTTCAACAGCATAATTATACGTGTCCGTCCTTGCTTTGCAAGCAAATTAGACGGCAGGACCATAGTTGTCGTATCGTTGCGATTTAGTCGGCGGCATAAGTCCTCATTTGACAATCATACGTGTCTTGTCTAAAATGTTTCGCAAACACGGGTTTATATTTTCTAATCCGAGGAAACGGGATTGCGGTATGGATTTGAGCGGCAGCCGGCAAATAATCCGTAATTTAATGTGTGGAGGCAAGATATGGATATCAAAATAGTCGGGGAATTCCAAAACAGGGTCCAAAAGGAGCTTGATGAGGATATCGTGCCATTCTGGTCGCAGCGAGCTATTGACCCGAAAGGGGGGTTCATCGGCAGGATGAACAACGACGGCGTAATAGACGAAAAGGCGCCCAAAGGACTGATACTCAACACCCGGATTCTCTGGGCGTTCTCCGCACTTTATTGTTTCGAGAAAAAGCAGGAACACCTGGCGCTGGCGAAACGGGCTTATGATTATGTTATGGAAAATTTCTGGGACAAGCAATACGGCGGCATGTTCAACTTGCTGGACTGGCAGGGTAAACCCATAGACAACCAGAAAATAGTTTATGGGCAGGGTTTCGGGATATACGCGCTTTCGGAGTATTACAGGGCAACGGGCGATAAGGAGGCGCTTGCCAAAGCGATGGAGCTTTTCGGCCTGCTGGAAAAATTCGTCTGGGATAAGCAATACAAGGGTTATTTCGAGAAATACGACCGCGACTGGACGAAATCAAAAATCCAGCAGCTTACTTCCGGAGATATGGCTGCCCCGAAATCAATGAATACGTCGTTACACGTTCTGGAAGGCATCGCCAATTTATACGACGTGAATAAGGACGAGCTGGTCGGGCAGCGGGTTGGCGATATGCTCGATATATTCGTTGACCATATCCTGCACCCGTATGGAACGTATTGCCAGTTGTTCTTCGATGAGAAATGGTATCCCAAGAGCCAGATGGTCTCCTTCGGGCACGATATCGAGGCGAGCTGGCTGTGTTATAGAGATGCGCAGATTTTAGGCAGGCCGAAAACGATAGAGAAGCTCAAGCGGATGGCGTTTAAACTGGCGGAGTCAACGTACGAAAGAGGCCTGGACAACAACAAGAGTATGTTCTACGAGGCAAACTTGAGCGGCATCAGCAATTCCAACAAGGACTGGTGGGTGCAGGCGGAGGCGGTAACAGGATATTTGAACGCCTATCAACTGTTCGGCGAGCAGAAATATTTCGACGTTGCGCAAAATATCTGGCAGTTCATCGAGGATTACGTCGTCGATAAGAAAGGCGGCGAATGGTTCTGGACGATTGACGCGAAGGGCAACGTCGATAAGACGAAATTTAAGGTCTCGGAGTGGAAGTGCCCCTATCACAACAGCAGGGCGTGCATTGAGATAATACAACGATTAGACCAGATTGCCAAAAAGGCCTGAAGACAGCAGGTCGTTTCCGCTTCGCTTTCAGCCCGGCACCATCTGCGGAATCTGTGGTTAAAAAAGGAGAGGCCGGTCAAATAATTGACCGGCCTCGTAATTCCTGGCGATACCTACTCTCACCGCATAGCGACTACCATCGGCCTGACGAGCTTAGCTTCTGAGTTCGGAAAGGGATCAGGCGTTTCCCCGTCAGTAAATTCACCAGGAAATTCTTTATCCCCGGCTTTCGCCGGGTACGTATTCAGTTTTCAAAAAACTCAAAACTTAAAACTCAACACTAAAAACTGTTAATATGCGGGTGGTACTATTAATTAAAGTGGGCACAATCATCCAGATATTGTCGATTTACTCCGAACAACCAAAGAATGATATGGTCAAGTATTGAGCGTTAGTACCGGTTAGCTGAAGCGATCTCTCGCCTTACACATCCGGCCTATCAACCTGGTGGTCTACCAGGGCTCTTTGTGACCGAAGTCACTGGAATCCTCATCTTGGAGGGGGCTTCCCGCTTAGATGCTTTCAGCGGTTATCCTTTCCCGACATAGCTACCCGGCGGTGCCCTTAGCAGGACAGCCGGTACACCAGCGGTCAGTACTTCCTAATCCTCTCGTACTAAGGAAATATTTCCATCAAGATTCCTGCGCCCACGGCAGATAGGGACCGACCTGGCTCACGCCGGTCTGAACCCAGCTCGCGTACCGCTTTAATGGGCGAACAGCCCAACCCTTGGGACCGCCTTCAGCCCCAGGATGCGATGGGCCGACATCGAGGTGCCAAACCTCCCCGCCGCTATGAACGCTCGGGGGAGATCAGCCTGTTATCCCTAGAGTACCTTTTATCTGTTGAGCGACGACCCTTCCACACAGAATCGCCGGATCACTAGGTCCTGCTTTCGCACCTGCTCGACCTATAAGTCTTGCAGTTAAGCATACTTTTGCCCTTGCGCTCTAAGCGCGATTGCCAACCGCGCTGAGTATGCCTTTGAACTCCTCCGTTACTCTTTAGGAGGAGACCGCCCCAGTCAAACTGCCCACCTGGCACTGTACCATGCCCGGTTTCACGGGTCACAGTTAGGTGACTAACAGAACAAGGGTGGTATTTCAACGGTGGCTCCGCCCCGACCGAAATCGGGACATCATCGCCTCCCACCTATCCTACGCAAGTTATGTCAGGCATCAATACCAGGCTACAGTAAAGGTTCATAGGGTCTTTCCGTCTTGCCGCGGGAATGCGGTATCTTCACCGCATCTACAATTTCACCGAGTCCGTCCTTGAGACACTACTCCAGTCGTTACGCCATTCATGCACGTCGGAACTTACCCGACAAGGAACTTCGCTACCTTAGGACCGTCATAGTTACGGCCGCCGTTTACTGGGGCTTCGGTCGCCAGCTTTTCAGGTATTGCTACCCAATGACCGACTTCCTTGACCTTCCAGCACCGAGCAGGCGTCATTCTCTATACATCCTCTTTTGGAGTTAGCAGAGAACTGTGTTTTTGATAAACAGTCGCCAGAGCCACTTCACTGCGCCCTCAGCAGGCACCTAATTGCTTAAATGCCCCTGTAGGGACCCCTTATTGCGAACTTACGGGGTCAAATTGCCTAGTTCCTTAAGGACGGTTCTCTCGAGCGCCTTAGGATATTCTCCTTGCCTACCTGTGTCAGTTTTAGTACGGTTATGCACCATTGTCCTGTTTGAGGTTTTTCTTGGCGGAATTTCGGGTTGCTCAGGCATCTTAAATCGGCCCTCGCGGTCCCGTATTGTTTTGTGTCGGCGGATTTACCAACCGACAACAACACGGGCACAATAGCCACTACTAGTCGGCTTCCAACCGTTGCTTCCGCGTCGCCCCCACAGTTATAACCTTTGGTACATAGTGCAGGAATATTAACCTGCTGTCCATCGTTTACGCCTTTCGGCCTCAACTAAGGGACCGACTAACCCTGGGCGGATTTACCTTCCCCAGGAAACCTTAGGCTTTCGGCGAACAGGATTCTCACCTGTTTTATCGTTACTCATACCGGCATAATCACTTGCTGCCGCTCCACCGCTCGTCTCCGTGCGGCTTCTATGCTGACAGCAACGCTCTCCTACCACTGCCAGACAGGCGAACCCGTCTGGTAATCCGCAGCTTCGGTATCCTGCTTATTCCCGATCATTATCGGCGCCGGACTGCTCGGCCAGTAAGCTATTACGCACTTTTTAAATGGTGGCTGCTTCTAAGCCAACATCCTGGCTGTCTCCGCAATCCAACTTCCTTAATAACTTAGCAGGATTCTGGGACCTTAGCTGGCGGGCTGGGTTGTTTCCCTTTCGACCACGGAACTTATCTCCCGTAGACTGACTCCCGAGGTACACTTTACGGTATTCGGAGTTTGGTTGGGGCAGGTGACCGGGTAGGCCCCTAACCCCATTCAGTAGCTCTACCCCCGTAAAGCAATTCCTCAAGGCTAGCCCAAAAGCTATTTCGGAGAGTACGAGATATCTCCACGTTTGATTAGACTTTTACTCCTCCTCACAGCTCATCCCATAACTTTTCAACGTTAATGAGTTCGGACCTCCTCAGCCTTTTACGGCTGATTCATCCTGGCCATGAGTAGATCACGTGGTTTCGCGTCGTACCGCCTGCGACTATATCGCCCTATTCAGACTCGCTTTCGCTGCGGCTACTCCCCTTAGGGGATTAACCTTGCCACAAACGGTAACTCGCCGGTTCATTAAGCAAAAGGCACGCGGTCATCCATTACCCGCCCGAAGACGGGTCATAGGACTTCCACAGCTTGTAAGTGTATGGTTTCAGGTTCTTTTAACTACCCTAATAGGGGTACTTTTCATCGTTCAATCGCCCTACTGATTCACTATCGGTTGCCGAGTAGTATTTAGCCTTGGAGGGTGGGCCCCCCTGATTCGCACGGAGTTCCACGAGCTCCGTGCTACTCTGGAACGCTGATGTAACGGAGGGTGCACGTAGTCGCATACAGGGCTATCACCTGCTATGGCTCAACTTTCCAGAAGATTCTGCTTACGTTACCTTTGTAACTCCTAATCAGCGCCCGCAACCCCAAGAAGCAAGCTTCCTGGTTTGGGCTATATCCGTCTTCGCTCGCCGCTACTGACGGAGTCTCGGTTGATTTCTTTTCCTACAGGTACTTAGATGTTTCAGTTCCCTGCGTTCGCTTCAGCCGGCCTATACATTCAGCCGGTGATGACAAGAACTGGTTGCCCAGTCATGTCGGGTTTCCCCATTCGGAGATTCCGGGATTAACGGTTGCTCGACACCTGCCCCGGACTTATCGCAGTCAGCCACGTCCTTCATCGCCTCTCGGCACCAAGACATTCCCCATACACTCTTAGTAACTTGACCATATCAATCTTTGACTGGTCATAATGAGTAATCGCCAAAAAAAATATCCAGACATTGCGCTCCACTTTGTGAAAGATGGAACACCACGTTAGAAAGAAAGACTAAAAAAATTTACTACACCCGCATATTAACTTGTCAAACAACGTTATTTGCTAACCCACAGGATTAACCTGCGGTCTAACCAATTCCCCCGATAAGCAGGGGGGTGAAACAATGCCCTTCGACGCATCCCGACAAGTCGGGATTTGCTCAGGGCATCGAATTCGCCTTCGGCGAATTCAATGGAGACGACCGGGATCGAACCGGCAACCTCTGGCTTGCAAAGCCAACGCTCTCCCAGTTGAGCTACGTCCCCGGAGCCGTGAAAAGTTTTGAGTGTTTAGTTTTAAGTTTTGAGTTACGGAACCAACTGATAACTCAAAACCCAGGACTCAAAACTAAAAATGGGCCCGGGAAGAATCGAACTTCCGACCTCACGCTTATCAGGCGTGCGCTCTAACCGACTGAGCTACGAGCCCGTATCCATTGCCGATTTTAGATTGCCGATTGCCGATTGTAAAAAATTACAAATCGAAAATCGCAAATCAAATCGACAATAACATGAGGTCGAATAGTTTAGCTATACACTTAAAAAAGAGCAACAAAAAAACCGCTGCCTAACTGCCAGCGGTTTTTAGATACTATTCCGCCACTTCAGCTAAGGCAAAACCTTCAACACTCTGAAATTGCTGTTCAATTTCACCTACTCTTTCCACCCACATCCGTCTTCGCTAATGCTACGCCGGATAAATCCGTACTGGCATATAAAAGCGTTAACACCAGCATTAGCATATCAAGCATATTGGATTATTGACTGTGCGTCAAGAATTTTTTATGAAATTTTTTATATTTTTTTCGCAGACCCTAAACCCGTGTCTAACAGGGATATACGCTGTGCCTTAGCGTTGTGTTCCAGACCAAATTAGTTATTGATAAATGATTATTGATTATTCGGCGGGGATTGCCCTTAACTCAATGCGGTTCTGTTACTTGCAGTGTAATCATTTGTGACGCCAAACATAGTATCCAACGCTTATTGTTGGGTATTTATTTTAGGGGAAAAGAATGTCGAGACAGAAACAGCGGAGAATTTTGGCGTTGAAAAAAAAACGGGTGCGGGTAGAATTGACGCCGTTGTCCCTGTTGTTGGGAAACTATCGAATAGGATGTAATCAGGAAAGGATAATGTATGTCTCACAGTCAAGATTCTAAAAAAGCCGTGAAAAAGAAGCCGCAAAAAACGTTAAAAGAAAAACGAATGGAGAAGAGATTAAAGAGAGAAGGCCGATAGGCTCACACAATAAATTGCGATAGCTTCGCCCCTCAACTTGTCCGCCATCGGTGGAAAAGTTGAGGGGCAAGATACGCACGGTTAGAAATGCTTGGTTCGGATGTGGCAATAGGGCTGGCCTGCGTTCTTGCCGTAATAGTCCTGGTGATAGTCCTCGGCGGGCCAGAATTCTTTTGCCGGCTCAACTGATGTAACAACTTTGAGCCCTTTTTTCTTTAACTGCTCAATCAAACGTTCCGCGATTTGCTTTTGCTGCTGGTCTGCGTAGAAAATGGCGGAGCGGTACTGGTAGCCAATATCAGGGCCTTGCCGATTACGCTGAGTTGGGTCGTGGATTTCAAAGAAGAGCTTGGCGAGGTCTTCGTAAGTGGTCTTGTTGGGGTCGAAGATGACCTCGACGGTTTCGGCGTGTCCGGTTTTACCTGAGCAGACCTGCTCGTAGGTTGGGTGTTTTGTGGTTCCCCCCATATAGCCGGCTGTGACGGAGATGACGCCCGCAGCGCTCTTGAGCCAATAATCTACGCCCCAGAAGCAGCCGCCCGCGAAATAGGCCTTTGTGGAAGGTTTGCTGTTGGGGTCGTTGGCGTCTGCTTTTGCTGCTGGAACAAAAACGAGCGAAATTGAATTGACGCAATGTCTTATGTCTTTGTCGGTGAGCCCCTCGCCTGTGAATACGTGGCCGAGATGTGCGCCGCAATTGGCGCAAATAATTTCAGTGCGAGAGCCATCGGGGTCCGGGACGCGTTTTACTGCGCCGGCGATTTCGTCGTCGAAAGATGGCCAGCCGCAGTGTCCGTCGAATTTGTCGCTGCTGCGATAGAGTGGCGCTCCGCAACGCTTGCAGACGTATGTGCCCGGTTCATTGTTATCGAGGTATTTGCCGGAGAAGGGGGCTTCGGTGCCTTTGTAAACAATTACATATTCTTCTTCGGGAGTCAGTTTATTGGTAGTCATTTGTTTATCTCCCTTTTGCACAGCCAAAGCAGCCAGCGCAATACCTAAAACCGCGATTCCAGCGTATTTGAGCTTCATTTTCATATCCTCATATAACTTCTACTCTTTAATACGCGAGTATGCAATCAGCCGTTCAAGGTGATTTTTTTGCCACAAAGACACGAAGGTTATTGAATCGCTAATGACGCAGATTTAAAGATTTTTCAATCGACGTTCGTTCCAAATGTAGTATGTCAGGGATATTACAAATATAACTATGCACAGCACTTTCCATAGAAGCAACCACCACGGCTGCCACCAAGCGCCGGTATTGGCTTCAACACCGTCAGACAAACCAAAAGCGATATAAGCAGCCGCAAGAAAAAAAGTTAGCTTTTTATAGCGGTTACTCCGGCGAAAACCATTCGCGAAAAATGCGACGCCAACAACCAGCCATATAAACATTTCAAGCGAATTGAATATCTGCGACATATCCATTTTGCACACAAAAGGCAAATAAGCATCGGAACAACTATCTGGCTTTTTTAAATTCTGCAATTGCTGTCTGCATAACCTCCTTGACGCTCGCGTTATGCTCCTGTGCTGCCTTGGCGCAGTCCGCGAATTCGGGCTTGGCAGTAACAATTTTGCCGTCCCGTTTTCCGACCTTTATTTTTATATTCCCGAACCGTGTCGCTACCGTTACAAACTCCCTCGCTAATTTGCTTCGCTCGACGATTTGCCTTCGGATGCCAAATGTAATCCCTGCCTCGAAAATCATTTCTTCCAGCCGGGTGATGTCGGCTGTCTGACAGATGACGGTCAGCATAACGGCGGGGCGGGCCTGCTTCATAACAATCGGCGTTGTAAACACATCCAAAGCTCCAGCCGTAAGAAGCTTGTCCATCGTGTGCGCAATTATCTCGCCGGTTGAGTCGTCGATATTTGTCTCAAGCAGACAAACGCTGTCGGCTGTTGTCGCCGAATCTTCCGCCGACTCACCCAAAATCAGGCGCACGACGTTTGGAACGTGCTCGCTGTCTAATGTTCCTGCCCCGTAACCAGTCGCCTCAATTTTCATTGGAGGCATTACGCCAAAACCTTTTGCGACCGTTGTAAGAATTGCCGCACCGGTTGGCGTGAGCAGTTCCTTATCAATCGGCCCGCCGACTGTCGGCACACCCTTTAGCAATTCCGCCGTCGCGGGAGCCGGCACGGGCATTATCCCGTGGGCCGCTTTGACCTGTCCGCCGCCGACTGCCAGCATCGAGCAGTAAACCTTTTCTATTCCGAGTGCGTCAAACCCAATCGCTGCGGAGACGATATCGACAATCGAATCTAATGCACCGACCTCGTGAAAATGAATATCATTCGGCTCTTTGCCGTGCACCGCTGCCTCCGCCTTTGCCAGACGTTCAAATATGGAGATGGCCATTTGCTTTGGCTTTTCGCCTATTTTGCTGCCATTGATGATTTTGATTATGTCGCTGAGGTGACGATGGTGATGTTCTTCTTTGATAAGGGGAATAAAGTGAATCGCGCGCAGGCCGGCGCGTTTCGTTTCATCGACCTTCAGGCCGAGGTCCTTCAAACCCAAAGTTGCAATCTGGCTCTTGAGGAACTCGAAATCCAGCCCTGCGTCGAGCATCGCCCCGACAATCATATCGCCCGCCGCACCGGAAAAACAATCGAAGTACGCAATTTTCATAACAGACCTTTCTTAAAATGATTCTCCCGTCATTATGCGGCTCGTATGCCCCTTTTGCAAGGCCTCATTCGATTGTCCCGAGTATTGGCGGGGGGCGAAAAAGTTTTGATGACGCTATTTTGGCATAAAAAAAGCCCAGTTCAGGTTTGCCTGGACGGGGCTTTGGTGACAAAAAAGGTTATGTTCCTTAGAGCCGCAGGTTTGCGGTTTGAGTGTCTATCGACGCCTGTGCTGCCGACTGGTCGGGCACCATTGTGAATACGCCATCGAGCGCGGTTACTGAAAAGATTCCCCTTGTTGCCGTCGCTACACTGCACAACACCAGCGTGTGGTTGCAATCCATCAGAAGCTTCCGCAGTTTAAGGAGCTTTGACAAGCTCGATGACGTGATGATATCCACGCGTTTGAAGTCAATGATAACGTCGCAATCACCTCTTTCACGCACCACGTCGGTAACGTTAGCAAGCTCTTCGTTCAAACTCGGTTCCGGAGACGCGTCAACAAGAAGTGTATTTTCCGATAAATCCTGAATTCCCATTTCATCGCTCCTTTTGTCAAACTGCCGAAAAATAGCGGGATTACTCCATATATATTATGCTTAAGCAGAGCCGGATTTCCAAGCCCCATTCAATTGTCTTTCGTCAATTTCGGCGACAGGATTCACTTAAAATGAGCGAACCGGTAGAAAAGGTTTTCGCTGCCGTATTATAGGACTAATCACTGTCCGGCGACTGGCTGTCCCAGCCACCTCCGAGGGCCTTATAGAGCGCGATTAAATCCGTAGAGAGATTACGTGTGCTTTGAACGAGGGTATCTTCGGAACTATAAAGCGACCCTTGCGCTACCAGGACGCTGAGAAATTCGGTCTGTCCCTCGACATAAAGCTGGGTGGAGATGTCAACAGCCCTTCGGTTTGCTGTGACGGCGTCAATAAGCGCCTTGTGATGCTCCTGTTCATTGGTATATGCGATAAGGGCGTTCTCGACGTCCTGAATGGCAGTCAGAACGGCCTTTTTATAAGTAAGCACCGCCTGCTGCTGGAGCGCCTTTTGGACCTCGATATTGGAACTTACCCCGCCTGCGTTGAATATCTCCCAGCTTGCCGACGGCCCGAATGACCACGAACGCTGGTTCCATCGCATGTCGCCAAGTTTCGACGCGCTGGTGCCTATATTGCCGGCAAGATTAAACTTCGGAAATAAATCAGCCGTTGCCACGCCTATTTGTGCGGTTGCGGAATGTATCTGTGCTTCGGCTCGCCTTATATCCGGACGCCTGCGGAGCATATCAGACGGCAGACCCGCAGGCACTTCAGGCGGCGTAAGGGGTATCGATGAGGCAGGGGAAAGCTCTTCAAGCAAAGAGGCGGGTTCCTGCCCGAGCAGCACGCTGATATTGTAAATCGTTTGTTGCGCGGAGGTTTCCAGCAAAGGAATTTGAGACATTGTCGTGGCGACCTGTGCGTCGGCGTTTGCGACGTCAAGCGCGCTGACAAAGCCGCCTTCATAACGTTTGTGAACCACTTCGGTGCTTTGCTGCTGCGCCTTGAGGTTGTTTTGCGCTATGATTATTTCCTGCTGATAGCCGCGGAGTTGAACGTAGTTAATTGCCAGTTCGGATACAAGAGTCACCAGAACGTCGCGTCGGTCCTCGATAGACGCACGAATGTCGGCCTCCGCTGCCTCGATATTACGCCTTGTTCCGCCGAATATATCAAGCTCCCACGTGGCGTCAAGACCGGCCTGAAACAGGTTAGTCATTTTTGCCGGCGCGATTGTAGAAGCAGGTGTACGGTTGCGTGTGAAACTTCCGGTTGCGTCGGCGGTGGGCCAGAATCCCGCGTTTGCCACGCCGCTTGCGGCCCTGGCCTGACGAATTCGTTCTTCGGCCTGTCTGAGGTCAAGATTCGATTTCATCGCGCGTTCGATTAACGAGGTTAGATTGACATCGTTGAATTCAGTCCACCATTGCAGCAGCATTGTATCCGGCGATGATATATTTTTTGTTCCTGCCCATCCGGCAGGGGCATTTACATCCTGTGGTTTGTAATCGGGGCCAACCGTGCATCCCGCCTGTATAAGCAGCAAACAGGCAGAGCATAAGACCGGATAACTGAATAATAGCCGACTGTTTTCTGTCTTCTGTTTTCTGTCTTCTGTTTTTTTCATTCGTATCTTAATGCCTCAATCGGGTCCAGACGAGATGCCTTCCATGCTGGATAATAGCCGAAAATAATTCCAACGCTTGCTGAAACGAAAACCGAAGCCACAATGGCCGGCACTGATGTTTCCGTGGGCCAGCGCAGAAAACGGGTTATAAGATACGATCCGCCGCAGCCCAGGATAATGCCTAAAATCCCGCCTGCAAGACACAGAACAACGGCTTCTATCAGGAACTGACGCAGGATATCCTTCGCCCTTGCGCCAACCGCCATTCGTAAACCTATTTCCCTTGTCCGCTCGGTAACTGATACCAGCATTATGTTCATTATTCCCACCCCGCCGACAATCAGTGAAATAAGCGCTACAGCAAGCAGGAGCTTAGTCATAAGTGTTGTTGTGGAAGACAATGCATTTGTCATCTCGGTCATATTGCGGATATTAAAATCATCGTCTTTAGGGTCGCGAATACGATGACGCTCTCGCAAAAGGGCGGTTATCTGGTCTATTGCCTGAGGAATTTCAGCCGTGGAATTCGCGGCAGCCACAATCTGGTCAACGTTGGTAAACCGCACCGGCTGAGGATTATCCGCCGCCTGTGTGTCCGAAGGCACCGGGTATAAAGAGGTCTGCGAATTAGGATATAACTGGCTTGGAGAGCTTGTCGTCGAGGTTGTGCTTGACGTTGTGCTGCCGGTCGATGTTGACGACGAAGCGCCGACCCTGAATTTTATAGTCGTCCATGGCGCAAGGATAATGTCGTCCTGGTCCATACCCATCATATTTGCGCCTTTGCTGCTGAGAACTCCGACGACCTTGAACGATATGTTCAGAACCCGCATTTCTTTTCCTATCGGCGAAACCCCCTGGAAAAGCTCCCGCGCAATCGTCTGGCCGATGAGACATACCTTTGTCGAATTACGAACATCTTTGTCGGTGAAGACGTCGCCCTGCGACAAATCGGTCCAGTCCCGGACGCTGAGGTAATCGGCGGTCGTTCCGTAAATGCTCATCGGGACCCAGTTGCGGTCCTGATAAACCGCCTGGCCTCTGGCGCGAACAAGAGGGGCTGCGCTTTTAACGGCAGGGCAGTCCCGGATAATCGCGTCGCAATCCTGCGGTGTAAGCGTCATGCTGCTGCCTGCACCAAAACCTATGCCTCCGCTTGTGGCGGCGCCGGGCAGGACAAGAAGAGTATTTGCCCCCATCCTCGCGATTGTTTTAGCGATGGCGTCCGATGAGCCGCTGCCGATTTCCATCATCGCGATTACCGCACCGACTCCGATGATTATGCCCAGCATCGTCAGCGCCGTCCGCATTGGGTTTTTGCGTATCGCCCGAAGCGCGGTTCGCAGTATTCGCATTACGCGGAATAACCTCATTGCGAACCTCCCTGCGATGTTTGGCCGTCCACGATTAAGCCGTCGTGAATACGAATCTGCCGCTGAGTATGTCGGGCGACATTCGGGTCGTGCGTTACGATAATAACCGTGATACCCTCCTCCACGTTGAGCTGCTTAAACATCGCAAGCACCTCTTCACTTGTTTTCGAGTCGAGGTTGCCCGTCGGCTCATCGGCAAAAAGCACCGAGGGCCTGTTAATCAGCGAGCGGGCTACTGCGACTCGCTGCTGCTGACCGCCCGATAATTCCGATGGCTCGTGGTGCATCCGGTCGCCAAGCCCGACCCGGTTCAGAAGCTCTTCGGCGCGGCGTTTTACCTCTTTATCCGACAAATGCTCACGCGTGTATGACAAAGGCATCATCACGTTTTCCAGCGCGCTTGTGCGGGCCAGAAGATTGAAATTCTGAAACACAAAACCAATTTTATGATTTCGCAGATTTGCCCGTTCGTCGGCGGATACCTTCGATATCTCCCGCTCCTCGAGCCAGTATTCACCGGATGTCGGGTGGTCAAGGCATCCTAAAATATTCATCAGCGTACTTTTCCCCGACCCCGATGCCCCCATCAGCGCGACAAACTCTCCTTTGCTGATTGAAATCGTAATACCCTTGAGGACGGGGACATCAATGTCGCCCATATAATAGGTCTTACAAATGTTTTTTAGTTCAATCAGTTCCATAGTGCTCGCAGCGAATCTGCAAAATTTATTAACGTCCTGCCGGTCTGCTTCGTCCTATTTGCGGCGTAAAAGGATTAACCGTCCCCGAACTGCCCGCGGACATCTGTTGTTCTCCCGTGATTACCTGGAGACCTTCTTGAAGCTCATCCTGTGGTGAGCTTGTCGAACCCACGCCCTGTACTTCGGTCATTGTATCGTCACTTGTGCCCGCGAGCACTTTGATTGGTTTAACTAAGCCGTTCTCGCTTACCCACAACGTGGCTTTCTTGTAATTTGAGGTCTGTGTCTTTGGTGCATTCGGGTCGCGTTGCTTTTTCCCAGTACCTTTACCCTGTTCGGCGGGTTCATTTAATACCGATTGATACTCCGGCGCAACCTGCCCAATGCTGGGTTTCCATCTAAGAGCCGCGTTTGCGACCTCCAGAACGTTGTCTCTCCGGCTGACCTCGAAATTAACGTTCGCGGTCAGGTAGGGAAGCAATTTGCCGCTTGAGTTATCCGTGACGACCTCTACTGTATAGGTTACGACGTTTTGTGTCATAGTCGCGTTGAGTCGAATCTTGCCTACCACACCCTTAAACGTATGGCCTTCGTATGTTGAGACGGTAAATGTCACCAACTGGCCCTGGTAAATTTTTCCGATGTCGGCTTCATTGACGGAGACCCATACCTGCATTCTTCTGAGGTCCTTGGCAATCAAAAACAAACTCGGCGTATTCAAGCTCGACACCACCGTTTGCCCGATGTTGACCCTGCGGTCTATAATGACGCCTTTCACAGGCGATTTTATTGTGCAGTATCCGAGATTACGTTGGGCTTTTTGAAGTGTTGCCTCGGCCTGGTTGACAGACGCCTTTGCCTGCAAAATCGACGCATCGCCTACCGACACGTCGGCCTGCGCAACCTCGAAAGCCGACTTATACGAATCATAACTGCTCTTGGCCAGTGCCTCGGAAGGTCCTAACTTCTGAGCACGCTCCCAATCCAACCGGGCCTGGTCGAGCTTCGCTTTCAATTGCAAAAGATTGGCCTGGGAACTTTCTACTCCTGCTTTGGCCTGTTCCAACTGTGCAGTGGCCAGGGCAACATCCGAGGTATAAGTCGTATCGTCAATTTTCGCCAGCAGCGTGCCTTCTGCAACTGGTGAGCCGTAGTCAACCTCATTGCCTTCTTCATCTTTACCGAAGGCGAGAACCTGTCCGGCAACCTGTGCGCCGACGTCCACAAGTTCTTCCGGCTCAACTGTTCCCGTCGCGCTTATGGTTGACAGGATGTCGCCGCGTGTTACCTCGACGGTGCGGAATGTGACGTTTTTAACCTTGCCCTTGTTGAAATACCACCATCCGCCCGCTATTGCCGCACCTATTCCTATTACAACTATCAGTAAAATTGCCTTCTTCACGGTATATTCCTAAAAAAACACATAACTCTTTTAAGATACTATCGTTGTAAGACGCTTCACCCTTAACTTATATTGCCTCTTTCTTCCCCAAATTAACAGCTAATCTGGAACTTTACGCTATTTGGAGGGGCATGTTCAAATAGACCGGCCACAGAGGGCTGATATCCGCATAATTATAATACCAAAATTGCCCCTTCCAAATCAAGGTTTTATGCAAAAGGTGGGGGCAAAACGATTGCTTCATCCTGCGTCAGCAGATAATATCTAACCTGGGTTTTTTAGCCGTAGGGCGGGGTTCACCCGCCTAATCAGGCGAAAAATAAGGATGCGGACAATTATGATTGAAAAGAGTTTAGAGGCATTTCAAAAACGAGTCAGAAGCGAATTGTATGATAATATTATTCCGTTCTGGCAAAAGCATACTGTTGATAATGAATTCGGCGGTTTCGCGGGCCACGTCGGCCGTGACCTGGTAAAAGATAAACACGCAGGCAAAGGATTGATACTCAACGCCAGAATTCTCTGGACGTTCGCGGCTATGTACCGCTTCGATGCCAACCATAAATATTTTGAACTTACCAAATGGGCTTACGATTATTTGAACAAGTATTTCTGGGATAATCAATTTGGCGGGGTGTTTTGGCAGGTTGATTATCGCGGGCAATGCGTTGATGACTCGAAAAAGATTTACGGCCAGGCGTTTTATATTTACGCGCTTGCCGAATACTATCTCGCGACAAAAGACGCGGGCGCACTCAAGCGGGCAAATGAGATGTTCGAGTTTATCGAGCGGCACAGCTTCGACAAAGCCAATACCGGCTATTTCGAGGTATGCAATCGCGACTGGACGATAGCCGAAGGCGCACGCCTCAGTAACAAGGATATGAACGAAAAGAAATCGATGAATACCCACCTCCACATAATCGAGAGCTATACGAATCTGTATCGCTGCCAGGAAAAGCCGAAAGTCGCGGAGAAAATTCTCGGCCTTATAGATAACTTTACAAAGCATATCATTGACCGCAAAACGTTTCACTTCAATCACTTTTTCGACGAGCTTTGGCGGCCCAAATCGGATTCATACACCTTCGGCCACGATATTGAGGGAAGCTGGCTGCTTTATGAGGCGGCCGAAATTCTCGAAAAGCCCGCGTTAAAAAAAGAGGTCGCCGATATTGCCCTGAAAATGGCAGAAGTGGTTTTCAAGCAAGGGCTTGATAAGGATGGCGGATTGCTTTATGAGGGCAGGGCAGGGCATATAATCAATTCAGACAAGGAGTGGTGGCCCCAGGCCGAAGCGGTAGTTGGTTTTCTGAACGCTTATCAGCTTTCAGGCAAAGAGTATTTTCTCCAGGCCGCGTTGAATAGCTGGAACTTCATCGACCGCTGCATCGTTGACCACAAAGGGGGCGAATGGTTTATGAAGGTCTCGTGCGGCGGTTCACCCGATTTAACGGACCCCAAGGTCTCGGAATGGAAATGCCCTTATCACAATACCCGAACCTGCTTGGAGGCGATACACAGGTTAGAGACCATTAGCAAATAGGACTACTCATAACGCAGGGCCTCAATCGGGTCCAAGCGGGATGCCTTCCACGCCGGATAAAAACCGAAGATAATTCCTACGCTGGCGGCGACCACAAAAGCGGCCGCTATCGCCGGCACCGATGACATTGTCTTCCATTTCAGAAACATCGTAACCGCGATTGATGCTCCCCGGCCAAGCAATATGCCCGCCGCACCACCGAGAAGACAAAGAATTACCGCCTCGGTCAGGAACTGCCAGAGTATGTCTCTGGCTCGTGCGCCTATCGCCATTAGGATACCAATTTCTCTCGTTCGCTCTGTTACCGAAGCCAGCATTATGTTCATAATACCGACACCGCCGACTATAAGAGATATCAACGCCACGCAAGTCAGCAGGTGTATCATCGTTCTTTGTGTTGTGGCCAGTGTCTGTGAAATTTCCGTCAGGTCACGGATTCTGAAGTCATCGAGTGCGCCTGGCGCAATTTTATGCCGTTCACGCAGCAAGCTCGTAATCTGACGTATGGCCTCCGGGATTTCCTCCGTCGATGCTGCAGATACCCATATATCATCGAGGTCATTAAACCGTGTCATTTGGGGTGTGTCCGCCGCCTGCGCCGCGGATTCCTGCGGGTAAAGCTGGACCTGCTGCGTAGAATAGAGCTGGCTAAGGGCTTTGGCTTGTGCCGTTGTTGATGGAGCAGCAGTTTGTTGCGATTGCCGCTGACCCGACAACTGGAATTTGATGGTTGTCCACGGCGCGGCGACAAAATCGTCTTGGTCACTGCCCATCATATTCGCGCCTTTTGCGCTGAGGACCCCGATTACCTTCAACGCCACGTTTCTGACGCGTATCTCTTTGCCGATGGGACTTTCGCCCTGGAAAAGCTCTTTGACAATCGTCTGCCCGACTAAACATACCCTCGCCCCGCTTACCACGTCATGCTCTGTAAACATTTCTCCATCAGCCAGGTTCGTCCAGTTGCGCACCACAAAGTAATCAGGCGATATTCCCAGTATCCTCATCGGCGACCAGTTGCGATTGCCGTAAACAATCTGCATATGACAATCGACGCTCGGAGAGCCGCAGCGAACCGCGCTGCACTCGCGAAGAATCGCTGCGCAGTCATCAGGACTTAGCGACGGCTTGCCTCCAGCCCCTGTGCTGACACCCGCCACAATTATATGGGCGGGGTCGATTTGTATAACGTTTGCGCCAATTGCCGCGACGGCCTGTTGTATTGAGTAAGATGTTCCCTGTCCTATTTCTATTATCGCGATGACGGAAGCGATGCCGATGACAATTCCTAAGCAAGTCAACGCCGACCGCATAATATGACGCCTTAAAGCGCGTATCGCCGTTCGCAAAGTTCGATATAACGAGTGCATTATTTTGGCTTAACTCCTTTTTATTTTATAACATAGTCGCCGTAATCCTCGGCAAAAACGTTCAAGACAGGGTATTTCGGCCGATGCCAAACTGTATTATACCAAAAATCAAGCTTTTCAGCACTGTTAGCCGATTTTATTATAGCCCGGCAAAATACTTGCATTTGCCGATTTTCCTGCTAAACTGCTTGGCTTTATGTTTCTGGTTAGCAATGGTGTAATGTCTTAATTACCTGGATTTTTAAGGAGAACATAGTGGAAACACGGTTGAAAAGTGCTGTAACGCCAATGAGGGTGTTTTTGGCAGCGGCGGTCGCATTGTTGTGCGGTGTGCCGATGGCTATGGCCAGCGAAGCCGATCTGATATTGCCCGACCTCAGGTCAGTCAAATTCTTCGGCGACAGGATTGACGGCTGGTCGTTGTTAGTCGGGGGGCTGGTAATATGCGTCTTCGGAATGGTCTTCGGAATGGTGCAGTATTCCAAGATTAAGAATATGAAGGTGCACAAGTCGATGCTCGAAATCTCTGAGCTTATCTACGGCACCTGCAAAACATACCTGTTAACACAGGGTAAATTCATTGTCGTTCTTTGGGCGCTCATCGCGGCAATTATATGGGTCTATTTCCACCTGCTGCGTGAAATGCCGAACGCCACGGTCGCTATAATCCTCGCATGCAGCTTGATAGGTATCGCGGGCAGCTATACCGTCGCGTGGTTCGGTATGAGAATTAATACCTTTGCCAATTCTCGCTCGGCCTTCGCAAGCTTGAAAGGCAAACCATTCCCGGTTTACGAAATACCGCTCAAATCCGGTATGAGCATCGGTATGCTGCTCATCAGTATCGAACTGTTCGTTATGCTCAGCATCCTGCTGTTCATTGACCCCAAATACGCCGGCTCCTGCTTCATCGGCTTCGCTATCGGCGAATCGCTCGGCGCATCAGTGTTGAGAATCGCAGGCGGCGTATTCACCAAAATCGCCGACATCGGTTCCGACCTTATGAAAATCGTCTTCAATATCAAGGAAGACGACGCACGCAATCCGGGCGTCATAGCCGATTGCGCGGGCGATAACGCGGGCGACTCAGTTGGCCCGACCGCCGACGGTTTCGAGACCTACGGCGTTACAGGCGTTGCGCTGATATCGTTCATTCTGCTCGCCGTCAAAGACCCGGCTATACAGGTACAGCTCCTTGTCTGGATTTTCGTTATGCGGCTTGTAATGATTTTCGCAAGCAGCGGGTCATACTGGATCAATGCCACCATTGCAAAAGCCAGATTTGAAAACGTTGACAAAATGGATTTCGAGAAGCCGTTGCTGTCGCTTGTATGGCTGACCTCGTTTGTCTCAATCGGACTGACCTACCTCGTTTCGTGGCTTGTCCTGCCGAATCTCGGCGACGGCACAATATGGTGGAAATTCGCCTCGATTATCACCTGCGGAACAATCGCCGGCGCAGTGATTCCTGAATTAGTCAATATGTTCACAGCCGTCAAATCGGCTTATGTTCAGAACATTGTCAACGCCTCACGCAAGGGCGGGGCGCCGCTGACAATTCTCGCGGGCTTCTGCACAGGCAATTTCAGCGCATACTGGATGGGCCTGAGCATCATGGGTCTGATGGCAATCGCCTATGGCGTAAGCACGACCGGCTTAGACGTAATGATGATTGCTCCTTCGGTATTCGCGTTCGGCCTTGTGGCGTTCGGCTTCCTCAGTATGGGACCTGTAACAATCGCCGTTGACTCATTCGGACCCGTGGCGGATAACGCACAGTCCGTTTATGAGCTTTCGCTGATTGAGAGTATTCCGAATATCAAGGCAGAAATCAAAAAGGAATTTGGATTCGAGCCGAATTTCGACAAGGCCAAGAGGTTTCTCGAAGAAGCAGACGGCGCGGGCAATACCTTCAAAGCGACCGCCAAGCCCGTCCTCATCGGCACCGCAGTCGTCGGTGCGACCACGATGATTTTCTCAATCATCATTATTCTCACTCAGGGCCTCAAGCCCGAATTGCTCGCAAACCTGTCGATTCTGCACCCCCCGTTCCTGCTCGGCCTGATGGCCGGCGGCGCTATCATCTACTGGTTCACGGCCGCATCCACGCAGGCCGTATCGACCGGCGCATATCACGCCGTGAAGTTTATCAAAGAAAATATCAAGCTCGAAGGCGCGACCAAGGCATCCAGCGAGGACAGCAACAAGGTCGTCGAGATTTGCACCAAATTCGCCCAGAAGGGTATGATAAACCTGTTCTTAGTCATATTCTTCAGCACGCTCGCCTTTGCCTGCCTTGACCCCTATTTCTTCATCGGCTACCTGATTTCAATCGCTTTGTTCGGTCTCTACCAGGCAATCTTTATGGCAAACGCCGGCGGCGCATGGGACAACGCCAAGAAGTACGTCGAAGTTGACCTCAGGGAAAAGGGCACCGCGCTGCACGCCGCAACCGTTATTGGCGACACCGTCGGCGACCCCTTCAAGGACACCTCTTCGGTCTCGATGAACCCCATCATCAAGTTCAGCACCCTGTTCGGCGTTCTGGCTATCGAGCTTGCTCTTGTTTTGAGCAGGAGGGTCAACATCACCCTGGCGATTGTATTCTTTGTCATCTCAGCGTTTTTCGTCGCTCGTTCCTTCTACGGAATGAGAATTAAAGACGAGGATTAAAGGCAGCCACATATTTCACTGATTTTCAAAGCCCCCGAAAACATTCGGGGTTTTTTTTTATTATTCCACCGCAATACTACGGGTGAAACCCGTAGTAGTTTACTTTTTCTGATCCCAGGGCCAGGGGAATCGAGTTTTATCCACGCTATTCTTTTCAAATAAATAACACAAAACTTCGCTATATAGTTTCTGATGTTGCTTCAAAAGGTCAATAGTATACGCTTCGTATTCAGATTTTTGATTCTTATGCGGCTTTTTGATATGAATTCTGTTCCGTAATTTTTTTAGTTGGCCCAGTTTGCTATGTGTGTCATTATCGACAACTCCGTATTTTTTGGCAAGCTCAAATAACCGTTCAGCACTTGTACGTTCGTCTATGTCGATAGGGACAAATTTGGTCTCACAAACCTTTACTTCAAGCTGGCAGAGTATAGCGTCAACCACAGCCTCGATAATCGTGAAGTATTCTATGATTATCGTTTTTATAAGTAGCGAACGAGTCGTCAATTGGGGGTCATGTATTTTTCCTATTTTGTGAAGAAACTCAACGAATTGGAGATGGTAGCTTATATTATTCTTCCTGTCCCAATCTTTGATAAATGGAAAAAACGACTTGAACGCATCTGCTTTTGTTACAGTTATACTCATAGTTTGTATTTCTCCATCTGCCTTATAGAGTAAATGGGGGCGTTTATCGTTTTTCTTATTTACTGCCCACGATCGTTTTACAACATAACATTACAACAACAACTCCCCAGCGTGCCTGACAAACTCGTCCCTTTTGTTACCAAGGAAAAACGTATAGCGAGCACGATTTCCCACAGATTCTTTAAGAACAATGTGTATGACTCCTCGCATCATAAAATTATCTCCCAATTCAGTCCTATCAATTGCTCCTAAAGGGATTATAACGGTCTTGCGGAGAACACTTAAAAGTAAGTGTGGCATAAACACCAAACCAGATTTCGTGAGAATCAAGCATCCCGGCGAATGGCAAAAAATATTGCGTTCCCATTTCGCTGGCTCTGCGAACAATTTGCCTTCCTCGATCAATTTTTTTAATAATATTCCAAGTTCGTCAAGATCAAGTGAAGCCTCAATCGGCATCATTTCGGCCGGTATTTTTTGGCAAGTATCTTTGAGCGTAATTGCTGTTTCGGAAAGTGAGATGGTTTTATTTTCCATATCTTATCCTCTCTGCGAAGTGATGCTTATCGGGTGTTGGGTGGCTCTTATCTCGCTTATGCACTGGTTATGTCGGCTGGAAACGAGGACTACTTAATCAAGCCAAGGGCTTATGAATCAGTGAAATCTGCGTAATCTGTGGTTCAGGTTATTTGTTTATAAGCAGTTTGGTGATTGTCTCGGCGAGATGTTTGGCGGCGGCGACAACCTCTTTCGTCGGCTGTGCGCCGAAGGTTAGCGTCTTTGGCTGTATGCCGATGATTATTGCCTGAAACTTGAATGACTCTAACAGGTAACCAATTATTATCTTGAGGGGCAGTGAATGCGTGCAAAATGACGTTCCGCCGATTGTTTCGGGTTCCATTATCTCGATATGTCCCGGCTCTTTATTAAGTTCCGCGGCGTCAATGATTATCAAATGCGTCGGCTGAAACTTTTTTATCTCACCCGTAAGATTTTCCGGCGCCGTTTCGCCAATAAAAACCCTGACTTCCGGCTTACCCTGAGCGAGGCCCGATTTATCGGGGCGAGTCGAATGGGGCGATATAGGTTGCTCTGTGATTGTTTTCTCGATTTGTTTTGCTACCAGAAGACCAGCGACGTCATCGCCGCGTAATTCCGACCCGACGCCTAATATGGCTACTCGCCGGGCGTTATTTAGTTTCTGTTTTAGTGCTGACTGGAGAGGTGTCACCGAAAACCACCTTTAATTTGCCGTGTTCAAGCTGGGCCAGCTCGAAATCGGGCGTGGCCTCGAGGGCCTTTTTGGGGCAGGTATCAACGCACTGGGCACAGTACAGGCACCTGGCGAGGTCTATCTCGGCGATAAATTTCTTGTCGCCGACTGGTTTAATCGTAATCGCCGCGGACGGGCAATCCCTCATACACATTTTGCAGCCGATACATCTTTCCTGGTAGAACCGCAGTTTGCCGCGGAAATTCTTCGGCATCGGCGTTTTCACAAACGGATACAACGACGTCACCGGCTTCTTGAAAAGCGACCGCAGCACCTGGCTTGTCATTTTTCCCGGTCTAAACATTAGTTGTGAACCCCCTTAAGAATCAGGTCCGCGAGGAACTGCAAAAACGCCAGAGGCGCGATGACCTTCCAGCAAAAGTTAATCATCTGGTCGATTCTCAGCCGGGCGACAATTGTGCGAGCCAGCGAGATAAGTCCTATTATGAACAGCACCTTTACGAGGTATAAGGCAAATCCCGCCGCCGGCCCATAGTGCAGACCGAAGGGCAGGAACACCGCCGCCAATAGCGACGCACCGACGACCAGCTCCATATCAATCGCCAATCGGAACATCGCAAGCAATCGCCCGCTGTATTCGGTAAACGCCCCCGCGACGATTTCCGTTTCCGCCTCGGGTATATCGAACGGCACCTTTTCCAGTTTCCCCAGAAGGGCGATTATCGCGATTACGAATCCCACAATGTTAAACAGGATGGCCCACGGATGCGTGCTGAAGTATTCGGATATTCCGCTCAATGACCATGTATCCGCCAGCATCGCCGGCGCCAGTATGCTCAAAAACAGCGGAATCTCATACGCGAACAACTGGGTTAGCGAACGTGCCGCCCCAATCATCGAATAGACACTCCGCGAATACCACCCGCCGAGAAAATACGTCAGCGTGGGGACAGTCAGCAGGTACATCACAACGACAAGGTCGCCCTTGAACGCGAATAACGCGTTTGAGCCCCACATCGGTATATAAATGAACGCTGTGAGAATCGAGGTCATCGCGACAATCGGCATCAGCTTGAAAACAAGCTTGTCAGCGTGCTGCGGCACTACGTCTTCTTTTGCCGACAGCTTTATGAAATCAGCCAAGGGCTGAAACCACGGAGGCCCAATCCGGTTCTGCATCAGCGCGTAAAGTTTGCGGTCGATGTATTCAGCCGTCAGCCCGAACGCTGCGACGAACAAAAACCCCGGAAATACAAAAATATTGAACAATGCTTGTGCCATTAGTTCGACTCTCTCATAGTCCTCAATTTTCTGTTCAATTCCGCGAAATCAATTCCCTGTTTGCTGTACCAGTCAATGCCGTATGTCCGCAGTGCCGGCCATTCCATTCTGTCCGTCCGGCCATTGTCAAGGTTCGTCGTTGCGATGGCCCTGTCCGTGCAGGAAAAACACGGGTCAATCGCGGCTATCACAATCGGCGTATCCGCCAAGTACCCGTCTTTTAACATATGCGCGACCGCCTGCACGTTTGCGAGTGTCGGCGCACGCAGCTTCACGCGTTCCGGCTTGTCAGTGCCGTTTGCCTTGACGTAATGAACGTCCTCGCCCCTCGGTGCCTCATATCGGCCTATCGCCTGTCCCGCCGGTATCTTGCGAGGCGCCTTGATTGCTATCGGGCCTTCGGGCAAATTCTTAAGAATTTGACGTATCAGCTTATATGCTTGCATAAGCTCACCTAATCGCACCAGGGTTCTACCGTAAACGTCGCAATGGTTATCAGTGACTACATCGAATGACAGTTCGCCGTATGCCCCGTAAGGGTCGTCTCGCCTCGTGTCTCTGTCCACGCCCGACGCTCTCACTGTCGGACCTGCGGCACCAAGGCGAATTGCGTCCTCTTTTGACAGTTTTCCTACTCCCGACAATCGTTCCCGCAGGGTTATTTCTTCTGTCCCTACATGGATGTAGTATTTCGTTCGCTCTTCGAGGGTATCGACTGCTGCCAGTATCTGCGGTATCTGGTCCGGGGTTATGTCTCGCTTTGCCCCGCCGATTACGTTCATTCCGTAGTTGACGCGGTTGCCGGAAATTATCGCAAGTATATCCATCACTAACTCACGGTCTCGCCACGCGTACATCAAAAGGGTATCGAACCCGATTTCGTGTCCCGCCACGCCTAACCACAGCAAATGACTGTGAATTCTCTCAAGCTCGGCAACTAATGTGCGGATATAAAGACCTCGTTTGGGCACCTGCAGGCCCGCTATTTCTTCTATCGTCTGGGCAAGGCACATCGAATGTGAGTGCGAGCATATCCCGCAAACCCGTTCGACAAGGTACATATCCTGAATATACGTCCGCTGTTCGCAGGCCTTTTCGATACCGCGGTGGTTATAACCCAGCCGGACTGTCATCTCCGTGATTTTCTCGCCTCTCAGCGTCAGCAAAAAGCTTTCCGGCTCTTTCAACATCGGGTGCTGAGGCCCTATCGTTAACTTAACTTCACGCTCAGGCATTTTCTGTTACCTCCGATTTTCCGATTGTGTCCGATTTCCAGTCCTTGCGAAGCGGGTACTGGCCCGCTGGCCAGTTGTCGGGAAGGGGATACCTGTTGCCGGGGGGCAAACCCTCTACCTGCATACCAAATAAATCAACCAGCTCTCTTTCGTAAGCGTCCGCAACTGGGAATCTCGCACTGACTGTTTTTATTACCGGTTTATCTCTCTGGACACTGATATGAAGATTCAGTATTATCCCGCTTTCTCTCGCCAAATGATAAATTGCGCCGAGCGTCGGCCCCTCATCAAGACCGGTTATCGTCGCAAGAATTACAAAACCAAGCTTGTTCGCCGCATAGTCAAAAATCTCACCGAATTCAGCCGCCGGCACGTCCGCCCAGACGCGTCTTTCCCTCTGGACCGTAATCTTCTCGCCAGACAATCCGAATCTCTCGACTAACTGCTGTTTTATTTTTTCTTCTTCGACTAACACGGGTCACTCCCAATTATATTCCGTTAACTACTAATTCCTTGGCGGGCTTTGACGCGTTGTCCACACTCGCCAGCAGTTTAACCACCCCATCTATAATCGCCCTGGGGCTTGCCGGACATCCCGGTATGTATGCCGAAACAGGTATCACCTGGTCTATGCCGCCCTCGACGTTATAGCAGCCGCTGAATACCCCGCCCGAACAGGCGCAGGTCCCGCACGCTACAACGAACTTCGGCTCCGGCATCTGCTCGTATATCCTTATCAGCCGGTCTTTTATCTGCCTTGTAACCGGCCCTGAGCAGACCAGAACGTCCGCGTGCCTCGGCGTGCCTCTCAATATCACCCCGAATCGCTCCACGTCATATATAGGCGTAAGGGCCGCGATAATCTCAATGTCGCAGGCGTTGCACGCGCCCGTGTTGAAATGAATTATCCACGGCGACTTGATTCTCGCCCACGTTACTATCTTTTTAATCAGAGACATCTTCTTTTTGCCTTTTATCTCAAATTTTCTCTGCGTTCTCAGCGTGCTCTGCAGTAAAAAATCCGCAATCCGCAATCCGCAATTCTTTTACCTCTTATACAACACAAATAATCCCACTATCGCTCCCAGTATGTAAACCACCGCTATCATAAACGTCTGCATTGTCGCCATCGGCACCGTCGCTATCATCAGCGCGACCACATGCAATATCGTAAAATAAAACGCGAACGGGAAAAACTGGCTGTAGTCGGGCTGTATCATGTGCGTCTTGATGTCCTCGCCGCAGGAGTATTCCTTCGTCAGCCCTGCGGGCACGCTCTTCGGTTTCAGTGCCAGCTTCGACAGAACATACGCAAAGAAAAGAGCTGCGACCAGCACCGCGATAAACACAACAGGTGGAGTCAGTAATAATTCACTTGGCATTTACATTACCCTTTGATATTTCTTAGTAATCTTCCGTCTATCGATTTAATGTTCTTATAAACGCACAAAACTATTCCGACCGCGACCGCAATCACCACCACCTCGATAATTATCAGCGTAATGGCAAGTGCTTGCGCCAATGCCATCCGGCCCGTAACATAACCGGCCAGGATAATAAACAGCGTTACGCTTTTTGTCAGAATCTCCAGTCCTATCAGTGCCCTCACTAAGTTGTATGTCATTATCAAACAGTAAAAGCCCGTTATCAGCAGGAGAATCGCCCCTATACTGAAAAGCCAGAATACCTGCGGCAGCTCGTTGGTCATTCGCTCAATCCTTAAACAAAGCGACCACCCCGAATGCCCCGGCAAGCAGAATCGCAATCTGCCCAATGAGGTCAAGGTGCCGCAAGTTCCATATAATATTACGGACGTCACTTTCACTTGGTGCGGCCTGTAAATGAAAATCCAGGGGGATATGAACCTGGTACAGGGCCACTCCCGCCAGGACAAGAATTACAGGAAGAAGCCAGAATTTGGAAAATCGCTCTTTTTGTTTTGTCGCTGCCTGCTCATCGGTCAGCCGCTGAGTTAAACTGATGCAGCTTATGAATATGGCGGATATCAATCCCGCGCAAACGGACAGCTCGAAAACCGCCGCAAGCGGCGAATTAAGCTTGAACATAATTATCGTCAGAATCATGCTGGTTAGTGCCAGCCCTATCACCGAGCGCAATAGGCGCGCCGTCATTACCGTCCACGCGGCTGCTAACACAAGCGATACTCCAAGTATGATATTTATTGTCATATCAACTCTTCAAAAATTCGTAATCGGTTAGCCCCCAGGCCTGCCTGGGGGTTTATTCTCTATTTCAAAAAACTACTTATCGGCATCAAAACACTGTTAAACATCCACGGGAATAACACGCCTACCCCGACAGTTATCGTCGCCAGTATCGAAGCGGCTACTGTTATACCCCACCCGGCTTCCTTTACATTGGCAAGCCCATCGGCTACTTTGCCGAAGAACACCCTGCGCTGCATCAAAAGCAGATACGCAAGCGTCAAAACGCTCGCCAATACCGCTATCGTCGCGTACGTATGCAGACCGTTTTGCCACAACGCTATCACTATAATCAGCTTGCTCCAGAATCCCGCAAGGGGGGGCACGCCCGCCGTTGACAAAAACGCTATCAGCGAAGTGGCGTTGGTAACGGGCATCTTTGTCCCCAGCCCGCCTAATTTGTTCATATCCGTCGTCCCCGATTGTGTCTCGACCGCCGCGGAATTGACGAACAGCAGCGACTTGAAAATTGAATGATTAAACAGGTGGAATACCGCGCCGATTATGGCAAGGTTCGTCCCGCATCCCAGGGCCAGGATTATGTAACCCACCTGACTGATGCTCGAATACGCTAACATCTTTTTGAAATCGCTTTGTCCTATCGCCGCGAACGCCCCGACGAGGATTGAAATCGTGCCCGCTAATAAAAGTACGCTGTTTACCGATTCGTTATTCGCGAATACCGAGGTCGTCAGCCGAATCAGCGCGTATATGCCGGATGTCTTGGTTGCGATGCCCGCTAATAGCACCGATGCCGCCGCCGGCGCTGCCGAATATGCCGCGGGCAGCCACCCGTGAAACGGAACCACGCCTCCCTTGATTAGCAAACCGCAGATAAATATGCCGACCGCGAACATCACTAATGGATTGCCCTGCGATTGTTTCACCGCGCTGCCCACTGCCGCGAACGATGTGTCGCCGACCACTAACAGCATTATCGAAATCGAAAGCAGCATCATCACCGTCGCCGTCGCCGACAGGATTATGTATTTGAACGCCCCCTCGAGAGCGTTGGTGTCGCGCTGGTAAGCAATAAGAATGAACGACGCGACCGCCGTTACCTCGATGAATATATACAGCGAAAACAGGTCCGTCAGCATCACCGTGCCGTTCATCCCTATCATCGCCACAAAAACTAAGTTCATAAAACCGAATCGCTGCTTGTCGCCGCCGATTGTCTGCCAGCCCACGAGAATCGTCGTCAGTGTCACTATGCCGATTGACATAAGCAGCACAAGCGTAAGGTTATCGCAGCTTAACCCAAGCGTGAAAAACTTTCCCCATGTGTCTGTGCAGCCCCGGCCCGTCGCGAGCAGAATTACCGCGACAATCTGCCACAGTGAAAGCCCAACGCCCACCCATACCGACAGTTTCTGCGTCAAACTGCGAATCGGCAGATTCAATATCATTATCGCCAGCAAAGGCAGCAGTAAAAGCGGTGATAGCATATTGCCCTTTAACTAAAAAACTAAAACGACTTCATTAACATTATTACGACAAACAAAACGCCTATTAACGACCAGACGACATACATCGAATAACTTCCCGTATGCGCCAGTTTTATTATGCTCGATAACCCCTTTGCGACCTGCACCGCGAAATCCTCATACAGCCAGTCAATGCCCCTGTCTATCCACCAGCCCAATCTCGATGTACCCTGCACTATTTTCAATCCGATATCATAAGGGTCGAACCAGCGTTTCTCGGCCTTTGTGTAAATCACCTCAAGGAACGGTGCATGGCGGATATGGTCGCTCGCCTTGTATCCGCTGCCGTTGACCTTGGCTGCGAACAAGTGATGCAGCAGTGCGCCAACCAGCACTATAACCGTAATCGTAATCAGCATTGTATTGGGGCTGAACTCGTATCCAGCCAGTCGTTCCTCGCCAAGTATCGGCTTGATAAGGTCATTCAAAGGCAGATAATTCCAGACGCCGAAAACTATGCATACCGCGGCGATAACTATCATCGGCACGAGCATCGGCAATGACGTTTCCCTGACGTTATCGTTTTGTTCGCTTCTCTTGCCCAGAAACGCCGCGTGGCCTAATTTCAAAAATGACGCCGCGGTAAGGAACGTGCCTAAAATCGCCGCGAGATAAAATATTGTCCCTCTCTCTAATGCCGCGTCATAAACAAGCTCTTTGGAGTAAAACCCGTTAAAGGGCGGCACGCCCGAAATCGAAGCCGCCGCTATCAGAAAACACACAAAAGTCACCGGCATCTTGATTCCAATGCCGCCCAATTTAGCCAAATCAGTTGTCCCCGTCTGCTTCTCCACCGCACCGCCCGTAAGGAACAAACAGCTCTTGTACAGGGCGTGATTTATCATATGAAACAGTCCGCCGATAATCCCGATGGGCAGGCAGGTGCCTATACCTAAAATCATATACCCGACCTGGCTTATGGCGTGATAGGCAAGCAGCCGTTTGTAGTCCTTCTGGACAAGGGCCATCATCACCGCCAGAAGAATCGTAATTGCGCCGATGGTCATAAGCAGGATGCTAATCCATGAGCCGGCGGTTAGCTTGAACATATCGAGCGATATTCTCGCCAAAAGATAAATGCCCAAAAGCTTCTCAAGAGATGCGGGCAAAAATGCCATAAAGGGCAGAGGTGCGTCAACCGCCGCGTCGGGAATCCACGTATGGAAGGGCACCGAACCGGCCTTTGATATCGCCCCAATCATCATAAACACAAAAGCCAAGCTGCCGAGGAAATCGACGGGCAAACTTATTTTGGATATTGTCATCGTCCCTGCCAGATGTCCCGCGATACCGATACCCAGCATCAAACATAAATCTGTGCCGCCTACTATTATGAATGCCTTAATCGCGGTCTTGTATGCCCCTGGCCGACCGATTGCTATCATTCCGAACATCGTCAGCATCAACCCCTCCCAGAAGAACAGCATCAGGACAAGGTTATCCGACAAAACTGCGCCGTTGGCCATCGCCAGCGTTATAAGCAGGTAGCTGTAAAATTGATTAAGATAGGGTTTGTCCCGCATGAAGGAACAGCTATAGAGTACGAACAGGAATGAAAACGCCGACGCCGCGACAAGAATAAACGCGCTGAAGTGATACAGCCGCAAGGCGAAATCAATTCCGAAGCCCGTCCAGGGAATTGAGAAATTTATATTTTCCCCGTAAAGCGTTATGGTCAGGCCAAGTGTCGCAGCCGTGGCAAGCAGGGCAATCGCCTCCTTGACGCTTTGAATTCTCTGGCTTATCAGCAGTACCACTAAGCCGGCGATAAAAGGTATGGCTATTGGCAATAAAATGAAGCTGTCGTTCATCTGATTACCCCCGGCAGATGTTGAATCGCGGCCATAACAAATTGTGTCGGCCAGGCAATCGCGAATCCTGCGATTATCGATAATACCGCAAGCGACGCCACGCTAATCACCATTGTCGCTGAACCCTCCCTCACGGGCTTGGTCTTCGCCTCGCCGAGGAAAACCATACTGAACGCCCGCAGCAGGTAAATAATTGTCATAATCGCGCCAATAAGGAACGTCAGCATAATCCACAAATCGCCCGCATTGACGGTGCTCGTCATTACCATATATTTGCTGAAAAACCCGCCAAAGGGCGGAATACCCATTACTGAAAACGAACAGAACAAAAACGCAATCGCCGTAACGGGCATCGTCTTAATCAGCCCGCCCAATTTGGTGATGTCCTTCGTTTTGGTATTCTGCTCAACAATCCCCGCGCAAAGGAACAACCCGCCCTTGGCTAAACCATGCATCATAATATAAAGCAACCCGCCGACGACGCCGATTTCGTTGCCGATGGAGAGACCCAGGAAGATGAAGCCAATCTGGCTTATGGTTGAATAGGCAATTATACGCTTCAAATCGGTATCAACCATTGCCGCTCCCGCGGAAACTAATGCGCTTGCGCCCGCGATTACCGGAACTATCGTATGCCAGGAATCATCAACGGTGAATGTCGCGATGAATAATCTGGCGAAAACATAAACGCCTATCTTAACAAGCAACGCCGCGTGCAGCAGGGCGGTAACCGGCGATGGAGCCACACCTGCGTCGGGGAGCCATGTGTGGAAGGGCAGGGTGGCGGATTTGGCAAAGATGCCCGCAAGTATCAAAACTACCGCCAGATTCGAGAGGTGACTGGCACCGAGTGATTCTTTTATGGTCTGGAGGTCGAATGAGCCGGTCTGCTGGTAAATAGTGATGAAGCCGAGGAGCATCAAAAGTGAGCCGAACATTGTTACCAGGAACGCCTTGTCGGCCTTTATGACGTGCTGCTTTTCCCTGAAAAAGCCGATGAGCCGCCAGCTTGTTATGGCCGTGATTTCCCAGAAAAGATACAGGAATATAAGGTTGGCTGAGAAAATCAGGCCCAGCATACCGCCTAAGAACAGCAGAACCATCAGGTAGTATTCGTTCTGGTTTTCGTAATGGCTGATGTAGCCGAATGAATAAAAAATGATGATTGCGCTGAGAAAAGCGGAAACAATAGCCATAAATATCGCCAGGCCGTCGGCGTACAGGGTGAAACTGAATATGTTATTGATATTAGCCGTGAAATTGAGAGGCCCCGCGGACATAACCGTCGGCAGAATGGTGATTACTAACAGGAGGGGAACGATTGCCAGGCCCAGCGCAAGAAGATTCCGCAGGCCCGCTGATATTCGGCCCACGAAAGGCAGAACAAACGCCCCGATACACGGAACAAGCACCACACAAAGGAGCATCAATCGACCATCCATAATCTCTTTACCACCAAGACACGAAGACACTAAGTTTTAAACCACAGATTCCGCAGATAACACTGAAAATAAAATAAAAAACAGTGTAAATCAGTGT
>PMZJ01000034.1 GCA_003170415.1 Phycisphaerales bacterium | reverse complement strand
ATATAAAGTTGGTTTTAGAATAAAAGTATGATTGCAATTCCCTCCAATGGGCTTGCAAAAACAAAAGTTTTCTTAACAAAAGTACATTATTGCTATTTCCTGATTTCCATGTTATTAGCCATCCAAACATGCAATACATTACATTCGTATCTTTACCTATCGGAATGTGGCATTCTTTGTCACCCATACTAAGAATTAACCTATCATCTAATGGATTTATTCTCAAACCAAAAAATCGCACAAAACACACAATATCCGTAAAAAAACTTCTTGCTGCCAACAAAAACACGATTGCCATAAATCCCAATCCTACGGTCTTTGCATTTTTAGCTACAATTGCTACGTAAACGGAATATACAACTAAGAAACAATTTATTAAAAAAACGCAACCCAACCCGAGCAAATTCACAATACAATAAGTTTTACTAAAACTAATTTCTTTCATCATCTTATTGCCATTATCATTCATGAAAAAAAGTGAGGCAGTTTCCAATTTTTCCAGTTATTCCGCGTTCTCCGCGGTAAACCTTTTTACCTGCCGTCGATAATCTGGCGTAAATCCGTGATATTTTCAATAACAAAATCGGCGTGCTTGGCGAATTCGTCGGCCTTGTGATGATTTTTCAAAAGCACCGGAATCGCCCCTGCCGAACGGGCGCAAAGCAAATCAAAAAGAAAATCGCCTACGACAAGGGATTCCTGCGGCTTTATCCCAAACCGCTCGCAAAGATGCAAGACGCCAAACGCATCGGGCTTTACCGGCCCATCCTCCCTGCCCACCACCGCGTCGAATTTCAAGCCGTGCTTGTCGCCGACCGCCACAGCGTTTTCTTTTTTGTTGCGGGTCAATATGCCTATGAGAATCTTTCTCCTGCGCAGTTCTTCAAGCGTCTCTTTTGCTCCAGGGTTTAATGTCGATTCGGCGACCGCCTTTTCCTCGTGATATTCCAGAATTTTCTCCGTCTTCTCTCGCTGCTGGGGCGTCATTTTCTCCATCAATTCTAAAATCGGCCCGGCGTTGGTCGGCACGCCCATTTCCCGCCGAATCGCGTCAAAATCAAAAAACGGCTGCGTTATTGTTCCGTCGAGGTCAAATATTACGGCTTTTATACGCATATTTGGAATTTTGTCACTCGTCGCCCCTAAGGGGCCACGGTTCACGATTTCCTGCGGAGAAGGTCTATCAGGTATCGCGTCTCCTGGCTGATGACGCGGTCCCTGCGAACAAGAATCCCCGTCGGACGCACAAACCTCTCGTTTTCAAATTCAATCGCCTTTATGGTGCCGGTCGCAAGCTCCTGCAGCATCGCCGGGCGAGGCAGGATGCTGACGCCCGAATTTATCTCAACGGCCTTTTTGACCGTCTCGACGTTGTCAAATTCCATCACGGGCCTTATGACTATATTGTATCGCTGGAAAATGCCGTCTATCCATATACGAGTCGGGACGCCTTCTTCGAAGCTGATAAATCGCTCGAACTGAAGCTTATGAATATCGATATGCGATTGTGCCGCCAGCGGATGTTTCGGACTGCACGCCAGGACCAGCGGCTCATCCTCAAAATCATAGACCTCCAGCCGTTTGTCCCTCCTCGGCACCGCCACAAGACCGATATCCAATTCACCCGCCAGCACCATCTCGTAAATTTTGTCCGCGGTAAAGTATTCCACGTGGACGTTGACGCTCGGCTTTTTCACCATAAATTTCTTGAGATACTCCGGCAGCGTGTGCATCCCGATGCTGTAAATCGCCCCGACGTTTACCCTGGACTGTGCCGCCTGCTTCAGCGTGTTCATCTCACTTTTGAGCAATTCGTACCTGTCCACCATATCCCTTGCGGCCCGGTAGAAAATCTCTCCTGCCGCCGTCAATTCCAAAGGCCTTTTCTGCCGGTTCAGCAACTGACATTTGTGCTCGATTTCCAGTTGGGCCACCTGCTGCGAAACCGCCGACTGACTCACCATATGCTTGTCCGCCGTCTTGGAAAAACTCCGCAGCGTCACCAAATCGCAAAACATCTTCAATGTTTCTATGTGCATTATAAGTCCCCTTGATGAACCATATTAAACAAACAATCTTGCACTTGTCTTGCCGGCAATTAGTATTATCCTTATACTACTATAAGCTTAATAGCGGGCAGTTGCATAAGTTTTTCTTATTTTAACAATTGCCTGATAAAAGGCAATCCCGGCTTTCGCCCTGATGCCGCCTGTTAAAATCCGGGATTGCGGACAAGCAGCCCAAAAAGCCGGAAAGGACAACTTATGCCCGAACAGGTTAGCACTGGTCTGACAGGTCTCGACGCCATACTTAACCAGCTTCGCAAAGGCGATAACGTCGTATGGCAGGTTGACAGCATCGAGGACTTCGCCGCCTTCGTAAATCCCTATGTAAAAACCGCCATCGCCAATGGGCGCAAGGTAATATATATGCGGTTCGCCGGCCACGAGCCGCTTCTTAAGCCCGCGCCAGGCATTCAGATTTTCAATCTCGACGCGCACAGCGGCTTCGAATTATTCTCCGCACAGGTACACAGCATCATTTCCGAACAGGGCATCGGCGCTCATTACGTCTTTGACTGCCTTTCCGACCTGCTAAACGCCTGGGCAACAGACCTGATGATTGGCAACTTTTTTATGATTACCTGCCCGTATCTCTTCGAGCTTGACACTATCGCTTATTTCGCGTTATTGCGGAATAATCACTCATTCAAAACCATCGCCAGAATCCGCGAAACAACACAATTGCTTCTCGACCTGTACAATCTCGAAGACCGTTTTTATATCCACCCGCTGAAGGTCTGGAAAAGATATTCCCCCACGATGTTCCTTCCGCATTTGCAGCAGGAAGAGAAATTTGTCCCCATCACCAGCAGCGTTGACGCCAGCCGGCTGTTTTCACGAATATCCGAACAGGGCATCGAATCCGCCGAAAGAACGCTCGATTACTGGGACCGCCTTTTCATAAGAGCAAAGGAAGTTGCCGAGCTTCCTGAAACATCAAATCTGGACAAAAAGCAAACTCTCGACCGGCTGTGCAGGGTTATAATTGGCAAGGAAAAAAGGATTCTCGCCCTTGCCCAAAAGCACTTTTCCTTAAACGACCTTGTTAATATCGAAGAGCGTCTAATCGGCACCGGCTTCATCGGCGGAAAAGCTGTCGGTATGCTGCTCGCAAACAACATCGTCTCATCCGACAAGTCGCTCGATTTGGCAGGCCATCTCGAACAGCACGATTCATTCTACGTCGGCTCGGACGTTTTCTACACCTACATCGTCGAAAACGACTGCTGGAAACTCCTTATGGAGCAAAAAACCAAAGATGGTTATTTCAAAGTCGCCCCCGAAATCCGGGACCGGCTCCTCAAAGGCAAATTCCCCGACCAGGTGCGCGAGCAGTTCCAGCAAATGATAGAATACTTCGGACAATCCCCCATCATCGTCCGCTCAAGCAGCTTGCTCGAAGACGCCTTCGGCAACGCCTTCGCCGGAAAATATGAAAGCTTGTTCTGCACCAACCAGGGCAGTCCCGAGCAGCGGCTCGCCCAGTTCGAGAACGCCGTGCGGGAAGTTTACGCCAGCACAATGGGCGACGACGCACTGGTATATCGCCTGCAAAGAGGCCTTGACCAGCAGGATGAACAAATGGCGCTGCTCGTCCAGCGTGTCTCCGGCTCATACCGCGACAACTACTTCTTCCCGGATTTGGCGGGCGTCGCGCTTTCCTATAACACCTTCGTCTGGAACCCCGACCTCGACCCCAAAGCCGGGATGGTGCGATTAGTCCTGGGCTTAGGAACCCGCGCCGTCGGCAGAGTCGAAGACGATTACCCGCAAACAATCGCTCTCGACGCCCCGCTTCTGAGGCCACTCGCGGATATGGAAGACGTCCGAAGATTTTCGCAGCACTACGTTGACCTGCTCGATATCCCGAACAACTGCCTGGCATCAGTGCCGATTCAGGAGCTTTTGAGCAAAAAGATTGACCTGAAAATTGAGCTTGTCGCTTCGCTCGACCACGAAATGTCCGAAAAGGCAAAATCGCTTCGGATGCCGCAAAAGGAATACTGGCTTCTAACCTTTGAAAAGCTCCTCAAGGAAACCGATTTTGTCTCCTGTATGCAAAAAATTCTCAAGCGCATCGAGACCAGCTACCATTATCCCGTCGATATCGAGTTCACGGTCAACTTCACAAAAGAAGACAAGCTGATGATAAACCTGCTCCAGTGCAGGCCCCTGCAAACCAAAGGCAGGCGCTCGGCCGTCTCGATTCCAACGGACGTAAAAACGGAAAAGCTGCTGTTTCTCTGCCATGGATATTTTATGGGCGGCTCTATCTCCGCCGACATCAAACGCGTTATTTTTGTTGACCCGAAACAATACGAAGCTGTCCCCAACCAGCAGAAGTATGACATCGCCCGTGCCATCGGCGCACTGAATAAACAAATCACCAATAAAGACGACACAGGCCTGTTAATGTTAGGCCCCGGACGCTGGGGCACCACCACACCATCGCTGGGCGTGCCTGTGAGTTTTTCGGAAATAAATAATGTCACCGTGCTTGGTGAACTCGCCTGTGAAGGAACCAATCTTGTTCCCGACTTATCTTTCGGAACGCACTTCTTTCAGGACCTCGTCGAGACCGATATTTTTTACGTCGCGATTTTCCCTTCCCACAAGGGTTTTGCATTTAACGAGAAATGGTTTGCCGACCAGCCGAATCAGCTTGCCTCGCTGCTGCCCGACAAGGCCAAATATGCCGACGTGATAAAAGTAATCGACCTGTCTGCCGCTCCGGCTCATATTGTCGGCGACGTCATCAGCCAGCAGGTTATCTGCTTTTTGCCATGAATTAAAACTTCTTACCGCGGAGACCGCAGAGTTTTTTTATACTTTTTTCTCAGCATCGCCGAACCGAGGCCCAAAAGTAAAACCGTGTGTGATTATTTGCTTGTTACCTCGTTTTTTGCTCACTCTCCAACCCTTGTAACGAGCGGAATGCTTTCACTAAATTCTCACCGGACTGTGAAGCATCGTCATGCCTCTTTTTCCATTCTTCAAACTCACGCATTTCCCAAGAATGACGAGCAAAGTCACATTTAATCCAAACATCGAACGCAAGACCACTCATTCTACGCATCGAATTACTATTGCTTCCGAGGTCGCTAAGGTCTTTATATGCAGCATCAAATTTTACCTTCTGAACCTCATAGGATCTCTCGTCAGTAAGCTTCACTTCATTAAGCAGATTCATTTCGTGGATAAATGCTTCAATTAACTTGACATCCTTTTCGCTTAACTGGTCCTTTTTGTGGATGTAATTAACTTTGTGGATGTAATTAACAAGACAGAGAAGCGAAACGGTAAGGACGAGCAGAGTAATTACAACAGCTATCGGTTTTTTAATTGCGGCTTGTCCCTGTTTATCTTCAGTGTTGGGCAACTTCCGGTAGCAGTCATGGCAAACAACATTCCCGCGAGATACATACGCCGGCTCTAATTTCCCGATGACCCCACCACAATTTGAGCAATTCTCGACATTCATATCAAACCTCAAAACTCTTCTAAGCTTTGAGTTTCCTCAGCATAAAACCACCGAGAGCAAGTAAAGCAATTGACGCCGGTTCGGGGACTTCGGCAACCCTGAACCCGATATCGTAGCCCCCGCGGCACGTGTCGCTGCCGTACCGGAAGGACGACGTGAGGGCGATGTCGGAGTTGTCGAACGACCCACCGCGAAAAACACGAAAGGAATTGTATAAAAGTGTTGTTTCGTTCCATTCCCAGACATTACCCATCATATCAAAAGTGCCGTTCTGCTCTTGTGTGCCGGTGCCGACATTCCAAGGAGCAACGATAGCCATATTATAATTCGATTGCACGCCAGCAATAGGGACGGTATTTGTACCGTTGGCATAGAGCGAATAGCCGCTGCCATCCGGCTTGTAATACGCCGCCTTGTACCATTCATATTCAGTCGGTATGACATAAGCTATGCCATAAGAAGAAATAGCCGCGTCACGATTTATTCCCAAAAAATCGCCGGGATTGGTATTGTTGCCGCTGAATAGATAGACCCCTTTACTCTTGTCGCCGCTGGTCAGGTAATTGCAGAATTGGGCCGCTGAGTACCAGCTAACATTATTTGTTGGCTGCTGGGCACCGGTGTAACGTGCACTAGAGTCATAACCACCGTAGATATCATTGCCCGTGGGGGCACCGGCGGCGGCTGTAAAAGTGTTCCACTGAGCATTAGTAATCTCGTACTTGCCGATACGGTAATTATAACTAACCGCACCGCAACCGGACGGATAAGTATGCCCCCACCCGTCTGTTCCCGTTCTTGTATCACCGACATTACCGGCGTTGCCGATAGTTACAAAATCCATCCCAATTCCGCGTATAGTGTCAGCCGAAGCAAAATTAGCTACAGCCATAACCAGAACCGCTGCCATTAAACAAATTGACTTTTTCATTTTCTTCTCCTTCTTTGCCTTTTGCCCCCCAGCAAAGGCAAGTTTGATTATACCCTTTTGTGGAGGATGATACAAGGGGTGTTGATTTTATACGCGGTTATTGACACAATAGGGAAAACATTTATCGGGACGACCGGCCAGCTACCCGGCCAAGCGATACAGGGCGGATTGATTTTGGACACTTGCCTTTCGTTAATCTGTCCTGTATCAACCCGATATAAGGCAGGTGAAAAATGAGAAAATCGAAAGACCCTAAACCCATCAGTAAATTCACAAAGGGACAAAAAGGATATTTCCGCATATTAAAAGAATACGCTGGTAAGTTTCAACAATGGCTCGACTTGATTGAAAGAAAAGACACACGCATTGGAAAAAGAGACACACTCTATGGCTTGGTAAACCTGGTTTTAGAGGTCAACTTTCAAAGAGTGTTAGGATGGTTGGAACGAACGAGACCATCTATGTTTGGCCCGCTTAAGAGAGCGCGTAATAACATCCTATCTGGTGTAAAAATCATCGACCAGACCAAAGACGTCCGCTATTTCTTCAAACCTCCGATGGTTGCAGAAGATGCGAACCAGGGAAGCCAACTTCAAAACTGGCCGAAATCCTACACCAATCCGCTATGGTTTTCAGAGCTGCACGATAAGAATATGCCGCATTTTCGTTTTGGGGATATTGATTTCCAAGAGCTGAAAGAACGCGTATTGTTGCTTGCGAACCTGCTCGAAGACACAGCCGACGACCTGCAAGAAACCAAACAACCGCCAGAGGCCAGCGAGCAGAAAAAAGGTGAGAAGGCAAAATCGGCACCCGAAAAACTTTCGGCAAAAGCCAGAGTCCTTGCCATTTTGGTAGAACATCAGGACTGGTCGGATACCAAAATCGCTGAAGCAGCCGGTATAAGCAGAACGACACTATACGACTACCCCGAGTTCAAGACCGCTCGAAAAGTGCAAAAGCAGAACAAGGGGAAAATTCCTCGCGGAAGAAAAGACCAAGAGGGCAATATCGAGGCGTTTGATAAGTAGTCACCCGACATTTTAGCCGACAGTTAAAAAACATAAGTTCTTCACTTCTAACAACTTAACATTTCCAACATCCGACACTTACCCTACGCGCATCCATTTTATAAATGAGATGCCAAACGAACCAAAAATTGATTTGCGAAAAATATGTGGCCTATAAACAGAGCCGTGCGCCACCAGACACCGCGTGGGCTGAAGCCCACCCCATAAACTGTCCGCTATACGCTGCACGCTGTCCGCTGTTTCATGTCAATTTGGGCAATTTGCCCCCCACCCCCCATACCCAAAAACGAGGGGCAACAAGGGGCAAGTAGGGGCAACTATGAAACCCCTTATACGTCTATAAGCCAATCTGATGGATTCTATTAAAAATTAACACTTTCGCTTGCTCGAAACAGTGGCTATATTGTTTTCATTCGCCAAAGGAAATGCTCTTTAAACATTTCGGAAAATCCTAAATTGTTTACAGGAACTAAACCCAATAGCCCACTGTATGACCAAAGAAGGAGGTATCACAAATGAAGGCAAATGCCGTAGTGCAGTCCGTCTATGAACAAGTCCTGAAGCGCAACCCCGGAGAAGCAGAATTCCATCAGGCAGTAAAAGAGGTATTGGAAAGCCTTGAACCAGTACTTGAAAAACACCCGGAATACGTCAAAGCGAAAATCGTCGAGCGTCTCGTCGAGCCGGAAAGACAGTTTATCTTCCGCGTTCCCTGGCAGGATGACAAAGGCGAATTCCAGGTCAATCGCGGCTTCCGCATTCAGTTCAATAGCGCCCTTGGACCTTATAAGGGCGGCATCCGCCTGCACCCCAGCGTCTATATCGGCATCATCAAGTTCCTCGGCTTTGAGCAGATTCTGAAGAACTCATTGACCGGGCTGATGATGGGCGGCGCCAAGGGCGGCTCCGATTTCGACCCCAAGGGCAAAAGCGACGGCGAAGTTATGCGTTTCTGCCAGAGCTTTATGACCGAACTGTGCAGGCACATCGGCCCGGACACCGATGTCCCCGCTGGCGATATCGGCGTCGGCGCTCGTGAAGTCGGCTTTATGTTCGGCCAGTACAAACGAATCCGCAATGAGTTCACAGGCATCCTGACGGGCAAAGGCCTCGAATGGGGCGGCTCGTTAGTCAGAACCGAAGCCACCGGCTACGGCCTCGTTTACATTATGGCCGAAGCCCTTAAAGACATGGGCAAATCCTTCAAAGGTATGACTGTTACCGTTTCCGGTTCGGGCAACGTCGCGATATACGCCGTCGAAAAGGTCCAGCAGTTAGGCGGCAAAGTCGTGGCGATGAGCGATTCCAACGGCTACATTTATGACGCCGAAGGCATCAACCTCGACACCGTAAAGAAACTCAAGGAAGTCGAACGCAAACGCATCAAGGAATACCTCTCATACCACCCAAAGGCCAAATACACCGAGGGTTGCGCCGGTATATGGAACGTCAAGTGCAACATCGCGCTGCCCTGCGCGACTCAGAACGAGCTTGATGAGGCAGGCGCAAAGGCGCTCGCCAAGAATGGCTGCATAGCCGTCGGCGAAGGCGCGAATATGCCCTGCACCCCGGAAGCGGCGGATGTTTTCCTGCACAACAAAGTGCTGTTCCTGCCCGGCAAGGCAGCCAATGCGGGCGGCGTCGCCGTCTCGGGTCTCGAAATGGCGCAGAACAGCCAGAGAATCCCGTGGACCTTCGAAAAGGCCGACGCGGAACTGAAAATTATCATGACCACCATTTACAAGAACGCCAGCGAGGCCGCGAAAGAATACGGCCAGCCGGGCAACTTCATCGTCGGCGCAAATATCGCCGGCTTTGTCAAGGTCGCAAAAGCGATGCTCGCACAAGGCCTTGTCTAAAACAAACAAATCGCAGATTCGCATAAGGGCGACTCATTATGGGTCGCCCTTTTTGTTGCCTCCGGGCGAAAACTAAATTACAATCCGGATTATGAAAAGTAATCCTGACATTAAAAAAGCCGTCCGCCAGCACGCTGAAATGGCGGAATTTTTCTCCGGCGGCCTGACAGTAAAAACCAATTCACCCGCGTTACAACCGCCGCAACAAACGACACGCCAGCCCTGCTCGCCTGAAACCATCAAAGAGCTTGAGGATATCGCCGAACAGACACGCAAGTGCCGCAAATGCGAACTCGGCTCACTCCGCAAAAACGCCGTGCCGGGAGAAGGCAATACATCCGCCCGCATAATGTTCGTCGGCGAAGCGCCCGGAGCAGACGAAGACACGCAGGGCAGGCCATTTGTAGGAAGAGCGGGACAATTGTTAGATAAAATCATCGCCGCCTGCGGCCTCAAACGGCAAGACGTCTGGATTGGCAACATCCTCAAGTGCCGACCGCCTGATAACCGCGACCCCAAACCCGAAGAAATAATCGCCTGTATCCCCTATCTGCAAAGGCAAATCGAGCTGATAAACCCGGAAATCATCGTCGCCCTCGGCGCACACGCCGCTAAGACACTGCTCGATACCCCTAAAGCAATAGGTCAGTTGCGAGGTATGTTCCACGAATATACCCCCGGCCTCGGCCACAAACCCATAAAGCTTATGCCCACCTTCCACCCCGCCTACCTGCTCCGCAACTACTCCGACGATAACCGCAGAAAGGTCTGGGAGGATATGAAAAAGGTCCTGGCGGAACTGGGGTTGCCGGTTCCTGAGAAGACCGGCAAATAAATAACGTGTTGAGGGGCTGTTGAAAAAGTCAAGATTGCTTCGTCCCCCCGCAATGACAGAAAGGATATTTACGGCTTCTTATTTCCTCCACCTACTAAAAAAGCATAATACACTATTCGCATCTTCGGCCTTGATAAATAAATATTTTCTTCTATAATCCTTTATTGTCATTTTCGGGCGATTAGCTCAGCCGGTAGAGCAGCTGATTCGTAATCCGCAGGTCAACGGTTCGATCCCACTCATAGGCTAGAGAAAAAAGGGTTGGAGAAATTTCTCTAACCCTTTTTTTCAGCAGTGATAGCATTATCCCGCCATTTAGGATTTCAAGCCGCAGTATTGATAGTGCTTGCTTGTATGCTCGTCGCCGTCATCAGACTCGCCCAGGTCTGCAGTAACTTTGCCAGTTCGAGACTGAAGGTTGTTGTGTTCGTATCGGATGTCGATGCAGTCGAACTGCTTGTGCTGTCTGTCGAACTAGTTGACTGAATATCCTGCAGTAACTGTGAAAATGAACTCTTGGCGCTTGTCAGATCTCCGGACGAGAGGGCTTCGCCAAGAGCTTTGAGATCACTAATCAACGCATTTGAGCCGCTCGTGGAACTGGTTGACGTTGACGGCGAGGACAACGTCGTGCGTTGTTGCGGCCAACGGTGTCAGCAGCGACGAGGAGCTCGCATGAGACGATCTGGCAGGCGTCCCTGCATTTTCGGGTCCATGGACTCGAGCAGAACGACACGCTGGAATCCGCTGGAATCCGGGATCGACTGTCGCGCAATTGTCGCGGCACTACGATGCTCTCGGATGGCCGAACTCCTGCCTGCATCGCCGGACGTCGCTCAACTCGAGCGCGCCTTCTGGGCGCTCACGACGGCCGCGAAGGCTGCCGAATACGTCGCCGACCATTCAGCGCGGCGACAGGTCAGCCGGACGTCCACCTTCGGCGGTCAC
>PMZJ01000023.1:122880-136719 GCA_003170415.1 Phycisphaerales bacterium | reverse complement strand
GATTAATGTCGATAAAATAGATAGTGGGTGCGGTAAGAAATATGGCGAAAACATGCTTACATTGCCGATTATATTGTATGTATCATATCCTACGGCATACAAAAAACATAACAGAACAAATCGATAGAATTCTTATGAAGTCCCATCGATATGGGTTTTCTCAGGGCAAGAAAATTTAAAATATATTAACAATTTCAGTTAAAAGGGGTGTTTTTATGAAGCGAATATTTTTTCTCCTGGTTTTCGTTGCTGCTATGACAGCTTGGTGTACGCCGAGTTTTGCTACAAGGCAAAGTATCGGCAGCGGCTCCGCCTCGTTGAGTGTAGATGGTTCACTGGATGGCGTCGATATTACAGGTTTAAGTACCTTGCTCGTTGACACTAGTATCGTTGCGGTACCGGATATCTTTACGAGCAACACTTCTCTGGCTATTACTCCCCTTGCTGTCTCGACCACGGCCAGTCAGGGCACTATCTGGTTCAATAGCAGCTCGACTGTGTATGGAGGCATAGGTGACTCAGGAGTAGAGATGCTCTACATCAAAGCGATCGATGGCACTACGGTGAATTTCCTTGGGTCGGTCTATTCGACCACGTTGGATACCGGGACTGGTACAATGAACTTCAACAAGGGGTCCACGATCTCCGCGGGCATGAATTTTACTGGTGACGGCACGATCGATATTGCTGCGAATACGACAGTCATAGGTGCTCTTACGACCGGTACGGACAATACGGGTACGTTGGCGCTCCATAGCGGGAGTGTCCTGGATGGCGCAGCCGGCGGCCCATCAGCATCCGCTGGGCTTAAGGAAATCAAGGTCCTCGGGGGAGATAATACTGCTGGAGTGAGTGCAAGCATCACCGGTGCGGTAAACGCCTATACATTTTCTCTTTTGACGAATACGTTGAATATCGCCGGTGCCCTAACTATCGCCGATAATAGTGGTGTTGGCGGGGTAATCAATACGACCCTGGCCGGTACCAGCCTGGCGCAGTACGGCCACATCGTTCCGACGGGAGCCGCAAACCTTGGATCAGCGCTCACTGTCAACGTGCTTGTCCCCTCGACGGCTTACATCCCGGTTGGAACCCTGTTCGATATCGTCCAACCTCAAACCACCGGCACTAAGGGGAGTAATGTTACGGTGACAATCCAGGATCCCACCAATCCGCTTTACACGTTCTCACCCAATCCTCTCTACCCCCCTGGCACCGCAGCTGGTCTGGTAGAAATAAAAACGACCGGCATACCGTTGACGGCATCGATAACGCCTCCTCCTGGAGTAGTCCTACCTCCCGCTGCGCCGATAGCCGCTGTAGTAGCGTCAGCTTTACAAGACCTTCCTCCGTCCCCTGATGCCAACGAGGTCCTGGCTGCAATCAATGCTCTCTCTGACCCAACCGCGGTCGTCAATGCGGAAGCACAGCTTGCCCCCTCGACTCCGGCCCTGGCGGCGCCTCTGGTGACATTCCAGGGGATCCGAGAGTTTCAGAATCTTTGGTTGTCTCGCCTATATATGTGCAGTCAGGATGTCAACCAGCTCGATTCGAACTGTCAAGGCAACGAGCCGCGCAACGGTTGGTGGGTGAAAGGTTTCGAATATTTCGGCAACCAAGGTGCCCGGGGCGTCTCCACAGGGTACCGCTCCAGAATTGCCGGCACTATGATCGCCTGCGACGCACCTATTGGTCTTGACACGCGCGCGGGCCTGGGATTTGGCTATGCACAAAGCACAATAAACGGAAAAACATTCGACGCCGATACCGATTTCGATACCTATCAAGCAACGGCCTACATCGGTCATGAGGATGGGCCCTGGTTCCTCAACGGTAGTGCGTCATTGGGCTGGAATGAGTATTCAAGCATGCGGCACATTGTGTTTCCCGGTGTGGACCGTAAGGCGAACGCTGATTATAGCGGACAGGATTACACCGCTTTTGCGAGCACCGGGTTTCACCTTTCCGTTCAGGAATTCGCTATCACGCCGCTTGCTTCACTCCAGTACAGCCATATACATCTAACTGGCTACACGGAAAAGGACGCCGGCGCTGTCGATCTGAAGGTGAATTCCCAGGATTACGATTTCCTCGAGTCCGGCCTGGGAGTGAAGGTGGAGCGATACTTCCGCAATCGTGACGGGACGTCGTATGTTCCTGAGGGACACTTCAACTGGTATCATGAGCTCTCCAACCCAGGGATGGAACAGACTGCGGAGTACACGGCCGCAGGTTCGGGGTCGTTTACAACGTCAGGGCTAAAAACGGCTGACGATACGTTCAATGTCGGCGGGGGCCTCACGCTCCTTTCGTGCGTGTGCAGTGCGACAACATGGTCGCTCGAAGCCGTTTACGACTATGACTGGAGAACTGACAATTACTCCGCTAATCAGGTGATGCTAAGGTTCACCAGCCGTTTCTAAGTTGTCGGCCGGCAATCACGCGGCGATTGGTAATCGTTGATTTTAATGGCGACCCCTACGGGAATGGAATCCTTACAATGCCGTTGGGAAACTCTGGGACACCATACCGGGGAAAATAGCTTCGACTGGATTCGGCAAGCTCACCACAAGAAGGAATGTAATTTTTTAGTGACCTGCTGCGCCAAGTACACAGCACGGCGAGCGTGGGGCGGATGCGAGAAATAACAATTTAAGCGGACTTCACATCAACAACCCTGGGTAAAACCACGCCTTCCGTAAGGGATGTTGCGCATACGGCGGGCAAGCCCAGGGCTAAATACAATCGCCTAAACGACGGATTATTCATCCCCCGTGTTGGTATCCATCGGCTCTTTGACATCGGCGCCCTGAGGTTGACCGGATTCAAGCAGCTCGGCGGAGGTCTTTGTGAGATTCGCAGCCATATAATCGGGGATTTGATATACCCAGCCCTTGTGTGTATCCGAAAATTCTTCCGCGGCGTCACGGGCGATTAGTTTGGCTTCTTTGATTTTCAACTGCTCATCCGATTCGACTTCGCCCTGCGTTTTTGTTACAGGCGTCTGGTCGGCGAACTGAGCGTCGCATTTGGCAAACCATAAGTCCCCATCTTTGGCGAGCCAGATGGAATAAACGGTGGTGTCTTTGAGCCGGCAAAGGTATCTTCTGTCAAACAGCAAACCCCGCTTTGAAGATTCGGCGTTGACGTCCTCAAAACTCAAATTCGCAAGGGCGGTGAAGACCCTGTTGGCGATAACATTGTTGAGTTTTTTGCCTTCGGCGAGATTCTCAAGTATGACGGTTTTGTCGTCGTCGCCGGGCAAGAGGAGGTAAGTATCGTTGGGGCAGCTTACCGTTATCGAGTTGATGTCTTCCCTCTTTACGCTGGTAAGTCCCTGCGCGACATAATCCATCGCCTGCTTATTAATCATGGGTATTTGTGCCGCGGCAACATAGACCTTGTTATCATCGACCCGCCTGATGTACCCAATGCCCCGGCCCCGTTGTTTTTCTTTGCCCACGATAACGCCTGTAATCAGCGACAAACCGGTTTTGTCCGCCGAGGCGGCTTTATAGAATTTAACCAGAACGGTAGCGTTGGGTTCCGTGACGCCGAGGTCTTTGTGGTTGGCGGGATTATCGGTATAAAGCTCAGCGGTTTGAATATCCAGGCAGGTGGTGATGAGCTTGTTTACTTCGCTTGTCCGCGCGGGGTAGTTGTCGAGGTTGGCGACCACGAAATTGGCGCCTCGCCGATTGAGAATTACCTCTTCGCCGGGTTTTCCTATTGTGATTCTCGCGACCTGGTCGGGGTCAAGTCCCTGGATAAGATAGGCGGTCTGGTCTTTTTTGGCGAAAGGTTTGTCGCCAATACCCGCGACCACGACGGCGAGGGCCACCATAGCGGCCGCCGCAAAACCAAGTAACGATAAATTACGGTTGCTCATATCATTAACTCCTGATTTTCCATTGATAATTGATTATTAACGGTTTAGCAGCGGCCAGTACGGCCGCTGCAGTCGCCGTTCCGGCGACGGCTAAACGCAAAAAATCATCAATTATCAATCATAATTCAACAATCATCACGCGTCGCTCGCGTGGCTGATGTAGTGTCTTTTCATGGCGCTACGCTTAATGCCGAGCACGACGGCTATAAGCAATATTACCACCGGCGCCGCCAGCATATTGAAGGCCCGCAGCTTGTTGCCGAGGGCTTCGATTCGCTGGCGTTTTTGCATTTTTACCTGCCGCAACTGCTGTCTGGCCTTGAGTTTTTTCAATTCGAGGTCTTTTGTTTTGCGGGCAAGCGAGTTTCCTATGACCTGTTTTTCTTTTTCGTTAGCGGAGGTTACGAGCGTTTTCAATTCACTTTCAAAGCCGGTAATTTCGTCGTTGAGTTTGGCCACCTCATCGGCGGTTTCGGCCTCGGCTTTATTCTCGATTTGGTCAACGACGGTGAAGGGCCTTCGGAAATTGCCGCGAGACCTGATAGAGATAAGGTCGGTTGAGCCGGAGAGGTCGTCGATTGTGTTCATCAACAGTGCGCTGTTGTCGCCTACGACAATATTGCCGAAGATGGGGTTACGATAATAGGCGAGCGGATCGGTGAGAAAATCGACGTCGGAGAACACAGCCACGGCACAATTTTCCGTCGCATGGGCAAGGCCCATAATATGCGTTTTGGATTTTGGTTTGTTAGCATCTTCGGCCTGCGAATCGGACACTGCTAAAATGCCGTCGGGGAAACTGCTTTTGAATTTGCCTGTGAGCAGATAGCCCATAACCACGGGCTTTGTGCCATCGGAGAAATTTTTCATAAGGGCCGAAGCGTCGAGCATCTGTAAATCGTAGGGGCTGGCGGCCTTGAAGGTGTTGCCTTTCGCGGTGGTCATAATAAGCGGGGTTCGTTCGATGTGACCAGCGCCGGCGACTTCATTTGGCGAGTCGATTACATTTAACGCCCCGGCAAACCAAACCCTGACGCTGTTAAGCTGGGCAGTAATGACACTATCGCGATTAAAGCAAGCGGGAGGAGCGAGGTTCAGGAAACCGATAATTTTTTCCGACTCACGGTTGGCGGCCACTGACGTTCCCGGCGCCAACTGCCTGTCGCCGGCAAAGGTGAGGTCAGGCATATCAAGCCCCCAGGTATTGAGCAGCTTGCTGAGGTTTGACGCCTGCGAAACCTTGTCGGGCTGCATCATCGCAGCCATCTGGTTTTCCTGCCGGTCGGAGGCGCAGAAGGGGTCAACGCATATAATGGTCCTGCCGCCCTTCAAAACAAACTGGTCTATCGCGAAGAGCGTCTGGACGGGAAGATTTTTGGGATGAATAACAAGAAGGACATCGACATCGTTAATTTCATTGGTGTCGGCGGGGATGCCTTTAACCTCGTATTTTTGTCTGAGGTGCTCGATAATGGTCCAGGCCATTTTGGGCTGCTGACCCTGCATAAGCATCATCTGTGCCATATAGTCGCTTGTCTCGCCCATAACGGGAAGCGAGCTGAGGACGCCTATATTTTTCTTCTGACGCGAGGTAGCCGTATCGATAAGAGAGCTAATGTCGTATTCGACGAAATTCTGCCGGTCCGGGGAGAAAAACGGGATTGTTTTTTCGGCGCCAAACTGCGTCTGGACAACAAGGCCGAAGAAGAAATTTTCCTCGTCGGTTATGGGAAATCTTTTGAGTCCGCTGCGGGCGGCTTCCATCTCGTCATCGGAGAACGGCCTGGGGTCGATTATCTCAAGAGCAACCATCCCCTTTGAGGCGGCGACGTATTCTTCGAGCAGGGCCTTGACGAATTCATAGTAGTTGTTGAAGTACTTAATCTGGTCGGGGCCTTTCATCGCGGCGGTTTTGGCGTAGTAAAGCTTGAACTTTATGGGCTGGTTCAGCTTGGCGAGAATCGACTTAGTGCCCGCCGAGAGCGTATAAAGCTTGTGGTCAGTGACATCGACTTTCAGGCGTTTGCCGAGGTCCTGGAATATGCTTATCGCGCTGAAGGTTACCAGGAGGACAAAAATCACCGCGAGTATCACTTTTATTGTTCTGCTCATCAGCCCGCCTTCCTTTCTTCGAGCACAACTGCGCAGGCAGCCACCCAGCCAACAATCAGAAAGAGGAAATAGGAGACGTCCCTGAACTCAAGGACGCCCTTCTGAATCGACTCGAAGTGTGTTTCGAAACTCATATTTCCGACCGCCGTCACCAGCCCGGCGGGCAGGAACGTGGAAAGATAATTCATCGTTGTGGGGACACCGGCGAAAACGAGCACGGCACAGGCGACAACCGACAGCACAAAACTGATTACCTGATTTTTGCTCAACGCGGAAAAAAAGCAGCCCACCGCCAGGAACCCGCCCGCCATAAGAATGCTGCCTAAGTAGCCGGTGATTATCAGGCCTACGTCGGGCCGGCCGAGGTAAAAGACCGTGATGACCATCGGGAAGGTCAAGACCAGGGCGATTAGAAGGAAGACCCATGCGGCGAAGAATTTGCCGAGCACCGCCTGCATCACGGTAATGGGAAGCGTGAAGAGAAGCTCGATTGAGCCGGTTTTGCGTTCCTCGGCCCAGAGCCGCATAGCCGTCGCAGGCACTAAGAAAGCAAACAACAAGGGCATATTGACGAAGAACGCCGTCATATCCGCCTGGCGAATCTCGAAGAAGCCGTTTTTGAAAGTAAGATAGCCGGAGAAGAACAGGAAGACCACGAGGAAAACATAAGCAATCGGCGTCGTAAAATACGACTTTAATTCCCTTTTGAATACCGCCTTAAAACCACTCATTTTTTACTCCAGTAAAAAACTTTTTGTTGCCGCGCGTTCAGGCCACCTTGCTTCGGGTTATTTTCCGGAATACCTCGTCAAGCGAGCAGTTGTATTCACGGCGAAGTTTTTCCGGCGTCGAATCCACCAGAATTTTCCCCCGGGCGATGATTATGGTCCTGTCGCAGATTGCCTCGACTTCTTCGAGGATATGCGTCGAGATGATGATACATTTTTCCTTTGCCATTTTGCCGATGAGCTGTCGCACTTCGTGTTTCTGGTTGGGGTCAAGGCCGTCGGTCGGCTCATCGAGAATCAGCACCTGCGGGTCGTGAATCAGCGCCTGTGCAAGCCCGACTCGCCGGCGGTAGCCCTTTGAGAGTGTGTCAATGGCCTGATGATAAACAGAGTCGATTGCGCACATCGGGACGACACGGTCGAGCGCCTGCCTGCGTGCTTTGCCGGTGATTTGCCGGGCGTCGCAGACAAAGTTCAGCACTCCCCCTACCGTCATCTCATTGTAGGCGGGGACATTTTCGGCAAGATAGCCGATTGCTTTCCTGACTTCGAGTGGGTTTTTGAGAATGTCGAAGCCGCAAACCGTCGCGGTGCCGCTGTCGGGCCGCAGATAGCAGGCAAGCATTCGCATCACGGTGCTCTTGCCGGCCCCGTTTGGCCCGAGGAAGCCCAGCACTTCGCCTTTTTGGACGTCGAACGAAACGCCGTCAACCGCGATAATCGACCCGAAACTGCGTCTCAATTCCTTTATGCTTATCATTCTTTTCTCCTTAGAGCACATCTCATAGCCCTGATAATCCGCGATTTCAATACTGATAATGCGGCGGCTGCCCGGTTATGAAATGGCTTCTAACGCACAACCATATATCGTCAAAACAACCCCTTTTTATACAGCCCGGACGGGTCTATGTTTGCAGAAAATTTGCGCGGATTTGGGAACACTGGTTTTAATTTTTTTGAGCATTAGAAAGGAGAACAGAAGTTAGCCGCGATTATACATCATCGAAAAGTCCGGCTTCGTCCCTTAGGGGCTTCGCCGTGACACACTGTAGTGCTCCCCGTTAAGGAATGGTGCAAAGTATGGTAGTATTTCTCAACGGGGAGCAGTATAATACCGCCAGACGAAGGTGAAAACACAGTAGCACATATTGTCTGAAAGGATGTTTAAGAAGGGGTTTTTACTAAAGGGGAATTTATGATATCAAAAATTCTTGTGCCAACAGACGGTTCAAAAACAGCTCAAAAGGCAGCCACCTATGCGATTGGCCTGGCAAAGCAGTTACATGCCTCAATAATTGTCATGTGCGTTGTTGATAAGCGATTCCTGATAAGTCGAACAGTACTTGTCAAGCCGTCCAGCCGGTATGTGGCGGAGTCCATAGAGGATTATCAACAGGATGCTGCTGAAAGATATACAGGAGAAATAAAGAAACTGTGCAAAAAAAAGGGTATCCAATCAAAAACTGTCATAAAACAAGGACATCCCGTTGAGGAGATTGTGAAAGAGGCCGAAAAATCAAAGGTGGCCCTTATTGTTATGGGTTCTCACGGACAAAGTGCTTTAACGGCTGCGACACTTGGCAGTGTTACCTATGGGGTAATCCACAAAGATACGACAATCCCGGTTCTGGTGGTAAGAAGGTGATGCGTGTTCAATGTTGAGAGCGACCTGATTGCAAGCAAAGATAAAATTTGAGCGAAAACCAAAAAAACAAAACAGCAATAACATTTAAGGAAATCAAATTATGACTGAGAAGACGAATGCAATGGTTGCAGTGTATAACTCACACGTTGAAGCTGAAGCTGGTATCAAAGAACTGCAGAAAGCGGGGTTTGCCATGAAGAAGCTTTCTATTGTGGGCAAGGATTATCACACTGACGAATCTGTGGTCGGGTACTACAATACAGGCGACCGGATGAAGTATTGGGGCAAGCTTGGCGCTTTCTGGGGAGGTATCTGGGGTTTATTATTTGGTTCGGCATTCTTTATGATTCCCGGATTTGGGCCGATTTTGGTTGCAGGCCCGCTGGTGGCCTGGCTGGTTGGAGCGCTGGAAGGCGCTGTAGTTGTTGGGGGCCTCAGTGCCATAGGCGCTGCCCTTTACAGCATAGGCATCCCTAAAGATAGTGTGGTGAAATATGAAACAGCTATCAAGGCAGGTAAATATATTATAGTCGCACATGGCACAGCCGACGAGGTGGCCAATGCCAAGAAAATCATCGATGACACAGAAGCCATTGAGTCCGCGGTGCACCAATAGAGCATGTTGAAAGTCTAGCATGGCGCACCCCAGAAGGATACGGGACGGCGTAATTTTGAACAGCTTGGCCTCGCACGGGGAAGCCATCCTGTTTGGCGATTCAGTTTCCGTACCGGTTGCGATGCGCTAGTGCGGATTCACTGCGGGGAACGTTTGCGAACGAGATATGACCTTGTCGGAAGGGAAAACCAATGGCTGATCCAAGGAAAATATTGCCTATGACGCCGAAACATATCGGAGTCGCAGCCGACCATGGAGGGTTTGAGTTGAAGGAATGCCTCGTCAAGAGGTTGTGCGAGGCCGGCTACAAAGTGACCGAATTTGGTAATCGCCGGCTGAAGCTGGATGATGATTATCCGGATTTTGTTATACCCCTGGCTCGTGCAGTCGCTCGCGGGGAAGTGAATCGAGGCATAGCCATCTGCGGCAGCGGCGTGGGGGCGTGCGTTGTTGCCAACAAAGTGGCAGGCGTACGTGCGAGCTTAATTCATGAAACTTTTTCGGCTCATCAGGGGGTTGAAGACGACGACATGAACATGATTTGCCTTGGCGGCCTCGTGGTCGGCCATTCGCTCGCCTGGGAACTGGTCAAAACATTTCTTCAGGCGCGATTCAGCGGTGCCGAGCGCCACCAGCGCCGCCTGGCTAAAGTTGCGAAACTGGAACACAAGGAGGCAAGACCATGAAAGACAATCCTTTGAAAAAACTGGGAACGCTCGGTCAGTCAATTTGGCTCGACTACATCCGACGTGATCTGATAACCGGTGGCGAGCTTCGACGGTTGATCGACGAGGATGGGCTGCGGGGAATGACCTCGAACCCATCCATCTTTGAGAAGGCGATAGCGGAAAGCCATATTTACGATGATGACATTCGGGACATAGCCCTTAAGAAAAAAGACGTCAAGGCAATCTATGAAGCTCTCAGCCAGCGCGATGTACAGAGCGCCGCTGACGAATTCAGGTCTGTGTATGAAAATACCGGCGGCAAGGACGGATATGTCAGCTTAGAGGTCAATCCCCATCTGGCGAATGACACCAAAGGCACAATTGAGGAAGCCCGCCGGTTGTGGGCTGCGCTGGACCGGCCCAATGTTTTTATCAAAGTCCCGGCGACGGCCGATGGATTGCCTGCCATTCAGCAACTCATCAGTGAAGGAATCAATATCAATGTGACGTTGCTCTTTGGGTTGCCTCGTTATCGACAGGTGGCCCAAGCTTACATCGCCGGCATCGAAGCGCGGGTAGTCCAGGGGAAGTCCGTGGAGTATGTGGCCTCTGTGGCCAGCTTCTTTGTGAGTCGTATCGATACATTGGTGGATTCGCTGCTGGAAAAACTCATCGCGCAAGGCGGCCCGAAGACAGACCTCGCAAAAAAGGTGCATGGACAAGTTGCCATCGCCAGTGCGAAAATGGCCTATCAAATGTACAAGGAAATCTTCGGTAATAATCGGTTTAAGAAACTGTCTGACAAAGGTGCTCGTGTGCAGCGGCTGCTCTGGGCCAGCACAAGCGCCAAGAACCCGGACTACAGCGATGTGAAATACGTTGAATCGCTAATCGGTCCGGACACCATAAACACGGCCCCGCTTGAGACCATCGACGCCTACCGAAATCACGGCGATCCGAAATCACGCCTCGAACAAGATGTCGAGGAAGCCAACTGGATAATGGCACGATTGCCGGAACTCGGGGTCAATATCGACAAGGTGACTGGGCAGCTTGAAGACGAAGGCGTCAGGAAATTCGACGAACCATTCGACAAGCTGATGGAAACCTTAAGAAAAAAACTTAAGGAGTGACAATGGGCAAGCAAACACATGTCGGCAATCCAATATACTCTCTTATGCCTGTGGAAGTCGAAGGGTTCGATTCTCTGGCCCAGCTTGCTCTGGATATGCGATGGTCGTGGAGCCATTATGGGGACAAAGTATGGAGACAGCTCGACCCGGAATTGTGGGAACTGACACAAAATCCATGGGTCGTTTTGCAGACTGTTTCACGGGAAAAACTTAAAAACTTATTGGCCAACACCGAATTTCGCAGGGAAGCGGATGAGCTTTTGGAACTCAAGGGCCGCAAGTCGGCAGCGCCCGCGTGGTTTCAGCAAAATCATCCAAAAGCTCCTTTGACCTGTGTTGCTTATTTCTGTATGGAATTTATGCTGAGCGAGGCCCTGCCCATATATTCGGGCGGGCTTGGTAATGTGGCAGGCGACCAGCTCAAAGCCGCCAGCGATTTGGGTGTGCCGGTGGTCGGCGTGGGGCTGCTATACCAGCAGGGCTATTTTCGCCAGGTGATTGATAAGGATGGAGCGCAACAAGCCCTGTTTCCATACAATGACCCGGGGCAATTGCCGATTACGCCTCTGCGAAAACCGAACGGGGAGTGGTTGCGGCTGGAAGTGAAGCTTCCCGGTTATTCGGTGTGGCTCCGCGCCTGGGAGGTACAAGTCGGCAGAGTTAAACTTTACCTGCTGGACTCCAATGACGCTGCGAACTTTCCGGCTCATAGAGGAATTACAAGCGAGCTTTACGGTGGCGGGTCGGAGTTGCGACTTAAGCAGGAAATGCTTCTCGGGATTGGCGGATGGCGACTGCTCCGCGCAATTGGCATCCAGCCGGAGGTCTGCCACCTGAATGAAGGACACGCCGCCTTCGCTGTGCTGGAACGCGCAAGAAATTTCATGGAAGATACAGGCCAACCTTTTGAAGCAGCACTCGCTGTCACGCGAGCTGGTAATCTATTCACCACGCACACACCGGTAGCCGCCGGCTTTGACCGTTTCGCTCCAGCACTTATCGAGCAATACCTTGGTTGGTATGCCCAAAAGAGGCTTGATATACCAATCCACGATTTACTCGCTCTTGGGCGGCAAAACTCTAACGACTCGTCAGAGTATTTCAATATGGCTTACCTGGCCATACGAGGCAGCGGAGCGGTAAATGGCGTGAGCCGATTGCATGGGAAAGTCAGCCGGCACCTCTTTGAACCTCTCTTTCCACACTGGCCGGCAGACGAAGTGCCAGTCGGGTCCGTTACGAACGGAGTCCATACGTCAACCTGGGATTCGGCGGCAGCCGACAAACTTTGGACTGAGGCCTGCGGAAAAGACCGTTGGCTGGGAACAACAGAAACACTGGGCGAGAACATTCGCCGCATCCCCGACGCCAGACTCTGGCAATTTCGTACTGAGGCCCGTAAGTCCCTCGTTGAATATGCCCGTGAACGGCTGTCTCGGCAACTGGCTGAGTCAGGCGCATCGCCCGAAGTGGTTGACAATACAAAGTATCTATTTGATCCAAACGCATTAACGCTCGGTTTTGCACGCCGCTTTGCGCCCTACAAGAGACCGAATCTGCTGCTGCATGACCCGCAGCGACTACTTCGCCTGTTGACCGACACCCAGCGGCCTGTTCAACTAATTATCGCCGGTAAGGCCCATCCGGGGGACCGGGCAGGGCAGGAAATGATTAAGGAATGGACGCGTTTTATCCGCCGGCCCGAGGTGCGTTCACATGCGGTATTCCTTAGCGACTATGATATGCATTTGACCGAACACCTGGTGCAGGGAGTGGATGTCTGGATTAACACACCGCGGCGCCCATGGGAGGCGAGTGGAACCAGCGGCATGAAAGTGCTTGTCAATGGAGGCGTCAATCTGTCGGAGTTGGATGGCTGGTGGGCCGAAGCATACACGCCGGAAGTTGGGTGGGCGCTGGGAGACGGCCAGGAACATGGCGACGACCCGGCCTGGGACACTGTCGAAGCAAATGCACTTTACAACCTGCTCGAAGGCAAGTTGGTCCCCGAGTTTTATAACCGTGATGAGAAGGGATTTCCTAAAGCATGGGTAGCGCGTATTCGTGAAAGCATGGCGATGTTGACGCCTCGCTTTTCAGCCAACCGCACCGTGCGAGAATACACTGAGCAGCATTACCTTCCGGCTGCGGCATCCTATCGTGTGCGTGCTTGCGATAAAGGTGCAATGGGCAAAAAGCTGGTAAATTGGCGGCATACTCTCGAAGAAAAATGGGCCGCGATGCGTTTCGGCGGAATAAAGGTTGAAACCAGCGGACAGCAGCATATATTTGAAGTTGAGGTATATCTCAACGACATCGACCCGAATGCGGTTCGAGTGGAGCTTTATGCGGATGGGATAAATGGCAGTAGTCCGGTACGGCAGGAGGTAAAGCGAGGCCGACAACTGGTGGGTGCGGTCGGAGGTTATATCTACAGCGTAACGGTATCAGCGACCCGGCCTGCGACAGACTATACAGCGAGAGTGATACCGAACTATGATAGCGTTGCTGTTCCTCTGGAAGCCCCTCAAATACTGTGGCAGCCCAGGTAATTTGACTCGTAAACCTCTCAACAGGGCCAAGACGATACAGCATAAGGGCATGAATGGAAATTTCAAAGAAGACACTGAACGCATCTCAGCACCCGGGTAATCTCCCTGGTGGCAACGAAGCGCATTACTCCGTTGAACTATTGGAAAAAGCGCGTGCCGATACCGATACCGTCCTGAAAGAGCTTGAATCGCAACTAAGCGGTCTTACCGAGGCCCAAGCCGATTCCCGCCTGAAGCAGGTCGGGACGAACGAGATTGCCCGAGAGAAACATAAATCTGCCCTGATGCGCCTCCTGGGTAACGTCAAGAATCCATTGGTCCTCCTGCTCACAGCGCTGGGCGTGCTTTCCTATCTAACCGGCGACCAGCGGGCGACGGTGGTCATTTTCGTGATGGTGGTTCTTGGTGTGGTGTTGCGTTTCTTCCAGGAGATGCGTGCCGATAACGCGGCCGAGAAGCTCAAAGCGATGGTCAGCAACACGGCGACGCTGGTGCG
>PMZJ01000023.1:119974-122820 GCA_003170415.1 Phycisphaerales bacterium | reverse complement strand
GCCTGTGGAGAAGAAAGCCGCCCAGGCGTCAGCAGACGTTCAAAATCCGCTTGATCTGCCCAACCTCTGCTTTCTTGGTTCCAATGTGGAGAGCGGCTCCGCGACCGCTGTGGTCATCCAAACCGGAAACCGCACCTACTTTGGCTCGCTGGCTGCCAGCATAGTCGGGCAGCGCCAACTCACCAGCTTCGACAAGGGCGTGAACAAGTTCACCTGGCTGATGATATGCTTCATCGCCGTAATGGTTCCGGCTGTTTTCCTGATCAACGGGCTGAGCAAGCACAACTGGCTGGAAGCTTTCCTGTTTGCCATGGCCGTGGCAGTCGGGCTGACCCCCGAGATGCTGCCTATGATCGTGACCGTCAATCTGTCCAAAGGCGCCATCGTGATGTCACGCAAGAAAGTGATCGTCAAGCGTCTAAACGCCATCCAGAACTTTGGGGCGATGGATGTGCTGTGTACCGACAAGACCGGCACCCTCACCGAGGGTAAGATTGTGCTCGAAAAGTACCTGGATGCGCACGGCGACCCCAGCGATAAAGTGCTGCAATACGGCTATCTGAACAGCTACCACCATACCGGGCTGAAGAACCTGATGGACGAGGCAATTCTCGACCATGATGAACTGGAAGAACGCCTGAAAGCTAAGGAGAAGTACCACAAGATTGACGAGATACCTTTCGACTTCGTGCGTCGCCGAATGTCGGTGATTGTGGAAGATGAAACCGGGTTGAACACGCTGATTTGTAAAGGCGCGGTAGATGAAGTGCTGAGCTTGTGCACATGGGTGGAAATCAATGGGGAGGTAATCGCTGTTCAGCCAGAACATGACGCCAAACGCAGGCAGATAGCGGACGACCTGAATAGTCAGGGTTTCCGGGTGATCGCCCTGGCTTATAAGCAGATGCCGGGCGGTTCAGATGAGCCGGTCTATTCGGTCAAGGATGAGTCGGACCTGATTCTGCTGGGTTTCCTGGCCTTCCTCGACCCGCCAAAGGCCACCGCTACGGAGGCATTGAAGCGGCTTGGCGGCCTGAACGTGGACGTCAAGGTCCTGACCGGTGATAATGAGATAATCACCGCCTATATCTGCAAGGAAGTCGGCATATCGGTGGAGCATCTTTTGCTCGGCCCCCAAATCGAGACGATGAGCAAGACGGAATTGGCTGAAGCCGCCAGCGCGACCAGCGTCTTTGCCAGATTGGCCCCGGCTCACAAGGAACACATCATCCGTGCGCTCCAGAGCAAGGGCCACGTGTTGGGATTCATGGGTGACGGCATCAACGACGCCCCAGCCTTGAAGGCCGCTGATGTGGGCATCTCGGTAGATAGCGCAGTGGACATCGCCAAGGAATCATCCGATATCATCCTGCTGGAAAACAGCTTGTTGGTACTGGAGCAGGGCGTGCTGGAAGGCCGGCGGGTGTTCGGCAACATTATCAAGTACATCAAGATGGCGGCCAGCTCTAATTTCGGCAACATGTTCAGTGTTGTGGGGGCGAGCGCCTTCCTGCCCTTCCTTCCCATGCTGCCTATCCAGGTGCTGACCAACAACCTCCTGTACGACTTCTCGCAGACCACCATCCCCACCGACGAGGTGGATGCTGACTGGCTGACCAGGCCGCGTACGTGGGCGATTGACAGGATACTGCGTTTTATTCTGTTTATCGGGCCGATAAGCTCTATCTTCGATTACGTGACGTTCTTCATGATGCTGTACGTTTTCAACTGCTGGCAAAACCCGACCCTGTTCCACACCGGCCGGTTCGTGGAGTCGATTTTCACCCAGACGCTAATCATCCATGTCATTCGCACCAACAAGATTCCGTTTATCGAAAGCCGGGCCAGTTGGCCGCTAATTCTCACTTCCGTAATCATCGTTGTGGTAGGCGCCTGGCTGACCGTTTCGCCCCTGGCGAAAACGCTCGGGTTTGTCTCGCTCCCGCTGCTGTACTGGCTGTTTCTGGCAATCATACTGCTGGGCTATGCGATTCTGACACAGGTGGTTAAGATATGGTTTATTCGCAGGTTTGGAGAATAATTGCGGTGACGAGGAGAATAGTAACTATGCAAACGACCATAAAAAAATCTGGAGTGGAGAACCCGCCCTCGAAGCCCGAGGCGAAGGACGATCTAAAATCCCTGCCCATGCCGGAATTGGAGAAAAAATTAGCGTCATCGCCGGAAGGCCTCAGTCAGGCCGAGGCACAGAAACGGCTGACCCAATACGGGCCTAACGAGATTGAGGAAAAGAAAACCAATCCATTCCTGAAATTCCTCACCTATTTTTGGGGCCCCATCCCGTGGATGATTGAAGTGGCGGTGATTCTGTCGGGCGTGGTCCGGCACTGGCCGGATTTTTTCATCATCCTCCTTTTGCTTGTTGCCAACGCCGTGGTCGGATTCTGGGAAGAACACGAGGCAGGCAACGCCATCGAGGCCCTGAAGGCCAAACTGGCTATCAAGGCCAGGGTGAAACGCGACGGAAAGTGGGTCACCCCGGAGGCGCGTGAGTTGGTGCCGGGAGATGTCATTCGTTTGCGCCTGGGCGATATTGTTCCGGCGGATGCTCGCTTGCTGGAGGGCGACCCGGTGGAGGTGGACCAGTCCGCCCTGACGGGAGAGTCGTTGCCCGCTACGCGCAAACCTGGTGAGGCGGTGTTTTCGGGGTCGATTATCCGCCAAGGCGAAATAGGCGCTCTGGTCTATGCCACGGGAGCGAACACCTACTTCGGCAAGACGGCGCAATTAGTACAGGAGGCGCACACCGTCAGCCATTTTCAGCGCGCGGTGCTGAAAATTGGTAATTACCTAATTATCATAGCGGTGGCTCTGGTGGCGGTGAT
>PMZJ01000023.1:106642-119951 GCA_003170415.1 Phycisphaerales bacterium | reverse complement strand
TGGCGGTCGGCGCGCGCCTGCTCGCTAAGAAAGAGGCGATTGTGAGCCGGTTAGTGGCAATCGAGGAATTGGCGGGCGTGGACGTGCTGTGCGCGGACAAAACCGGCACCCTTACACAGAACAAGCTGACGCTGGGCGATCCGTTCAGCGTGAACAATACTCCCGCCGAGCAAGTCATCCTCAATGGCGCGCTGGCGTCGCGAGCGGACAATAACGACACTATTGATCTGGCCGTCCTGGGCGGACTGAAAAACAAGGATTCGTTAAAAGATTATGAGGTGGTTCATTTCCAGCCGTTCGACCCGGTACATAAACGCACTGAGGCCGCCGTCAAAGCCAAAGACGGAAAGACGTTCAAAGTAACAAAAGGCGCGCCGCAGGTGATTTTGGAATTGTCGGCCAATGCCGGGCAGGTGAAGCCCGCCGTCGAGAAGGCGGTCAACGAATTCGCGGCACGCGGCTTTCGTTCGCTGGGCGTGGCGAGGGCTGAGGGCGATGGGCAATGGCAGTTTGTCGGTGTGCTGCCCCTGTTCGATCCCCCACGGGAAGATGCCAAGGCAACTATCGCGACCGCGAGCCAGATGGGCGTAAAAGTAAAGATGGTTACGGGCGATGCACTGGCCATTGCCAAGGAAACCGCCAAAAAGTTAGACATGGGCACAAATATCCTCGATGCCGCCGGCTTGGGCGACTCAAAGAAACAGGAGACCACAGCGGTAGCCGAGTCCATCGAGAAGGCCGACGGTTTCGCCCAGGTGTTCCCCGAACACAAGTTTCACATTGTGGATGTCCTGCAGAAACGCGGCCACATCGTCGGCATGACGGGCGACGGGGTGAATGACGCCCCTGCGCTGAAAAAAGCCGACTGCGGCATCGCCGTTTCGGCGGCGACGGACGCGGCGCGAGCAGCGGCGGCCATTGTGTTGCTGACGCCGGGCCTCTCGGTTATTATTGACGCGATTAAGGAGAGCCGGAGAATTTTTCAGCGGATGAACAGTTACGCGATTTACCGTATCGCCGAGACGATCCGCGTACTGTTGTTCATGACACTGGCGATACTGGTCTTCAACTTTTATCCATTGACGGCGGTGATGATAGTGATGCTGGCGTTGCTCAACGATGGTGCCATCTTATCCATTGCTTATGACAACGTTCATTACAAGGACCAGCCCGAGGCATGGAATATGCGCATGGTGCTGGGAATTGCTACGGTGCTGGGCGTCATCGGGGTCGTTGCCGCCTTCGGCTTGTTTTATCTCGGCGAACGGGTATTTCATCTCGACCGTGCGCACATCCAGACGCTGATGTATTTGAAGCTGTCCGTTGCGGGACATCTGACGATATTCCTTACTCGTACGCGAGGCCCGTTCTGGTCCATACGTCCCGCGAAGATTTTATGGGGGGCAGTGCTCGGCACGCAAATAATTGCGACGTTGATAGCGGTTTATGGGCTGTTTATGACACCCCTCGGTTGGGGTTGGGCCGGGTTCGTGTGGGGTTATGCGTTGCTGTGGTTCCTCGTGAACGACCGCGTGAAACTGCTCGCATATCGGATTTTCGATCCCGCCAAAGCCAGGACACCGACCGATTTGACGCCACAGATTGCCAGGCGGGCCTATGAACTGTACGAGAAGCGGGACCGCCAGGATGGCCGAGCAGTTCAGGACTGGGGGCAGGCGGAGCAGGAGATTCGGAAAGCTAAAGTCAAAGCCGAGCCTAAACCTGAAGCCCATAAATAATCTGATACCGCTTAAGCCGCCGCGCACCATTTCTCCCAGAAGGCATTTTTCATGTGAAGCAGCCACTATTGGATTGCAGAGATAGCTTCTTGATCGTTAGGAAGTTACCCTTTTTTTCTTTGCTACCCAATTAACCCGCTATGAACTTAAGTTTTGTGGTGATTATTTTGAGGTTCGCAGATATGCGTAGACATTCTGTGTTATCAAAAAATTAATAGTTATCCTTGAAATGATTGGTATGAAGCGTAAAATTGGTTAGCACACTTATGATGTCAGTGGCATTCTAACGCGAGATTTTCGGGGGTTTTCGGACCTGTTAATGAGAAGAAGGATAGCTGAACAAACTGTTATTTTTATCAGTGTCGTCAAGTGGATAGCATTGGCGACGGTGGTAGGTTCTATCATCGGACTTTCGACGACCGTTTTTATCAAGCTGCTCAACTGGTCGATAGAGCATGCTTCCGCGTATAAGTATTATTTTCTGCTGATGCCTGTGGGGTTTCTCGCCAGCGTTCTGATTATCAAATTCCTGGCGCCGGAAGCGGAGGGACATGGCACGGAGAAGATAATCGAAGCGATACACAAACGCTCCGGGAAAATCAAGTTTCTCGTCGTGCCGGTAAAGCTTATCGCGACCATTATTACAATCGCCTCGGGCGGTTCTGCGGGCAAGGAAGGCCCGGCAGCCCAGATAGGAGCGGCGATATCATCAAAGTTCGCGGACATTTTCAGGTTTAACAATGTTGACCGTAAGAAACTTGTTATCTGCGGCATCAGCGCGGGTTTTGCCGCGGTGTTCGGCACGCCCATCAGCGGGGCGTTTTTCGGAGTGGAAGTCCTCTTCGCGGGTTCGATATTATATGAAGTTCTGTTGCCGTCGTTCGTCGCCGGTATCACCTCATACCAGGTTTCCACCTTTCTTGGTTTGAGCTATTTTAATCAGCCCTTTGATTTTGTTCCGGTTTTCAGCGAGGCGTTTTTTCTGAAGGTCGCGGTGGCAGGAATATTTTTCGGGCTGGTCTCGATGTTTCTTATCGAAATGATGACATTGGCTCACAAGATATCCGGCAGATTTCATCTGCATCCGATATTGAAACCGCTGATTGGGGGGCTTTTGCTCATTGTGCTCACTTTTATTTTTTCACGCGACTACCTGGGGCTTGGTCTCGAAAGCATCAAATCATCTTTAACGGGCGTCCCCGGCCCATGGTATGCATCCATTCTTAAAATTGTTTTTACGAGCATAACACTCGCTTCCGGCGGCAGCGGCGGAATCGTTACGCCTATTTTCTTCGTAGGCGCGACGGCCGGCACCGTATTCGGGCATTTAACAGGCCTGGATGTCGCGACCTTTGCGGCAATCGGGCTCGTCAGCGTCCTTGCGGGCTGCACCAATACACCCATCAGCGCAAGTATTATGTCGGTCGAGCTTTTCGGTCCCAAACTCGCGCCATACGCGACGGTTGCCTGCATAATCAGCTTTCTTATGACCGGCCATCGCAGCGTATATCCGAGCCAGATACTTTCAATCAGGAAGTCGCCCTCTGTTGAGGTTGAGCTAGGACATGATATGGCATCCAGTGTCGCACATGTTCATCCCCGCAAAAGAAGTTTCACCGGGCTACTTATCAAAATCAGTCAGGCACTCAAAGACAAGTTGAAACGTAATAATCATAGAGAATGAAAAAAAGGTTATAAGGTTATATATTTTAAGGAGATGATTATGAAACTCAATGTGAAGGCGTTTGCGCTGACGTTCGGGCTGTTGTGGGGTTTTGGGGTATTTTTCCTGACGTGGTGGATAATGATGTTCGAGGGAGCAACGGGAGAGGTGCCTTTCCTCGGCCATTTGTACCGCGGGTATAACATCAGTCCTTTGGGCAGTGTAATAGGGCTGGTATGGGCACTGGCGGACGGGTTTGGCGGCGGGTTGATATTTGCGTGGCTGTATAATTTGATCAGCGGGCAATCCGAGAAGAACCAAACCTCACTATAAAAAAATTAGTTCAACAGGATGGTTACCTAAGTCGACCGTGGCTAAAGGCAGGGTAGGCCTTAAATTTATGTCAGGGTATGGAGGTGTTAAATTCGCTAAAGGTTTGACGGATAAACAGTTACGCATTTTAGCCGTGGCGAGGAGAAAGCATTCATTGAGCAGGAAAATACAATATGGTATTCTATTAAGGTGATAATATGACGAATACAAACGACGGACAACATCGTTCTCTCTTAAAACAAATTGCACGTCGGGTGATGACGGAAAGAGGATTATTTCCGGATTTTTCTCCTGGGGCGCTCGCCGAGCTCGACGGAATTCACGGGCCGGCGACACAAACTGAGGAATCGACGCGTGATCTCAGGAATCTTCTCTGGTGCTCCATCGACAACGATGATTCGCGTGATCTGGACCAGCTTACCGTTGCCGAAGCCATGCCCAACGGGGCCGCAAAGGTCCTTGTCGCCGTTGCCGACGTTGACGCTGTCGTCAAGAAGCAATCAGTACTTGACGAACATGCGCGGCAAAACACCACCTCGGTCTATACTGTTGCCGAGACGTTTCCGATGCTGCCCGAAAAACTCTCCACGGACCTTACCTCTCTCAACTATGAATCAGACCGCTTGGCAATCGTCATTGAAATGATTATCGCCGGAGATGGGTCGCTTCAGAGTTCGGACCTCTACGGAGCGACAGTTCGTAATCGTGCAAAGCTTGCCTACAACAGCGTTGCCGCCTGGCTCGATGGTAACGGCCCGATGCCGCAAGGTATAGGCACGGTCAAAGGTCTCGACGAAAACCTTCGACTTCAGGACCGCCTGGCCCAGAAACTGAAAGCGCTGCGGCACCTGCACGGTGCGCTTGACCTCGAAACAATAGAAACACGTCCGGTCTTTGACGGAGATGAGCTAAAGGACATGGAAGCCGAAAAAAAGAACAGGGCCAAAGAAATTATTGAGGACTTCATGATCGCCGCCAACGGCGTTACCGCACGATACCTCGCGTCCAAAAAGTTTCCGTCGCTGCGGCGCGTAGTCCAGATACCCAAACGCTGGGACCGGATCATCGAGCTTGCCGCAGAGCGTGGCACAACGTTGCCCAAAGAGCCCGACTCAAAGGCCCTGGAGCAATTCCTGGTATCGGCGAAAGCCGCTGACCCTATCCGCTTTCCCGATTTGTCTCTCAGCGTCATCAAGCTCATGGGTGCAGGTGAATACGTCGTCGAACTTCCGGGAGGCAGTGTCGCCGGGCACTTCGGTCTTGCGGTCAAGGACTATACTCACTCCACCGCCCCGAACCGCCGATTCCCCGATCTGATTACACAACGGCTGCTGAAAGCAGCAATGGCGGGACGTTCCGTGCCCTACGATAACGACGAATTGGAATCGCTCGCGAAGCATTGCACCGACGAGGAAGACGCAGCGACAAAAGTTGAACGACAGGTCACAAAATCCGCAGCGGCAATGCTGCTGGAATCGAGGATAGGGGAGCAGTTCGATGCCATCGTTACCGGCGCATCTGACAAAGGCACGTGGGTCCGTCTTCTGCATCCGCCCGTTGAAGGAAGATTGGAGAGCGGTTTTGAAGGCATGGACGTCGGGCACGAGCTCCGCGTGCAACTGGTCCGCACGGATGTGGAGCGCGGATATGTCGACTTTAAGAGAGTGGTGTAAGGAGAACCAATGCCACAAAACCACATATTGAACGCCACTTCAGCCGGCACGATTGTGCTGACGGAGGCCAAATGAAAAAGAGCAGTTCAATTACGGCATTGTTTCTGGATATCGGCGGCGTATTGCTCACCGACGGATGGAGTCACGAGTCCCGCAAACTGGCGGCCAAGACGTTCGACTTGAATCCGGAAGAGATGGAAAGCCGGCATAACCAGGCCTTCGACACTTACGAGCTGGACAAGCTCACTTTGGAAGAATACTTGAGTCGCGTGGTGTTTTACCAGAAGCGATCGTTCACACGGGCTCAGTTTCGGAAGTTCATGTTCGCCCAGTCGAAGCCATATCCTAAAATGATAGAGTTGGTCCGCCGGCTTAAGACGCGGTATGGATTGAAGATTGTCGTGGTCAGCAACGAAGCACGGGAACTGAATTCGTACCGAATTCGAAAATTCAAGCTTGATGAGTTCGTGGATTTTTTCATTTCCTCCTGCTTCGTCCACTTGCTAAAGCCCGACGCGGACATTTTTCGTGTTGCGCTCGATATCGCGCAGGTTCCGGCCAATCAGGTTATCTATATTGAGAACCTCCCGATGTTCGTCCAAGTCGCGGAAGGCCTGGGAATTAGAGGTATTTGTCACACTGATTACAAGTCCACGTGTGCGAAACTATCCGCACTTGGACTAAAGGTTATCTAATGAGTAATATTCAAAAAATCCCATAAATGAGCATGCCGATAATGAATACTAAAACTGGTTATCCAGGGACAAAGAAAATGTCGAGGCCGAAACCTTCATCGATTGTGCTAACGATAGGCCATTCCACACGTACGCTCGAGGAATTCATCCGTCTGCTTCAGGCACACGCCGTAACTCGCGTGGTGGACGTGCGCACGGTGCCTCGCTCTTGGCACAACCCACAGTTTAACAAGGATTCACTGCCGCGATCATTGAAGAAAGTCGGAGTGAAATACGTGCACATGTCGGGACTCGGCGGCCTGCGCCATGCGACGCGAGATTCGCTCAACACGGGATGGCGAAATGCCTCCTTTCGGGGCTATGCTGATTACATGCAGACCCCGGAATTTGAGAAAGCCCTCGATAAGTTGATTGAATTGGCAAAACAGGACCGTATCGCCTTGGTGTGCGCCGAAGCGGTGCCATGGCGATGTCATCGCTCGCTCATTGCGGATGCCTTGTCAGTTCGGGGAATTCGTACCGAGGACATCATGAGCCTAACTCGCCGCCAGGTTCATAATCTCACGTCCTTTGCCAAAGTCCGAGGCACTTTGGTCACATATCCGGCTGAAGATTCACAGAATGCTCAAAAAAGGTCGTCGGGCAAAGGCACTAAGCAAGAGACCGCCAAGGCAACCAAGAAGGCCAAAGAAAAGGTATCGGTGTCATGACTTACAACATTACATACTTTTGTTTTCCGCTCTGGTTGCGTCTCAACCACTTATATAAAAATGAAGGAGTTATCCATGAAACCAGCTAACCCACACATCCTGACAGTCAATGGCGGCTCATCGAGCATCAAGTTCGCGTTGTTCGAGGCCGGTGACTCGCTCCGACGGATTCTGGAGGGCGGGATTGAGCGGATTGGACTGCCGGAGTCCACCTTGCGGGTGAAAGGATTGAACAAGGCGGACAACTTTTCGCGGTTAGTGACGGCGCCGGATCACACGGTGGCGGTGGGCACTCTGATGGATTGGATCGAGGAACGCAGCGGGCGTGATGCATTGACTGCGGTGGGGCATCGCGTGGTACATGGCGGGCCGAAGTATAGCAAGCCGCAGCGAATCACTACGGAAATGGTTGAGGAGCTGCGCCGGCTCAGTGCATTCGATCCTGAGCATTTGCCGGAGGAGATACTGCTGACCGAGGCGTTTCATCGCCGATTTCCTGACCTGCCCCAGGTGGCGTGTTTCGATACGGCTTTTCACCATGACCTGCCGCGCGTGGCCCGGTTGTTGCCGATCCCGCGCCGCTACGAAGCGCAAGGGGTGCGGCGGTACGGGTTTCACGGGTTATCGTATGCGTTTCTAATGGGAGAACTGGCTCGCTTGGCCGGTTCGGAAGCGGCACAAGGCAGGGTCATCCTCGCCCACCTTGGCAATGGGGCAAGTTTAGCGGCGGTGCGTGACGGCAAATCTGTGGACACAAGCATGAGTTTCACCCCGACAGCCGGGGTGCCGATGAGCACACGCTGCGGCGATATCGATCCCGGACTGGTTTGGTATCTGGCACGCACTGAAAAAATGAGCGCGAAGCAATTCAACGAAATGGTCAATTTCCACTCCGGTCTGCTCGGAATTTCTGAAACCAGTTCCGACATGCACGATTTGCTCGACCGTGAAACACAGGACGTGCGGGCGGCTGAAGCGGTCGCGATATTTTGTTACCATGTCAAGAAATGGATCGGCGCATTTGCGGCGGCGTTGGGCGGACTGGATACACTGGTATTCGCCGGCGGCATCGGAGAGAATGCGCCAACGGTCCGCGCCAGGATTTGCGACGGGCTGGGATTTCTTGGAATCGAACTCGAAGAAAAGCGAAACGCGGCGAATGAGGGCGTGATTTCCGCACAGACCAGCCGGGCCACTGTTCGCGTCATCCGCACGGATGAAGAACTGATGATTGCAAGGTTGGTGTGCCGCACACTCGGACTCAGCATGGCCAGTGAAAAAACAAAAAAAAGAAAGCGATAGAACATGAAAACAACGAAAGGGGCTATATGATGAACCATACAGACGGATGGATGAGCGGATGGATGGGGGGAGGCGGATGGATGTTGGTTTGGACGGTGATCGCCGTACTGGTGGTGGTTCTGCTGGCCGTCGTGATTATCAAGCTATTCAAGAAATAGTCGTGCGTTCACGACCCGCCTGTGGAGTGAACTGTTAACCATAGACGAAGAAAGGTATTGATATGGCCATCGACCCCATCTGCGGCATGACGGTGGACGAAACGTACGCGATACGAGCCGAGCGTAATGGGCAGACGTTCTACTTTTGCAGTGACCGCTGTCGGCAGAAGTTTCTGTCAACGCCCGCCAGCACGAAACACGAAAAGAAGCCGCAGGGCAAAGCTATTTACACGTGCCCGATGCACCCCGAAGTGCAGCAGGGACATCCCGGCAATTGCCCCAAGTGCGGCATGACACTGGAACTGAAAACGGTAGCGGCTGGCACAGGCAAGGAAGAGAACACGGAACTCCGGGACATGACACGACGCCTCTGGCTGGGCGCGGCACTTACGCTGCCCGTTTTTGTGCTCGCAATGGCACATCTGATTCCCGTGCTTGGTCACGAAAGCTGGGTGATGAGCGATGCATCGCGCTGGATTCAATTCGTTCTCTCGACGCCCGTGGTGCTGTGGGCGGGCTGGCCGTTCTTTCAGCGCGGCTGGCGTTCGCTGGTGACGTGGCATTTGAATATGTTCACGCTGATTGCCGTCGGTGTCGGCACAGCCTTCGCTTACAGCGTCGTGGCAATCCTCGCGCCGGGCATTTTCCCGCCTGCAATGCGACCCCACGGTTCGGTGGATATTTATTTTGAAGCGGCGGCGGTGATTGTGGTGCTCGTGCTATTGGGCCAAGTTCTTGAACTCCGTGCCCGCAGTCGCACGGGCAGCGCCATCAGAGCGTTGCTCAACCTCGCACCGCCAACGGCGAGACAAGTCGCACCGGGAGGCGATCATGAAGTCCCGCTCGATCAGGTGAAAGTCGGCGACTGGTTGCGCGTGGTTCCCGGTGACAAGGTGCCTGTCGATGGCGAGGTGGTCGAAGGTCATTCCAGCGTGGAAGAGTCCATGATCACCGGCGAACCCCTCCCGGTGGAAAAGAACATCGGCGACAAAGTGACGGGCGGCACGGTTAACGGCACGGGCGGTTTTGTCATGCGCGCGGAGAAAGTTGGCAGCGACACGCTGCTCGCGCAGATCGTGAATCTCGTCGCGGAAGCGCAACGAAGTCGCACGCCGATTCAAGGATTGGCGGACAAGGTTGCCACCGTGTTCGTTCCGACGGTCGTGACCGTGGCGGCGCTTACATTCGTACTATGGATGTGGCTCGGTCCAGAACCACGCCTGGCTTACGCCATCGTGAACGCGGTTGCGGTGCTGATCATCGCTTGTCCTTGCGCGCTCGGTCTGGCGACGCCCATGTCTATCATGGTCGGTGTTGGGCGCGGTGCGCAGGAAGGCGTGCTCGTGAAGAACGCCGAATCGCTCGAACGATTGGAGAAAATCACCACGCTCGTTGTGGATAAAACGGGCACACTCACCGAAGGAAAACCGCGTCTCATGGATGCAGTGACGGTCGAGGGCTTCGACCAAAACGAAATCCTTCGCTTGGCCGCTTCGCTGGAGCAAAGCAGCGAACACCCTCTGGCTGCTGCAATCATAGCTGGCGCGAAAGCAAAGAACCTCAGTCTTGAACCAGTTGCCGACTTCCGTTCCGTCACTGGCGGCGGCGTTTTTGGTCATGTTGCCAACAAGAATGTGCTCGTCGGCAAACCGAGTTTCCTTCGCACCGAAGGAGTGATTGACTTTGGTGCGCTGGAGACGAAGGCTCAAGAGCTTCAGCAAACCGGACAGACCGTCATCTTTGTCGCAGTGGACAAAAAAACTGTGGGTTTGCTCGCGGTTGCTGATCCGGTGAAGCCCACCACGCCGGACGCGATTCGTGACCTGCACGCTTTGGGGCTGCAAATCGTCATGGTCACCGGTGACAATCGGCGCACCGCCGAAGCGGTGGCAAAGACGCTGGGCATTGACGCGGTGGAAGCCGAAGTCGAACCGCAAGCCAAAAGCGACCGCATCCAGAAGCTCCGGCATGACGGAAAAGTCGTGGCCATGGCTGGCGACGGCATCAACGACGCGCCGGCGTTGGCGGCAGCGGATGTGGGGATTGCGATGGGCACGGGCACGGACGTGGCCATGCAAAGCGCCGGTGTCACGCTCGTGAAAGGCGATCTCCGCGCCATTGCCAAAGCGATCCACCTCAGTCACGCCACCATGCGCAACATCCGGCAAAACCTGTTTTTCGCGTTCATCTATAACGCACTGGGAATTCCCATCGCAGCCGGGTTGCTCTATCCATTCTTCGGCTTGTTGCTCAGCCCGATTATTGCCGGCGCCGCGATGAGCCTGAGTTCCGTTTCAGTCATCGGCAACGCTTTACGATTACAAAAGGAGAAACTGTAATGAAGACAAATACAAAAACACTCACCCCTGAACTGCTCCACAAGATGAATGCTTACTGGCGTGCCGCCAATTATTTATCGGTCGGGCAGCTCTATCTCTGTAACAATCCTTTGCTTCGGGAGCCGCTGAAACTGTCACACGTGAAGTCGATGCTGCTCGGGCATTGGGGCACTACACCGGGGCAGAACTTTATTTATGTGCATTTGAACCGGGTCATNNGTCATCAAGAAGTATGACCTGAATATGTTCTATATCGCCGGCCCCGGTCACGGCGGCCCGGCTATTGTGGGCAATGTTTACCTCGAAGGCACATGGAGTGAAGTTTATCCGAACGTCACCCAGGACGAAGCCGGACTGAAAAAGCTGTTTAAGCAATTTTCGTTTCCCGGTGGTATTTCCAGCCATGTTGCGCCGACGACGCCGGGGTCGATTCATGAGGGCGGAGAATTAGGGTATTCGCTTAGCCATGCCTTTGGGGCTGCGTTCGACAATCCCAATCTTGTCGTTGCTTGCGTTATCGGTGACGGAGAAGCGGAAACAGGCCCGCTGGCAACGGCATGGCACTCCAACAAGTTTCTCAATCCGATCACCGATGGAGCCGTGCTGCCGATCCTGCATCTCAACGGCTATAAAATAGCCAACCCAACTGTGTCGGCCCGCATAGAGCATGAGGAATTGGAGCAATTCTTGCGAGGCTGCGGCTGGACGCCTTACTTTGTGGAAGGGGATGAGCCGGAAGCGATGCATCAACTCATGGCCGGAACTTTGGAAGAGGTCATCGAGAGTATTCGGCAAATCCAAAATAACGCCCGGAATAAAAATGACACCACTCGACAGCGCTGGCCGATGATCGTCCTCAACTCACCTAAGGGCTGGACCGGACCGAAAGTAGTTGATGGACTACAAATAGAGGGTACCTTTCGAGCCCACCAGATTCCATTACTGGTGGATTCCGAGCATCCCGATCATCTCAAACTCCTTGAGAGCTGGATGAAAAGCTATAAAGCGGAGGAACTCTTTGATAAAGAGGGACGTCTCATGCCGGAATTGGCAGAGCTGGCACCCAAAGGTGAGCGAAGAATGGGCGCCAATCCTCACGCNNGTGGATGTGCCGTCGCCAGGATCCGTTCAGGCCGCCGATACGCATGTGCTTGGAGAGTTCCTGCGCGATGTGGTTAAATTAAATCGGGAGCAGCGAAATTTCCGGATTTTTGGTCCTGATGAGACGCTTTCCAACCGGTTGAATTGCGTTTTTGAGGTCACCAACCGACAGTGGGAAGCCCGGACGGTAGAGAACGATGAATTTCTTGCATCCGACGGCCGGGTTATTGAAATGTTGAGCGAGCATCAATGTGAAGGGTGGCTCGAGGGTTATCTGCTTACTGGAAGGCACGGGTTGTTTAACTGCTATGAGGCGTTCATTCACATCATCGATTCGATGTTTAACCAGCACGCCAAGTGGCTGAAAGTTTGCGCAGAATTACCGTGGCGACGGAAAATTGCTTCGCTAAATTACCTGCTCGCCTCCCATGTCTGGCAGCAAGCCCATAACGGTTTTACCCATCAAGACCCCGGCTTCCTCGATCATGTGGTAAACAAAAAGGCCTCTATAGTGCGCGTTTACCTTCCGCCCGACGCCAACTGCCTGCTGTCGGTTTGGAATCATTGCTTGAGGAGTCGGCATTACGTTAACGTCGTGGTCGCGGGTAAATACCAGGCGCCTCAATGGTTGAATATGGATGATGCGATCGAACATTGCACCACAGGAATCGGCGTATGGCAATGGGCAAGCAATGACAAAGGCGCCGAGCCGGACGTGGTGATGGCCTGCTGCGGCGACGTACCAACTCTCGAGTGCATGGCCGCTGTTTCCATCCTGCGTAAACATCTGCCTGATCTGAAAATCCGCGTGGTCAATGTTGTCGATTTAATGAAACTGGAACCGAATACGCAACATCCGCACGGGTTGAGCGATCAGGACTTCGATGCGTTATTCACTAAAGACAAGCCGGTCATATTTGCGTTCCACGGATATCCTTCGCTGGTTCACCGGCTGACCTATCGCCGAACCAACCATGAAAACATGCATGTTCACGGCTATAAGGAAGAGGGCACTATCACAACGTACTTCGACATGACGGTTTTAAACGGCCTTGATAGATTCCACCTGGTACTGGATGCGATAAATCGGCTGCCGCAATTGGGCGATAAGGGGGCCCACCTGAAGCAAATGGTGCAGGACAAACTCATCGAACACACGCAGTACATCGACAAGCACGGCGAAGATATGCCGGAAATCCGCAACTGGAAATGGATATAGAAAAGGAATAAGAACACCGTATCGGGATTATTGGAAATTGAATCAAGAAAGGACGGAACCAATGAATGAAAATGGACAAAATCACCATCGGCAGGAAAGGGAGGAGCACAACAAGAAGCATCATGACGATAAGCCTTACTGGAAACGGATACATCATACCTGGAGTTTTTGGGTTTTCTTGTTTTTGATGTTAGCTGCCATGATATATTACATGCTGAGCGATAACTTGGCATTGCGGCCTCGCATCCAACCGCAGCAGCCGCCTTCAGGCGCCGTCGGAAAATAGTAGGCCCCCCACAAACCTTCACAACCAAGGAACCATTATAAATGAATACAAAAGATATTATAGACACAGCGAGGACGCTGGTCGCCGGCGA
>PMZJ01000023.1:0-106560 GCA_003170415.1 Phycisphaerales bacterium | reverse complement strand
AGCAGAAGAAAGATGGCACTCCCTTTGTTAAAGTCATCACCGATGCGGGAATCATTCCCGGCATCAAAGTTGATACCGGTGCAAAGGACATGGCAGGTCATCCCGGAGAAAAAATAACCGAAGGTCTGGATGGATTGCGCGACCGCCTCAAGGAATATTTTCAAATGGGCGCCCGTTTTGCCAAGTGGCGAGCGGTGATTACCGTGGGCGATTGTCTTCCCAGCCGGGGTTGCATCGAGGCCAACGCGCAGGCATTGGTTCGCTATGCCGCGTTGTGCCAGGAAGCCGGACTTGTCCCCGTCGTCGAACCGGAAGTGCTAATGGACGACGTGCATACACTGGAGCGGTGCAACGAGGTAACGGAGGAAGTCCTGCGAACGGTTTTCAACCAGCTTTACACACAACGGGTGATGCTGGAGGGTATGATCCTCAAGCCCAACATGGTCCTTCCGGGATTGACCTGCCCCAAGCAGGAAGCGGTGGACGAAGTGGCTGACGCCACGGTGAAGTGTCTCTTGCGAGCCGTTCCCGCTGCCGTTGGGGGGATTGCGTTCTTGTCGGGCGGCCAACCCGGCGAACTGGCCTCGGCCCGTTTGAATGCCATGAATGTTAGATTCAAGTCGCGATTACCTTGGGCGTTGGCGTTTTCATTTGCCCGCGCCATCCAGCAACCGGCTTTGGAGATTTGGCGAGGCGAGGAGACCCACGTGTTGGCGGCACAGCAAGCTCTGTATCATCGAGCCAGGTGCAACCGGGCTGCTCGCCGCGGCGAATACAACGCCGCGATGGAAAGGACATGAGCATGACAACAAAGAGACATACCCCCACATTTCCCAGATGCACTTGACAAGTCCGCAGAGAGGACATAGATTATGACCATAGAGATAATGGCTATTCGCAAGTTCGAAGCAAGGAAAACCGGAGAATCCAACAAGGATTTTTTCTCTGTAGCATTGGTGTCTCTGTGGTGAATCTTTCTTTTTGGAGCGCGAATGGATACGAGCCTTCGTAAGCGGGTCACGACGGCGAAAAAAGCGGCCATCGAAGTCCTCCTTCACAATGCGAATCACGGCCACCACGGCCTGCCGAGGACAGCGGGCTGGGGCTACCCAGAGCCGTACACACGAGATCTCCTCATCGCCTCCATAGGCGTCCTGGTTTCTGGCAACGAAGAGCTGAAGACCTCGCTCCGCGCTGTCCTCGCCACGCTCGCCAAGAACCAGACCCCCCTGGGGCACATCCCTTGCCTCGTGGATGATCCCGGCGACAGGGGCTCCAGCGACACAACGCCGCTCTTCTTGATGGCTCTCGCCTTCTATCGCAAGGCCACTAACGAGAAGAAGTTTTTAGACAAGGCGGCCCAAAAAGCCCTTACGTGGCTCGCTTACCAGAGCCCGGAGGACATGGTTCTCGTGGCCCAGCAGCCCACGAGTGACTGGCGGGACGAGCAGTGGGTCCAGGGATTCGGCCTTTACGTGAACACACTCGTTTACGCCGCTCTCCGGCTCTTCGCTGAGCACCGGCGAGCGGAAATCCTGAGGGGCCTCATGAACCGCTTCGAGATACTGGGAGGCGTCAAGCACAGGCACATCCACGAGGGGCTTTCCGTGCCCCACAAGCCGTACTACGCGCTCTGGTCCTACAAGGTGCACAGCAACGAGCGCTTCGACCTTCTCGGCAACAGCCTCGCCGTCCTCACGGGCATCGCGTCGCCTTCCAGGGCCCGGAAGCTCGTGGGCTGGGTGGATAAGGAGAGCACCGCTCTCAGGGACAGGGGCCTCCTCGCTTTAGACTTGCCGCCGTGCCTATTCCCTTACATCCACCCCTCTGACCCGGATTGGCGCAGCCGCTACGCCCAGTACAACCTTCCCGGCGAATACCACAACGGGGGCGTGCGGCCCTTCGTGTGCGGTTTCTATGTAGCCGCCCTTGTGGGCGCGGGACGGCACGGCCTGGCGGAGCGTAAGCTCGACGCGCTCACGGAAATCGTGAAGCTGGCCTGTGACGCCGGTCTCTCCTTCGGCTTCAACGAGTGGCTGAAAGCCCAGGACGGAACGCCGCGGGGCCAGGACTGGCAGACTTGGTCCGCTTCCATGTACCTCTACGCCGCCCACTGCGTCGAGACCGGAAAAACACCGTTCTTCGACGAGATAAGGAAAGCATAAAGACACGGCCTCGCGGCGTATCCAGGCACTATCCCGGGCATTCAAGGAATGCGGGCGGCCCGGCCTGCGTCGCGGTTGCCAAGGCATTAAATTATTAACAGTTAACATAGACAAAGAGATGTACCATGGATAAGGACATACAAGAGCGGCATGCTCAATGCGTTGAAGGGCACCCGGGACGCGTCGGTGGGCATCGTCGACGTGGCGAGCGCCACAACGGTGAAGGCCCTGGAGTGAGTGAGAGATGTCGAGTACCATGAGTCAAATACTTCTGTATCCCCTGCGATTCGAACTGATATATCAGTATCGGCTCTGGGGCGGTCGGTGTTTGGCCAAAGGGGCGGAAACTCTAAACGAGATCGCACAAACTCGGAGGTGGAAGGACAATGAAAAAGCTAATTGTTTTTGATCTGGACGGTACGCTTGCCGAAAGCAAAGCATCTCTCGATGCCGAGATGGCCACACTGTTCAGCGCTCTGCTAAAAATTGTGAAGGTGGCCGTGATTTCCGGCGGCGATTGGCCGCAGTTTGAGAAACAAGTGCTCTCCAATCTTCCCCACGACGAACGCCTGAAGAATCTGTCTCTTCTTCCCACCTGTGGAACAAAGTTCTACCAATACGCAGGGGATTGGAAAAAGATCTATTCGGAAGACTTCACCGATGAGGGGAAAAAAAAGATTATCAGTTCATTGAAGCAGGCGATCGGGGCATCTGGTTTCAAGGTCGAAAAGGTCTGGGGAGAGCAGATTGAAGACCGGGGAAGCCAGATTACGTTCTCCGCACTGGGGCAGCAGGCCCCCATCGAAGAAAAGAAAAAATGGGACCCTGACTTCACCAAACGGAAGAAGATAAAAGCACTCCTTGATAAGCTTATCCCTGAGTTTTCCGTGCGCCTGGGTGGCACGACATCCGTTGACGTCACCAAGCCGGGCATTGATAAAGCCTACGGTATTCGAAAACTCCGGGACACCCTTGGCATTGCAATTCAGGAGATGATTTTTATCGGGGATGCCTTGTTCCCTGGTGGGAACGACTATCCGGCCGAAGAAGCAGGTGTTATTTCCATTCGGGTCCGAGACCCTAATGAGTCGAAACGGGTGATTGAAGCCATCGTCGCTTGTTTAGATGGCGTTCAACCCACAACTTCGTGAGGAGGAGAGACAATGAGCGGCTTTCAATTGCAGCGCCTGGGGCAGATGATGGAGCCGGAGCCGAGTAATCCGCAGGAAATCGAAGGTGTCCTGAATCCGGCTGCCGTTCGTGGCCCTGATGGCAAGCTTTACCTGTTTCCACGGCTCGTCGCGCGGGGCAATTATTCGCGCATCGGCATCGCCCGGGTTCGGTTCAATGAAGCCGGCGATCCGGCAGGCGTCGAGCGGCTCGGCATTGCGCTCGAGCCCGAAGCTGATTACGAGCGGCTGCCCGACGGCAGCGGCGGCTGCGAGGATCCGCGTATCACGTTCGTCGAACCGCTCCAGCGATATATGATGACTTACACGGCACTTTCGCCCCAAGGCCCACGGATCGCCCTGGCCGTATCGGAGGATTTGTTCCACTGGCAACGCTTGGGGCTGGCAACCTTTGCTTCGTATCACGGCATCGATTTCGTCCACGTGGACAACAAGGATGCCAGCGTCTTCCCCGTCGCCGTTCCCAATCACGCCGGAAAAATGCAGCTGGCTCTCCTCCATCGACCACTTTTCCCCGGCACTCGTCCCGAGGAAACCGCCCGCCACTCCGCGTCCCGGGTGGTGGATCTCGATCGGGAAAGCATCTGGATTTCCTACTGCCCGATGGCCTTGGAAGGTCGTGAACCGCATCACCTCGGCCTGTTTAATTCGCATCACCGGCTGGCGACTCCGGTGTCGCCCTGGGAGCGGCTCAAAATCGGCGGCGGCACTCCGCCCATCCTAACCCGGCACGGCTGGCTGATCATTTACCACGGCGTGAGCAAAATGGAGGAGCCGGGCAACGACGGACGCCAGCTATGCTACTCCGCCGGGGTGATGGTGCTCTCAAAGGAGCATCCGCGCGAGATTCGCTATCGTTCGGCGGAGCCGGTGTTGACGCCTGTGCTGCCGCAAGAACGCCGCGGGACCATCGCCAACGTCGTGTTCCCCACCGGCATCGACCGGCGAGACGATATTGGCTCACCGGACCGTTTCGACGTCTATTATGGGATGGCCGACAACCGAATTGGCGTGGCACGCCTTGACATGCCGGATTTCTTGCCGCAGGAAGGAGCCGCCGACTCGCCGGAAGCAAAGGTGTAACTCGCCCGATTTCGAAAATTCAAAACCGTGAAAGGATACACATTATGAAACCTAATACCGACCAGCCCAATGCTCCAGAAGCGAAGCCGGGTGCATCCGAAGAATCGAAGCCCAAGGAACCCAAATCGAAGCCGGGATCGAAGCCCGAGGCGAAGGACGATTTGAAATCCCTTCCCATGCCGGAATTGGAGAAAAAATTAGCGTCGTCGCCTGAAGGTCTCAGTCAAGCCGAGGCGCAGAAACGGCTGACGCAATATGGGCCTAACGAGATTGAAGAAAAGAAAACCAATCCGTTTCTGAAATTCTTTGCCTATCTTTGGGGTCCCATCCCGTGGATGCTCGAAGCGGCCGTGATCCTTTCGGCGGTGGCCCGACATTGGCCGGACTTTACCATTATCCTCCTGTTGCTTGTTGCCAACGCCATGGTCGGATTCTGGGAAGAACGCGAGGCGGGCAACGCCATCGCTGCCCTGAAGGCCAAACTGGCTATCAAGGCCAGGGTGAAACGTGATGGAAAGTGGGTCAACCCAGCGGCGAGTGAATTGGTGCCGGGAGATGTCATTCGTTTGCGCCTGGGCGATATTGTGCCGGCAGATGCACGATTATTGGAGGGCGACCAGGTGGAGGTGGACCAGTCCGCCCTGACGGGAGAGTCGTTGCCCGCCACGCGAAAATCGGGCGAGGCGGTGTTTTCCGGTTCGATTATTCGTCAGGGTGAAATCGGCGCAATGGTCTATGCCACAGGTGCGAACACCTACTTTGGCAAGACGGCGCAATTGGTGCAGGAGGCGCACACCGTCAGCCATTTTCAACGAGCGGTGCTGAAGATTGGCAATTATCTGATTATCCTCGCTGTGGCTCTGGTGGCAGTGATTATTGCAGTCGCGATATTCCGCGGCGACAAGATTCTCACCACGTTGCAGTTCGCCCTGGTGCTGACCGTGGCCGCGATTCCCGTTTCGATGCCGACGGTGTTGTCGGTGACAATGGCGGTCGGCGCGCGGCTGCTCGCCAGGAAAGAGGCGATTGTGAGCCGGCTGGTGGCCATCGAGGAATTGGCTGGCGTGGACGTGCTGTGTGCGGACAAGACCGGCACCCTGACCCAGAACAAGCTGACGCTGGGCGATCCGTTCAGCGTGAACAATGTCTCCGCCGAGCAAGTCATCCTCAATGCCGCGCTGGCGTCGCGCGCGGACGATAATGACACGATTGATCTGGCCGTCCTGGGTGGACTGAAAGACAAGGATTCGTTAAAGGCTTATGAGGTAGTTCATTTCCAGCCGTTCGATCCTGTGCATAAACGCACCGAGGCCACCGTCAAAGCCAAAGACGGAAAGACGTTCAAAGTAACAAAAGGCGCGCCGCAGGTGATTCTGGCCTTGTCGGCCAATGCCGGACAGGTGAAGCCCGCCGTGGAGCAGATGGTCGAAGAATTTGCGGCTCGCGGCTTTCGTTCGTTGGGCGTGGCGCGAGCCGAGGGGGAAGGTCAATGGCAGTTTATTGGCGTGTTGCCTCTGTTCGATCCCCCACGGGAAGATGCCAAGGCAACCATCGCGACCGCGAGCCAGATGGGCGTGAAGGTCAAGATGGTTACGGGCGATGCGCTGGCCATCGCCAAGGAAACCGCCAAGAAGTTAGACATGGGTACAAATATCCTCGATGCCGCCAGCCTGGGCGACTCGAAAAAGCAAGAGACCACAGAGGTGGCCGAGTCCATCGAGAAGGCGGACGGCTTCGCGCAGGTCTTTCCCGAACACAAGTTCCACATTGTGGATGTCCTGCAAAAACGCGGCCACATTGTCGGCATGACGGGCGACGGGGTGAATGACGCCCCTGCGCTGAAAAAGGCCGACTGCGGCATCGCTGTTTCAGCAGCGACGGACGCGGCGCGAGCGGCGGCGGCCATTGTGCTGCTGACGCCCGGCCTGTCGGTGATTATCGACGCGATTAAGGAGAGCCGGAGAATTTTCCAGCGGATGAACAGTTATGCGATATACCGTATCGCCGAGACACTGGGTGTGCTGTTCTTCATGACGTTGTCTATCCTGGTATTTAACTTTTACCCGGTGACCGCAGTCATGATCGTGCTGCTGGCGTTACTCAACGACGGCGCCATCTTATCCATTGCTTATGACAATGTTCACTACTCGAACAAGCCCGAGGCATGGAATATGCGCCTTGTGCTGGGGGTTGCCACGGTGGTGAGTGTCATCGGAGTTATGGACTCGTTCGGCCTGTTTTATCTCGGTGAACGTGTCTTTCATCTCGACCGTGCGATAATCCAGACGCTTATGTATTTGAAACTGTCCGTGGCGGGACATTTTAAAATTTTCCTCACACGAACGCGAGGCCCGTTCTGGTCCATTCGTCCCGCGCGGATTCTGCTGGTGGCGGTGTTCGGCACGCAAATCGTGGCGACGTTGATAGCGGTTTATGGGTTGTTTATGCCGCCAATTGGCTGGGGTTGGGCACTCATGGTGTGGGGCTACTCTCTGGGGTGGTTCCTCGTGAACGACCGCGTGAAACTGCTCGCATATCGGATTTTCGATCCCGCCAAAGCCAGGACGCCATCCGATTTGACGCCACAGATTGCCAGGCGGGCCTATGAACTGTACGAGCAGCAAGGTCGTCGCGAAGGTCTCGCGGCTCAGGACTGGGGCCAGGCAGAGCGGGAGATTCGGAAAGATGAATTGCATAAATGAACAAACGCGAACAATTTAGCTGGTATTCCCGAAAGGATGAAGATGAAAATCAATTCGAAGGATTTCCGTGTGCGGCCCGGAGAAAAGGTCAAACTCAGAGAGTGGCCGACGATTGTAAAGCCCTTTTGCAAGTCGAAGAAACGGTATCAAAAACTCCTGGAAGAACACGTTGAGGAGTTGAGCTCGCTGCAACGTCTTCACTACGCATCCGACCGCTATGCGTTGCTGCTGATTTTTCAGGGGATGGACGCTGCCGGCAAGGACGGCGCCATCCGGCACGTTATGTCCGGGGTCAATCCGCAAGGATGCCAGGTTTTCAGTTTCAAACAACCGAGTGCCGAGGAACTAAAGCACGATTTTCTTTGGCGCACGACCCGCTGTCTGCCGGAACGCGGGCGGATCGGCATCTTCAATCGTTCCTACTACGAGGAGGTGCTCATCGTTCGCGTGCATCCGGAGATTCTCCGCGGCCAGGGGCTTCCGGATGAATTGCGCGACGAGAAAACCATCTGGAATGAGCGGTATCGTTCCATCGTGGGCTTGGAGGAGCATCTCCACCGTAACGGCACCCGGATCATCAAGGTCTTCCTCCACCTGTCGAAGGACGAACAACGAAAGCGATTCCTCGAGCGTATTGATGAGCCGGACAAAAACTGGAAATTCAGCATATCGGATATTAACGAGAGGAAATACTGGAAGCATTACATGGATGCTTATGAGGATTGCCTGAATGCGACAAGCACTCATCACTCGCCATGGTACGTCGTTCCCGCCGATGACAAAGATAATGCCCGGTTGATTGTTTCCCAAATTGTCCTTGATGCACTCAATGAACTTAAGATGGCATATCCCAAGACCACCGCGAAACGTCGGCGGGAATTGAAATCTATCCGCAAACGGCTTTGAAAGCCAAGACACCGTCCGATTTGACGTCGCAGATCGCAAAGCGGGCCTATGAACTGTACGAGCAGCAAGGCCGTCGCGAAGGTCATGCGGCTCAGGACTGGGGCCACGCAGAGCAGGAGATTCGGAAAGACGAATCTCATAAATGAACAAACGCGAACAACTCGGCTGGAATCCCGAAAGTAACTGCGGAAGGAAAGGTTTATTTTCATACTTGTAGAACGGCCTTCGCTACTTTAGCAGCCGAAGCCGGTGCAAATATAAGAGAGCTTCAAACTATGGCGAGACACTCGACGCCGGAATTGACGGCAAATGTCTATGCCAGAACACGAAACGAAAGTATCTCGGAGCTTGCCGAAAGGATAGCCGAAAACATCGTTTCGACTCAAAAGTGTGCTACAGGCGTGCACTTGAAGGTATGTGGACTCAGAAGTTAAAACACCCAAGCTCTTGCCTAACAAGGACTTATGCGCAACAAACATCAATGGAGGCGGGGGGACTCGAACCCCCGTCCCGGTATGCTTCAAGACGAGCGTACTACACACTTAGTCGTCTTTGGATTTTATCGCCTCTGCGACAGGCAAACGACGGCCCATCGCTTTGGCTATTCCGGGATTTGTCTTAACCCGTCGGCCCGAAAGCTCCGACGAGAGCAGCCCACTTCTTTACGCCACAGTCAGGCCCGCAGGCGCAACCTGAAAGGACGGGTCGCCTATTAGGCGGCCATTTGCAACTGGTAGTTGCCAATTAAAGTTAGTGCCGGAAATGATTAACCAGGCCAACCGGCGTCCTGGGTATGCAGCTCGACTCTCCGACATCCGGTCGAAACCGTTCGCCCCCTTATATACTTTTCAAATTCGCTTTGCGCGATTCCCGCTTTGGATACATTATACCATCAACCTCGCAGTAAAACAATAAAAGTCCGTCTGGTAACCAACTTGCTTTTGTATTTACTGTGGCTGATGACGGCGGTATCCTATTCTAAAATTTTGAAAGGATAATACGATGAAAGCAATTTCAATAACCACGATTCTGCTGTTGTCTTCGAGTTCTGTGGCTCTGGCCGGGGTAGTCGCCCCCGATGCGAATGTCGAAAAGTTAAGCAGCGAGTTCTCCTTCACCGAAGGTCCCGCGGCAGACCCCAAGGGCAATGTCTATTTCACCGACCAGCCAAATGACAAAATCTATATCTGGTCAACTGAAGGCAAACTGTCGGTGTTTTTGACCGGCTGCGAACGTTCAAACGGTATGTATTTCGACGCCGACGGGGTAACGCTGCTCGCCTGTGCCGATTTGCATAATCGCATTGTCGCGTTTGCGCCGGATGGAAAAATGACGGTAGTAATTGAGAAATACAAGGGCAAGAAGCTAAATGGCCCAAACGACCTCTGGCGGCATCCAAACGGCGGGCTATACATAACAGACCCATACTATAAACGAAACTACTGGGCCGACCCAAATATCGAACAGGATGGCCAGCATGTTTATTATCTCGCCCCCGACCGCAAAACGCTGATTCGCGTTACAGAAGACCTCGTTGCACCCAACGGGATAATCGGAACGCCCGACGGCAAGTTGCTTTACGTGGCCGACATCGGCGCAAGCAAGACATACGTCTATACAATCAACCCCGACGGCACACTGTCAAATAAAAAACTTTTCTGCGATATGGGTTCCGACGGTATGACTATCGACAACGAGGGCAATGTATATCTTACCGGTAATGGCGTGACCGTTTTCAATCCGTCAGGAGAAAAAATCGAGCACATCAAAATACCCGAGCGGTGGACCGCCAACGTATGTTTCGGCGGCAAAGACCAAGATACCCTTTTCATCACCGCATCGAAATCACTTTACGCGGTGAAGATGCGAACCAAAGGCGTTACATGGCCCGCAACTACGGAGACAAAATCAGTAGTAGCGCCCGGAGCAAAGGTCGAGAAGTTAGCGGATAGCTTCGGTTTTACCGAAGGACCAATCGCTGATGCGCAGGGAAACGTTTATTTCGTCGATGTCTCGAATAATAGAATTCACAAATGGTCTCTCGACGGCAAACTTTCAACCTTACGCGAAAATTCGGGCGGCACAAGCGGCCTCGATATCGACGATAAAGGCAACCTGTATGCCTGCGAGGGAGGTAGCCGGAGAATCACCCGCATCGACACAAACGGCAATGTTACTGTCCTGTGCGATAACTACAAAGGTAAAAAGCTCAACAGCCCCAACGACCTCTGGCGGGACAAAAAGGGCGGCATATACTTCACCGACCCGGGATACAAAAAAGGCGAATCAGAACTGCCCGGCAGTTACGTTTTTTATCTGCCGGCGGATTCGAAGGAGCCAGTCCTCGCTATCGAAGATATGCTCGGCCCCAACGGCATCGTCGGCACAAAAGACGGCAAACTGCTTTACGTCGCTGACTATTCGGGGCGCAAAACATTTGTATTTAAAGTCAAAGACGACGGCACATTGTATGATAAAAAGCTGTTTGTCCCCGTTGGCGCCGACGGAATAGAACTCGATGAGCTGGGCAATTTGTACCTGACGGACCTGTCCGGCAAAGGCGTTAATATCGTCAGTCCGGAAGGCAAAAAAATCGGTTACATCAGCGTTCCCAATTCGACTTCAAATCTCTGCTTCGGCGGCAAAGACGGCAAAACGCTTTTCATCACCGCCAGAGATTCCTTTTACTCAATACAAATGAATGTAAAAGGGCAATAAGAACTGTTTGCCGGCAAGGAAATAAAAATGACGAGTCGGGAAAGGGTGGCTGCAGTTTTGGGGCACAGACGGCCAGACCACTTGCCTTGTATGCCTATTACGATGCAATTCGCGGCGGGCCGCATCGATAGGAAATATTACGATTACGTGACGGACTACCGTGTGCTGGTGGAGGGGCAGTTACGGGTAGCGGAGGAATTCGGCTTTGACCACGTCGGCTGTATTTCGGACCCGACACGCGAGGCGGCGGATTGCGGAGCGGCAATTATCTTTCACGAGGATTCCCCGCCTGATATTGATGAAAGTAACGCCCTGCTCGCGGATAAAAGCAGATTGGCAAAATTGAAGATGCCTGACCCTTTAGATAAGGGACGGATGCATGACAGAATAAAAGCGGCAGCTCTATTCAAGGAAAAAGCAGGCAAAGACAAAATTATCGAGGGATGGATTGAAGGCCCCTGCGCAGAGGGAGCAGATTTGCGGGGCATCAATACGATAATGACGGATTTTTTCGAGGATGCCGGGTTTGTGAAAGAGCTTTTTGAGTTCGCGACGGAACTTGGACTGAGATTTGCCAAATCGCAGATAGAGGCGGGAGTGGATTTGATGGGGATAGGAGACGCCGCGGCGTCATTGGTGGGGCCGAAGATATATGAGGAGTTTGTGTGGCCATACGAGAAACGGCTTGTAGATGGAATACACAAAATGGGCGCGGCTGTCCGGCTGCATATCTGTGGGGACACGCGGAAAATTATGGAAGGTATTGGCCGGCTTGTAGCGGAAATGATTGACCTGGATTATCCGTCGCCCATATCGCTGGCCAGAGAAAAAATGGGGCAAAAGCAGGTCATCTGCGGCAATATCAATCCTGTTTCGGTGCTGCGTGACGCGTCGCCTGAGGAGATTTACAAGGCGGTTGAGAACTGTCACAAAGAAGCGGGCGAAAATTTTATAGTCGGCGCTGGATGTGAAGTAACGCGTGATACGCCTTTAGAAAATATCAGGGTGCTTGGACATTACGCATCTTCTCATTAAAATTTTTTGAAGAAGAGGTGGTATATGAAACATTTAAACGCAATTATTAGTTTCGTTATTGTGATGTTGCCGGCATCAGCGTGGCTCGCGAAAGGGGCCGAATCAAATTCCGGCTGGTTCGATACGGGGCTGGGAAATCTCGCGCTTTTATCCAACGCTAAGACGCGGTCGATAGGGCCGGAGAACCCGACGGGCGAAAAAGGCAAAGGCGGAATGGCAAAATTAGGCGAGGGGTCGGCGTCCCGTGCCGCCGGCGACCTGGGACAGGGCTGGAAAGTAAATCCGTATGTTAATATCAAGCCGGGCCAGACGTTTGTGCTGGCGGACATAAATGGCAGCGGCTCAATCCAGCATATCTGGATGACACCCGCCGGAAACTACCGCCTGAATATATTGCGAATTTACTGGGATGGCGAAGAGACCCCTTCTGTGGAGTGCCCACTTGGCGACTTTTTTGCCTGCGGGATGGGCGAGTATGCACAGGTCACTTCGCTGGCCGTTTGCGTCAATCCAAAGAGCGGCTTTAACTGCTATTGGCCTATGCCTTTCAGAAAAAGCTGCAAAATGACCGTGACCAACTTAGATAAAAACCAGATGACGTTATATTACGAGATTAATTATTGCCTGGCCGACGTCAGCGAAACGGCCGGGTATTTCCACGCACAATTTCGCAGGGTCAATCCCGTGCCATTCAAAGAAGTTTACACAATCGTTGATGGCATCGTCGGGAAAGGGCATTACGTGGGGACATATATGACCTGGGGAGCAAACAGCCCCGGCTGGTGGGGCGAGGGAGAGCTAAAATTCTATATGGATGGTGACACAGAATTCCCGACAATATGCGGAACGGGGACAGAGGATTATTTCTGCGGCTCATACGGATTTGACAACCCCAAAGGAGGCGGGTATCAGACGTTCAGCGGTCCATACGCGGGCATGCCTCAGATAATTAACCCTAAGGGTAAGCCGATAAGAAAGACGAAAGTTTACGAAAACGGCAAATTTATCGAAGAGAGAACAACTTTAAATCCGAAGGACCAGCCGAGATTTGCGCTATATCGCTGGCACATAATGGACCCCATAAGATTTGAACAAAACTTGAAGGTCACAATACAGGCACTGGGCTGGCAGGATGGCGGCAAGTATCTGCCATTACAGGATGATATTTCCTCCGTCGCATTCTGGTATCAGACCGAGCCGCACGGACCATTTCCGAAACTTCCAGACAGGGAACAGCTGAGGATTACGAAGTAAATTATTTCAACAGACCCGCGGCATGGTTTGCGGATTCGACGATATTGTAAAGTAACATCGCTCTGGTCATGGGGCCGACGCCGCCGGGGACAGGGGTGATGAGGGAGGCCTTTTCTTTGACGTTCTCGAAATCCACATCGCCGATGAGACGATAACCTGTCTTTTTCGTGGAGTCATCAACACGATTCATACCAACATCAATGACAACCACACCATCTTTAACCATATCAGCGGTGATAGTATTTGGGCAGCCCGCGGCGGCGATGACAATATCCGCTTTTTTGGTATGCTCTGCCAAATTTTTTGTGCGAGTATGACAAACGGTTACGGTGGCATTACCGAGGGGACTTTTCTGGATGAGAATATTTGCCAGAGGTTTACCGACGATGTTGGACCTGCCGACAATGACAACATTTGCGCCTTCAATTTTTACGCCGCTTTTGACAAGGAGATGAACGATGCCGTGAGGAGTACAGGGCAGGAACGCCTTTTGGCCTGTTACCATTTTGCCTACGTTTATGGGGTGAAATCCGTCCACGTCTTTGGCAGGGTCGATTGCCATAAGCACTTCCAATTCATCAAAATGTTTCGGCAAAGGTAACTGGACCAGTATGCCGTGAATTCTTGGGTCTTTGTTCAGTCGATTAATGTGCGCCATCAGTTCTTTTTGGGAAATCGAGGCGGACAGGCGATTGTCGTCAGAATATATTCCAACTTCCTCACAGTCCTTCTCTTTGGAGGTAACATAGGATTTCGAGGCGGGGTCATCGCCGACGAGAATGACGCCGAGACCCGGCACAACGCCTTTTTTGGCAAGGGCGGCAACATCGGTTCTGAGCTTTGCCCGCATACACGCGGCTATTTGTTTGCCGTCGATTATTTTCGCGGTCATTGTTTTCTCCGGCTTTGCTGTGCTTAGAGCAATCCTTTTACCTTCCCGGTATTCACGTCAACATCAATTCTTCTGAAGGCCGGGTCCGAGCTGGTGCCGGGCATAAGTTTGATTTCGCCCGCCAGCGGCACGATAAATTCCGCGCCTTTGTAAACCAGGACGTCCCTGATGGGCAATTCCCAGCCGATGGGCCGGCCTTTGAATTCCGGGTCATAAGACAAACTAAGATGCGTCTTTGCCATACACAATCCAAACTTCTGCGTCGCCGGATTTGCCTCCAGCGTTTTCAACTTTTCGAGCGCAATCTCCGAATACGAAACGCCATTGGCGCCGTAAACCTCCTTGGCAATCAGCTCTATCCGTTTTCGCAGGGGAAGCTCGTAATCATACAAATACTTGAAGTTATTTTTCTGCTCACACGTATCAATCACGGCCTGGGCCAATTCGACAGCACCCTCGCCGCCTTTGAGCCAGTGTTCGGAAACGACCGCGACAGCACCGTGCTGCTCGGCAATTTTTTTAATGAGCTTATGTTCGGCTTTGGTATCAGCGCTGAAGCTGTTGATACACACAATCGGCCTGACGCCGCTTTTTTTTACTATTTCGATATGGGCTATGAGATTTTCGCAGCCCTTTTCGAGCAGGTCGAGATGTTCTTTTGCGTATTCTTCACTGAGAGGCGCGCCTGGTCTGACCGGGGGGCCGCCGCCGTGCATTTTCAATGCACGAACGGTCGCGACTATGACCACGGCGCCGGGGTTAAGCCCGGAAATTCTGCATTTAAGATTCCAGAATTTTTCGTAGCCAATGTCGGAACCAAATCCGCTTTCGGTTACGTGATAATCGCCAAGTTTTGTGGCGACGAGGTCGGCGATTACCGAACTTTGGCCAATGGCTATGTTGGCAAAAGGACCGGCGTGAACAAATAACGGCTGACCTTCCATCGTCTGAAGCAGGTTAGGGTTGAGTGCGTCGAGCATCCAGGCGGTCATTGCGCCGTCCACCTCAAGGTCCGCGGCTGTTATGTCATTGCCTTTGCGGTCCTTGGCGACCACAATTCTTGCGATACGCTGCCGAAAATCCCCGAGGTTCTTCGAAATCGCGAGGATAGCCATAACTTCGCTGGACACCGTTATCTGGAAACCGGAATTCATTTCAAATCCGTTGTTTTTGCCGCCCAAACCTATTCTTATATTACGAAGCGACTGCGCGCAAAGGTCGATCGCCCAGCCGATTTGTATGGAATCGGGGTCGATATCGAGCCGTCGAAGGTTTCTTTTCGCGAGCCGTTCGTCGTCATAGTTTCTTTCGTGCTGCATTCGAGCGGTAAGCGCTACCATACAAAGATTATGTGCATTGGTGACTGAGTCGATATCACCGGTCAGGCGGATTGAAAATGGAATAAGAGGAAGACATTGTGCAAGACCGCCTCCGGCGGCTCCACCCTTGACATTGAAGGTAGGGCCGGCGCTTGGCTGGCGAATTGCACCGGTCGGTCGTTTGCCGCACTTGGCAAGGCCCTGAATCAGACCAATGGTCGTAGTCGTTTTACCTTCACCGAAAGGCGTCGGTGTGATGGCGGTAACATCGATATATTTGGCCGTCGGAACGTTTTTAAGCCGGTCGAGCACCTTTGCAAAGTGGACTTTACCCAAAGTGTGGCCTGCCGGAAGCAGTTCGTCTTTTTGCAGACCTATTTCTTCGGCCAACTGGAAAATCGACTTGATATTGTTCTCAGCCGCCTCTGCTATTTCCCAATTCTTCATCTTCGTCGGGTCAAGTTTCATTGAACACTTCCTTCGCCTTTTAACAATTAAATCGCGTTTTATCTTCACCCGCTGTTATCCTAACCGCACCTCGACATCTACAACACTGCCCGGCTTAAATACGCCGACTACATTGCCTGCGGTTTCTTTGCCGTTGACGAGCATTTTCTTTACGCCCCGCATAGCGCCATCCGGATTCAATACCTTTATCTTATATGTCGCCCCTCTGAACTTGCGCGTAACAGTAAATTTTTCCCAATCCGGCGGCACACAGGGGTCAATCCTGAGTCCGTCGTGCTCGGCCCGAACGCCGAGGATATATTGCGCCAAGGCCGTAAAGCTCCAGGAGGCGGTGCCGGTAAGCCAGGAGTTTTTGCCCTCGCCCGGCAGCGGGCTGTCGTGGCCTGATATTGTCTGTGCGAAGCAATACGGCTCGCACTTATAAACATCGGCTTTGTCTTCCTTGGTGCTGGGGCAGATTCGCGTATAAAGCTCCCAGGCCTTGTCGCCCCGGCCGACGATTGTCTCGCCGATGATGACCCAGGTGTTGTTGTGACAGAAAATGCTGGCATTTTCCTTGTAGCCGGGCGGATAAGAGGTAATCTCGCCGAGGCGGTCCTGGTAATAGGTAAAGGCGGGCTGATTAAGGACCATACCATTTGCGTCAGCCAAATATTGCCAGGCACTATCGAGTGCTGCGACGGCCCTGCCGTCATCAAGCCCGATTTGGGCCATAACACCCCAGCCCTGTGTTTCGATGAATATCTTTCCTTCATCGCAAACCTTAGAGCCAACCGGCTTCTCGAAATGGTCGTAAGCGCGGATAAACCATTTGCCGTCCCAGCCGTGTTTGAGAATGACTTTTCGCATATCGTCCGCCTGCCGGTTGTATTCAGCAACCTTGTCTTTTTGGCCAAGATGCCCAAGCAGACCCGTCAATTCTTTTGCCGCGTAAACGAACAGTTGGGCTACCATTACGGATTCGGCCTTGCCGCCCTCGATATCGCCTGAGGTCTGGAAGCTCTCGCCGGGGTTGTTGCTGAAACAATTGAGGTTGAGGCAGTCATTCCAGTCGGCGTGCTGAATCAGGGGCAGGCCGTGAGAGCCGCGGAGGTCCAGAACGTGTTTCATTGAAAGATGCAGGTGGCCCATCAGTGTCGTGCTTTTTTCGCTGCCGGGGACATCCTGATAGCCGGCGGGAGCGTCGAGAATCGTCCAGTCGCCGGTTTCCTTGATATAGGCGGCGGTCGAGACAACCAGCCAGAGCGGGTCGTCGCTGAAGCCGGTGCCCACGGCGGCGTTACCCTTCTTGGTCAACGGCTGATACTGGTGATAACACGAGCCGTCGTGATTTTGTGTCGAGGCCAAATCGATTATTCGCTGGCGGGCACGTTCGGGAACAATATGAACAAACCCGAGGATGTCCTGATTCGAATCGCGGAAGCCAAGTCCCCTGCTGACGCCCGTTTCAAATGAGCTGGCCGCACGAGAGAGATTGAACGTTACCATACACTGGTACTGATTCCAGATATTGGCCATTCGCTCGACGTGCTCGTTATCGATTTTAACCTGATAGCAGGACAGGGCGTCTGCCCAGAAATTTTTGAGTTTCTTCAACTGGACATCAACCTGGCCGGCAGTTTTTAACCCTGCGATTGTTTCGTAGAATCTCTTTTTGTTTATAACGCCCGGGGATGAGAACTTTTCCTGCTGCGGGTTTTCTACATAGCCCAGGACAAAATGCAGGCGTTTGGTCTGGCCCGGTTTCAGAGACAGCTTAACCTGATGCGAGCCGACTGGTTGCCAACTGTGAGCGACGCTGTTTGTCGCCTGACGACGTTTTACGACATCGGGACAGCCATAGTCATTCAGCCGGCCAAGGAAGGCATCCCGGCTTGTGTCAAAACCGGCGATTTTCTCACTGCACCAGAAACCAACAAAATGATTCCGGCGTTCACGATACTCGGTCTTGTGAAATATGGCGCTGCCTTCGATTTCCATTTCGGCGATGTTCCAGTTTCGCTGAAAATTAGTGGCATCATCGAGGGCATCGTAAAGGCAAAACTCCGCATAGCTGAACAGGTCAATATCTTTCGATTTGCGGCTTTCATTGGTTACCGTCACGGACCAGATTTCGGCGTTGGTATCGATTGGGACAAAATACGTCGTCGAGACCCTAAGGCCATCCAACGCTCCTTCAATAACCGTATAACCGAGGCCGTGTCGGCATTTATAATCGTCGAGCTTTGTTTTTACAGGTTTGAAGCCGGGGCTCCACGTCTTTTTGCCGTCGCAGACGTAAATGTATCTGCCGGGGTTATCCTTGGGTATGGCGTTGTAATGGTATCGCAGCAGGCGCCGCAGACGGGCGTCGCGATAGAAACTGTAGCCGCCGGCGGTGTTGGATATGATGCCGAGATAATCCTGGCAGCCGAGGTAATTTATCCACGGTGTAGGGGTATCCGGTCTGGTTATAACGAATTCCCTGGCCTTGTTATCGAAGTAACCGTAACGCTTGTTTTGCGGCATTGCTGACTCCTGTTAATCCAGTGAAGCACATTAGAACACGTTTAAGTCCGTTACTATACCCTTCCTGCCAGCCAAAATCAACCGGTTCGAACCGCAATATACAGGCGTTTACGCTTGAAAATCAGCAAACCGACGGGTATAATTTGCGTTTTTACCTGAAAGGAAACTCAAATGAAATCAGATGTAGCCAATATGTCGCTTGCCCCGGTAGGCAAGAAACGAATTCTCTGGGCCGACAATGATATGCCCGTTCTGGCATCGATACGCGAAAGGTTCGCAAAACAGAAACCATTGGCCGGCAAAAATGTTTCGGCCTGCCTTCACGTAACCGCCGAGACCGCCAATCTTGCCCGCACCCTCAAGGCGGCAGGCGCGAACCTGGTCCTGTGCGCATCGAATCCGCTCAGCACCCAGGACGACGTCGCGGCTTCTCTTGTCAAGGATTTCGGCATACCCGTATTCGCAATATGCGGCGAAGACCGCAAAACGTATTACAAACATATTCACGCGGCGCTCGACCATAAGCCCGTCATTACCTTGGACGATGGCGCAGACCTTGTTACCGAACTGCACACCAGCAGGACCGAAGGCGCTCCTCGCATAATCGCCAGCTTGGAAGAGACGACGACCGGCGTTATCCGGCTTCGCGCGCTCGAAAAATCCGGCAGGTTGAAATTCCCGGTCATCGCGGTCAACGACGCGGCAAGCAAACACCTGTTCGATAACCGCTACGGGACGGGCCAGTCAACCGTCGATGGCGTGATTCGAGCCACCGACCTCTTACTCGCAGGCAAGAAAGTCGTGGTCGTCGGTTACGGCTGGTGTGGGCGAGGTTTCGCTATGCGATGCAAAGGCATGGGCGCACTCGTCATCGTTACAGAAATCGACCCGATTAAGGCAATCGAGGCCTCGATGGACGGCTTCGACGTTATGCCGATGGCCCAGGCCGCAAAAATAGGCGAGCTGTTCCTGACGCTTACCGGCAATAAAAACGTAATACGCGGTGAGCACTTCCGCGTGATGAAAGACCGTGCAGTCGTCGCCAACTCAGGCCACTTCAACGTAGAAATCGACATACCGGCCCTTACGAAACTGAGCAAAAAGGTAAACAAAGGTATTCGAGAACACGTCGATGAATATATCCTCAAAAACGGCCACCGCATACACCTGCTCGGTCAAGGCCGGCTGATTAACCTCGCCGCCGCCAAAGGCCACCCCGCCTCGGTTATGGATATGTCCTTCGCGACGCAGGCGCTCGAGGCCGAACACGTCGTAAAAAAAGCCGGCTCAATGACCGCGGCAGTTTATAATGTCCCCGTCGAAATCGAAAATATCGTCTGCACGCTGAAACTCAAATCGATGGGTATCTCGATTGACAAGCTGACGCCTGAACAGGTCGAATATCTCGCCGCCTTCGGCGAAGGCACATAACACGGACGCTGCGAAGATGTTCAAAGCCGTTTTGTTTGACCTCGATGGCACGCTGCTTTATACGCTGACCGACGTCGCCGACGCGATGAACAAAGCCCTCGTTCACTTTGGCTTTTCGCCTCATCCTATTGACTCGTATAAGTATTTCATAGGCGAAAGCGTTGAGACCGAAGCCCGCCGTGCCCTGCCTGAATCGGCACGCGACCCCGAATTCGTCAGGAAAGTCGCGGTGTATTCGGAAGAAATCTACGACAAATGCTGGGGCAATAACACCCACCCCTACCCGGGCATACCGGAACTTTTAACGGAACTTCCGCGACGCGGATTATCTTTGGTAATCCTTTCCAATAAAAACGACCGCTTCACAAAGGTTATGGTCGAAAAAATCCTTTCGCAGTGGCGATTCAAAATTGTTCAGGGGGCATTGCCGAATGTCCCATTGAAGCCCGACCCCACGATGGCGCTGCAAATCGCAAAGAAACTGGGAATTGCGCCCGAACAATTCCTTTACCTTGGCGATACCAGCACCGATATGCAAACGGCTGTATCCGCGGGAATGTTTCCCGTCGGCTGCATCTGGGGCTACCGAACCGCCGATGAACTTCTCGAATCCGGCGCAAAGGCGCTCATAAACACCCCCGCCGAAGTACTCGATATTATCAACAATAGGCGCAAATAAAAACCCCCCGATAAACAATCGGGGGGCTAAATTTTGGTGATAATGCAACAGAACCAGAATTGGTCTATTGTTATTTGGGTTTCTTTTCAGCAGGCGGCTTATTCGGCTCGGTCTTAGTCGGTTCCGGTTTTGCGGTAACAATGCGGGTGGCATTGGCATCCCTGTTGCCCCTGTCGCTCTTGAATACGCCCTTTATCGCATCACCCTCAACGGTCCCTTCAAATTCTGACTCCATGATGCGGCCACCGAAATCGATAGTGCGGATAAAAGTAAGTTTCCCGCCTTCGAACTTCATATTCGAAATTTTGTTTTCTCCTCTTCGGCTTTCCCATTTACCCGCCAGCGTGCCGTCGGCGTTCTTCGTGACGGTCAGTTTCTCCACGTTATCTCTTGCGGGCATATTTACGCTCATCTGCCACTCACCGACAATCGCATCTGCTCCGGTTTTTGCTTCTCCCTGCAAAGTTCCATCGAATGTAACCTCGCCAAACTGCCCCTTGCCTGTGCCCTTGATTTTGCCGGCTTCAACGGTGCCTTCGTAGGTCGTCTTCATATCTTGGCCGCCGAAGTTATTTGTCTGGGCGAATTTCACCTTGCCACCCTCGAAAGTAATGTCCGACAACTGGCTTTCGCCCCTTTGTGTTGACCACGTTCCCGCGAGTTTGCCCTCGGCGTTCTTGGTAATCGTCATCGTCGCCGTGGAAGTCCTGGCCGGCATTTGGCTCTTAAATTCCCACTCGCCGACGACTCCTTCTGCTGCAATAACAACCGGCGCCAGCACAACACACGCCAGCACCACAACCGCCACAACTGCTTTGGTGTTCATAATTCAATTCTCCTCAAAAAAACGTTAAAAGAATTCTCGTTATCCACGAAAACAATTAAAAGTAAGACGTTCCGGCGCCTATATTTATTTCAAATATCAGGCGTTTGCCCGGGTCTTTGAGCAAACTGCCTGCCTGTAAAGGGAAATAGTAGCGGAAACCATATCGCTAACGTGGCGGTTTTGGCGGAGAAACTGCTGGGCGGACTCGGCAAGCCGTCTGGCTTCATCGGGTCTGTCAAAGAGCCGTTTAAGACAATTATAAACACTAAGCTGGTCATCGGGATTAAAGGTGAACGCAGTTTTGTCTTCGATAATGAGGTCGTCAACACCGCCTTTTGAAGCGGCGACGGCACAGCCGGCGCTCATCGCGGCCAGCAGCAGCATATTGAACCTGCCTGACGGCCGGGGCACAATGAATATGTCGGCGGCGGAGCCGGCAGAGTAAAGACCCAGCGAAGGAGGAATAATAGTAACAGCGTGGAGAAGACCAAGGGAGCGAAGCTGCTTCCAGAGAGGCCCTTCCGGGCGACCGGCGGCGATAATCGCTACAATGAACTGGCAACCATCAACAGTAAGGCGATGGAGCGCCTGGAAGATATTATCGAGATTGGCTTGATTATCGATGGGCAGCGATACGACGATACCGGGCAGGTGTTCGGGATGGGCAAAACAGGCGGTGGAGTCGTCAACGAAAGTGCCGATATCGATTTGCCGGAGGCGGTCCGCGACTTTGGGGTGGGTCTTTATGAAATGGTCGGCAATGGTCCTGGCGGGCACGATGACATTTGCGCAACGAGTCGCGGAAAACGTGATAGCAGACCAGTGCGAAGAAATTGAATTTATATTGAGCAGATAGGGGACATTAAGGTTGCGGGCGAGCCATCGCGCCAGTGAAGCCGATGTTTCGCAGAGGCAATGGAGTATCTCCGGTTTGAATTTGCCGACTTTGTCGAGGAGAAGGCGGTTGTTGTAATGTTGCATAAAAGGTATATCGATTGCTGGGTGCCGGACGACTTCGACGGCGGGAGGGACGATAGAGTCAACATCGCCGACCAGCGGGCAAATAAGAATAACGGGGACGGACTCGTCCGCCAGACCTATGAGCAGGTGCTTGAGATAGGAAGGGTATTCGGCAAGCGTCTGTCGCGACGCGATAAGGGCGATTCTGGGCGGTCTGGGCACCTCCGGCTCTAAATCAGACGCAATTTGCTCGTCGGGCATAATTACCTTTCAAAACCCCCTTAACGGGGCAAGATATTATAGCAGGAAGATTTGTTATCTACTATCGATGATTGATAATTGATTATTGCGAATTTAGCGGATTTTGAGGGTTGCCAAAGCAATTGCGGCAAAAGCGGCGGCGACGAGCCAAAAACGAACGACGACCTGTGGTTCGGACCAGCCGGCGAGGTGGAAATGGTGGTGGATTGGGGCGCAGCGGAAAAGGCGTTTGCCGCCGGTATATTTGAAGTAGCCGACCTGGAGGACGACGCTGAAAAGTTCTATCATAAAAACGCCGCCGATGATAAGCAGGAGTATTTCGTTTCGGGTGACAAGCGCTCCGTATCCCATAGCTGCGCCGAGGGGCAGTGAACCGATATCGCCCATAAAGACCTGGGCCGGGTGGCAGTTATACCAGAGGAAGCCGAGGACTGCGCCGAGAATGGCGGAGAAGAACACGGCCAATTCTCCTGCCTGAGGAATAGCGGGCAAAAGCAGGTAGCTTGACCAGGTGGCTGTCGAGGTTCGGCTCATCGTTTCGGATGCGACGTAGCAGAGGACGGCCAGGACGAATGAGGCGATACCTGTGCAGCCGGCGGCGAGACCATCCATACCATCGGTGAGGTTGACTGCGTTGCTGGTGGCGGACAAATACAGGATGGCGATGAGGATGAACATCCAGTTGGCAAGGGGCAAGCCGTGCTTGTAGAAAGGCAGCCAGAATTTTCGACCATCTTCGATATTAGCAAAGTCGACATAGAGGAAGGAAGCGATGAGAACCGCGCCGCCGAACTGGAAGAGGATTTTTTCCCAAGGTTTGAGGCCGTCTCTGCTGCGATGGCGTGATTCGGCTGTGAGTTTGAGCCAGTCGTCAACAGCACCGAGGGCGCCGAACCAGAAAAGGATGATGATTGCCTTCTGAACGAAGGGGTTGTTAAGTTTCGCCCAGAGAATGGTAGAGGCGAAGACGGCGATGATAATGATGAGGCCTCCCATAGTCGGAGTATTGGCTTTTTGCTTGGTCAGCTCATTAAGAGTAGCGTGGTGGAATTCCGGGCGGTCGCCGATTTTTTTTCGCATTAGCCAGCGAATCAGAGGCGGGCCAAGCGCCAGCGCGATGACAAGGCTCGTCAGCAGCGAGGCAAAGGCGCGAAACATCACATCCTGGTAGGCGTAAAAACCCAGTCGATGCGTAACGGTATTTCGGAAAAACCAAAGAAGATGATAAATCATTCTATTCTCGTCTTCCGTGACCAGCGAATCCCGATTTATCGGGGTTCACTGAAGAGTTTTTTCAATTTATCAACAACCAATTCAAGCTTATTAATTCGCGAGCCCTTGACAAGTATTATATCGGAATCTTTTATCATAAGCTGTAAGTTATTGCAAAGGTCTGTTTGGTCGGCAAAACAGCGGGTTTGGGTGTCTGGTTTCTGGGTTTTAGCGGCATCGGCGGCGAGGGCAGCGAGATTGCCAAGGGTGATAAGAAGGTTAACGCGGGCATTTGCGATTTGCTCGCCGAGTTGACGATGTAAAAATTGTTCAGAATCGCCGAGTTCAGCCATATCGCCGCAAATAAAGACAGCCCTGCGTTTTTGACTGCCGGCGAGGTTTGCGAGTATATCAAGGGCGTTTTTCATCGAGGCGGGGTTGGCGTTGTAACAATCGGATATGACGGTAATCGACCCAAACTGCAACATCTCGGTTCGCATAGAGACGGGGCTGATGGTTTTTAGGACGTTGGCGAATTGCTCGGCAGTAATACCAAGATTTGAACAGATCGTCCATGCGGCGAGGGCGTTTTCAACATTTCCCCGGCCGGGAAGCGGTATTTCGACAGAAACGCCATTAATGGTAAAAACACTTGTAAGCGGCCCGATAAAAATATCGCGCGCGAGGTAATCAGCGGACTCTCCGCAGGAGAATGTTTTGAAGGTTAAGCCGGCTCGGCGGGCGGAATCATATAATGGCGTGCAATCGGCATTGATGATAAGTGTTCCGGCGGGCGCAAGGCCTTTGGATATGGCCAACTTTTCCTCTGCTATTTTTTCGACGGAGCCAAAGCCGGCAAGATGGGCGGGATAAACATTGGTAACCAGAGCGATATCCGGCGAGGCGATTCGGGTCAGATACTCAATTTCGCCGGGGTGGTTGGTGCCTAATTCGACAATGATAATTTGCTGATTCGGCTCGGCCCCCAGCAAGGTTAAAGGCAGACCTATGAAGTTGTTGAAGCTTTTCGGCGACTGGAAGACCTTGAAATGCCGGCTAAGGACGTGGTGAGCGATTTGTCTTGTTGTCGTTTTGCCGGCTGAGCCGGTGATTGCGACGACCTTGAATTTGCAGTCCAGGCGATACCAGCGGGCAAGGTCGCCAAGGGCCTTTATTGTGTCGGATACTTTAAGAATCGCTTTACCTGGAAATTTATCGGCTGAAATGTCTTTGCTTACCACCGCACAGGCAGCGCCTTTGGCAAAAATATCGGCCAAAAAATTATGGCCATCGAAATTATCGCCCGAAATGGCAAAAAAACAATCGCCTGGTTTCGCTGTTCGTGAATCAGTGCTTATATCAGCAACGTCATAGCTTGTGCCCGACGCCCTATGGCTTGCCTTTATTATTTTGGCCAAGTTTTCGATTGATAGTTTCTTCATTTTTTATTTTTGAGCAGGTCGAGGGCTATTTGCTGGTCGCTGAAGGGGAATTTTTGTTTGCCGATGATTTGATAATTCTCGTGGCCTTTGCCCGCGATGATAATCACGTCGCCTTTTTTCGCTGATTCAATGGCAAGCGCTATCGCTTTTTTTCTGTCGGGTTCAATTTTGATTTTGGGGGAATTAGGGTCTTTGAATCCCGCGACAATCTGACTGATTATATCATCGGTATTTTCGGTTCTTGGGTTATCACTTGTTACGATTGCCAGGTCCGCGTATTTTTCGACGACTTTGGCCATACGGGGTCTTTTTGTTTTGTCCCTGTCGCCTCCACAGCCGAATACAACGATGAGGCGGGCTTTACACAATGGCTTTAGCGTAGAAAGAACATTATCGAGAGCATCATCGGTATGAGCAAAATCGACGAGGACAGTAAAAGGTGCGTCTGATTTTACTTTTTCAAGCCGGCCGGGGATTGCATTGAGGGCGGATAAGCCGCGGGCAACGGTTTCGAGGTCGAGACCAGCCGCCAAGCAAAGTCCCGCAGCGGCAAGATGATTAGCGACGTTGAATCGGCCAAGCAAAGGCGTTTTTACACGGATACTTTGGCCCCGGTATCGAAGCGTAAACGCCGTGCCTGAGTCGTCGATTGAGTGAATTTCAGCGGAAAGGTCAGCATTTTCATCAACAGCAAACCAAAGAATTTTGGCCTTAGCGCCCGCGGCTATTTGCTCTGAGTAAGGGGATTGTTTATTAAGAACAGCGGTTGAGTCGGGAGAAAGCGATTCGAAGATTTTCGATTTTGCGGCCAAGTAGTTTTCGGTGGTTTTGTGGTAGTCGAGATGGTCGCCTGTGAGGTTGGTAAAGGCGGCTGCGCGAAAATTAATTGAGGCGATACGGTTCTGGTCGAGGGCGTGTGAACTGGCCTCGATGACCATATATTTTGCGCCGGCTTTGAGCATCTGCGCCTGCGATTTTGCGATAGTCAGGCAATCGGGGGTGGTGAGCGGGGCAGGCGAGACATCAATACAGTTATCATAGATAACGGTCCCGATTAAGCCGCATTTTTGCCCGGCGGCCTGAAAACAGGAGCGGACGAGAAAAGTTACAGTGGTCTTGCCCTTGGTTCCAGTAACAGCAAGATTGGTGAGTTTCTCGGCGGGATTACCATTGGCGGCCTGTGCAAGAATGGCAAGGGCGAGAGAGGAATCAGGGACAGAAATAACCTGGATTCCCGCCTGCGCGGGAATGACAACAGAAGAAGATGATTGGCAGACGATGAATCTTGCGCCTTTGGCGAGGACTTGCGGAATAAAGTCGTGGCCATCGACATCGGGGCCTTTGACGGCGACAAAGATATTACCCGGTTCGATGATACGAGAATCATCGCACAGCCGGGGTGAATTGCCCGAACGAACAAGTGCCAATAGTTCATCAAAATTCATAGCGTTCGGAGTATTTTAGAATGATAACTTGCCGGATGCAACGGATGGTTTATACTAATTGGAACATATTTGAAACGGGACGACATTTTTGGAGTTGATTATGAAGGCAAAAATTTTCGCAATTGGGCTTATCGTTCTGCAATTAACGGTTTTGGCGTGGGGACGGGCGGATGACGTCGAATACTACGCTGTATTCGTGGATGGGACGAAGGTCGGGCACGCGATACACAGCAGGGTCGTGGCAGGCGAGCGTGTTACAACTACAGAAACCGTTAATATGACTCTAAATCGAATGGGAAAAACAGTTCTCCTAAAAACAAAGGAGACCTGCGTTGAGACGGTAAAGGGGGAGCCGCTATCGTTTGCCTCCGAGCAGGATATGGGAATGGTAACAATGAAAACAGAGGGGATCGTAGGCAAAGATGGAACCGTCCGGACGCGGACGACGGGAGTAGGAGCCGTGCAGGAAAGCACTATGGTCTGGCCTAAGGATGCGGTAATGGCGGAGGGGCTTCGCCTGATTGAGCTGGAGAAAAAACTGAACGAAGGCACAAGTTACGATGTAAGCGTGTTCAGCCCCGGGATAATGGCCGCTGTTTATTCCCGCGTGAAAGTCGGGGCAAAGCAGGATGTGGATTTGCTGGGCAGGATAGTATCGCTGACAAAAGTTGAAACGGTTATGAGCATGCCCGGGACGGGCGAGATTGCTTCGACAGGTTATGTGGACGGGCAATTACGGGCGTTAAAGAGCATAATGCCGATAGCGGGGATGAACGTGGAAATGCTGGCCTGCGAGAAGGAATTCGCGATGAGCAACAACCAGCCCGCAGAAATAATAGATAAGATGTTTTTGGCGAGCCCTCAGCCATTGGAAGATGTCGGGTCGGCAAAATCGATTACGTATTATCTGAAGCCGACCGCTCAAACGACGAATCTTACGATACCGTCAAGCGATAACCAGCAGGTTCAGAAGCTCGAAGATGGAACGGTGATAGTGAAAGTCGAACCAGTGAGTATGCCGGCGGGCGGAACATTACCATATAAGGGGACAGACGCGAACATCACGGAGATGATGAAGCCGGGCAGATTTGTGCAGAGCGATGACGCGAATATAATCGCCCTTGCGAAACAGGCGGTGGGCGACGCGAAGGATTCGGCAGAGGCGGCAAAGAGAATCGAAGAGTTTGTAGCGAAATACGTAAAGAATATAAGCTTTTCGGTTGGATACGCCTCGGCGGCAGAGGTTGCTGTGAGCAGGAGAGGCGACTGCACGGAATTTGCGGTCCTGTGCGCGGCGATGTGCCGGGCAGCGGGAATACCGGCAAAAGTAACAGTGGGCGTAGCATACGTGAATGATTTTGAGGGCAAAACCGGCTTTGGCGGGCACGCCTGGACGGAGGCGTATATAGGCGACAAATGGGTCGGGCTTGATTCGGCATTCAAAGCGGGCGGCTTAGGCAAATTCGACGCGGGGCATATCGCACTGGCATCGGGCAACGGCGAGCCGGTGAACTTTTTCAACATGGCGACGACGTTAGGCAAATTCAGAATCGAAAAAGTTACAGTCAAACCCGGAAAGTAAATTCATCATTCGAAACGGATGTCTTCAATAACCAACTGGACGGAGCGGTTGCCGTTGAATAAATCAATCGCGGCATGGTAGGCAATGTCGAAGCAGTCGCGTTCGAGGAGCTTTTTTTCGAGTAAGCCCATCCTGAAACCAATGCAGCGGATTGAATTGGTGTGGTCGGTGACGGCAAGCTGGAGGTGGTCGGCGTTTGTTCCAACCCTGCGAGGAGGCCCGCAGAGGCGGACGCCTTTTGTGGCAAACAGGGGTTCGGGGTTGCCCTGACCGAACGGGCCGAGGGTTTGCATTTCGGTAACACTTTCGTAGTTGAACTCGGACAACGACGCCAGCGCGTCGATATGGAGCTTGCTGACGCGTTGCTCATCGAGCAGGTGGTGTTGAGCGTAGTCTTCGAGGTCATCGGCAAACTTCTGGATATTTTCGGGCAGGACTGTTACTCCCGCGGCCATTTTGTGACCGCCGAAGGTAACGAGGTGTTTTGAGCAGGCGGCAATTCCAGCGAGGATATCGAAGCCGGGGACAGAACGAGCGGAACCCTGCGCGGGCGTTGAGCCGGAGTTAATCATAATCGCGGGGCGGAAGAATTTATCGACGATTCTGGAGGCGACAATACCGATGACGCCGCTGTGCCAGGAAGTATCAGCCAACACAATAGTTTTTCTTTCCGGCTTGTCGAGGTTTTGTTCGGCGATAAGCTGGCAGGCGTGGTTGTAGATTTTTCGTTCGAATCGCTGACGCTGGGCGTTTTGGCTCTTGAGATAATCGGCGACCTGCGTAGCGTGGGTCTGGTTGGTGGAAGTAAGAAGCTCGACGGCGAGGCGGGCGTGGCCTATTCTGCCGGCGGCGTTGAGCGTAGGGGCGAGGCGAAAGCCGATGTGGTAGCTGTCGAGGCCTTTGCCGGTGAGGTCAGCGGATTCGATAAGCGCCTTCAGGCCGGGTAATTTGGGGTCGGAAAGCAAGCTCAGGCCGAAGCTGGTCAGGGTCCTGTTTTCGCCGCGGAGTTCCATAACATCAGCGATAGTCCCCATCGCCGCCAGGGACGTGGAATTAAGCATAAAGTCGCGTATTTCGGGGCTGAGCTTGGCGCCGGTTTTGAAGATGTCCGCGACGGCCCAGGCGAGTTTGAAGGCGACGAGAGAGCCGGAGGAGTCGGGGTTGGGATAGGATTTATCGAGCGCCGGATGGACAATAGCAAACGCCTGCGGGAGTGTGTCGGCGAATTGGTGGTGGTCGGAGATAATCAGGTCGAGGCCGAGTTTTTTAGCCAATTCGGCGGCGGCGTGAGCGGTGATGCCGCAATCAACGGTGACGAGGAGCTGCGTACCGGCTTTGGCGATTGATTCGACGGCGTCAACTTTGAGGCCGTAGCCCTCGTCGATGCGGTGCGGGATATAGTAATCGACGTTTGCGCCGAGAAGCGTGAGGATTTGCCAGAGGATAGCGACGCCCGTGATGCCATCGACGTCATAGTCGCCATAGATTGTGATTTTTTGTTTTTGTGTTACGGCTTGTTTAATCCTTTGTGCGGCATCACGAACGCCCGGAAGCAGCTCGGGGCTGATGAGGTCGGTTAGTTTGGGCCTGAGGAAAGCGGAGCCGGATTGCGGGTCGGTTACGCCTCGATTGATGAGCAGTTGAGCGAGCAAAGGCGAAACCTTGAGTGATTTGGCGAGTTGGTCGGCCCGCGGGTCGGCAGGCGATATAACCCAGATTTTGTCAGCGGAGTTGGCACGCCGATGATTTCTATGGAGCGGTTCGCTGGCGGATGATTTATTTTGCGTCCGTGCAGAAGTTCGCATCAGGATTCAATCCTCTTATTTCTATATTTTAGTCAAGGCGCTTTGCTCTGCGAACTACAGTGTATCAAATATGTAGTGCGGCTTTCAAGACCAATACACGAAACTGACGTGTATAAATTGTATTATTAACCTGTTCCCGCTAACCGCAGCCAATCAGCGGCCTTTTTGGGCCGGTTTGGCTTTGAAATCCGGCTCAAAAACCAGCAGCAGCGACCCGGCCTGTTTAATAGTTATATTCAGGTCGTTCGGTTTGCCGCTGTAAGCAAATTTTTTCCGTTCGCCGGTGTCCGGATTCCAGAGCCAGGGAGTTTTGCCGGCGGTATTGAAATCCGCGCGGAAAGATATGGGGGCGACGTTATCGGTGTTGGTGAAAAAGAATATATCCCTGCCTTCGGCAAGATAATGGACGAAAAGAAGTTTATCGCTCGGCGGAGAACTTTTGACGGTTGGCGAGACGCTGATTTTTTTCATCAGGTCGGACGTCCAGGAGAGCAGGTTATCCTTGTCCTTGTCAGGGGCGGGGAGGAATACGACGCGGTTGGGGTCACTTTTCTCGATATGGCCCATCATCATCTCGACGGGAACGCTGCGCCGGAGGACGTCTCTGAATCCAGGCGCGGTTAGTGTCGCTTGTCCGACGAAGGCGATTTTGCCGCCATTCTCAGCAAAGAAACGCAGGGCCCTGGCGGCAAGAAATTCCATCGAGAATACATCGGGGACTATTACGGCATCGTAGGCCTGTGAGCCAAAGTGAAGTTTGCCGTCTTCGAAGGTCGTTTGCGGCAAGATTTTATCGCTGATGTAATCAACGGTGTAGCCATTTTGATTGAGGGCCTGCCCGAGCGGGAACAAATACCAGAAATAGTTGACCATCCTTGATTCTGATGGACCGCAATCACTCCAGAGGTCGCCGGCCGGACAAATAATGGCGATTCTGGCCTGATGGCGGGCGTTCTGAAACAAATAAGACAATCGAGCATCACGCCCGGTCCAGTTTTTCACATATGGCCACCAGGAATTGCGCTCGTCCAGAAAAGAACCACAGACCAGAATAGATTGATTGACTCCTGAAACAAAAGCAACGTCTGTGTTTCTCTTTACTGATTCAATATTGTCCGAAACGCCTGTTATTGCTTCGCCGGCTACGAGGGACTTTTCGGCAAGATGCGCCGCAGAGGAAGCGATTTTGTCCCAGGCGTTACGGCTAAAGCGGTCCGATGAGGCATAACCCCGAAATATATCAGAGGGCACAGAACAACTGTCGAGGATATCAACGGGACCTGCCGGGACACAGGACAAAACGCCATTATCGCGGCAGAAGTTCTGGAAGGTCAGGGTGAAACGTTCGCGGTACAACTCAGCGAGGGTCGCGTAAAAATCATAACGTGTGCGGCGGATAATATCGTAGAAACGGGTCCTGGCCTTGGGGAAGCTATCATCGAGAATAATCGGCAGGTAGGGTTTTATGTCGTAACCACATTGCTTAAAAAAATACTGGGTGAAATCGCTTGTCCAGTTTGCGGCAGACAGTTCGACAGGCGAACACACAATGGAATGGACGGAATTGCCGATTTTACCGCCCAGGGCGGGGCCAAGTTTGACGGAGATATTGTTAAGATATTTTTCCACGGCCTGTTTGTTGAACAAATCGAGAGATGGAACGCCGGTGGCATTTGTACCGGAGTGCAGGACGCCCGCATAAAGGGTATAGCTGTTGGCGTCGTTAATATCGATGGCCACTGACCCGTCGGGCTTTATTTTTTCGATTAGCTCTTCGCCGGGCTTGAACCTTGACACACCTGTTTTAATCAGACGCAAAAACATCAGCTTGCGATTCGGGTCGGCGCCGCTGACGAGGTCATTTACATTCACAACTGAATTTGTCGGCCCGGTAAATTGCTTTTTACTTATCGCGATTTGTTGGCCCTGCTCTGCGGGCGAGATAAACGGGCCGCCCAGGGTTGAGCCAAGCGACAAATCCACAATCATCCCCCGTTGCTTTGCGGCATCTGCGGCAAACTTGAACAATTGTGCGTTTACGTCTTCGCCGGGGACTATCTCGACGCCGCCAAAGGCCGCCTTTTTGAAGACATCAAGCTGACGTATGATTTCCTTCTCGCCCGGGCTGTTTACATCCCAGTTCCACCGAATAATCGGCCTGGCGGACATCGGCGGATTCTCAAAGCCGTCGTAAAACTTGTCCGAGGACAAAACGGGTACAGCAAGAAGCAACGCGAGAACTAATACAGCACATACTTTGTTCTTCATCATTCTGTCTTTATAAAAAATCATTTGTTTTCATCCTCTTGAATGTTAGTAAGTTCCATACTGAACCTGTCTAACTTTTTGTGGCCCTCGTCATACTGGGAATATGCGTTGTGGAGGTGTTTGCCGAGGACGTCCCAGGTTCCAGTGAAATCGGTAAAGGAAGCGTTGAGTTTTTTGAGGTTCTGGCGTATTTCGGCTGCCTGTTTTTCAATTTGCAATCCGTGGAGACCCATCACAACCGTCATCAGATACGCGTAAAGCAGATTCGGCGAAACGGGGACGACTTTTTTATCAAGCGAATACTGAAGAATATCCTTCGCATCGTCAGGGTATTTGATAACCGCCTCGTAATAAACGTTTTCGGCGGGGATATACATAAGGGCAAAATCAAGTGTGCCCTCGGCGGGCCTGATGTAACTTGCCGCGATTTTATCGATGTGTTTGATTACGTCGTTGTGAAACTGCTTTCGCAGACGAATCCGCTCATCGTCCTTCTGGGCCTTGAGCAACAGTTCAAAACTCGAAAGCGGAAATTTGGCGTCGATTGGGGCGTTATAGCCGGCCAAATGAATCAGGGCATCAACCTTCTGACCATCCCTGAAGGAATACTGAATCTCGAAACTATCCTTCGGCAAAATCTGTGCCAGCAGATTTTCAAGTGACCATTCGCCGAGACCGCCGCGAAGTTTCGGGCTTGCGAGGATTTCCTGAAGGCGTTTTACGTCGTCGCCTACTTTTTGCATCTGAGCGCTGGCGGTAATTAACTGACCGATTTGATTGTTAAGTTTGCTGAGCGTATCCGTTGAAGATTGCAAGCCCTGGGTCAGCGTAGATTGACCTTTTTGAAGAGAATCCTGAAGGGTGTTTCGGGTGGAATCAGCCGACTTCAAAATGGAATCGAGCTGCTGCTGAAGAGACGTTACAGCGGTTTGCTGCTGGGAGAGCTTATCCCTGTTGGCAGAACTGGTGCTGAACTGGTGAATCAAAACTATCGCCAGCAGAACAGCCACTATAACCAGCAAAATCGTTTCCATAATCGGGTCCTTAAAATAGACAGGGATATTATAGATTCAGGCGAAACGATAGTCAAAGGCGAGAAAAACGCCGAACAACCAACATTCAACATTGAACACCGAACGTAAAAAATTACGCGGCGGCGGGTTCGGAGCTGTAATGGTCGAAGTTGACGGATATTCTCTTGCTGATGCCCTGCGTCTGCATAGTTATACCATAGAGCATATCCGTAACGCTCATCGTTCGCTTGGAGTGCGTGATTATGATGAACTGGGATTCCTTCTGGAACTCCCTGACGATTGAATCGAAGCGTTCGTTGTTGGCCTCATCGAGGGCGGCGTCAACTTCGTCTAAGAAGCAGAACGGGGAGGGTTTTGCCTTAAATACGGAGAACAATAGCGCGATGGCGGTCATTGCCTTTTCGCCGCCTGATAATAACGATATGCTCCGGGTTTCCTTTCCGGGAGGTTTCGCGACTATTTCGATGCCCGCGTCGAGAACATCGATATCGGGGGCTGCTTCGAGAATAATGTCGGCCTTGCCGCCGCCGAAGAGCTTGCGGAAAATCTGCTGGAAATGACCGCGAACCAGCTCGAATGTCTCAAGGAATTTTTCTCTGCTTACCTTGTTGAGACGGTTGATTAGCTGCTGGAGCTGGCCCTTGCTGGAATTGAGGTCCTCGACCTGTGTCGAAAGGAAGCTGTGTCGCTGTTCGAGGTCCTGCTGCTCCTGGATGGCGTCGAGGTTGACATTGCCAAGTCGTTCTATTTTGCCTCGCAGCTCGGCGATTTCCTCGCGCACCTTTTCCCAGTCAACGGCAGTGTCCTTATAATTCTGGTAGGACTGGAGCAGGTCAAGCTGCAATTCGTCGCGGACACGGGCAGTAAGGTCCTGCTGTCTTACATCAAGCTGGCCAAGCTCGATTTTCAGTTCGTTTATCTGTTGTTCGATTTGGTTTTGCCCAGCGCGTTTGTCGCGGAGCGCCTGCTCATTGCTCTTTTGCTCGGCAAGCAGGCCTTCGATTTGATTGTGCAGTTGAGAACTGCTCTGCTGCTTCTGGTCTTTTTCGCTGAACAACTCAGAGACAGCCGATTCGGAAGCGAGAATGTCGGTCTGGGCAGCCAAGGCCTGGTCGGCACAACTTTTGATTTCGGATTCAGCAGCCGCAACCGCTCCGGCATTTGCCGCAAGCTGGGTCTGGAGCGATTGAATTGTTTGTATCAATGACTGGCGGTGCTCGGATATCTGGCCAAGCGATACCTTGAGGTCGGTCAGCTTCTCCGTGAGCGACTGCTGAGTGCCCTTGAGATTTGAATAATCGCCCTGAAGCTGGTTGATTCGGGCATTGCGCTGGTTGTTGACGGTTTCAAGCTCCTGGAGCTTTTGCTTCGACTCGTATTCCTTTTGCACTGATTGCGCAATTTGCTTTTCGAGCTGGTCAATTTCGCCAGTGATGAGGGGCTGTTCATCCCTGAGCCGTTTTATACTTTCTTCGAGCGCTGCGAGTTTCGAGTTTATCTGTGTCTTTTCGGTATTCGCCTCGTAAACCGCGGTGCGAAGGTCTTTGCAGAGTTTCGTGAGGTGGTCGCCCGTGCGGACTGACTCGTCAATCTGGTTTTGAAGCGAGTCTATTTCATTAGTGATATTGGTAATGGTATCCTGCAACTGGCGAAGTCGGCTTTTTCGAGAAATTAGCCCCGCTGCCCTGCCGAGGGGGCCAAGTTTGATGAAGCCATCGCCCGCGGCAAACTCGCCTTTGAGAGTAACGAATTTATAATCAGGCCCAAGCGTTTCGGATAACTGGGCACTCTTTTCGATTGAATCAACGATGAGAGTTTTGCCTAACAAAGCCCAGACGAGAAAGGCGTGTTTGGGCTGGTAGTTTACGAACTCAACAAGACGACCCTTCACGCCGGATAGCGTCGAGAGGTCATCGGTATTCACAAACGGCTCGATTTTGTCTGCGCTTATGAAGTGGACCCGGCCATCGAGTTTATCGACGGCGTCTTTACCCGCGAGGAGCTTCTCGGTGGAGGTAATAACAACGGCATCGGTTTTGTCCTCAAGAGCGGCTTCAACTGCTGCGGCATAATCAATGTGCGCGGTGATAATATCGGCAAGGATGCCTTCGACATAATCGAACTGCGACTGGTTTTCGAGAATGCGCTTTGCCCCCGCCTTGACGCCCTCCCGGCGGTTTTCCATATCAGTAAGAACGGCAAGCTCGCTGGCCAGTGCACTTCTGGCTTCCTTGCTGTTGGCTAAACGTTTTTTGTCCGCCTCGGTACGACCGACGCACGTATCGGATTCCCTGCGTTTGGCATCGAGGTTTTTTGTGAGGTCGGCGATAACGGTTTCGATATCGTTCAATCGCGCGTCACACTGCGCTTTGTCCGTCAGGAGCTTTTCAAGCTCGGCGCCCGCGACCTGGGCGCGACCCGCGAGACGGTCTTTCTGAGAAGAAAGATTGGTGCGATAAACAGATATGCTTTGAAGCTCGTTGTGAAGCTGGGCGGTATGCCGGACAATATCTATTATGCCGGATTTCTCATCTTCAAGCTCTGCTTCGAGTGATGAGTACTGGGCGTTAATATCGGCGATTTCCCGACTGGTTTGCTCGACGTCGTGATTGCACTGTTTGAAGGATTGTTCGTTTTCCTGCTGCTGTGCCTGGTACTTTTCGAGGTCGATTGTGAATTCGCTTTTTTGTTCGGCGAGTTGTTGCGCCCTTGCGACAGCAGCGGCCTTTCTCTGCTCAAGCTCTTTGATTCCGGTTCGCAGGAATTCTATCCGCTGCATCTGCTGCTCAATTTTGCTCTGCACGGCCACAAGCGAATTGTCGGTGTGGTTGATGCTGTTTTCCGTATCGATTATCTGCTGGCCTATCTCGCCGAGCAGGGCATCGTGCCTTGCGACCTCAGCGGCGGACACGGCAAAATTCTTCTCCGCTTCATCAAGGGTGGCCTTTTTCTGGGCGGCGGTTTTATAGATTTTGTCGAATTCCGCGAGCGAATAATTGACCTGAAGCTCTTTTAGTCGTTGAGTGTACTGGACGTAGCTTCTTGCCTTACCAGCGGCGAGTTTTACGCTTCTGAGCCGGCTGGCGACCTCGCTGACAATATCAGCAAGGCGAAGGAGATTTTGTTCGGTTCGCTCGAGTTTGCGAAGCGCCTCTTCCTTGTGCGCCTTGTACTTGCTTATGCCGGCCGCCTCTTCGAATATCACGCGCCTTTCGACGGAGGAGGCGGAGAGGAGACGTTCGACCTGCCCCTGTTCGATAATGGAATATGCCCTGACGCCGACGCCGGTATCCATAAATAATTCGCGGACGTCTTTTAGCCGGCAGAGTTTATTATTAATGCGGTATTCGCTGTCGCCGCTCTGGTAGATGCGTCGTGTAATCTGGACTTCGTCGGCGTCGATGGGCAGTCGGCCTGTTTCAGAGCCGTTGGTATTGGCGAGGAACAAGCTGACTTCCGCGCAGCCGGCGGGTTTTCGGCTGGCGTTGCCGCTGAAGATAACGTCGGTCATTCGTCCGCTGCGCAAACTTTTTGCGCTTTGTTCGCCAAACACCCACTTCACGGCGTCAACGACGTTGCTCTTGCCACAGCCGTTGGGGCCGACAATGCCTGTTACCGCCGCTGAAAATACAAATTCCGTCTTGTCTGCAAAGCTTTTGAAGCCGTCGAGTATAACCTTTTCAAGTCGCATTTATAAATCCTTAAGATTCAGGCACAAGCCGGTATAAGCAAAGGATATCGGAAACCCTCCTGCCCTTGCGAACTTCTGCCGCAAAAACCAGGACACTCAAAACCGTATAGTCCTATAATTCCAAAATTATTATTATTACAAAACCAGACCAGCGAAGCAAACTTAGCCCGATATTTTCTGCCTTTGGTCATAGTCCTTCAATTCGGTTCTTACATTTTGTTCTAACATTATCGGTCGAAGAGATGTTATTTCTTTATATTTGGCAGGGGTTTTGGGAGTGGGCCGGCGTAAAATTCGGCCTGGACGGCGCCGGAATCGACCATTTTGCTAAGTAGTCCAACGAGAGTCGAGTAGGGGACGCCGAGTCCCGGTCCGCCCTGCGCTGTTGGGTTTAACGGCTCCCGGCACAATGTCTCAATGATGTCGGCAAGGTCAAGAGAGCTTTTCAACTGGATGATTATATCGGGGTGTCTGGGATGTTTGCGTATTATCGTGGCATATTTTTCCCCCGCAGGTACATTTATAGTGATAGTTCCGTCGGACGTCTCAATAAAGACGTTACTTCGGCAGTATATGGGAGAGCCGAGGAGTGCGACGCGGGGCTGGATTCGTCGAGAGACCAGAATTGCGGGTTTTCCGGTCTGGGTCACCTGGTCAAGATAGAAGCTGTCGGCTATCAGCTTACGAGAGACAGTGGCATCTTTGAGGCGAACGAGATTCTCGTAGGCAATAAGGCGAATGGACAAATCATCATCTCGCAGAAGCGATTGAAGCATTGAGGTGACGTCCTGCCCGGCGGAGGTATTGACCAGGGCTTCAACCGCATCCAGGCGATAGGCAGATTCTTTGTCGGTGGCAATGCCCCAGAGCGCCTCCCTGCCCTTCTGGTCGCCAAGGTTGAACATACATCGAGCGGCCCGGAGGCGGATTTCCGGGTCGGAGGAATTAAGCAGTGCCGTAAGTTTTGGCAATGCGGCATTGCCTATGGCCTCGAGGGCAATTTCGCTTGCGTTTTTATCTTTGGAGCTCGCGAGCTTCTCTATATGGGTCATTATTCTTTTCTCGGTAAGCTCGGGCGAACTCACAAGGTACGTGGCCCTGACAAGCTGGATGAATCTGCCTTTTGCTTCCAGATACTTTGTCGGGATTCGCAGCTCGATACTGCCCGGTGCCAGCGCCACGGCAATTTCGTAGCCGAAGCGTTCGTTTATACGATTCCGGATTTGACTGACGATGCGGTAGTCCGGCAGGCGAAGAGCAAGATTGACTTTGTACTCTTCGACAACCGTGCCGCCACCCAAGACGTAGCCGGTCCTGGGGTCCTGCGAGTCGGAAATTGCGGAATCGGTGAATACAGGGCCTTCGGCGGCGGCGAGAGGTTTGATGCTTATGCCGACCTGGCGTGCCTCAAAGAGGTCAACGCCATAGAGCCAGCCGCCTTCGAGAGAGGTCGTTTGTGTGCCGGGCAACGCGGTAACCCTGACGTCAAACCGCTGATTTTTTGAGGCGGCGGGCGGAATCACACCTTCGACGATTACAACAGCGGTATCGTGGCTGCTGATAAGGTCCTCGACATTAACTTTGGCGCCGGCGAGGCGCTGAAGGATGTATTTTTGGAGGTAAGTCCTAATCTGCGTGGGGCATTCAGAGGAACCCGTGCCGTTAAGCCCCCCTACCAAAGCATAGCCGCTTACGGGTATGGCATCGGAAGCGAATATCTCCGCATACATACCGATGGTATCGTCTATCCCGTTATTGTCGGCGGCGGACTTGTTTTTAGCGGCATGCCTGCCGGGGCCGCCGCAACCGAATGCAGCCAGAAGCGATGCTAAAGTTACGCACCACAACGCTTTTCTGAGGTAAATTTTCATAAACAAGGCCTAACTCCTGCACAATTTTGGTTATCCCTGCCGAAGCAGAATACTAACACGTTTTTTAAAATTCGTCAATGGATTTATCGGCCAAACACCGCTGGATACAGCATTCAATCGCATAATATGCGACAGGCAGCTACAAATTCCTTAACCCTGAGAAGATTTGTCTGTGCCTGCCTGTGGTCCGCGGAGGTGAATGCAGGGTCATCGGGTTCGGTTCTGGAATTGAAGGCCTGGCTAAAATACCGATGGTACTTTTCGTCGAGCAGGGCGGCAATAGCTGCGTTTAGCATAGCATGATAAGCCCGTCCCATTACCGCTCTATAGAGCCCGCCTCCCAGCCGCAAGAAAAACACCGATTATTCTCCGACAATCTGGCAGATGACCTGGCGGGTGCGGGGGCGGGTATCGAAGTCAATAAGGACTATTTGCTGCCATGTGCCAAGGGTGAGTTTGCTATCAACTATTGGGACGGTCAGTGAAGGACCAAGCAGCGATGCGCGAACGTGTGAATGGCCATTGTCATCGTGCCAGGTTTCCTCGTGCTCATAACGAGCGTTCTGCGGCGCTATTTTTTCAAAGGCGGCTTTTATATCGTGTTTGGCCAGACCCGGCTCATATTCGGTGGTAGTGATTGCTGCGGTTGAGCCGACGACAAAAAGCGTTGCCGTCCCTGCCGGCACGCCCGATTCGGCGACTGCCTTTACCGCCTGCGGGGTTATATCAAGGACTTCGCTATTGCCATTTGTGCTGACCTGGATTCTTTTGGTTACGACCACAGGATACCCCGTTTTTCACTTGAGATGAAACCAATTATAAGGACTGGCGAAAACAGACCAGCTAAGTACTATCTCTGATATGGTTATGACAGCGACGATAATGCCGACTACAAAGAGCAATGAAGAAGCACACCGCAATTTGGAGAGGATTCGGTGCAGGCCCTCAACGTAGAGAAACAGAAAGGGCAGAATAACACCCGCAATCAGCCGGCCGGACGTAAAATATGGCTTATCAACAGAAGGATAAACGCAAGTGCCGAAGTCGTATCGCATTGACATAAACGCAAGGAACATTACCGAGAAGACCAAAACAAACAAAGCCGCGGCGAGGGCAACGCGGCGAAACATACAGGACCCGGTTTTATTAAGAATAAGGGCAAACAGGAAAACACCGGACGAGATTACATAAAACCAGTCCATGAACGCCGAAGCTATTAACCTGGCATGCCAGACAAATTCGCCCCGCCAGAAGGTTTTTGTCAGTTCGCAAATGAAATAAATAAATCCCGAAGGAGTAAGGATGGGATGATTAAACATTTCGCTTAAAGGTTTAATCGTCCAGGTACGCAACTTAATCGAGGCAGCCGACCCGACGGCATCACCGAAGAGTATATAATTGCGACCAAGCCAGATTGCTATGGGAACAATCGCGGCAAAAGCGAAGGCGATAAGGGCCGGCAAATATTGCTTAATCTGTTTTCGGCGAGATGCGCGTATAATTTTAATCAGGATAACCAGGGCGGCAAGCGGCATGATGGTAATATTTGACGCCTTGGTGAGGAACGTTGCGGCAACGAGCAGGCCCGCAAACAAATGGTACTTCCATGATTTTTCGCTCAAACCAATTTCGAGGAGCATAAAGAACGCCGCCGCAAAAACAACCGGAGAAAGAACGTCGCTCGTAATCGCGTAAAAAACATCCTGCGGGAAAAACGCGGCGAGAAGAGGAATAGCGATTCGCTCCTGGAAATTGTCGCGAAAGAACCTGCGGGAAAACAGCCAGGACAGCCACACGAAAACAGCCATGAGAGGAACGTCAAGGAAACGAATCCAATAAAGTAATTCGGTGCCTGTTATCGCCAGCGATTCGCCTAACCGGCACCACAGCCCCGCCAGGAAATAGTAAGCCGGCCAGCCCCAGGTTTCAGGATTGTAGCGGTTTGTCAGGTAAGCAACGGCCTGTGCCAAAATGTCGGGGGATTTGTCAACATGGATATCCATGAACTCACCCGTCTCCGAATTTGCGATGATTTCAGCAGCCACAGGGTCGCCGTATTCCAGCGGCGCGGCAGGCAGATGCCCTCTGGAGTATTTCAAGACCATATCAAAATGCGCACGTTCGTCAACGTTGTTGAAGAATGGGAATGCCGCAGAGAAGATAAAAACGCGAACAGCAGCAACAAGGCAAAGCACGATGATAATAAGACGTTCATACCGGAATAAGACCGGGATATCGTCAGCGGACTTAATACCGCCGCCGACCGTAGCCAATGAGCGTTTGTTCCTTTGTTTTATATGCGGTGACTTAGTCATCTGGGAAATATGATAATAGGGATTTGATAAGTGTGCAAGGCATCACACAGACCGGCTTATAGCCCATTGACATATCCCCCCGTCTCAACCCGTGACCTAACTTTGCGAACAAATTGACAATTCGCGATTTATGAGCGATAATCGATATTTGATGTTTGACGCATTGACGCAAAAATTCGGTTCAGTGTTTCGGTCGCTGTCGGGCAGAGGAAGAATTACCGAGGCCAACGTTTCGGACGCGGTGCGCGACGTTCGCAAGGCGCTGCTTGAAGCGGACGTCAACTATCAGGTGGTCAAGCAATTCTGCAAGGACGTTACCCAGGCGGCCATCGGAGCGGAGGTAATCAAATCGCTGCATCCCGGACAGGTTTTCGTCAAGATAGTCAACGATGAGCTGACCAAACTGATGGGGCCTGTGGATACGCAGATTTATTACGTCTCGCCCGGACCGACGCTGATACTTTTGGCAGGGTTGCAGGGCTGCGGCAAAACGACCACCGCCGCGAAGCTGGCCAAATACATTATGGATAAAGGCAAGAAGCCGATGCTTGTTGCCGACGACCTGCAAAGGCCGGCTGCTATCGACCAGTTGGTCACCCTTGGCCAGCAGTTGAATATCCCGGTTTACAGCGAGCAAAGCACAGACGCGGTGAAAGTTGCGAAGAACGCTATTCAACACGCTAAAACAACCGGCGCTGACGTTGTAATTTTGGATACGGCGGGTCGGCTGCACATCGACGAAGAAATGATGACGCAGATAAGCGACGTCGCAAAAGCGGTCCAGCCGCACCAGATATACCTTGTATGCGATTCGATGACCGGACAGGACGCGGTCAACTCCGCGAAGGAATTCAACGCCCGCCTGGAATTAGACGGCGTCATCCTGACCAAATTAGACGGCGACGCCAGAGGCGGAGCGGCGCTTAGCGTAAAGGCAGTAACCGGCAAACCCATAAAATTCATCGGCGTAGGCGAAAAGCTCGATAAGCTCGAAGAATTCCACCCCGACCGGATGGCAAGCAGAATCCTGGGTATGGGTGACATTGTTACGCTCGTCGAGAGGGCACACGAGCAGTTTGACGCGGAAGAGGCCGTGAAACTGCAGGAAAAAATGGCCAAGGGGAGTTTTGGGTTCGATGATTTCCTCAAGCAAATGCAGACAGTCAAAAAAATGGGGGGAATGAAGGACCTGATGAAGATGATGCCCGGCGCTTCGGAACTGGGCGATATGGATTTCGACGAGAATGAACTAAAGAAGATGGAGGGGATAGTTTATTCGATGACACTCCAGGAACGCCAGGACCCGGACGTTATTGACTCGTCGAGACGCAGGAGGATTGCCGCCGGCTCAGGGGCACAGCCGCACGACGTATCCGGACTGGTAAAACAGTTTGTGCGAAGCAGGGATATGCTCAAGTCGCTGTCGGGAGGGAAAATGGCGGGCTTAAAGGCGCTGTTTTCGGGCGGCTTTAATCTCGAATCGATGAGCGCGGCGATGGCATCGGGCAAAAAAATCAAACAACGCTCCAGAAGAAAACAAGTCATAATCCGCAGAGGCAAAAAAATACGGCGGTAACCCAAAACATCTCAATCACCCAGTATCTTGACAAGCTGGCGCAATTTGTAGGCAACGAATACGGCCGAATCGTGCGCGAGCAGTTCAAAGATAACGAAGGGATAAGCGAGCTTGGTATGTTGGCAAGCCCAACGGCGGAGGAGCTGGAACAATTACGCCGGGCGGTAGCGATTATGACCCCTGACGAGAAGGTAAAAGCCGCGAATCTTATCGATGACCAGGTGCGTAAAATCGCCGACGACGCGAAGGTTGACCCCGCCCTGTTCGCCATTTTCATAAATGGCTACGCCCTGCATGTAAAACGAAGATAATAGGCCATTTTCTAACCTATTCTGACCACAGGTCCTCAGAGGGAGATTTTCCTAAAAATAAATAAAATTAAGCTTGACTTTAATAATGTTAATGTTATATTTGATATTTAGTTGAATATTAGTGAAAGGTTTCGACTATGACACAGGAAAAACAGGAAGGCAATTGGATGCAACTTTTGACGGAAGAAGACATCGGATTCATCAAAAGGTTTATTCTCGCCTCCGGCTCATTAAAAGAACTGGCCGGGATATACGACATCAGTTACCCAACGGTGCGACTGCGGTTAGACCGGCTGATTGAAAAAATCAAGGTTTTTGACGCTTTTGAAAAAGCAAGCAAATTCGAGTTGCTTATCCGCTCATTCTACGCAGAAGGCAAAATCGATATTACAACGTTCAATACCCTCCTTGAAACCCACAAGAAAGAAATGGAGACCCAAAAATGAGACGCGTAACACTAATTCTTGGCCTGATAATTCTCATTCAAACCGCTTTTGCAGTTGAAAAATCTCTCGATGGCCCTACGCCTCAACTTAACAAGCAAAGCAACACCAATGCCTGGTGGACTGACCGGATGAGCGGGTTGGTTGGCGGCATAGCCGGCTTAGTCGTTGGCCTTACGGGGGCTGCCATAGGAACCCTGGCTGGCACCGGGATTGCTCGAAAAGTATGCCTGTCCTTGCTTGGCGCGATGCTCGTATTTGGCATAGCATCGCTTGCGGTCGGGTTGGCGGCACTTGCCTTTTCTCAGCCGTACGCTGTTTATTATCCGCTGCTGCTTCTGGGTTTACTTTGCTCAGTTTTGCCCGCGGGCCTATTTCGCTCAATCAAACAGCAATACGAACAAAGGGAACTGCGAAAAATGAACGCGATGGATATCAAATAGCCCCCAAATAGCAGAAAAATGGCATTGTCATTCGGGGCGGTTTCTGCTATACTTTTGGACTTTACCGGCTAACGTGTCCCGCGGTCAATTTGTATGGCCAAAGCGGGAATTGATTATAGGCGTAGTTAAAAGGAGAAGATTATGTCAGTAAAAATCAGGATGTCGCGGCATGGAAGGCGGCACAGGCCGTTTTTCAGGATAAACGTGATTGATACACACACGCCCCGCGACGGCAGAATTGTCGAGAAACTGGGGTATTACGACCCCCTCGAAAAGAACGCCGAAAAGGAACTTGTTCTGGATATTGAACGAGCCAAGTACTGGCTCGATAAAGGCGCGATACCTTCGGACTCGGTATCAGAGATACTGCTCCGCAAGGGTATCAAGCATAAATACGCGGCTGAAAAGAAGACCCGTCGGGCACTGGCGAGAAAACGGGCAAGGGCGGCGGGATTGCCGTTCATGAAATCAGAACGCAAGACCGAAGAAAAGCCGGCTGCGGGCGAAGCAGCACCGGCCGCAGAAAAACCCAAAACCGAAACCAAATAACGGCCGGAAGCAAATTTTTGGGTTTCACTTTCAAAGAAGAGGGATACCATGTTCCCTGGCTATCCCATCACTTTCAAAGAAGTTTGTTGACTTGCTTAGCAAGAGCGGGTACTTCGTCTGTAACGATTCCCCAGATGGTTTCATTTTCTACCACCGCATAGCCGTGTACAATGACGTTACGAAGGTTCACGATTTCACGAACTTCGCTTATTTGCTCGGATAATTCCGGCTGAAGATGAACGGCCTGATTAAGTGCCTCCCCGATAATCATCAACTGTCGTTCGACTGCGCTTCGCAACATCAAATTACTTTGGTAATCCCTGAGCGTTTTATCCATTGTAAACTGACGAATGGCGTCGCAGGCCTTGATGACATCGTAAAAATACTTATCCACCTCACGCCGCATAAATAGTGCTCCGCGTCTCGTTGATGGATTCAAGCAGGTAAGGGTTGTCCACGGCCTTAATCTCAATAAGGTCAATGCTTAGCCCGAACAGGTCCTGAAGTTGTTCAAGAAGGGATAGATATGCTTTTGCGTGCCCCCCCGGAGACATCGGCTGAAATTCGACAATGAAATCAAGGTCGCTTGTGCCCTGTTCGAATCGAGCAGGGTCAATAGCCGAACCGAACAACTCTAATCGCTTAACGCGGTAGTTCCTGCACAACTCGTCCAGCCGACCTCTTTGTTTTTCCACAAGCTCTATCATTCTTAACCTGCCTAACATCTCTTTCTGTTATGATACTATTGTAATATAATGACTCGAAAACAAAAATATGAATTTTGGCAAATAAACGAAACAACCAAAATGCCAGAGAGGTTTGTCTGAACAACGATGCGAATTGATGTCTTAACGCTGTTTCCGGAGATGTTTGAGTCGCCGCTGAATCATTCGATACTCAAACGGGCCAAAGATGCGGGCGTCGTCGATATCGCTCTGACGAATATCAGAGATTCCTCCAAAGACAAGCACAAGAAGGTTGACGACCGGCCATACGGGGGCGGGCCGGGAATGGTGATGATGTGCCAGCCGGTCTTCGACTGCTTTGAAAAGGTCGAAAAATTATCACCTGATAAAGGCTGGGTCATCCTGCTGACGCCACAGGGCAAACCCTTCACACAGAAATTAGCATCGGAACTTGCCGGCGAAAAACGGCTCATCCTCATCGCGGGCCATTACGAGGGGTTCGACGAACGAATCAGGACGGGATTGAACGCCGAGCAAATCTCAATCGGCGATTACGTGCTTTCGGGCGGGGAACTGGCTGCGATGGTTATTATCGACGCGGTTGTTCGATTGCTGCCCGGCGCACTCGGCGATGGAGAATCTGCGGAAGATGAGACATTCAGCGAAGCCGCAAACGGCGGTTCGACCTCACTCACCGCAGGCGGCTTGGAGTATCCGCAATATACAAGGCCTGAAACGTTTCGGGGATTGACCGTGCCGGATATTCTGCTTTCCGGTCATCACGGCGAAATCGAAAAATGGCGCAGGCAACAATCGCTCGAAAGGACTCGACAAAACCGTCCGGATTTGTTAAAAGATAAACAGAAATAAATCCGCCCTGCGTCCGGCGGATAAAAAATAAAAATGAGGTGAAAAATGAAAAGCGAAAATATGTCACGTCGAATGATTCTTAAATCTGGTTTGGTTGCCTGCGCGGGAATTTGCTCGTTAGAGGCAATCGCCAAAGGAGCGGAAGAAGTGAAAAAAGCAATAGAGGCAAAAAAGGAAATACCGGTGGGGCTGCAACTGTGGACGGTGCGAACCGAATGCGCGAAGGATTTCCCCGGAACCATAGCCAAGGTAGCTAAAATGGGCTACAAGGGCGTGGAGTTCGCGGGCTTCTTCAACTATTCGGCAAAGGACGTCCGCAAGATGCTCGATGACAACGGCCTGCTTTGCAGCGGCTCACATACCGCAATCGATTTGCTCACCAATGAAAAACTCGCGGCGACTATGGAGTTTAACAAAACAATCGGCAATAAATTCGTCATCGTGCCCTGGCTCGACAGAAAACAGCTTAACACCAAAGCCGACTGGCTGGCGAAAGCTAAAACCTTTAATGAATTAGCGGACAAGACAAGAAATGAAGGCGTCCGCATCGGCTATCACTCCCATCAGGGAGATTTTTTGCCGATTGACGGCGAGACGCCCTGGGACATTCTTTTCGGCAACACCAGCAAAGAAGTGTTTATGCAGCTCGATACCGGCAACTGCATGCAGGGTGGCGGCGATCCTGTCGCTATTCTGAAAAAGTATCCGGGACGTTCCTTGTCGATTCACCTAAAGGAATTTTCCGCAACCAAGAAAAAAGTTCTCATAGGCGAAGGCGACGTAAAATGGAAAGAGATCTTTGAGGTTTGCGAAACAACCGGCGGCACACAGTGGTATATCATCGAAGAAGAATCCGGAGAGTATCCGCCGCTGGAAGCTGCCGAGCAGTCGCTGAAAAACTACAAAAAACTGCGAAATCAGGCCTAAAAACTGCTTGTTATTGCGGCCAAAATGGTTATAATCACTGGTTTTAAGGGCGGGCGTAAATTGCTCGCAGAAAACCCAGCCCGGCTGGTTTTGCCATAAGCTTAGTTAGTATCAGGAGTTACAAAGTGAATACAGCATTACTTGACAAGGTCGAAAGCAAATGCCTGAAGAAGGATATTCCGCATTTTGAAATCGGTGACATAGTTGACGTCCATTGCAGGATAAAAGAAGGCGAGAAGGAACGTATCGGCATATTTTCGGGTACGGTAATCGCCCGCAAAGGCCGGGGCATCAACTCGACCTTCACGGTTCGCAGAATTGTGGCAGGCGAAGGCGTCGAAAGAATCTTCCCGCTGCACTCGCCCAATATCACCGATATCAAGGCGACTCGAAGCGGCAAGACCAGAAGAGCAAAGCTCTATTATCTCCGCGAGCGAACGGGCAAGTCAACTAAGCTCGTCCAGGAACACAGCGAACATACTGTGGTAAGCTAAATAATTGCTGATTGCAGATTTCCGCCGTTAGGTGTCCCTTTCGGGAGGATTGCTGATTTTTGCTCGGATTAATTTTCCAGAGGAGCAAGCTGCTCAAGGATATTAAGCTGCTCGGCAAATGGGGGGAGCGGCAATGCGAGAAATTCCTCAAACGAAAAGGTCTTAAAACCCTCACGCGCAACTACGCCTGCAAGGCCGGCGAAATCGACCTGATTATGGTGGATAGCGACCGGTCGATTGTTTTTGTCGAAGTCAAAACCAGAGCCGATGAGGAATTTACCCCGACCGAATCGGTAATCACAAAGCCGAAGATGGACAGGATGACAAGGACGGCACGGTATTTTATCTCAACCAACGAAATCGAGAATCGGCCATACCGTTTTGATATTGTAACCATAACGCTCGGCCAACGCGGCCCAGCAGAATTCCGCCATTACAAAAACGCATTTGTACGATGATATATGAATCTGATTGACGCACATTGCCATTTGACCTATGAGCCGTTTGCTGATATCGATGCCGTAATTCGACGGAGCATCGACGCCGGCGTTACGGGCTGGATAACTATTGGAACAGATTTGGCAGACAGCCAAAAGGCGGTGGAATTAGCAGACCGGTTTGAAAATATGTTCGCGGCCGTGGCGATTCACCCTCACAACGCAAAATCAGCGGACCGGCCAACAATCGCTCAGATTAAAGGACTCGCACAGAACAAAAAAGTCGTCGCAATCGGTGAAACGGGGCTGGATTTGCATTACGATTTTTCGTCGCCCCAGCAGCAACAGGATAGTTTCGTTCGGCACCTTGAAATCGCAAAAGAATTGAACCTGCCGGTTGTTATTCATTCGCGAGAGGCGTTCGATGAGACGATGGAGATTCTTGAAGCACACGAGTCGGGCCTGAAGGGATTGGTTTTCCATTGCTACTCCGGCGACGTCCGGCAGACGAAAATTGTTTTGGACAAGGGCTGGTATATCTCACTGACGGGGGTAGTAACATTCAAAAACGCCGAGACAACCCGCGAGGTCGCAAAATATGTTCCACTCGACCGGCTGATGATTGAGACGGACGCCCCATATTTGTCGCCTGAGCCGATGCGAAAACAGAAGGTCAATGAGCCGGCCTTGCTTATCCACACCGCCAGATTTATCGCTGGACTCAGGGGGATGGAATTTACCAAATTCGCCGAGGCAGTTACGGCTACGACAATGCAGTTCTTTTTGCCGCCACGTCAATCGTAACTACCAACACTATAAGCCGTTACGCCACTTGACTCTTAGGGGAAAATCTGGTATAATCAACAAATTATCAATTCGTCCAGGGATGGGGGGATTTTTATATAATCGGGGCAAAGAGGTCAAGGGTGAAACATCTTATTTTTTTATCTCTTGCGGCGGGACTTGTCTTTTCGGCTGTCGCCGCCGGTGCGCCTCCTTATACACCAAGCCAAACCACTCCCAAGGTCGTTATCGAAACAATGTTTGGCGATATCACTATCGAACTTTTTCCGACCCAGGCACCAATTACTGTCAATAATTTCCTGCAATACGTCAACAGCGGTTTTTACGACGGCCTTATGATACACCGTGTGACAAACTACACGACATTCGAAATAATGCAGGGCGGCGGCTATTACCTGGAAAATGGTAGTATGCAACTTAAGTCAGAAGGTCTTCGACCGCCGATAATCAATGAGAGTTACAACGGGCTAAGCAACCTGCGTGCAACCGTTGCTATGGCAAGCACATCGGACGCTAATTCTGCCACATCGCAGTTTTATATAAACGGCACAAACAATACGTCACTTGATCGCACACCGACCAGCGCCGGATATTGTGTTTTCGGCCAGGTTATTTCCGGAATGGACATAGTTGACCAAATTCTGCAGTCCCCCATATTTGCGAGTTCGGGTCCTAACGATGGGATTCCCTATTATGAACAGAATGGGACGCCATACCCGGTTAATGTTTACAAACAGCAGGTAAGGGTATGCGTTTCGCCGACGGGCAACGACAGTACCGGTATTGGAAGTCCGGACGCTCCCTTCCAGACAATACAAAAGGGAATGGATGTTGTTAATGAGCCTGGACACGTTGTGCCGACACCGGCAACTTACACAGGGACTGGAAACGTAGATTTGGACTTCAAAGGGAAGGCGATTACTGTCCGGTCAATTGAGCCGCGTGATTTTAATACCGTGACAACAACAGTAATCAACTGTCAGGCAACCTCCGCAAACAAGCACAGGGCGTTTTATTTCCACACAGGTGAAGATGCCAACTCCGTGGTGAAAGGACTCACGATTATCAATGGTTACCAGACCAGCAGCGGCGCAATAATGTGCCAAAACAGCAGCCCGACAATTAAAAACTGCACATTCACAAACAACACAGCATCGAGTTTCGGAGGCGGTATTTACTGCTACGACAGCAACGCCGTAATTTCAAACTGCACATTCAGTAAAAACATCGCCTTATCGAAAGGAGGCGCCCTGTTCTGCGATTATTACAGCGGCGCAACTTTGAGCAATTCGATATTGTGGAACAACACAGCCATTTCCGGTCACGAGATTGCGTTAGCCGGCGCATCAACACCTTCATCACTAAAGGTATTGTACAACGATATTGATGGCGGAAAAGCAGAAATATCCACCGAAACAAATTGCCCAGTCGTCTGGGGACCGGGAAACCTGGATACAGACCCGTGCTTTGTAAACTCCGATAGTAATAATTATCACCTGCAAAGCCAGATATGGCAGTGGGACGATGCTAACGGATGGAGCGAGGGGAAAAATAACAGCCTCTGCATTGACGCCGGCAATCCGGGCTCAGGTCTCGGTGACGAAGGAATAACAACAGCAAATGTTCGGATTAATATGGGAGCAGCAGGCGGGACAGTCAAGGCAAGCATTCCGCCCGATGAGTGGAGATTGCTCGCCGACATCGATAACGACGGGATAACGAATAATAATGACTTTGCCTGGTTTGCCAGCTACTGGTTGGCCGAAGGCAGCGAGTTGCCGGCAGACCTGGACCGCAACGGAAGTGTTGACATATCAGATTTAAAGTTATTCAGCGATGACTGGATGCGAATGGGGAATACGAGGTTGGCGGAAAAAGCCGACTTTAACTTTGACGGCATAGTTAATTTCAGCGACTTCGCCGTATTGGCGAGCGAATGGCAAAAAAGCGTAACCAATAAGACAACCGACCTCAACGGCGACGGAATAGTCGATATCGACGACCTCGACCTGTTTATGCAGGTCTGGCTGCAATAACAAACACGAATTCTTCACAAACCCTTGCAAGGGTTTGTTTAGCGACCTAATATATTCGCCAGAATGAAAACAAGAAAATTGCACGAATGGGATTTGTCCTGTAAAGAAGCGATAGAGATACAGCGTCAACTGGCCTCACAAGTGCGATTTACCGCAATGAAGAAAAGACCCAAAATAATTGCGGGGCTGGATTGTGCGTTCAGCAAAAATGGCGAACAGATATTCGCATCGGCTGTAGTGATTGACTTATCTGATTTTTCGATTATCGAGACGGCAACAGCGTCACGCAAAGTAGATTTCCCCTACATACCGGGTTTGTTGTCATTTCGGGAGGCGCCGGCGTGTATCGACGCAATCGAAAAACTAAAAAACACGCCCGATTGTTTAATCGTTGACGGTCAGGGTATTGCGCATCCCCGGCAGCTGGGAATCGCCTCGCACATAGGTTTGCTTATCGAGAAACCAACGATTGGCTGCGCAAAAAGCCGGCTCATAGGAACATTCGAAGAACCGGGAAACAAAAAAGGCAGTTACTGCCCGTTGGTTGATTCGGATGAAACGATTGGCGTGGTTTTACGAACACGAACCGATGTCAAGCCGGTGTTTGTTTCAGTCGGGCACAAATGCATGCTGGAAGACGCGATTAGCATTATTCTGGAATGCACGACAAAATACCGTATCCCTGAACCGAGCCGGCTGGCGCACCAATTGGTTGGGCAGGCAAAACTCGGTTAGCGTTAGTGTGCGTGAGTAAGGTGCAGAATACGCTCCCGCATATCCGGGTATTTAGCAAGCAACGTTTCCCTGTCACCGATTTCAAAGTCGGCTTCGTCAAAGCCGGGTGCGACGGAGCAGCCCATCAGCGAGAATTTGCCGCTGGGCTGAATAAAAGCCCCCTGCCAGACACCTTTGGGGACAAGAACCTGAACTTTTTGTTCATTTAATATATCGTGGCCGAGGGTGATAATTTCGCTTGAGCCGTCAGGATGCAGTTGAAGCATTGTTACCGGGTTGCCCATATAAAAATGGAACATCTCATCGTGTTTCAACCGATGCATCAGCGATACGGTCTTGGCGGTGAGCAGATAAAGAATAACGCTGCTGATATTGCGGTCGCCTGAAACACCGGCAGACAGAATATCTTTTTTAAGTACTTCCGCAGCACGGTAGGTTTCGATAAAAAACCCGCCCTCCTGCGGCAATGGCTGCATCTTAAAATGCTTTACTACCTGCTCGGCTGTCATTTCTTCGACACAACCTTTGCGGATTTGATAATTACCGGCTCAACAGGGACATCCTGGAACATTCCCTTTGTCCCGGTCTTGACCTTTGCTATTGCATCAACAACATCCATACCCTCGACGACCTGCCCGAAGACCGCGTAGCCGGGATTGCGAGCAGAATAGTCGAGATTGGTATTATCAACATGATTGATGAAAAACTGTGCGGTGGCGCTGCCTGGGTCGTTGGTTCTGGCCATCGCTAATGTGCCGCGTTTATTCTTAAGGCCGTTTTTGCCCTCATTAACAATTGGCGGACGGGTGGTTTTTTGCTTCATATCAGGGGTAAAGCCGCCGCCCTGAATCATAAAATTGGGTATGACCCTGTGGAATATCGTCCCGTCGTAGAAGCCCTCCTGAACGTATTGCAGAAAATTGGCGGCTGTTACCGGGGCAGCCGTTTCGTTGACTTCAATCACAATATCGCCTTTCGTGGTTTCCAGTTTTACCATTGTTCGACCCTCGTTATTTCTCTTGTCCGCCGGACAGCCGAACGTAAAAACCATTACAACAGCCGCCGCCACACCCAACAAATAAACACCTGAGTTCCTGCCATATTTCATATAACACCCTTAAACGTTAATCAACAATAAATAATCATTCCCATTTATGCTGCCGCATAGATTCGAGAATCATAGCAGCACATTCCATCGCTGCAAGGCCTTCTTCGGCGATGACTTCTGGCCGAAGGGATTTGTCGGCAACGGCCCGCAGAAACGCCTCCTGCTCAAGGCGAAGCGGCTCCCTGTCGTCAACGTCGAGGGTTTCGCGGTGCAGAAGGTCCTGCCAGCCGGCGGTAAGCAAAGCGAACGTGCCGCTTTTTTTGAGCTGCCTGATTTTCTCGACAACGTCTATATTCGGGGCGGCTTTGATTACCACGCCCGTCTTTTTGAAATAATCGACGCTGAGGTACGCCTGCTTGCTGAAGACCCGGACTTTGCGTTCGGTTTTCAGAGCGAGCCGCGACGCGGTTACATTGGCGACACAGCCGTTTTCAAAAGCGATTCTGGCGTTGCAAATATCTTCATTTTGGGGGTCAATTACGCCTATCCCCACGGCATCAACCTTGACAACCTTGCTCGCGGCGAGCGACAGAATAATATCGATGTCGTGAATCATAATATCGAGAACAACACCGATATCGGTTGAGCGGAAAGGATATGGGCTTATTCTCGTCGCCTCAATAAACTTCGGCTCGATTTGCAGCCGTTTCATCGCCTGAACAACCGGGTTGCATCGCTCGGAATGCCCTACGGCAACGAGACAGCCGGTCTTCCTGGCGAGTGCGACAATATCTCTCGCTTGACCAACATCGGCCGCAAGTGGTTTTTCGATAAGGATTGCGATACCCGCCTCAATCAGCGGCTTTGCCAGCGCAAAATGCTCAGTGGTCGGGGCGGCGATTGTTACCGCATCGACTTTTCCAATCAGTTCGGTCACATTCTGGGCCGATTCACAACGGTATTTTTTCGCCAGTCGTTTTGCCTTGTCGGCGTCGATATCGACAATGGCAACGAGATTGCTCTGGGGCAGCTCAGAGTAAACGCGGGCGTGGATTTCACCCATTTTGCCTGCACCAACAACCGCGGTTCGCAATCTATCCATATCAATCCTTTTAATGGCCGGGCGAGTATGCTATGAAAAAATACTCCTGACCCATTCTTCGCTCGTTACCTGAATTTTTCGAGATACCTGCCGTAGCGATGTTCGCTGCTTTTTAGAATAGCATCAACCATATCGCGAACATTCTCATCGAGACCGGTTTCTTTGGCCATTTCCTTCGCCTTATGCAGCAATGGCTTTTTGTCATCGCGGTAGAGATGCTTGTAGGCATCATTGATTGCCTTCTGCTGTTTTTCATTCAGTCCTGCGCGTTTGAGGCCTCGTTTATTGACGCCTCGAACTTCCGGCGGGTAGTGGCCGCTGACAATGAGAAAAGGCGGTACGTCCTTGTTGACTCCTGCCAGCCCCGCGGCGTAGCACCATCTGCCGATAGTAACAAACTGATGGAGCAGGACGACGCCTGAGAGCCAGACGCCAGTTTCGATTTTGCAGTGACCGCTTAGCTGGGTGAAGTTGCTCAAAACGATTTTGTCTTCAAGAATACAATCGTGGCCTATATGCACGCCAACCATAATCAGATTGGAATTGCCGATTTTAGTAAGGGCGTCGTGGTGCATACTCGGATGAATAGTAACCTGTTCGCGAATTGTGTTGTCGTCGCCGATTACCAGGCCGCCTATTTTGGCGTCGGGGCCAAGATTCAGTATCTGGGGCTGTCCGCCTACTACGCAATTGGGAAACAGATGATTACGTTTTCCGATACGGACGTTTTTATCGATGACGACATTGGCTTCGAGGATGGTCCCTTCGCCGATTGATGTGCCGCTGCCGACAAAGCAGTGAGGTCCTATTGCGACGCCGTCCTGTATAATGGCCCCGTCTTCAATAACCGCGGTAGAATGAACCTTTTTCATTATGGCATCCTGTATTTCGATTTTAATGTTCTATAGCTTGTCATTATCCACGAGCATAAACTTGAGCTCACATTCGGCGACAACCGCGTCGCCGACCATCGCCTTGCATTTGCAATGGGCGCTTCGCGTATGGCTTTTTACGGCCTCCGATATGAGAACAAGCTGGTCGCCAGGCACGACGGCCTTGCGAAGCTTGACACCATCCATACTGAGAAGAAAGGCCAGCTTGCCTGTGTGCTCAAGCCGCTGGGCAAACAGCAGGCCTGATATCTGGGCCATTGCCTCGACGATAAGAACGCCCGGCATAATGGGCGTGCCGGGAAAATGCCCCTGGAAAAAATGCTCATTGAAGGTTACGTTTTTTATGCCTTTTATGAAGCCGTCGCTTTCAAGCTCAATTACCTTGTCAACCAGCAAAAACGGATAGCGGTGCGGGAGTATCTTGGCGATTGCGCGGATATCGAGCAGGGCGTCGGTGCCGAATTTGGCGGTGCGTTCCTGTCGTTCGGCGGCCTCGTATAACTTGTGCACAAGCTGATGGTTCAGGGAGTGGCCGCTTTTGTAGGATACGATTCTGCCTTTGATTGCCCTGCCGACCAGCGAAAGGTCACCTATGAGGTCAACTATTTTATGCCTGACGCACTCATCGGGAAACCTGTAGGAGTTTTTAATGGGGCCGTCGGAGTCAATAACAAGAATATCTCTTGGCGTAAGATGTGTCCCCATACCATGCGCCTGAAATTGCCTGGCCTCAACCTCAAGGAGGAATGTTCTTGCGCGGGCGAGGTTTTTCTCGAAACTGTCGGGAGTGAGGCGACAACTGTAAATCTGTCTCCCGATTCCGGTGTGTCCGCCGTAGTCAAGGTCGTATGTGATATTCAGCGTATCGTCTGAAAAGGGAAGCGCGTATATGGAAGCATCGCCAGAGGTGATGAAAATAGGTTCCTGGATTGTGAATTCGTGCCGCGGCGCCTCCTGTTCGACGAGGCCCGCCTGGCTCAACACCCGGAAAAACTCACCGGCGCTGCAATCCACCGCGGGCAGCTCAGGTGCGTCGATTTCGATAGTGAGATTATCTATTTCAAGGGCAGCGACGGCTGCCAGGCAATGCTCGACGGTCTCGATGCTGACGGGACCTTTCTTTATGGTGGTTCGGCGGGTTCGTTCGCCGATATTAAGGGCGATGGCCCTGATGCGGACCGGCTCGGCCAAATCGGTGCGGACGAAAACCACGCCGGTATCGACCGGAGCAGGGCGAAAAACCACCGACGCTTCTTTGCCGCCAAACAGGCCCCTGCCGCTAAGCGATGTCGGGGTTGCTATCGTCTTTTGCAGTTTCATTTTTTGTCTTCACCACTAATGGCTTGGCCATCCCTTTCGGGAGACACCAGGACAAAAATATTTCTTTTTTCTTTTACTTTATTTTTTCTTCGTGGCTTTGTGTCTTCGTGGTTTCAAGTTTATCGACCCTTGCTGATAATTTTTTGAACTGCTCGATGATTGTGGGCAATCGCAAGATGCTGGCGAACGCGCGAAACGCTTCTTTGCGTTCAATAGCCGGCGACCAGGCCAGTTGTTTGCCGGGCGGGACGTTGTTAATCACGCCCGCCTGCCCACCGACCATAACACCGTCGCCAATCTCAATATTGTCAGACACTGCCACCTGCCCACCCAGAAAAACGCCGTCGCCGAGCTTGCTACTGCCGGCTACGCCGGCCTGGCCTGCTATCAGGCAGCGCTTGCCGATAATGACGTTATGAGCAATTTGAACAAGATTGTCTATTTTCGTCCCGGCGCCGATTCGCGTCTCACCGAATTTTGCCCTGTCAACGCAGCTATTGGCGCCTATCTCGACATAATCCTCGATAACGACGACACCGTTGTGCGGGATTAGTCGATGAGCGCCGTCGATAAAGGAATAGCCAAAGCCAACGGAGCCGATTGTAGTGTTGGCCTGAATTACAACATTATTTCCGATTGTGCAGTTGTGATAAATAACGACGTTGCAGTCGAGCCGGGTGGCCCGACCTATTTTCGTGTTCTGGCCGATTTTGCATCCAGCGGCAATAATCGTATCGTCCCCGATTTCAACGCCGTCCTCAATAACAACACAGGCACCAATCGACACGTTTTTGCCCATTTTAACGCCGGCGCCAACCTTGGCGGTCGAGTCCACGCCCGGCACGGCAGGACGAAGCTTCGGCGCAAAAATCTTCAACGCATCAATCAGGGCTGCATTGACATTTTTCACAAGCAACTGGGGTTGCGAAAACCCCTCGATTGCCTTATTGACTATCGCGGCACCGCAACAGGATTTTTTCAGCTCAGCGAGATGTTTTTCGTCCGCCAGAAAAGTCAGCGTCGCCTGGTCCGCGTAGCCGACAGGCCCAACCGAACGAATAACGTCAGCCCCGTCGCCGATTAACTCTGCCCCAAGTCGATTAGCCAGTTCTTTGACCGTTAGTTCCATAATGCCTTCTTATGGCAGTAATTTCTATATTGAATTCGCGTCAACTTTCGCCATAACCGCATCAGTAATATCTTCGCAACCGGCGTTATACAAGACCTTGTACGTACTTATTGTCAGCGTAAGCTCATTTGAGTTGGCAGCCGGAAGGTCCGGCTCGCTTTTTTCGAACACCATGTCAAATCCTTTTTCTTTGGCGACTACCGCGGTGGCATTAATAACATCTTTGAAAAGCTGCTCAATGACGGCCTGCTCGCGCATATCCATCTGGCGTTTGAAGTATTCCTGCTTGGCCTGCAAACTCCCCTGTTTTTCGAGCACGTCCTTCATATCCGATAAATAATCCGCGCTGCCCGGTTTCAGCATTTTCAACCTGCTTTTGCTGGCGTCTATATCTTTAGACAAACTCTCAAGTTCCGCTTCGAGCTTATCCCGCTCGACCGACATTTCCTGCCTGTACTTCGTGTTGCGCTTGCAATCCTGGAATATCTTGCGGACGCTGACAACGCCTATTTTGAGACACTTATTATCAGCGGCCCAGGCGTTCATAATAAAACCTGACATTACTATTACAAGAACCATAACAATGATTGACTTTAGCTTCATAATTTTCCCTTTCTCATTGATTATTGCGCCGTTCGGACGTTCCAAGCGATACCGGTAAATCATCAATTACCAATAACCGACTATCAATCCATACGCAGCAGTATTTTACGAAAGATTTAAGAATTCCGCAAACCCCCATGCCCCAATAAATTGGACATCAGAACAAGGTTCCCACGGAGAAACTAAAGACCTGCGTCCTGTCGCCTTCGCTTTTCATCAGGGGCGCTGCAAGTTCAAACCGCATAGGAACAGGCCCGAACCACTGCGGTATCATTATCTGAAAACCGGTGCCCGCGCCGACGCGGTAACCGCCGGTATCAATGGCACCGCTGTCAATAAAAAACAGCATCGATATATTATCGCCGATGAGCGGAACGGCAGTTTCAGCATTTGCCAGGAATATCCAGTCGCTGCCGATGGGGTCTCTTCGTTCGGGAGTTACTCCTGCCGGGAGGCCGGTCTGGAGGCCCCTTGTGCTTACTCCACGATACTGGAAACCGCGGATACCATAGGAGCCGCTGCCGCCGGCGTAGAACTTCTCAAAGGGCGGCGCATCACCTACGACGGTCGCCGCCGAAAGTTTGGTGGCCAGAATGGTCTTTCGCTCGGCCAAATCCTCATAAAGGGTGAAATATCTTCTGTAGGTGCCGCTGGCAATGCCAAAAGTAAAGTCGCCGGCAACTTGCTCATAAGAGACGTCGAAATTCTGACCGTTTGAGGGATTGAACTTGTTATCGGTCTGGTCTCTGCCGACACCAACCCGGACACCCGTGAGAAAATTATTACCCGCAACGTCTTTTATTTCTTTTGGCGCACAAGGGTCAACGTCCTTGATACCGACATTTTCAACGCGTAACCCGATATTCTCCTGCCACTTGTCTTTCTCTCGCTTGCCTAAGCCGACAAATCCTTTTAATCTGTCTTCGTTATAGCATTCGCGCCATCTTTCCCAGCTCGAACCGGCCAAATCCAAACTGACGGGTTTGTCGTTGAGATAGGGTTCGGTAAAACTAACAGAATATGTGCTCAATTCAGTACCTGGCTGCAAGGCGATTCGCAGGGTCTGCCCACCCCCCTTTAAGGCCTTGCCTGTGACGAAATCTGAGAGACTGTTGGGCTCGTCGCCAATGTCTAAATTTCTCTGCTCATAGGTTAGCTGGCCCATAACGCCGCTGTCGCTGGATACGCCGGCACCCAGCATAATCATACCCGTTTTGCCCTCAATGATACTGACCCGGGCGTCCTTTTGACCGGGGGTTGAACCGGACGGCGTAATTGTCGCCCCGTCGCGTTCGGTAAGCAGAGTCTGCTGGAGGGTTTTTTCGAGTTCGCCTTTACCGTCCCCGCGGGCGATATCGCCGTTATACCATTTGCCCGGCTGGAAGTCGTACTCGTCGAGTACGCGTCGAACAACCTTGTCCTTGGTCTGCTCATTGCCGGTGATTGTTATCTGGCCTATGCGAAAACGGTTGCCTTCTTTTACCGTGTATTCGATAACAACCATCTTGTCTGAAACAAACTTGATACCACGCTCGACCTTCGTGTCAATAAAGCCGGTTCCCCTGTATAACTTAGTAAGCTGCTTTGTATCGGTTTCGGCCATTTGCTCGTTATAGGTCTGGCCGTTCAGCAGCGTCAACTGCTCATACAGCTTCTTGCTGTCGTACTGCTCGTTGCCGGTAAAAATGGTGTTTTTAACCGAATAAGGAGTGCCTTCCTCGATAGCAAAGGTGATGCGGATTTTGCTCTTGTCGGCGTTGAACTCCCGCTGGGCCTCGATTTTGGCGTTAAGGAAACCTTTTCTCTGATATACCCGCTGAAGCTTCGAAACATCCTCGTTAAGCTCCTCTTCGTTGTAGTATTTCTGGAACAATACCCAATTGCGGGTGCAGGTCTTGATGGCCTTCTTCAGCTCGCCCGATTTAAGGAATTTATTGCCGCTGAATTTTACCGAATCGATTTTTACCCGCGGGCCTTCCTTGACGGTATAGACCAGCTTGCCGGTGGATAATTTTGCGGTATCGAGCGTTATCTCGGTATATGGAAAACCGCTCTGACGGTAGAACTCAAGGATAGTGGTCGCGTAGGTACGCGCCAGGACCGGGTCAAGATAGTCGCCCACCTTAAAGCCGAGCTTTTCCTGCAGTTTTTTACCCTTGAACGCCTTATTGCCGACGAACTCAATCGACCTTATGAGATTTTTCTCGACAACGACAAATGTCAGTTCGATACCCCCATCAACCGCTTTTGTGTTGTAATAGCAGTATTCGACGCCTTTGACTTCGGCTATTCGCTTCACATCCTCCGTTGCGACGCCCGGATTGAATATGTCACCCTGTCTTGTGCGGACTTTCGTGAGGATTTCAGAGACCTTTACGCTGACGTTGCCTTCCACGCGAACAGCAGAAATTGTCTGGTTGGAATCCATGCCCGTCGGAACAGCAGAAGTTATCTGGTTGGAGTCCCCCCCTGCCGGAACGGCAGAAGCTATCTGGTTGGAATCCATGCCTGCCGAAACGGCAGAAGTTATCTGGTTGGAATCCACACCTGCCGGAACAGCAGAAGTTATCTGGTTGGAGTCCCCCCCTGCCGGACCAGCAGAATTAGCGTCAGCAGCGCAGACGGGCCGAACGCAAACCAGGGCAAGACATACCAACATCGAAACCTTACACCAACTTCTTTTCACTTTTTCCTTTCACCACAAAGATACCAGGACACAAAGTTTTTCTTGTTACCTTTTTACTTCGCGTCTCCCGTAAGGGATGGCCAAGCCATTCGGATCTTTGTAGTTTGCTTTTCGCTAATCAAAACGGCGTTTCTTCCCTGGATGGCTCCTGCTGCAAAGCCGTGGATGGCTCATCCACAAACGAAGCAGCATTCCCAAACCGCGTGAATTTATCCAGGAACGTAAGGTCAGCAGTCCCCGTCGGACCGTTTCGCTGCTTGGCGATTATCACGTTGGCGATATTGTTCGGCTCGTAATCCTTTTCTCCGTTGTGATAATAATCCTCGCGGTGCAGCAGTATAACAACGTCCGCGTCCTGCTCGATACTGCCGCTTTCACGCAGGTCGCTCATCTTCGGCAGGTGCCCCTCGCGCCCTTCAGGCGAACGGTTCAACTGACTAAGCACCACAACGGGGATATTCAATTCGCGGGCAAGGGCCTTGAGATAGCGGGATATGGTCGTGATTTCCTGCTGGCGCGATTCGATACGAGAATTGCCAAGCTGCATCAATTGCAGATAATCGACGAATATGCATTTTATGTCATACTGACTTTTCAATCGCCTCGCCTTGGCCCGTAATTCCAGAGGCGTCAGCGTCGAGGTATCATCGACAAATATGGGGGCTGCTGAAAGTATGCCGCAGGCATCGACGAGCCGGCGATAATGTTCCGTGGACAACATTCCCTTTCGCACAAGCTGGCTCTCAACCTGGCTCACGCTGCACAGGAACCGCTCGGCCAACTGTTGCTGGCCCATTTCCAATGAGAAAATGGCAACGGGCGTCTTCTCAACAACACCGATATTTTCCGCGATGTTGAGCGCAAGGGCTGTTTTGCCCATACTTGGTCTGCCGGCGATTATAATCATTTCGCCGTTTTGCAGCCCGCAGGTCATCTGGTCGAGCGCCATAAAGCCGGTAGCCAGTCCCGTGATGTGTTTCCCGTCACGTTTCTCGATAAGCTCGTATGCGTGCGTAACGAGGTCTTTTATATTTATCGCCTGCCCGGCGGTCCGCTTATCGGTAATCGCGAAGATTCGCTGCTCGGCCTCATCGAGTTTCGCAAGGGACTCCCCTGTGGGGTCGTAGGCGTCGTTTAGAATCTCAGTAGCGGTTTGTATAAGCTCACGAAGCAGTTGCTTGTCTTTTATGATTCCCGCGTAATAGGCGACGTTGGCGGAACTGGGAACTGAGTTGGCAAGCTTGCCTAAGTATTCCACGCCGCCAACCTGTTCTAAGTGTTTGCGGCCTTCAAGCTCATTACGCAGCAGAACGCCGTCGATACCATCACCCCTGTTTTTTTCGTAAAGGGCAATTACCGCGTCGTAAATCAACTGGTGCTCAACCCGGTAAAAGGAATCCCGGCCAAGCATCTCAACTACCTGGCCTATGCAGGCCGGGTCAATAATCATCGAACCGAGGACCGCCGCCTCGGCGGCAAGCGACTCAGGCATTATCTTGCTAATCAAACTATCAGCAGACAGAGGACTGGCGACGGGAGACAGACGTTCGTACTTATTTTTCCGTTTTCCGTTTTCCGTCTTCTGTCTTCCGGCTTCCGGTTTTCCCGTATTTTCCCTTATCGTGTCCGCCATTTACATCCCGTTGATATAAAAATTCCGCACAGAGTGCTTCCGCTGCCAAGATAGGAATTGTAGATTGCCAGACCCTAACTGTCAAACGTTTATCCCGTGAGATAAAATTACATCGTATTACCGGCTGGTTGCGGGCAAGGTTAATATCTCACGGGATTTATCCGCCGAATCGCAATAAAAAAAGTATTAGACCCGGTCGGGAACAGCGTAAGGTCTGCGATAATCACGAGTGAGCATTTTGTCGGCCTGATTGTCTGCAACGAACTTTTCATTTTTGCCGTCAAAAACAATCGTCCTGCCAAGCCGATACGAGATATTCGCCAGATGAGGCAGCGTCGTTGACATAAAGCCGGCTTCGATTGGGCAATTGAGGTCCTCTTTTTTGCCGCTGCGAAGAGCGGCTATAAAATTAACGAAATGCCCCTGGGACCCCGAACCCACCGGGTCGTTCGGATTGGCTGATTCTTCCAGCGCCTCGGAACAAGGCCCCGGCTCATTCTTTCTGCCGAAATACGTCTTCCAGACCGTGTCATTGAGATACATCCAGCCCTTGGTGCCATAGAAAAGATTGCCAACAGTGATGCCATCCTGACGCTTCGTGAGTTCCTCTACGATTTTAGGCGCGGCGTTCGGGTCCGCAGCAACTGTCTCGGATTTTTTTATCGCGTCGAAAATGGCCGCTTCGTCGTTGGTGTAAATCCCGCGAACGTCGAACTGCATGATTTTGCCGTCGGCGTATTCGAAAGTTGCCAACTGCGTATTGGGCGTCTGCTGGTCGGATTCAGGCCCGAAATAGCCGCCCAAAGAAGAAACCTTGACCGGGTGCTCGTTTTTATTCAGTCCCCACCGCGCGATATCGAACTGATGAGGCCCCTGGTTGCCTATATCGCCGTTGCCGTAATCCCAGTTCCAGTGCCAGTTATAATGAAAGCGGTTATAGTTGAAAGGCCTTTTCGGCGCGGGGCCAAGCCACATATCGTAGTCAACCCTGCCCATATAATCCGCGTCGTAGTTTACGCCCGGATTGTTCCAGACGAAATATTTATACTCAGGCCCCGTCCCGATGCCGTCGGGTACTTTGCCAATCGGGTCTCTCGCCTTGAAGCACAGTCCGCGAGCCATATAAACCTCGCCTATTCCGCCGTCGTGAAGAAACTTGATTGCCTGCTGGACATTATTGAGTGAGCGATTCTGGAAGCCGCACTGGACGATTCGCCCATACCTGCTCGCCGCTTCAACCATTCTCCGCCCCTCACGGATATTGTGCGAACAGGGCTTCTCAACAAAAACGTGCTTCCCCGCCTGGCAGGCCCAAATCATCGCAAGCGCATGCCAGTGATTCGGCAAAGCCACCGTTACAGCGTCTATATCCTTATCCTCGAAAACCCGCCTGAGGTCTTTCTCTGTCGCGGGCGCAAAATGCTGAATTCCATCGATTTTTTTGACCCTCTCGGCAAAAAGGTTTGCGTCAATATCACACAGCGTTTTTATCTTAACATTCGGTATTCTGGCAAAACCTTCCGCCTGGTTCATACCCCGGCCTCTGACCCCGATTATCGCAATGTTAATACGGTCATTAGCCCCAATAACGCCTGCTTTTGTGGCAACCGCCGCAGGCCTCCCTGCCTTGAGCGTAGTCGAAGGGGCACACGAGGTCAGCATTCCTGCCGCAATTGCCCCAGCCGCGAATTGTGTGGTTTTACCTAAGAACTCCCGACGTGATAGCCCCTCAATGGAACTCGGGGCGGTGAGCTTGTCGAACCGTTGACCGCTGTTGGACGCCATCTGACTGCTCCTTAAATCAGGTTTTGTAATACAGCACTTATGCTAATCGATTGACCGGGCTTGTCAAAAGTAAAATCAGACCCGCCCCGTTAGAAATCCGCGATTTATTGGAAACTTCTGTATCACGATTTTTTCTAACGGGGCCCGCCGAAAGTTAATGTGATTCTGCGCGGATTTTCTTTGACACATTCAGCGCAGAGCTTTTACAATGCAGATGCTGCTTGTGACCGTGTATGGCGACTTGAGAACCGTTTTTTTGAAAGCGAGGCGGGATTAGACCGTGAGATGTCCCTTCTGCAAAGAAGAGCAGGATAAAGTAATCGACTCTCGCTCCAGCGACGGCGGGCGAATCATCCGGCGCAGACGCCAGTGCCTGGCGTGCAACAAACGCTTCACCACCTACGAAAAAACCAGCGAGAGCTTCAGAATGTACGTTATAAAAAAGGACAGCTCCCGCGTTCCTTACGACCGGGAAAAAATTATAGCGGGACTTCAGAAGGCCTGCTATAAAAGGTCTGTCTCCGCCGAGCAGGTTCGCCAGATTGCCGACAAGGTGGAAGAGGACATATTCAGAAATTTCGACAAGGAAGTAACCAGTTCATTCATCGGCGAGAGCGTTATAAAACACCTTCGTGACGTTGATAAAGTGGCGTATATTCGTTTCGCCAGCGTCTATCGCGATTTCAAGGACGCCGGCGACCTGATTGACGAAATAACTCAGGCAATATCGCAGCCCGACGTGGCAGGACAGCCGAAGCTCTTCCAGTAAGCGGCTCGGCCGAAAAGCCCGTGGCCGCATTAGGAATTGTGCAGAGAAGTAACTATGACGGCAAGGACGCCAAAATTGACGGTCGTCAAGACCGACGGCGCAAAGGAGCCGTATCTTCATACCAAGGTCATCGGCTCCATCGCAAACGCCTTCGGCGCAGCGGGGCAATCTGATATAACCGCCGCACAGGAGCTTGCAGAGGCAGTAACGTTTTTCCTTTACCGCAACGCCACAAACATGGCCATCAGCACAAGCGAGATTCTTTCGGTAATAGAGACGGTTCTTGCCGGCACCGGTTTCGAGGAGGCGGCAATCGCACTTAGCGAACATCACTTCGAGCGAAAGCTAAAACGCTGTCGCATTGAGGTTGCCCGGGGCAGGCACAGCGGACTATCGGATGCCGATAACCTTTATACAGACCATTCGGAGCAGACCAGAAGCAGATGGAATAAATCACGGATTGTCGAATACTTAGTCGCTAAGCACCATCTGCACAGGCCCATTGCCAGAACCATCGCCTCAATGGTGGAGGAAAAGGTCTTCAATATGGGCCTGCCCGTTGTCCCGGCCGGCTTAGTCAAACAACTGGTCTTAAACGACGCCGCCGCCGTCCTTCGAGCACAAAATCAACTGCAACCCGCCTGTGGTTAGTGGTGAGCAAAGTCGAACCACTGAATGAAAAAAAAAAATCTCTTGCACGATTCGCCTTTGATTGTTAGCTTACGGGCACGGCAAGTCAGGATAAAATGCCGACATAGCGTTAAGTTGAAGCTATCTTACAGACAAATTTTTTGGAAAGGAGTTGGATTATGAACAAGAGTCAATTTCGCACGATGATGTTAGTTTTGTGCCTTGCAGCCCTGTGCGCTGTAATAGCTGGATGCCAGGAAGAGGCCGCAAGCCCCAAGGCAAAAGATGTAAAGGCAACCCCTGAAAAGGAGCCGGCAGCCGCTGTGAAACCGGCACCGGCACCAGCGGAAAAACCAGCCGCTGCAGTCGCTGGCCCGATACTTGGCCCCTTCAAACTTGCAAAGAACTGGGCGGATGAACAGGGCTTTGTCGTTAACTGGCTTATCTGCGGCGTATTCCCCAACCCCGGTGAAAGACCGGATAACACCGGATTCGGCACTGACTATCTGAAGAACTACGGCGGCGAAGCGGCCTTCACGCCCACAAACGGTACGGAAATCAAGAAGGACGACGGCTCAGTCGTGAAATTCCTGCCTTACAGCACAACAGGCACCGATATCATCTTCGGCGACGTCGCTCATCTCAAAATCGAAAGCAATCAGGAAAAGATTCTGTGTTACTGTGCCTGCTGGCTCGATTCGGACGCGGATAAAGATGTCGAAGTCAGGGTTGGTTCCGACGATGGCTACAAGCTCTGGATTAACCACCAGCTCATCTCTGAAATGCATGTTTATCGCGCGATGGAGATGGACCAGGAAACCCACAAGGTAAAACTCAACAAAGGCAAAAACCTGCTGTTAATCAAAGTTGACCAGGACACGGGTGAATACCAGTTTATGCTCCGCGTCGTCGGCTCTGACGGCAAGGAAATCCCGGGCATCACGGTCTGGAACTAAATCTTAGATATTTTTGAACATATACCCGCCGGTTGGCCATAAACTCGCCGGCGGGTTTTATTTTGCCACGAAATTTGCAGGACAAATCCTAATCATCAGGTTAAAATATCCTCCTTATGCAGTTAATCGCAGGGAAATCCCGCTTGAAGGGCACAGTCGTCATTCCCGGCTCGAAGTCGCACACGATTCGCGCCGTGGCAATCGCCTCATTAGCCAAAGGCGCAAGTTCAATCCGCAACCCGCTCGCCTCAGGCGATACCCTTTCATCTGTTTCCTGTTACCGCTCACTCGGCGCAAAAATAGACACCTCAAATAACGATTGCTGGAAGGTTACCGGCATCGCGGGGCAAGTCCTCGCCCCCAAAGAAATCATAGATGTCGGCAACTCAGGAACAACACTCCGCATTGCTATGGGGTCTGCCGCCCTCGCGCCTGCAGGGCAAACGACGCACTTCACCGGCGATGAGCAAATCCAGTCGCGACCCATCGGGCCCCTGATTGACTCACTAAACGAACTGGGAGCAAAATGCGTCGCCACCAAAAACAACGGCAAAGCGCCCGCAACCGTAACGGGCCGGCTAATCGGCGGCAAAACATCTATCGCCGCATTCAGCAGCCAGTATCTAACGTCGCTGCTTTTGTGCACGCCCCTTGCTGAAAAAGATACCGAGATTAATGTTACGCTGCTCAACGAGCCGGGATACGTTCAGATGACGCTCGACTGGCTCGACAAGCAATCCATTAAATACGAGAACAATAATCTGCGGCATTTCAAAATCCGGGGCGGACAACAATATAAATCCTTCGATTCACCCGTCCCCGCTGATTTTTCGAGCGCGACGTTCTTCCTGTGCGCAGCCGCCCTTGTCGGTGACGGGGTAATACTCAAAGGACTGAACTTTTCCGACAGCCAGCCGGATAAAGCCGTCGTCGAATATCTAAAGGCGATGGGTGCTGACATATCGATTGGCAATGATTCGATAGCGGTCAGGCAATCGCAGCTTAAAGGTATCGAAATCGATATGAACGCCACGCCCGACGCCCTGCCCGCTATGGCGGTTGTCGGCGCATTCGCCGAAGGCCAAACCCACTTAGTAAACGTCCCGCAGGCACGGGCAAAAGAAACCGACCGTATCAAATGTATGGCTGAGGAACTGAAAAAACTCGGCGTAGATACCGAGGAGTTGCCCGACGGCCTTATAATCAAACATAGCAAGCCAAAGCCGGCTGTTCTCGACGGCAGAGGCGACCATCGTATCGTAATGGCATTGTCGATTGCCGCGATGGCGATGAAGGGCCAGTGCACAATCGGAACCGCCGAAGCAATGAGTGTTACTTTCCCGGAATATGCTAAACTAATGCAAAACCTGGGCGCAAATATGGAACTGAAATAACGGGAGAATAAAATGATTGGTTGTCATATTGGAAGAATGTTTCAGGTAACGGTCGCGGGCGGGTCATATCAGGAAGGCCTCACGGCTGTCATACAGGGCCATCCGCCTGCAATGCCGCTGACAGAACAGGAAATCTACGGGGATTTACTTTTGCGAAAACCAGGCGCTGATGAGCTGTCCAGCCCCCGCAAAGAGCCGGATTTACCAATAATCTACACGGGGCTTAACGCCGAAGACACAATTGAAAACGCGGGCAACAAAAACCACACCAACGGCACGCCCCTGACTATTCTTATACCGAACCTCGACCGGCACTTCGTTCACGTCAAACAATATCAGGACACCAACCGCACTCCTCGCCCCGGCCACGCATCCTGGGCGTCATTCGTCAAATATGGCCTCGACGACGACTCAATCGGAGCGGGAATATTCAGCGGACGATACACCTCGACCATCGTCGCCGCCGGCTACGTCGCCAAAAAAGTCCTCAAAAAATGCGGCATAAACGTCTTCGCCTATGTTAAGGAAATCGCCGGCGTCCGATGCCCCGATATCGACCATAATAAGGCGCTCGCATACACCGAGAATTATAAAAAGATGCGATGCGACCTCGACCCGTTCTATCAGGAAATTTACGTCAAAGGCCGGGTCAATATGAATATGCGGTTTCTCGAAAAGGCAGCCGTCTTCGCGCAAATCGAGAAGGAAATCGACGCCATACGCGATAAAACACCGAAAATCACCGCCAAGAAAGTCAAAAATAAATACGGCGTCCATCATATTCTGAACTGCCCGGATATTGACGCCGCCCAGGCGATGACCGACGCCTGCAATAAAATCTCCGCCTCCGGCGACTCAGCGGGCGGCCTGGTGGAGGTAGTCGCATTGGGCGTACCAACCGGACTGGGTGAACCGGTTTTTTACAAGCTCGACGCTGAACTTGGCAGGATGCTCGGTATCGGCGCAGTCAAGGCGGTCGAGGTCGGTGCAGGTATGGCCGTTAAGGATATGACGGGCTGCCAGAACAACGACCAGATGCAGGCCAAAAACGGCAAAGTGGTCTTCGATTCCAACAACGCAGGCGGCATCACTGGAGGCCTGGCGACGGGGCAACCGATAGTCGTTCGTCTTGCCGTCAAACCAACGCCTACAATCGCAAAGCCGCAGCATACCATCGACAAATATACTCTTGAAACCAAACAATTAGCGGCGATAACAAGACGCGACCCGACGATTACGGCAAGGATTTGGCCCGTCGCGGAAAATTATACCGCTATCGTGCTGCTCGACCACCTGCTGGCTCATTATGGCTACCAGCACATAAAAAACCTGCACTACGCAAAATAAATGCAATAAAAAAGGCCCCGGTTTTCACCGGGGCCTTTTATTTTCACCATTTCAACGCTGCCCGCTGCTATTGCGGAATCGAATGCGTACCGGTGCACGCCGCGTTTTGAGAAGCATCATAGACGCACACGTGCCAGTTCAACTGCCTGCCGTACGAACCGCCGACTGCATCAACATACACGTCATAGACAATTTGGTTGGTTCCGTTCCACGTCAGCCGGTAGCTGCCGGAAGCAACAAAACCACCTGAAATAACCCTCCCTCCAATAGCAACAGGGTGACCTATAAGAATCGGACGGTACGTCGCCGGAATCACGTTATCACTGCTGTAAGAAGAATCGCTGCAGATAAAGCGAACTTCAATCTCACTTTTTGGGGTAATATCATCTGTTACATTGGTCACATCAACTATGACCCTGTGCCACCAGTCCCATTGGTAGGTAGCCGGGTCCCACTCAAACTGCCCGCTGGCAGTGTTCGCGTCAGTGCGAACGATGTTTTGGGCCGCTACGGCGACAAATATCGGAGCCGCCGGCGCGTTGACGTCGCCAATATCGCTTACACATGCCGGCTCGGACCAGGCGGTGATGTTATTGTATTTGTCACGTGCCCTTACCCTGAAACAATACTCGCCCGTGGGGTTGATGCCCGTAGCTATATAGCAGGGATCAACCTGCCAGGCGGTCGATGTGCCGTTTACGTCTTCAAACTGGTAATAAACCTGTCCGCTCGCATCGACAGCGGTGCTGGCTGTCATTGTAACCGAGCTCCCGGTTAATGCGCGAGGCGGAATTGCCCAGGTCATAGGATTTGGTGTCGGAGCATTCATATCCTCTCCCAACTCCTCCAGCCAGCAGTATGTAAACTCCTTCAGGTCATCTATTCCGTACCCCACGCCCCCTAAATCATCAACCCACGTCGACGCAAAAACTGCGAAGTCCCTGAAGTCGATAAGATTATCCACGTACAGGTCCCATTTCCTGCAATAGTCCGATATAGGGTAATGATAACCAAGGTCAACAATTCCCGTGTCGGACGTGCCAAGCGTGGAGGTGCTATACCTGAACAATCCAAGTAATACGGCAAGGTCTCCGCCCGCATCGATACAGGGGCTGTTGACCATTTGTCCCGCGGTAATCTGCTGAAGGTGGAAGTCAGCGCCGCCCGCGTTGACAAACAACGGGTCAACATTTCTGTTGCCAAGTCCCCAGATAAGCGGGCAGCCATCGCTCACAAGCACGCCTGTCTGACCGCCTTCGATATCACTATATGACACGCTGACGGTGCCGCAATAATATTCGTCAGTTGAACCGGAATCGACGAAGCCGATCCCTTCGGCAATCTCATTACCGAGCAAACCCACGCTGTTGTTGTCCCAGAAAATGCTGTTTTTGACGTTAGTTTGGGCTCCGTAAGAACAGTACAAACCGCCGCCGAATCCTGTGTTGCCGGAGACGCCGAACGTGCCGGTGGCCTGGTTATTGTAGAGCGTGCAGTTCTCGACGGAGACAACCGCTCCCCAGTTGGTGGAAATACCGCCGCCGTCACGACCCGTCTGGTTACCTGTCAGCAGACAGTTCCTGATTATCGTATTAGCATCGCCAGCCCCGTAAATATGTATTCCGCCGCCCGACGCCGAAGAATTGTTATTAGTCAGGAGGCAATCGGAAACTACTGTGTCTATCGACGAGCCGAATATGCCGCCTCCCTGACCCGCAACTACGTCAACGTCGCCAGTCGATGCGCCGGCAAAGTTATTTTGCAACGTACAACCTCTGATTTGGCCTGCGCTTTCCATTGCATAAATACCGCCTCCGAGGTACGCAGTGTTACGCATTATGTCGCAATTCAGCACTTCCGGCTCGCCGCCCGACCAGAACACGCCGCCGCCAACCGCCGAGTTATTGTCGCTTATCGTGCAGTTTTCAAGCTGAATACTCGCGGTATCTTCGAAGGCGATGCCGCCGCCGTGACCTAAATACGGGTCTGTGTGGTAAGTAGCATCGGGTCTTGGGGCGACATTACCACTGATAACACACCCGACAAAATTAATATCTGCATTTGCACCGCAATACACTCCTCCGCCATAGCTGGGTATTCTATAAGCGGTAACCGGGTCAGCACTTACAATACCCTGCGGCCTTGTACCTCCGACACCGCTCATACCGCCCCTGGCGGTATTATTTGTTATATCGCAGTCGATAAAATTGGCCTCGGAATTTGCGTCGCAGAAGACGCCGCCGCCGTAGCCGCTGTAGAACCTGTAGTCACCGATATATTGTTGGCCGTCGGAATTTATAAGTGCCCACCACGGCTGGGGAGGTATTTGATAACTTGGGTAAGGATTACTATACGAGCCGCCGTAATTGGCATCCTGATAATCCGCCGCTCCATAAACTGAACCCGAAGAATTACCACCGTTACCGGCATTACCACCAACAGCCGTACAATTAGTGATAGTGCAGTTGATTAAGGTCGGGTTGGCGAAAGGTGCAATATAGATACCGCCGCCTCTTGCCCAGCCGGCCCACCCGCCGCGAGTGGCAGGGGTCGTGGCATCTGCATTAAAACCATTGCCCGCGTTACCGCCGGTTATGGTCGTGTCTCTGATTACGCAATTCTTTATAGTCGGGCTTGTGCCAGAATTGATATATACCGCCCCGCCTGCCAAGCCGCCGCCGTCAGGCCCGTTTTGGCCGGCCACTGTGGCATCCTGAGAAGCTACTCTGAACCAAGTGCCTCCCGTAATGGTAAAACCATCCAATACAGTGCTACTGTCCGCCCCGCTATTAAATAGAATCGCCTGACGGGCAAATCCCGTCGAGTCAATTATTGTCGCCGCGACCACACAGGGGTCGTCAGGATTCGTGCTTACTATAGTGATTTCTTTGTTGAGTACAATTGTGCTGCCGTGATATACACCGCTGGCGACGCTTATGATATCGCCCGACCGAGCCGCCTCAACCGCCGCCTGAATCGTAGTGAAATCGCCAGGAACAGTCCTTGTCTGCGGCAAACTGAATGTGACCCTGACAGTTTTGTCTCCGTTCATTGTAACAGTATTGGTTTGGGTAAACAAACCATCGTTGTCCGTGCCATTCCAGCTCTCAATTCTATAACCGGCAGCCGGTGTCGCGGTAAGCGGGACCACCGTCCCGCGAGAATAAGTGCCGCTGACAGGCGTAACTGTGCCTCCGTTATTCCAGATAACCGTCAGGTCGCAGGTATTCCTTACAAAGGTCACGGTGACCGTCTTATTTGCATTCATAAGCACAGTATTCTCGGTGCCGGTGAGCGTATCATTGTCTGTTCCGCTCCAGAGGACCTGATAGCCGGCAGGAACAGGAATGGTCACCCGCAGCGGAACATCGCTAAACCAGACAAAATATCCGCTACTTGGCGTTATATCAGCCAATGTCAAGCCGTCTCCGGCGTTAACCGTTAGATAATACTGCTGCGGCGTAAACGCCGAATAGTGATAACCCATATCCACCGTGCACACATCAGGGACGCTGTCAGTTCTGGTGGTATAACCGGCAAGGTTGATACCCGGGCTATTGACATCTCCGCTGCCCGTATCCCAGCAGGGGCTGTTGATGAGTTGGCCCGCAGCAATCTGGCTGAGGAAGAAACCGCTAATAAACAGGGGGTCCGCGTTTATATTGTGACTATCAGACCACCAGGTAAACGTGTTCGGGTCCCAGTTGATTGTGTTGCTTGGCCCGATGAAAATCGGGGCCGGTATCTGCGATAATAAACCGATTACATCAAGAACGGCGCCCGACACCGCATTGGAGTCCGTGGCCGAGATGAGTATGCCACCGGTTCCGACGGCTACAGGCCTCATAGCGTTTTCTGCATCTGGGTCGCCGCGAATTACCACGGGAATAATATGAATCGGGTTACTGCTGTTTGCAGCCGTGATAATATCATTAAGTACATAATTCGTATATGGCTCCGGATCGTGCGGAGGCGCATCTGACAAAACCAGAATCACCCTCATAACCTTTTTGCCTTGGCGCCAATCACCCAGCCCGGGGGAATTGGGATCGATATAGTTCGTATAACCATTGGCTGTTAATCTTGCCACAAGGGCATTCGCATCGATACAATGCATCAAGGCCGTATATATCGCTTCAGGGGTATCTGCCCCACCGCCGGCAGCCATTGGCTGAAGGCCATTAATAAGTTGATTAGCATCGGTTGTGAATTTCACCCTGTCTCTGTAGGCCCAGTCGCCTATGGAACCATGGTTCCCGTCGGGGTAATCACGGAAGTCAACGAGAGCGAGCCGGTAATCAGCATACTGCGCGGCAATCGCGTTAGTAATCTGCCTGGCGGCCGTTTTGACCGCATCAATATCGCCACCCATACTGCCGGTTGTGTCGAAACAGATAACGAAGTCCAGGGCATTGGTATTATTGTTCCACGCGCACGGATCGTTTGAGTCCTGGACGTCGCTGTAAAGCACCTGCATGCCCGCGGGCGGCGTAGTGCCGCTTACGGCGATTTGACTGCCGCCGCTTGAGCCGATGCCGGCCGTGTTGTCCCAGATTATGCTGTTGAGGACGTTGACGTAGCTGCCGTAGGAGCTAAACAGACCACCGCCCAAACCGGAAACCCTGTTATTGAAAATCGTGCAATTGACGACGTTGGTGTCGCAGTACCAGTTGGCGGAAATACCGCCGCCATCCGTGCCTGCGATGTTGCCGGTTATCAGGCAGTTTTTGATTAATATGCTGTTGCCGCCTTCGAACTCATTGCCGTCAATGTTCTTGCTTGACAGATAAATACCGCCGCCGCTGCCTGCGGAGCGGTTATTGCTAATGTTGCTGTCAACGACTTCGATATTGGCGCCCAGTGCTGTTATTGCGCCTCCCTGGGCGGCCTCAAAAGTCGCTACGTTGCCGATAAAGTTGCATTCTCTGATATCGGAGACGCCCTGGGAAAAGAGTACGGCGCCTCCGTGGAGGGCGGAGTTACCGATGAAATCGGAGCCGATAATCTCGGGGAACGCCTCGTCCTGATACATAGCTCCGCCTACGGTAGCAAGGTTTTGCTGGAATGAGCAATTTGTAAACAGCGGGGCGGCGCCATTTTCAAAAGCGACTGCTCCGCCGTAACTAAGCGTCGGATAGGCAGCAACGGTAACGCCGCCATCGGTATGGGTAGGTGCGCCGTTGATATCTGCAGTGTTGTTAATAAAGCTGCAGCCGGTAAAAGTGGGAGCGCTGCCGGAGCTTGCGTAGATTGCGCCGCCGAAGGACTGTATTTTGTAATGGCTGTAAGGCCAGCCGGGTATAAAGGGGTTATTGCCGCTTATGCCGCAACTGCCGCCGATGGCGATATTATTACTAAAACTGCAGTCGATAAATTCCGCCGTAGAGCCGTCATCGCAGAAAACCGCGCCGCCGTAACCGCTGTATCTCCAGTAATCGAGGACCACATATTCCCACCACCAGGGCGCATTTTTGTCGCCCCAGGCGCCGCCATGCCCTGGATAGCTATTCGTAGAACCAGCGGCGCCGTTACCGCCGTCGCCGCCTCGCGCAACACATCCGGTAAACTGGCAATTTTCAAACAGCGGATTGCCTGAGGGGCCGCAATATGCGCCGCCGCCGTGGGCCATTCCACCGGGGCCGCCGTTGCCACCCCAGCTCTCTGCATCTGCACCGCTGTTGCCGTTGCCGCCGTGGATGCCGCGAGCGACGCAGTTAGAGAATACGCAGTAGCGAACCGTGGGCGAGGCAGAGCCATGCAATGTTATACCTGCGCCGTCTGTCTCGCCGCCGGGATGACCGTCAGCACCCGCCGGAGCTGTCGGAGTGCCCGCATTCCAACTCCCATTCGGGTCAAAGATGTCGGCGCCCCAATAGGTAGTGTCGCGGATGGTTATTCCCTGAATGATACAATGGCGGGAGACGTTCCATACGTCTATACGGGCGATTATGCTGGTCGCCGCAGGATTCTCAGGGGTGGTGCTGGTCAAAGTAATATCCTTGTTGATCAAAAGATATGGCCAGTCATATCCGACGGTGCCTCCTGCCGACGTCGTTCCGGAAGGAGGAGATTCGGCGAGAACATATGTTCCGGGTGTAAGCATTACAATATCACCGTCATTGGCGTCATTGACCGCCTGCTGGATTATAGGATAGTTGGCGTCGCCGCCGACGTAAAGGATTCTGGGTGCATAGAATCTGACCGTAACTGTTTTGTGGGTTGTCATAGTTACAGTGTTAGTTTTTGCATCGGAATAATCATCGTCTGTTCCCGTCCAGGAAACGGCGTCTGAAGGATTGGCAGGCACGGCAGTCAGATTGACGACCTCATTGAGGTTATACAGGGGCTTATTGGGGTCGATTATAACGGTCCCCTGGCCTATTATAATCACAGTCAGATAATACATATTATTGGTCGGCTGAAACGCGACTACGACCTTTTTATCCGAATTCATCAAAACGGTGTTGGTCAGAGACGTCGAAGTGTCGTCGTCGGTGCCGCTCCAGTACCATACTTTGTAGTTCGGATCCGGAATCGCCGTGAGATTTACTTCAGTTCCCGGATTGACCGACTGAGTGTTGGGGTCGTTAAAATCAAACGGGTTGTCGCCGTCAGATTTGGCGTTAAGCCGGCCGTTTTGTCCGTGACCGGTATTATATACCTCGGTAGTCAACTGATATTGTGTTGGAGTTCCATTCCCATTGGGAGTTCCAGTATTATAGTGATAGCCCAAATCGACGGTGCCTGCGTCCTCCACCAAGTCCGTACGCGTGGTAAGACGTGTGTTAAGCGTGGGGTCAACATCTGCTTCCAGATCGCTGGCCAAAATATCTCCGGCATCGACGCAGGGGCTGTTGGTGAGCTGGCCCGCCGGCATCTGGCTGAGATAATAGGTTCTTTCACTGACGCTGGTTTCTGCAAACAAGGGGTCTGCGTCGAAGCTGCCGTACATCCAATCGACCGCCGTATATCCGCCGGGTTCGATATATACCTGGCCTTTGCCGCCCCAGACGTCGCTGTAGCTGACATCAACTTCAGCGAAAGGTCCGCCGGGGTCGAATGAAGAGCCGAAAATTGAGCCAACGGCAATCTGAGGGCCGCTTAGGGCGGAATTACCCCACAGGATGCTGTTCTCTATTTCGACCCAGGCAAAGTATTCGGCGTTGCTCACGCCTCCGCCTGCGCTATGTATAGAGTTTGTGGCGGAATTGTATGCGACGGTGCAATTATGCAACTGCATCCAGGCGCCGGCGTTATTGGACAAGCCGCCGCCTTCGAAGTTAGTGGTGTTATCAGTAATAAGACAATTGCTGAAATCGAGTGGTTGGGTGACCCAGCCCTCCGAAAAGACGGCGCCGCCGTTTTCGGCGGCAGAGTTACTTTTCAGAGTGCAATCGGCAACTTCACCGATTGTATTCCACAAGGCAAGTCCGCCGCCTATGCCGCTGGGGGCGACTGCTGAATTGCCGGTTATATCAGTGCCGTGAATATCAACCTGTAGGTTGATGCCGTCGATTGCGCCGCCTTCCTGGGCCTGGTTTTCGCTAAAGTTGCAATCATCGATTGTCGCAATGGTGGTATCGAGATAAAATCCGCCCCCGTAGCCGGCATTAGTTCCGGCACCGGCGGCATTACCCGTGATTTTAGAGTTGTATGCCCCGAAAGTATCGACGCCGCCAAAAAAACCAGCCAAGCCGCCGCCATCGACGACCGTATTATTGCCCGTCATCTCACAGTTTTGAAGGACTAATCCCCCCCCTGTACCCCCTCCATAGACGATACCACCTCCATCAGCATCGGCGCTATTTCCGGTAAAGTTACAGTCAGTCATTGTTGTAGTTGCTGTGCCGTATACATCAAGACAGATACCGCCGCCGTAACCTTTCTTATATATCCCCCCCTCTGTATCTTCTTGTGCCCTGTTCTGAGCAAAACTGGTGGAGCTGATATTAACTGCGGCACTTCCTACCGCGTCATAGACGCCGCCTCCATATGCGTGGCCAAAATTGCCGCCATAGGCGACCTGGCCGCTCGGATTGCCGGTTCCCGGTGCTCCTTGCGAGCTATAAGTGGTTATTACATGGGCATTACAATCGTTAATAATGCAGCCGATAATCGTGGGATTACTGCCCAAAACAGCGCAAATGCCGCCGCCCGCGACAAAGTTGACGTCAGCACCTCTACCGGCATTACCGCCTGCGGCCGGGCCATTATTGGGGTCAGTTCCGCCATTGCCGCCGTTGCCGCCGTTGCCGGGCAACCCTGACAGAGCAGAACAATTTATGATGGTGCAATTTTGAATAGCGGGATTACTTCCGGAAGAACAATATATTGCCCCTCCTAATGCAGCGCCGCTCTCGCCGCCGTTGCCTCCACTTTGACCGGGCGTGGCCGGCGATGGCGGGACAGGTGGAGTGGCACAAGGGTCGCCGGGGCTGTAGTCTTCGCCGTTGTTACCATCGGCTCCGACACCGCCGTCGCCGCCTTCTACGGTACAATTTATGAAGACACAGTTACGAATAGTAGGGCTGCCGGTACCGGTACCCCAATTGTCAGGTATTCCTAATACGAAGCAGGGGTCAGGGTTAGGCCCGCAAAGTATTGCCCCGCCGGCAGCAGTATAACCGGGAGGGGTGTTTATGTCGGGGAGATTAGCATCACCGTTTCTGCCCTGATGGGCTTTTACATAAGCGTTTCTTATCGTGAAGCCGGCAAGGATACTACCGGGACCTTCACCGTTATCAAAAATAAAAGCTCTCCTCGGCCCAGTGGGATCTATGGCGCCGTTGCAGTCGATAATGGTTGCGGCCACCACATCAGGATTTTCAGGGTCGGTGCTTCTTACAGTAATTGCCTTGCCGTGAAAGCGAAGGTTTATATTTCCCGAAAGGCCGCGGAAATTAATACCCTGGTAGTAATAAGGAGGAACAGGGTATGGACTGACCTCAACGGTGTCGCCTGGATTTGCGGCATCGATAGCGTCCTGGATAGTTAAATATTGGGAAGGTACGCGCAGAATCCTGGGGCCGGTTGTGGTTGTCAACGTTACATAAACATCGGGTTGGGACCAGCTCGTTTCGTTTCCGAGATTATCTTTGACCTTGCAGTTAAAGACGTATGTGTGATTTAGCTGGATGCCGGAAGTGATATCAGGCATAGTTCCGTCGGCGCTGTTCTTCCAGCCGCTGTCAATTGTTCCTGGTGTCGAGGTATCGTAGTATTGGTATCTGAACTGCTCGCCGTTTTCATCGGTGCCCTTGCCCTTGATTTGCATACGGAGGACGAGCGGGCTCGGCCGAATCAACAAGGGCTGTATAGCCCATTGAGCGGGACTGGGTGCGGGGGGCAGGTTATCTGTAACGGCTGCAGTAGTTGCATACATCGTGTTTGACCATGCGGTTTCATTGTGATTTGTCGATTTATCACGCGCCTTGACTCTGAAGCCGTAAGTTTGGCCGTGTTTGATTTTGAGCTCGCCGGGGTCCTTGAATACATAAAGCGTATTTGGCTCCCAGCCGCTGTTTACATTCACGTCATTGACGCATTCGAAGTAATATTCGACATTAGAACGGTCTATTTCGTTTAGGGCCTCCATCGCGATTGTATGCAGACCAGTCGCCACCGGCGGCATAAGCCACCCGGCCGTACTCGGCGTGGGAGGAGTGGTGTCGTGCTGGGCTTCCTGAGCCGCCGCGGCCAGGTTCAGCCGACCGCCGGATGCACAAAGGCCCGGCAGGGTCTTGTCAACGGTCTTCAAAAGGATTTGTTTAACCTGTGAAGCGGTCAATGTAGGGTCAATTGATAATAACAATGCGCACGCCCCCGCCACCTGCGGGGAGGCCATTGATGTGCCCGCCATATACGCATAGCCGCCGCCGGGGTACGTGCTGAGAATATAACCTGCGTAATCTGACCCGTCTCCGCCCGGTGCGCCGAGGTCAACCGACATAAGGCCATAGTTCGAATAAGACGCCTGAGCGTCGGTGTTAGTCGTGGCCATCACGGAAATTACGTTATTGAGGCCGAGGAAACCGAAGCTGGCTGGATACTCTGGTCGCGAATCATTGTTGTTGGGGATACCGCTGTTATTGGGGTAGCCGTTGCCTGCCGCTGCGACGAAAATGACGCCGGCGCTTTGCGCAGAAGCAACAGCATCATAAAGCAATTGCGAATAATCGTAACCGCCCCAGGAGGCGTTAATTACCTTGGCGCCATTTGCTGTGGCATACTCAATGGCGCTGATTTCGTTGGAGGTATAACCCTCACCATTGGCATCGAAGCATTTCACTGCCATAATTTTGATATGCCAGCATACGCCGACGACACCTATGTTATTGTTGCCAACCGCGCCAATAATGCCAGAAACATGAGTGCCGTGGCCTTCGTCATCCATTGGGTCGGTGTCGTTGTTGACAAAATCGTAGCCATGGGCGCCATTGGCATCGGACCACATATTTGCCGCGAGGTCAGGATGGTTAGAATCGACACCCGTGTCGGTAACAGCCACAATAATACTGTTGTTGCCGGTGGATATATCCCACGCTCCGGTAGCGTCAATATCCGCACCTGGTGTTCCGCCGGCCTGTCCTGTATTGTGCATACCCCATAAATAGCCGAACCATGTATCGTTTGGAATAGCGCTTATATGATATTTGTAGTCCGGCTCGGCGTATAAAATCGAGGAGGATTTCTTGAGGGAAGCTACGGCATTTTCGACCGAAACACCGGTCGGCAGTGAAACCTGCGTCAAGCCCTTCACAAGCGTATATTCCCGCTTGACCGAAGAGCCCCCCCCCAGAGTTGAATTTAATATGGCGCTTTTGGCTGTTGTGTTCGGGTCATTTGCGAAACGCACAAGAACGACGCCGGGTTTATAATCAGCCAACAATAAAGAATTTGCGGCCAATAAGGCCACTAAGCCAATCAAAATCTTGCGATTCATCATTTACTACACTCCTCGCGATCTCGAGCCACCAATTTCTGGCTGCCCACCAGGTCCAGCCATTATTCAAGTCCACATTCCTGGTAATTCGTTACACTTTTTCTGCGTATGTGAACAGTTTTTTTGATGGAACCCCTACTACTGGCTCTCCATAGCTGCTATGGCCTCCGCGTCGGCCTCCTCCTGCAGGATGATTGTTGGCTTGACCAAAATCAGCAGGATTTTCGAGTCGGCAACCTTGCTGCGATTTGTAAATAACCTTCCGATAATCGGTATTTTGCTTAGCACGGGCACGCCTACCTCTGTCTCTGTTGCGGCCGTTTGTTTCAACCCGCCGAGCAGCAACGTCCCGCCATCAGGCACGCTGACCCTTGTTCTGACCCTGGAACGTTCCGTCTGAGGCAGCGTCACATGGTATTGAAGAACCACAGGGGCCGTGGTGCCGTTGCCCGGGAAGGGTGCATCAACCAATGAGGTTGTGTAGCCCAGGAAATCCCACAGTTCGGCGCTTATATTAAGTAACACGTGCTTCTTGTCGGGGGTGATAGTCGGAGTAATATTAAGAGTAGGACCTGTGGGTATATAGAAGATGTTGTTCTGGACAGAGCTGGTGCCGCCGCCAATACCGCCAGTGCTGCCAGTGCCGCCAACGCTGTAATTGTTGTAGCTGATGTCTGGCGTCCCGGGAGAGCGAATAGTTTGCCTTACTTGTAGCGTAGCGGATTCGCCGCTGAGCACCGTAACTTTCGGAGCGACCAGCGTCTCGGAATCGCGGTGCGCCTGGGTTGCCCTGATGAGGAAGTTCGTTTCGAGACCGTCAAGTATGCCGCCGAACTTAATGCCTGTGAAGGTCATCAGAGCGCCCTGGGATATGGACTGCGGGGCCGCTGCGGGATAACCAGGCGGGAATTGAACAGGACTCTTGCTGATATCAAAACTGCCGGTTATGCCAGTCGCCTGGGGCTCGGCCATATCAAACGAGGACTGCGTAGTCCACTGGGTGGTGCCGCCTAAGCTGCTACTATATAGATTGCCCCAGGAATCGATGCCGATTTCTTCAAGGAAGTTCTCGCCGACTACCAGGAACCTGGCCTCAATGGAAACCTGATGTCCGAGAGCTTTACGCATTTCCAGCAGCAACTTGACTATTTCAAGATGGTTCTCAGGCGTCTGTGAAATAACGAGTTTTTTGTTTTCGTAAGCGGTTATGGTTGCCTCTCCGCCGGCATCGTACCAGCTCGTGGGAGCAACCGTATTCTGAATGAGAGTAACAAGGTCAGTCATCCGTTGAAGGGTCTCGGTATTAAGGGTCGCCCTATCGATATCTGTATCGGTCTCCCCGAAGTCCTCATAGTAAGTGCCTCCGGTGCTATTGCCACTACCGCNNACCGCCACCACCGCCGCCTTGCCCACCGCCTTGTTGAGCAGCGCTGACGTAGTAATCGGCCGGGCGACCTACGAGTATTGTAACATCGTAAACTTTGACTGTCATTCTGCTTGGTAACGACTGCTGAGTTGCGACCCTAACAACGCCGTCCCTGACATCATACCCCAGCCGAGCAACACCGGCTGAGACGGACTGCAGCAAAAGGTCCAACGCCGTGTGTAAAGCAACGTTTGTCTGCGGGTCCATATTTATCGGCGTTGTCTGGTCTATGTTGGCATTGTTGTATAAATCGCCCCAGTTAACCACTATATTAATAGGCGGCGAAACAGAATTTTTTATCAAATTTATAGCTTCACGCAACTGCATCTCAGGCGAAAAACTCGGCAGGTTAATGATTTCGTCAAGTTGTTTTTCGACAGCAGCATTGGCATTGGTGGACTCCTCGCCGACCAAATCTTCCGGGGGAGACTGACGCGTCGGCTTGGCAATAATCTCACGCCAGTTTTTGGGGTGAGTCATCTCTTCGGCATAAGGTATCGCCGCCTCATCCGTCTTCATCATTATGTTGACTTTTTCCTTGCCCTTTTCCTTTTCAATCTCGAGCTGCTTGCGGAAACTGACCATATCCTCAAGTGTTTGCTTGAGTATAAGGGCCTGATTGTTCTGCGGGTCTATGGCGAGAAGCATATCAAGCTGACCAAGAGCTTCCTCGTATCTCTGTTGTTTCTGGAAGCTCAGTGTATTTTGGAACAAGTCGTTGATTCGCTTTTCGCGTTCGGCCGACATCTGCTCTTTATGTTCCTGCTGCGACTGCTCGGCCTTCACCCGTTTTTCGTCCTCTTTTTGCTGGGCCTGCTTCTTCTGCCCGTCCGCTATTCTTTCCGACAGTTGTTTCAACTGCCCGGAGTATTGATTGAACAGATAATCGCCAAGTTGCTGCTGATTTTCGTAAACAACTCTATCGGCAACCTCTACGGCTTCCCTGGCCTTGTCGAACTGGCCCTGACCGATAAAGCCCTCCGCTTTGGCCGCGGAATCATTAACAACGGCCTTGACCCGGCTGCGAATTATGTTTGTCCGCTGGTTAATAACACCTATGTAGCCCTGCTCCTGTTCCGGCTGGGCTGCCGGGGTTGTCACCACAACCTCCGGCACCGTATCGACAGCCACCGACGGCGCAGGTTTTGCGACATTATTAACCTCGACTGTAGCTTGTTCTTTCGGCTGCTCAACGGCCGGCTTATTTACGGGGCGCTGCACAGCAGGTTCGCTGGCGGTCTGCTTTGCTTCCTGCTCGACTGCCGCCTTATGTGCCATCTGCAAGCTCTCGTTGAGCTTGGTTCTCTCTTCGGCAGTCAGGGATTCCTCGTAATCCTTTGCTCGCATGAAGGATTTCTCCGCCGCGGCGTAGAATCCTCGCTTGTACTGTTCGGTCCCTATCTGAATCCAGTTGTCAACTATCTGACGGACCACTTTGTCTTTGCCCCCCGTGCCCGCCTTCGGCGCATCTTCCGCCAACGCCGTTGTCACCATCAGAATCGATGTTAGCAGGACTAATATGAGGGTCTTTGCGAGTCGCCTTGTCGGTAGTATTAACGTGTTCAAAGTTGAACCTCCTCCAAAAATCTGTTCGTTCACAGGAATATATGCTTCATAAAAATCACTGTACACCCCGCCGCTATCAGGAAAGGTTATACCTCTGATAGTAAGTTTATACGAAAATGCCCTTTTTTGCAAGTAAAAAAACTCCCCTAGCATTTACCACGCGGTCTTAACGCCGTATAATCACTTAAAGTCCTATATTATCCCATACTCCAATACTAAAATCAAGCATTATTGTCGAAATGTTAATTTGGGCAATATGGCATAGATAGAAAGTTTTTGTCAATAGGTAGCAAGTCAAAATGGGGGTTTTGGCTTGTCGGCAGGTAAACAAACCATTTTGGATAGTGCGACGGTCGATTGGCTGACGTTTTGAGCTATACTCTCCGGCAAAAATGGTAACCAGCCGCCGCCAAATTTCACGACGCCTTTTGAACCTTAACAATCAGATGCTTTAGGCGAACGCTGTACTGGATAAACAACTCGTCTCCAATCAAGGAACGGTTTTCTTTAACGGTCTGGGTTGCCTCGCGAACTGCCGCAACCGCCTTGTCTAACTCACCCCGGCTGATATGATATTCCACCTTGGCGGCGGCGTCCTCGACAACCGCCTTGGTATAGGTGCGAACAATTTTTACCCTCGCGTCCTTGTCTGGTGCGGTTTCGACCTTGCTTTCGGGTGTAACCTCTTGTACGCCGGCGGAGGACGTCTCTGTCTGCGAAGGCGGTTCAGCCACTGCCGCTACCTCGGCCGTTTTCTCCTGCGTTTGACTCGCTTCCGGTTTCATGTCCCCTTGCTTCTCGACAGGCGGCTTATCGGGACCGGGTTTCAAAAGCGCCACCTCGCTTTCAGGCAGCGTCGGCTGGTTGACGTTCTTCATCTTCGGTTCTTCCTTTGCCGGCAGCGGTGTAACCAACGGCAGCGGCGCATTCGCGTCCGACGTGTCTTTAAGCTGCTCGGTAAGAATGCTGTCTATTTGAATCAGATAATCCTCGGCTGTCTGGCCTTGCGGGACGACAAGCAGGCCATATCGGGCAACTTCCACAAAGCCCTCTCTCGCCTTTTCCACCTCACCTGCACGGTAAAGCTGCACACTGCGATTGTAAATCTCGGTGATTTCCTTCCTCTGCTTGTCAAGATTGTCATCGACGTTTTTAATTTCCTGGTCGATTTGCTTTCGTTCCTGATCGGTCAGATAAGGGCTTTTGCGCACCTTCTCATAATGTGCCCTCGCCTTAACCGGCTGGCCCTGGCTGAGAAGCTCTCGTGCTTTTTTGATATGTTCGAGCACGGGCTGTCTTTCTACAACGGCCTGATTTGCCTCCGCGATGTACTTTTCGAGCTGGTTTTGTTCTTCGGCGGTCAGATACTCCTGATACTCCTGTGCGGCAAGGAACGATTTCTCGGCCTGCTCATAAAGGCCCTTTTTAGATTGTGAAATACCAACCTGTATCCAGTCCTGCGCGGTTTCCCGCGAAACTGCGGTTTTTTCTTTCTCGCTCTGCGAGTTCGGCTCAGCGGCAAAACAAACCGCCGTCGAAAGCAGAACAACCTGAACAGTTATTAATCTTAACCAGTTCATTTAGCCCCCTTTATTCAAAATCTAATCATTATTATTTCAAACTTTGGCCCAACGCTTCGGCACAATTCTATCACTTGTAAGATTACACGACAACTCTTGCTTAAAGGGGGTATTTGAACCACACTCCAACTGATATTAGGTGAGACCGTTTATCAGTTTTCGCCTTCGGGGCAAGTCATCACGTAATCCATAATATCGCCGAGATTTGCGCTTGCGACGGCAACCGAACAGTCGGCGGCGCCGTAATAAAGGTGAAGCTCCTTTGTCTTTTTATCGACGACCGCCCCAGTGGGGAAAACGACATCGCCCACGTCGCCAACCCGCTCATACATCGCCTGCGGCCCTAATATCCATTCGTCGCTTCTTCGCAGCACTTTCCAGGGTTCGCTGAGGTCCAGCAATGCCAACCCGACGCGGTATATGGCGCCGGCGGCCGTATTTCTCACGCCGTGGTAGAAAATCAGCCAGCCCTGTTCGGTCTCAATCGGCTGGCAGCCAAGCCCGACGCGATGGCAATCCCAGTAGGCAGAGCGGGTCATAATAAGCACGCGGTGGTCACCCCAATGTTTTAGGTCGGGCGAAAAGCTAATCCACATATGCGCCTCGCCCCTGACAATGGGTCGGTGAATCAATGCGAATCGGCCTTTGAATCTTCTGGGGAAAAGGCAGGCGTCCTTGTCCTCCGGCGGCAGCAGCGCCCCAAGGCGGGCAAAGGTCTTGAAATTTTTTGTAATAGCAAGCGAGACCACGGGGCCGCCTTCGCTGAAAGAGGTATAGGTTATTGCATACTGCTTCTGCTCCTCCAGCCAGATGATGCGAGGGTCTTCGACCCCCCATCTTTCCTCCCGCGAATCGTGGTCTGCTTCGAACGTCGGCGCCGGGTCAACCTTCCATTTGGTCAGACCGTCGCTGCTGCGGGCAACGGTCAGGTGTGAAAAGCCCCGCATATCCTCGCATCTAATCAGCAAAAGCGTCTCGTTGTCTATCCTGACTGAGGCGGGATTAAAAACAGCATTGACGGCATAAGGCCAGTCGTCGGTCGTTAATATGGGGTTGCCCGCGTACCGTTTGAAAAGTCCGTACGCTTTTTTTTGTCGTTCGAGGTTTATCATATTCTTAACCCCACTAAAACAGCATCAACAAACCACTTTTCCTATATGATGGCCGCATACATTTTAATCGGCAATATACCGACTTTTTCAGCAACCCCGCCAATTCATTGGGCGATATTCCGCGGCAAGACAAGTTTATGTTCCACCCAATTGCGTTTCATACAAGCTCTGATAAAGTCGGCAGGTCCGAATCAGCTCTTCGTGCTGGCCCTGTGCGATAATCCGCCCGTTATTCATAACGACTATCACGTCGGCAGCAACTATCGTGCTGAACCGATGCGCGATTACAATGCTTGTCCTGTCGTGCATAATCTCTTCGATGGCCCTGTGAATCTTGGCCTCGCTGTCGGCGTCAACCTGGCTGGTCGCCTCATCGAAAATCAGAATCGCCGGGTTTTTCAAAATCGCCCTGGCGATGACAATCCTCTGCAACTGCCCGCCGGACAGTCCGGAACCCTGTTCGCCGATGATGGAATCGTAACCCTGCGGGAGCGGCTCGATAAATTCGTGCGCAAAGGCACGTTTGGCCGCCTGGATAATCTCTTCCCTGCTTGCCCCTGGTTTGCCGTAGCCGATGTTGGCCGCTATCGTGTTGTTGAATGTTACGACGTTTTGCGTGACCATCGCAATCTGGGCCCGCAAACTTTGCAGGGTCGCTTCGCGAATGTCTTTGCCATCTACCAAAATCTGTCCGCTGTCCGGGTCGTAAAATCTCGGTATCAGGTTCGCCAAAGTGGTCTTCCCTGAGCCGTTAGGCCCCACAATGGCCACCCTGTGCCCCGCCTGGACGCAAAGGTTGATACCGTTCAACGCGGGTATCTCCGAGCCGGGATACGTGAAAACAACGTTCCTGAATTCCAGTTTTGTCTTCAGCATCGATATTTCAGCCGCATTTGCGTGCTGGTGTTCAAGCGGCTCATCCATCATACCAAAAACTCTTTCCGCCGCGGCGTTGGCCTCCTGAATTTTGTTCCAGACATCGCTTGTTCTTCGCGCCGACGCCGCCGCGCCGCCCAGGAGTCCCAAAAGCACCATAAATTCGGTGCCGTCCATCTTGTTGCCTGTAACCCAGCTTGCCCCGACTACTATCGCCACTGCGCCGGCCATCATCCCAAGAACCTCCAGTGTGGGGGCAGTCGCAGCGTCGGTCCGTGATATCTTCAACAATTGCTTCAGCAATTTTTCATTGATGTCCCTGAACACGGTCTGCTCGTATTGCTGCTGATTGTAAACCTTGACAACCTTAAGCCCTGCCATTGTTTCCTGCAGCTTGGCCAGCATCTGCGACCAGACAATCAGGGATTTTTTCGAGGCCCGCTTCATTTTTTTGCCCAGGACCGCAACCATCCAGAGAGTAGGCGGCGCACCGCCTAAAAACACGAGCGTCAACTGCCAGTTCAGCACCGCCGCCATTCCAAGCAGAAATATCGTGTTCAGGGGTTCCTGCAGGGCCTTGCCAAGCATAATTTTGATACCATTGCCCATAGCGCCCGTGTCGCGAATAAGTCGGCTTACCGAATCGCTCGGCCTTTCTTTGGCAAAAAAAGCAATCGGCATATTTATGACGTGCGCAAAGGCGTCTTCACGCAAATGATTTAATCCGACCTGCACCACTTTTTCCGCAATGTACTGCTGGTAATATCTTGCTATACATCGAATAACCGTAAGAATGGTTACGACGAACATGATAAAAATAATCGCCTTTGTTTTGCTGGCGTCGTTTTGTTCTCTGGGGACAAAATAGAGAGTTCGCTGCGCCAAATTAACCGCCACGGCTTTTAATCCGGTATTACGTTTATCGGCCAGTTGCAAAACCTTGTCTTCGCCGACACGCTTGATATGCAGTACAGCGGGTTCTTGGCCGGTAGTGGCGAGATTTTCGAGCAATTCAGTAAACGACGCCTGTCCCTCCTGCGGCTCGCTGCCGATGCCGACAATCCGGTCTCCCGTCAAAAGCCCCGCACTCGCGCCGGCGCTGTTTTTCTTAACACTGAGAACCAGCAGAGAGTTTACGTAATCGGCGCTGTTGTCACCGGTGAAGTCCACACTTTCCGGAACATGAAAATCTACCCCGTATCGCAACTGGCAGACCTTTCTGTCCGCCCAGCCGCGCAACCCTTCCTGGCCCGTCATAACCTTCAGCAGGGGTATTACGGTCAAAAAACTTGCCGACAACAGGGCGGCAACAACAATCGCACATACCACGACAACGGCGATTCGCGGCCACTGAGGCCAAATATACTTGAATACGCGGGAAAACTCTTTCACTTAACGCCTCTCAACTAAGATTGATTATTGATAATTGACAATTGATGATTGTAGCTGCCATTGGCGAATAATCAATCACCAATTATCATTACTTACGGGACAAGATTGACGGCCACAACTGCGGCTGTTATCCTGTCGAGTCATTTAAGGACAAGACAAATGAAAATTGACCGGCTGGTGCTTGGAGAATTTGAGAACAACTGCTATATCGTGAGAAACAACGATTCGGCCGCCGAATGTCTGGTTATCGACACGGCGCTCGACGTTCGGGAATTGCCGGCATTTCTCGACCAGCATAAACTGTCGCCTGTCGCGGTGATTCTCACCCACGGTCACATCGACCACATCGCGGGCGTTAATGCCCTGCGGAAAAAATTTCCGTCTATTTTGATTTATATCCACAAGCTCGACTCTGAAATGCTGGTCGACGCGAACGTGAATCTGTCGCTTATGGCGGGCAATCCGTTTACTGCCGGCAAAGCGGACCACCTTATTGATGAGGGAGATACAATCGACAAAGCGGGTATCCGATTGCGGGTCATTCACACGCCCGGTCACACGCCCGGCGGAATCTGTCTCTATTCCGAAAAAGACGGTGTAATCTTCGTTGGCGATACGTTGTTTGCCGGCTCCATAGGCAGAACGGATTTCCCCAACGGCGATATGAAAAAACTGATAGAAGGCATAAAACACAAATTGCTCGTGCTGCCCGACGACACCATTGTTTATCCGGGTCACGGCCCCGAAACAACAATCGGACGCGAAAAGACCGACAATCCCTTTTTGAGTTAACCACCGCGATGAGCAAATCAACTCCACGTCTCCTGACTTCGCTGGCCGCCCTGAGCTGCATAGGGACGCTTATATGCTGGTCGAGCGCGCCGCTTTTCATCAAGTACCTGACCGGCTACCTCGACTTATGGACCCAGAACCTGCTCAGGTATGGCGCGGCGTGCCTGTTCTGGCTGCCGTTTCTGTTTATCGCCGCAAAAAAAGGGCAACTGCCAAAGGCCGTCTGGAAACGCGCTCTATTGCCCTTTATTCCAAATATCATATCGCAAACCCTCTGGGCTGCGGCGTTTTATTATATCAACCCCGGCTTCGCGTCGCTGTTATCCACGACGGCGTTTATGTGGGTGATTGTATTGTCGGTTATATTTTTCGCCGACGAAAGACAGCATCTAAGCAACCGGCTTTTCCGGCTTAGCATCATCCTGTCGCTTGTCGGCCTGATGGGAGTTATGTTCTTCCATCCCGCCTTTACGCACTCATACACCATCATAGGCATAGCAATGGTTATGCTGTATGGCCTTATCTGGGGGCTTTACGCGGTCGCGGTGAAGGTGGCGTTCCGTGGCATCGATTCGCGAATCGGTTTTTCGGTCGTCAGTATTTATACAGTTGTCGCGTTGTTCATACTAACGATGTTTATGGGTCAGCCGCAAAAATGCCTTGTGATGCCGTTTGGCGGCTGGGCAGCAGTTATTATTTCCGGAGTTACAGGCATAGCACTGGGGCACGTTTTTTATTACATATCGATTCGCCGGCTCGGCGCAACCACGCCGTCGCTTGTGCAGCTTACCCAGCCGTTTATCGTTGTGGTTATTTCATACTTCGTTTTCAGTGAGAGGTTGAGCGTCCCGCAACTGGTCTTCGGCGTGGTATTAGTAGCCGGCTCAGCAATGGCTATTTTAGCAAAAAGAGATGCCGATTCACCGACGTCCTGAACGGCCCCCCACATTTACTCGAAATTGGCGTAGTATTCCGGCTTGCCGTCGTCACTGTCGTATCGCGTGGCATCGTCGCCTTCGGCGTTGATTCTGATTCGCTCGATATGCTCGGCTTTTTTAGTGGAGCTATCCACCGTAACTAATATGCCGTTCATTTTCACGTCTTCGGTGGCGACCTCGAACGGAACCGGCATCCGCGTCCTGAATGATTTGAGCACGCTTTCGGCAACTCTTCCAATCACCGAATCGTGCGAGCCGGTCATACCGATATCCGTGATATATGCGGTGCCCTTAGGCATTATTTTTTCGTCGGCTGTCGGAACGTGGGTGTGAGTCCCAAAGACGCAGCTCACACGCCCGTCCAGATGATAACCCATCGCCACCTTTTCGCTCGTGGCCTCGGCGTGAAAATCGATAAAAATAATATCCGCCTGCTGCTGCACTTTCGGCAACAGTTTATCAATGGCGTTATAGGGACAGTCGGCGGGCTTCATAAACAGCCGGCCAATCAGCGGTATCGCCGCGACAACAGGGCCTTTGCCCGTCTTATAAATAGCCACGCATCTGCCCGCCGCCTGCTCCGACCAGTTAACGGGCCGGGCGATATTCTCCTGCGTCTCAAGCGTTGTGACTATCTCTTTTTTACGGTAGGTATGGTCGCCCAGCGTTACCAGGTTTACGCCATAGCGCAAAAGTTTGTCGTATATCTGAGGCGTAAGGCCGGAGCCGCCCGCGGCGTTCTCGGCATTGGCTATCACGCAGTCAATCTCCCGCTCAGTCACAAGCTGCTTAAGCTTTTCCGCCAGCACACGCCTGCCCGGCCTGCCGACTATATCGCCGATACATAAAATGTTCAGTTTCATAAATCTGTCTGCTGTTATCTTGCGTATTCGATGCAGCGAAGTTCTCGCAGCAACGTTACCTGTATTTCGCCCGGGTAAGTCATTTCCGCTTCTACCTTTTTGGCTATGTCGCGCGCGACCTTCGCCGCCGTCTCATCAGGGACTTTTTCCGCGTTGACGATTACACGAATCTCCCGGCCCGCCTGAATCGCGTACGCGTTCTCAACGCCCGGGAAGCCGTTGGCGATTTCTTCGAGTTTCTCAAGCCGTTTGATGTACCTTTCGAGCGTTTCTCTCCTGGCGCCGGGCCGCGAAGCGCTGATGGCGTCTGCGGCGGAAACCAGAGGAGTGTATGGGTTGTCGGGCGGTATGTCTCCATGATGTCCCTCTACGGCATTCAGTATCACCTGCGATTCATTAAACCTCCGCAGGAAATTAGCGCCTATAGCCGGGTGGCTGCCTTCAATATCGTGGTCGAGCGCCTTGCCTATGTCGTGCAGCAAACCCGCCCGGCGGGCGATCGAACCGTCCAGGCCAAGCTCTTCGGCCATAACCTGTGCCAGGAACGCAACCTCGACGCTGTGACGAAGAACGCTTTGGCCATAGCTTGTCCGGTAATTCAACGCGCCAAGAGTGCTAAGTACCCGGTTACTCAGGCCTCGAATATTTGTTTCCACCGCCGCGTCCTTGCCTATCTGCAGGATCTTGGCGTTGATTTCTTTTTTCACCTGAGCGACAAGCTCTTCGATTCGCGACGGGTGAATTCGCCCATCCTGAATCAGCCGTTCCATCGACAGGCGGGCGACCTCGCGCCTGACGGGGTCAAAGCCGCTGACCACAATCATCCCGGGCGTATCATCCACAATCACGTCCACGCCCGTCGCCTTTTCAAACGCCCTTATGTTGCGTCCTTCCCTGCCTATGACCCGGCCCTTCATATCGTCGTTGGGAATCTCGACCGTCGAAACCGTTACCTCGCAGGTTTGCTCGGCAACGTACCTTTGAATCGCCGTGGTGATTATCTCCCTGCTTTTATCGCCGGCGGTTTCAGTGGCCTCCTCGACCTTACGCTGAATCAGGGCGGACATCTCAAGCTCGCATTCGTCCTCCAGCCGTTTGAGAAGCATTTCCCTGGCGTCCTCGACGCTCATAGTTGACATTTTCAAAAGCTGGTTTTTCTGCTGGGCTATAACCGCCGTGAGTTGCTTGTCCTTCAGGTCGAGGTTACTCATCCGCCGTTCGGCTTCCTTGCTCTGCTCCTCAATGGCCTTTTCCTTCTGGCGAATCTGCTCAACCTGCTTGTCCAGGACATCTTCGCGCTTGGTGAGTCGAAGCTCCGTTTCGCGCAACTCGGCGCGAATCTGGTTGGCTTCGCTGGTAAACTGTTCTTTCTTCTTGATGGTCTCGGACGCAGCTTCTATCTGTGCGGCCCTGATTATGTTCTCCGATTCCTTTTTTGCGCCGTCCAACTGCCGCTCAATATCTTCGTGGAAGGTTTTGTTCTTGGCCTTGTTGATAACCCACACAACAATCCATGTAATAGAAACCCCAACCAAAATCCCGGCAATTACGGCTAAGATAGCTTCAATGTCAATTTGCATCAGTATCGCTTCCATATCTTTCGCCTTCCTATACTCGATTGCACAATGTTAGAACACCGTCTTCAGGCGGACCCAATCGTGGGACAAAAGGCAGGAAAGCTACGACTCGACTTAACCAATCGCGGTCCAGGAAATGCAATTACGGAGAAAAAAAGCTGTCGCTTCAGCGTAAAACTGCCCGCCATTAGGAAGGCAGGAAGTGTCAAAAATCAAATATCAAAATCACAGTCAAACCTGCCGCCGCGCCGCGATTCCATCTGTGCGGTGCGGCAATTGTAAATTTCGATATGTCGTTGTGATTTTTGCATTCTGAATTTCAATATACGCCTGGGCGAAACGTCAATTTCCTATTTGTTCTCCGCACTATTGCTTTTCTGGCCCCGATGTTATCGGAGCTAAATGTAGCTTAACTACCTTTCGGGCAGGCACCTAAGCCCGCCTCTCGCCACCCTGCCAAAACATCAAAAGTTGCTTTCTCTACTACTTATACAGGGCGAACCTCAATAAGGTTCTCTACTCGTGCTATGTAACAACCTTTCCTCTATCCGCCACGACCGCCGTGACAGCCCACAGAGGAGAGATGCTGCTTCACACTTGTAGCATCGGCAAACTCAAACAGATGATAAACTTTTTTTGGTATCTACGTCAACAAAAAACACCCAAAAAACCGGGCCGGAAGCAAAATTTCGTCCATTTAATGGTCGGCAAACCCGTCACGGCCGCCGATTAGCCCGATTTAGGGTTAAAAAACAAAAATCTGCCGATTAATCGGCTGTTATGCTAAACTTGGGGGATGGGCAACCAGAAATTCGACTGCGAATCTTGCCCGTCCATCAAGCGGACGGCTGGTTTATATGTGCATATTCCCTTCTGCGAAGCAAAGTGCCGGTATTGCGGTTTTTACTCCGAACCGATAAAAAACCACGCCCCCCAGCGCCTTGTTTCGGCAATAATCAGGGAATTGGGGCAATATGACCATATCGAGACCTTTCAAACAGTTTATATCGGCGGGGGAAGCCCAAGTTGCCTGCCGGCAGAACAACTGCTGAGGTTAATCCGGGAAATCACCTCTCATTGGCCAAAGCCGGAGGAATTCACAATCGAGGTCAACCCCGGCCAGGTCAACAAAGGCATCTTCAGCCAATTGCGCACCGCAGGCGTTACCCGCATTTCAATCGGGGCACAATCCTTTAATCCGGATGAGTTGACCTTCCTCGGCAGAAGACATTCAGTCGGCGATACCGGCCGAGCGGTCGAGATGGCAAGGCAGGCGGGCTTTGAAAACATCGGGCTGGACTTGATTTTCGCAATCCCTCACTCGACCCTGTCCTCGTGGAAATACAGTTTGTGTTCAGCGATTGATTTGGGCGTTCAGCATATCTCCGCCTATGCGCTTACCTACGAAGAAGGAACGCCTCTGCAAAAATCAGTTGAAGCGGGCGAAGTTGCGCCGGTTGATGAAGAAACCGACCGCCAAATGTATGAGACAACAATCGACGAACTTGAAAAGGCCGGCTTCAAACAATATGAGATATCGAACTTCGCAAAGCCCGGCTTTGAATGCAAACACAATCTCAACTACTGGGCGAATAAACCCTACATCGGCGTTGGTCCCGCAGCCGGGGCATACTGGAACGGGAAGCGAACTCTTAACATCTCCGACATAAAAAAATATATCGAGGCGATTGAGCAGGGAAAAACCGTAATCGCAGAAAGTGAAACTCCTGATAATACTCAGATTGCCTGTGAAACCGCCGTCCTGAACCTTCGCAGACGATGCGGAATAATCCTCGATGAATTCGAAAAACAAACCGGCTTCGACGCGATGAAACTGTTCGCCGAGCCGATTGGAAGATACCAAAACCTCGGTCTTATTGAAGCAACCGATGGCCGATTGTTCCTTACGCGCGACGCACTGCCAATCGCCGATTCGGTCCTGTGCGATTTTTCAACTACCTGATAAGGGTGTCTTTTTCTGCCCGCCTATGCTATATTGGTTGACTTATGAGCACGGAGCTAATACGGAATTTTTCAATAATTGCGCATATCGACCACGGCAAAAGCACGTTGGCCGACCGCATAATGGAAGTCACTGGCTTAGTGAGCAACCGTGAGGCGAAGGCCCAGCTCCTCGACGATATGGATATCGAGCGTGAGCGAGGCATCACAATCAAGGCCTCGGCGGTAACGATGAATTACGAGCACGCCGGCAAAACTTATATGCTGAACCTCATCGACACACCGGGCCACGTCGATTTTCATTACGAGGTCTCGCGCGCCCTTACCGCCTGCGAAGGCGCACTTTTAGTAGTTGACGCAACGCAGGGCGTTCAGGCGCAAACTGTCGCCAACGCATATTTAGCCACCGAGTCGGGTGCGGAGCTTATCGGCGTAATCAACAAGGTTGACCTGCCCTCGGCGCAGCCGGAAATCACAGCCGAGGAAATCGAGCATGTCCTCGGCATAAAAAAACAGGACTGTTTCCGCATCAGCGCAAAAACCGGCATGGGCGTCCGCGAACTCCTTGACGCGGTGGTAACATTGCTCCCGCCGCCTCCGGACGACGGCGATAAACCGACGGCGGCCCTTGTCTTCGATTGTATCTGCGATGACTACCGCGGAGTTATCTGCTACGTCAGGGTCTTTGCCGGCAGCTTGTCCGTTAAACAGAAAATCAGGTTTATGGGCGTAGCCAGGACGCACCTTATAACGGAGCTTGGCAAGTTCACGCCGAAGATGTCCCCTGTTGACCGGCTCAGCGCCGGCGAGGTGGGCTACGTAATCGCCAACGTCCGCCAGTTATCGGATGTCACCATAGGCGACACGATTACGGACGATTCGAAACCCGCCGAAAAACCGCTGCCCGGTTATGTCCCGCCTATGCAGATGGTCTTCTCGGATTTTTATCCCGGCAACAATACGGATTATCCAAACCTGCGTTTGGCCTTTGAAAAACTCGCGCTCAACGACGCGAGCTTTTCATTCATACCGCAGAACTCCCCTGCCCTTGGCTTTGGTTTCAGATGCGGCTTCCTGGGACTGCTGCATATGGAAATCGTCCAGGAACGCCTCGAACGCGAAAATAATATCGACGTTGTTCAAACCGCGCCGACCGTCAGCTATGAAGTCCTTACGACCGACGGCCGGACACTGAAAATAGATTCGCCCGCCGACCTGCCGGATGTCACCCAGATAGAGGAGCTGCGCGAGCCGTTTGTCCGCCTGGAAGTTATCACCGGCACTGATTCAATCGGCGGGATTATGAAGTTGGCCGAGAGCCGGCGATGCAAACTGCTTAAAACCGACTATCTCAGCCAGAACCGCGTGATACTCGAATACAAGGCGCCGCTGGCCGAAATCGTTTACGACTTCTATGATTTGCTCAAGGGCGTCAGTCACGGTTACGCGACGATGGATTATGAATTCACCGGCTTCGAGGTCGGCGACCTGGTCAAGATAAATATCTTAGTCAACAAAATCCAGGTCGATGCCCTGTCGCTGATTGTGCACCGAAGCGTCGCGGAAAACAGGGGGCGAAAAATGTTAGTTCGCCTGCGTAAAGCCATACCGCGTCATCAGTTTGAAATTCCATTACAGGTCGCCATCGGCGGAAAAATCATCGCAAGAGAATCAATCAAGCCGTTCAGAAAAGATGTCACCGCGAAACTCTACGGCGGCGACGTCACCAGGAAAATGAAGGTGCTCAAGAGACAAAGGGAAGGCAAGAAGCGGATGAAAAACATCGGCTCCGTGCAAATCCCCCAAGAGGCCTTTATGAGCATCCTTGACAGCTCCGATTAACTTGTCCCCGACAGTCAACGTCATTGCGAGGCCGTAGGCCGAAGTAATCTATTCATTTCGCTTGCTACGAAAACCAAATTTGTCTCTCTGCTGAGAATTGGTAGGGTCATTCTCAACTTGTTTCAGCCCCTCCATAATTTTCTCCGCATTTATGCACAACTCTTGAATAGACGAAAGACCAATAAACGGGTCAGATTTTTCCGTTAGTAACGGTAATAATAATTGGGGATTTTTCCGACAAAGGACGACTACGTGGGTTTGAGCAATTCTGTATGCTTCTCGTGCAAGACGCTCTTTCTCTTTCTCAAGCTCAGGGTCACCTGCTTTCGTGGGGGGGTTCTTGTATTCCTACATAGTAACATACATCTCCGCTTCCGACACCTTTATAGGCGCTATCCGCGACCTGTTCTCCGGCGTATCAGAGATTGAACGCATCCCACGAATTTCTTCTATACGCTTTTCGATAGCGTCATATAATTCAGTCCAAGTTTGGAAATTGTTTTGAGGTGTGAGGTCTGGAATGTCTGCCGCATTGTTTTCTGTGTCCATTATTCGCCTGCTTTCTATCGGGCCGCTTGACCAGTTGCAAGCCGGTCGTCTCATTTTTAGTGCCATATTAGCGTAAAACGGGTTAAAAAGCAACCGTTTCGCCTGTTTTTCATTGATTTGCAACAGGTAAAAACATAGTATTTTGCTAAATCAATTTCGGGACAATCTGAAAAGGCGGACAAAAATCCGAGGGAAAACGGTGAAACCTAAAATACAAATGAGAATAGGATATTGGGGAGTTACAACTTTTTTCGTTTTATGGTTCTTTGCATTTATCTTTGGCCCGCCCGCATCCCATGTTAGTAGATTGAGTACACTTGCCAGTTTAGGTATTTTTGCATATTATATCGATGGCATTAGCAAGAAAAAAATAACAACTACTAGAACAGTTTTTCGTATTTGGTGGATTCTTTACGGCGTTGTGCTTCTGGGTATGCTTTTCTTGGAGGTGTTTGGCGGAAGTGACTTTCAAAGCGTATTGATTATATTTGGGACCGCTTTTTCGTTTGGATTTATAACGCTCATTATGTGGATGGGGCTTCGAGGTCTTGAACGAATTATAGAAGCTGAAAGTGAGTTAGATAAGACATTTGCCAGTAACGCTACGTTGAACGCAGATGAGGCAAAATGGCCAGGTATTGTTTGGCTAATCATTTTATTGGCTGTGGCATGGTTCGTTCCACAAAACACTTGGTGGGGTAGGATAATTTTTTACATCCTGATGGCAATGGTAGTAATTTGTTTATGTTCTATTTTCCCTTTTATGAGGAAAATGATATTTGGAAAATCAAATCGACTTTGAATACTCTTGCTCGGCCTCGGTGCGGTGGTATTGAGAAGAAAACGCTGATAACCCATGATCAACTTTGGAATTACAGAACGAAAAAAAGCAGGCTAAGGTAATTTACAGAAAAAATGCTGCTTAATCCGAATGATTAATTCGGTAAAAGGTGTTTTGTTATTTTGTGCTTTTTGAAAAGGTGAACAATGAGTTCATTTATAATTGGTTTGATAACTTTTGTGTGTGCCTTCGGAGGGGCACTCCTGGGTATGTTCCTTCGTAATATTTTGCCCAGCCATCATCTGCGCGACGATTCGAAGGATGCCGTGAAGACGGGTGTCGCAATGATTGCCACGCTGGCTGCACTTGTCCTTGGTCTGCTGATTAGTTCGGCGAAGGATTCATTAGACGCGATGAATACCGCCTTTGCGCAGAGCGGCGCCCATATAATCATGCTTGACCGTGTCCTTAAATCCTACGGACCCGAAACAAAAGAAGTCCGTGAGCAATTGCGAGATGCCGTACAATCAAACATCGAAAGAAGATGGCCCAAAGACAAGACCAAAAAAATTAAAATACAAACCTCAGAGAGGACCCAGGGGATGGAGCTTATTGTAGACAATCTGAGGGCACTGACCCCGCAAAACGAATCTCAGCGGTTACTTCAAAGTCAGGCTTTGCAAATAGGCAACGACCTGTTGCAATCGCGCTGGCTGGTAATGGAGGAGGCGAGGATTACACTACCTGCGGTGTTCCTTGTGATACTTATATTCTGGCTTACCATCATTTTCATCAGCATCGGCCTGTTCTCTCCATATAATTCAACGATTATCATAGTTTTGCTGGTATGCGCGATGTCGGTATCCTGCGCAATTTTTTTGATTGAGGACATGAGCCATCCATTCGGTGGGATGATGGAAGTTTCCAGCGCTCCGTTTGTCAATGCCCTTGAACATCTCGGCAGGTAAAAGGAAAAAGAGTTCGGTCTTGGTTCTATGGCTTTAAGAAAAACCCCCTGATTACCGCTCTATCAGTGGAAACTGCACGCTGTCCGCTGAACGCTGAACGCGGAAAATGGGCTGATTGGCAACGCCCGATTTTCTGTTATTAACATTAACAAAAACGCCGATAATACATTTACTGTTCCGCCTCAATACTACACTACGGGTGTTACCCCATAGTAGTTTACTTTTATAGGATTAGAAATATGCGGCATCGCCATTTGTCGGCGGCAAGTGGCTAAGAAGGAAAAGAAAATGAAGAAGTTGATTGTGATTCTTGCTGTTGTACTTAGCATAAGTTCTTTACCATGCCTGGCGGCGCGCCCTGCGTCAGACGCGAATATGATTTTAATTCCAGCCGGGACGTTTCAGATGGGGGATAGTTTGGATGGAGATTCAGATGCTCTACCTGTCCATACAGTTACGCTGAGTTCTTTTTACATGGGCAAATATGACATTACCAACCGGCAGTATTGCAGTTTTCTCAATTCTGCGGCTGTTAAAGTTGTCAGTGGTGTTGTGTATGCAGAGACAGACAATGGTAATAGCTATCCTTACTGCGATACATCCGCAGCAGGCTCAGAAAGTCAAATTGCCTGCAACGGCGGTGTTTTTAGTGTCCTCACCAAGGGCAATCGCAGCATGGTCAATGACCCGATGGTTTTGGTAAGTTGGTACGGGGCGGCGGCCTACTGCAACTGGCGCAGCCAGCAGGATGGATATAAGCAGTGTTATAATCTCTCAACGTGGGACTGCAATTTTTCGAACAATGGATATCATTTGCCGACAGAGGCTCAGTGGGAATACGCCGCTCGCGGCAGTTTTTCCGGCTACCGTTTTCCATGGGGAGACACGATAATCCACAGCCAGGCGAATTATTACAACGTTAGCGGCGATTATAGTTATGACCTTGGCGGCCTGCCATGGGGCTATGACCAGATATGGAGTAGTGATGGCATAATACCCTTCACGTCTCCTGTGGGCAGTTTTGCCGCCAACGGATACGGCTTATATGATATGGCGGGTAATGTGTGGCAGTGGTGTAATGACTGGTATTCGAGCACTTATTACAGTTCCAGTCCACCGACGAATCCGGCAGGTCCGGCTTCAGGCAGTTACCCTGTTCTTCGCGGCGGCAGTTGGCGGGATAGCGCCCTTGACTGTCGCGTGGCATCCCGCTACTACTACGACCCGAACGACCAGTATCCCAGTCTTTCGCCAACAAAATCAGGCCAGAGGCGGTCGATTTATGGTACGAACGACCGGTACATCACCTACGGATTCCGTATTTCCATGGACTTAAATTAACCTTTGCTCTTTTACCCTTTATGGGGCGCAGAGGCGAAGCCGGTATGAACAAACCGCTTGGTTTCGGTGCGGTAATTTTAAGAAACAAGTATTTGATTCCCGCCCTGAACACTGCACGCTGAGTTAAAGGTTTGCCCCCGCGTATTTTACGGCATTATTGAAAATGGTGATGCCGTCGGCCTGCCCTGAGCTTGTCGAAGGGGCGTCTTGTGACTTGTGACTTGTGTCTTGTGCCTGTAACCGCGTCCATCGCGGATGCTGAGTGAATCGAACGTGTCTTTCCGGATGAGGCATAAGGCCGAGGACTCGTCCGGTAGAATCCGTTAGCCCCGCGATTGACGCCATTGAGCCGTTGGGATTTACCGGGTAACCGCCTTCATTGCCGTTTTCATCGACGTATTTGAACGCGACAAAACCGCCTGACTGAAGTTTTTCGAGGGTCGGCTGGTCTTTTGTTACGACCTTGCCTTCGCCGTGGGCTATGGGCAGGTAAATTTGCCTGCCTTTTTCGATAAATACGCACCGCTCGGTTACAGGGGCGAGATATACCCACCTGTCCTCGAATTTATTGCTGTCATTATATGTAACTGTAACGGCCTGGCCGGAAGTATCGGGAAAAGGCAGAATGCCCGTCTTAACGAGCACCTGAAAGCCGTTGCAGATGCCGAGGACTAATTTGCCAGCGTCGATGAATTTTCGCACCTGCTCGTAGAGGTGATGCTTTATCTGGTTGGCTAAGATTTTGCCCGCCGCAACGTCGTCGCCGTAGCTGAACCCGCCGGGGACAACGAGTATCTGGTAGCCGTCGAGCAAGGATTTGTCCTCGATGATTCTATTTATATGGACGCGGTCCGCCTCCGCGCCGGCCAATTCGAAAGCGTGCTGCGTCTCAAGGTCGCAGTTAATCCCCGCCGCCCGCAAAACTATCGCGCGTATCTGACTCATCCGCTGACTCCGTCAACTTCAGATTTAAAAATTTACTGCCCGCACTTGTCGCACTGGATTTTCGCGAGCTGTTCCATAAGCGAATAACGCTGGACCGCGTCGCCGTTTGCCAGTTTCATCAGTCGCTCCGCCGCTTCAGGTTTCGACTTCAGCAGCGACTTATAACGGTTCTCGTTATAAGCATACTCGTCGAACCTGATTGTCGGCGCCTTCGAATCGAGCTGCAGCGGGTTCTTGCCCTCACTCTTAAGCCGCGGGTCAAAGCGATACAATGGCCAGTGTCCGCACGCCACTGCTTTCTTCTGCTCATCGTAACCCGTCGTCATATCGATGCCGTGATTGATGCACTGGGCATAGGCGATTATCAACGATGGTCCCGGATATGCCTCCGCCTCAATAAACGCCTTTACCGCCTGATTGGTGTTGGCGCCCAACGCGATTTTGGCAACGTAGATATTCCCGTAGGTCATTGCCAGCAATCCCATATCTTTCTTCGGCCCCGGCTTTCCGCCCGCCGCGAATTTCGCAACCGCTCCGCGAGGAGTCGATTTCGACATCTGCCCGCCCGTATTCGAATAAACCTCGGTATCCAAAACCAGTATGTTTATATCCGCGCCGTTCGCCAAGACGTGGTCGAGACCGCCGTAGCCAATGTCATAAGCCCAGCCGTCACCGCCCAGTGCCCAAACCGATTTGCGAACAAGATAATCCGCCAGCGTCGCCAATCGTTTGCACTCGGGGCAATCGCTCTTTTTGCACTGCTCTTTTAGTTTTGCAACACGGCCTCGTTGTATTTCAATCGTCTCCTGCGACGGGTCGTTGGCAATCACAGCGGCGTTTATTTCGCCCGCCAAAGCCGCATCAACGCAGCCCTTCTTGGCGACTATATCGAGCAGCTCCACCGCCTGCTGTTTGAATCTATCGACCGTCAGCCGCATACCCAGCGAAAATTCCGCGTTGTCCTCGAACAGGCTGTTGCTCCACGCCGGCCCGCGACCGTCTTCCCGCGTCGTGTATGGCGTCGTCGGCAGGTTGCCGCCGTAAATCGACGAACAGCCCGTGGCGTTGCCAATCATCGCCCTGTCGCCGAATAACTGCGTCAAAAGTTTCACATAAGGCGTCTCGCCGCAGCCCGCGCACGCGCCCGAATATTCGAACAACGGCATAATCAACTGGCTGCCCTTGACGCTTTCACGCTTGAACAATTTCGAATCGGTATTCGGTATCGACAGGAAATATTTAAAATTCTCCCTTTCCTGCAAACGCAACGGCTCCTGTGGGGACATATTTATCGCCTTGCGTCCCGTCGGCTGTTTATTCGCGTCCTTCTCCTGCACCGGGCACATCTGCACGCAAACTCCGCATCCCGTGCAGTCCTCCGCGGCCACCTGAATCGTCGCCGCCATTCCCACGAATTCCTTGCCCTTCGCTTCGGCGTGCTTGAACGTCTTCGGCGCCTTGTCGAGATATTTCTTGTCGTATGCCTTGAGCCGGATTGTCCCGTGGGGACAAACCAAAGAGCACGTCCCACACTGGATACAAAGCGATGGCTCCCACACCGGTATATCGACCGCGATATTGCGTTTCTCGTATTTCGTCGTTCCCGTCGGCCACTTGCCGTCGTTCGGCAGTTTGCTGGTGGGTATCTTGTCCCCTCGCAGCGCCATAATCTCCGCCGTAACGCTCTTTATAAACGCCGGCGAATCCGCAGGCACAACCGCCGGCACCTGTTTTTTGCTTGTCACCGTGCCCGGCACCTTGACCTCGAAAACCCTCGCCAAAGCTCCGTCAACCGCCGCGTTATTCATCGCGACAATCCTCTCGCCCTTCTTGCCGTAGCTCTTCTGTATCGCCGCCTTGATTGCCTCAATCGCTTTCTCAATCGGGATAATGTTGCTTATTTTGAAGAACGCCACCTGCATAATCGTATTGATTCTCGCGCCAAGCCCGATTTCCTTGGCAAGCGCGATTGCGTCAATCACGTAGAACTTCAGCTTCTTATCGATTATCTGCTTTTGCACTTCCTGCGGCAGCGTGTCCCATACCTTGTCCGCAGGGTACATACTTGTCATCAGGAATATCGCTCCCTCTTTCGCCGTCGAAAGCATATCGTATCTTTCGAGGAAGCTCGGGTTATGGCACGCGACGAAATCCGCCTTGGTTATCAGGTATGGTCTGCGAATCGTCTTTTTGCCGAACCGCAGGTGCGATATCGTAATCGCGCCCGCCTTCTTCGAATCGTAAACGAAATATCCCTGCGCGTTGTTGTCGGTCTTCTGGCCGATAATCTGTATCGTGTTATGATTTGCACCGACCGTGCCGTCCGAACCCAGCCCGTAAAACATCGCGGTATAAATCCCCTCCATCGGCAGCACAAACGACTCATCAAAATTCAAACTCGTATTTGAAACGTCATCAATAATACCAACCGTAAACCCGTTCTTCGGCTCTGCCGCGTCAAGATTATCGAATACCGCCTTGACCATCGCGGGCGTAAATTCCTTCGACCCAAGCCCGTATCTGCCGCCCACAATCACCGGGTAATCTTTGAATGGGCTTTGCTTCCTGCCCATCGCCTCGCCAACCGCCGTGCGAATATCCATATACAACGGCTCGCCAATCGCTCCCGGCTCCTTGGTCCTGTCCAACACCGCGATTTTCGTCACGCTCTTTGGTATCGCATTGATGAATTCCTGCACGCTGAAAGGCCTGAACAAGCGAACCTTCAACACGCCGATTTTCTGTCCCTTGCCATTGAGATACTCAACGGTTTCGTGGCATGTATCCGCGCCCGAACCCATAATTATGATAACCTTCTCCGCGTCCGCCGCCCCGACGTAATCGAACAAATGATACTGCCGTCCGACAATCTTCGCGAACTTGTCCATCGCATCCTGAACAATCTTTGGCGTCGCAGTATAAAAATTATTCGCCGCCTCTCTGCCCTGGAAATACACATCCGGATTCTGCGCCGTTCCCGCAATCATCGGCCTGTCCGGCGACAGCGCCCTCGCCTTCACCGCCGCAACCAAATCATCATCTATCATCGCCCGCATATCATCCTGCGTCAGCTCTTCGACCTTCGCAATCTCATGGCTCGTGCGGAACCCGTCGAAGAAATGCAAAAACGGCACTCTGCTCTTAAGCGTCGCCGCCTGGCTAATCAGCGCAAAATCCATTACCTCCTGCACGTTCGACGAGCAAAGCATCCCCCAGCCCGTCTGCCTGCACGCCATCACGTCCGCGTGGTCGCCGAATATCGACAGCGCATGCGCCGCCAACGACCTCGCCGTTATATGAAACACCGTGGGCAGCAACTCGCCCGCTATCTTATACATATCCGGTATCATCAGCAGAAGGCCCTGCGACGCCGTAAAGGTCGTCGTCAATGCCCCTGCTGTTAGAGCGCCGTGAACCGCCCCTGCCGCTCCGCCTTCCGACTGCATTTCCGTTACCGACGGAATCGTGCCCCATATATTGCGTTCGCCCTTCGAGGTCTTATCATCCGAAATCTCGCCCATCGGCGAACTCGGCGTTATCGGATATATCGCTATTACTTCATTCGTCGCATGCGCTACGTGTGCCGCCGCCGTATTCCCGTCTATTGTTACCATTCTGCGACTCATAATCTGCCAACCTCTCATAAATATTGATTTGATTGATGTGCAAACCTAATATATACGTCGAAAAACACTTCAAGACGGACGTTTATACAACTTTTGAACCAGCTAATCAAGTTTCTTTTCCAACGCTTACCACGAATCAATCGCCAGTATCGGCAGGTAATTCCACTTTGCCAAATCCACCATTTAATGTTATAATAAACCTCAAGAATCACTTTGCAGGAGAAGAAACTATGCTCAATAAGTTTAAAATGCTTTTCTTGTTTTTAATACGGAAAATCAGACCTGATCACAATTGTTCTCCCTGTGTCCCAGGGCTACAAACATTATTTGACATTGCAAATAATGGAAATTCAAAAGCTCAATGTGCACTCGGAGCGATATACGATTTGGGTATAGGTGTCACAAAAGATTATAAAAAGGCCATCAACTGGTATACAAAGGCGGCCGAGCAGGGAATCGCTGAAGCGCAGCACAATCTCGGCGCAATGTATCACAAAGGTAGAGGTGTATTTAAAGATTATAAAAAGGCCGTCAACTGGTACACAAAGGCGGCCGAGCAGGGAATTACGGAGTCACAGTTCAATCTTGGCTTCATGTATCAGAAAGGTAAAGGCGTTATTAAAAATTATAAAGAGGCCTTTAATTGGTACATAAAAGCCGCTGAGCATGGTAATACAAATGCTCAAGTCGGACTTGCTGGAATGTATTTGTATGGCAAAGGTGTATCCGAAGATATTGCCGAGGCATACAAATGGTTACTGCTCGCAGATATGAATGGAGCAGACATCACTAAAAATAAGCAAATTATTTCCCTTCTAATAAACCCCTCGCAAATTGATGAGGCAAAAAAACGCACAAAAGAATATGTCGCAATGCATGATGTGGGTTCTACAACAAAACCGCCAGACGGACAGACACAATTATATCTAAATCATATGATCTTTTCAAAGGGATATATTACAAAGTTATGTCGTACAGAAGCATTCTGGGCCTGTTTTTTTGAAATGTGCGTATTATTTCATTTTGTTCCGAAAGATAGAGGCAACGTATATGTTAAACTAAGCGAATTCATTGATTTATATGCTACAATATATATATGTGAGATTGATAAAACTCAAAACAATCCTATTGGAAAATCAAATATTTTGGCAGAATTACAAAATACATATATGAGAATCAAGGATATTGATGAACCAAAGACCGGTATCGGCTTAATGAAGGAAATTTGCGATAAAAACAAGGATGTTTATTCCGCTTTGAGGATTACCATGATGATAACTACTAGCGTTGATAATGTATTGGATACCATACTAAAAAATCCTGAATCATTCCCCTCCATTATTGAAGATGGTCTCCCTCTAGTGCAGAATAAAATTAAATTGGAAGGAACCCTTGAACCCGATCAATAATGGCACAAAGATAAGGGAAAATTGATCTAAAGGAAGTGCCTGTTTTCCAGCGAAATTCTCTTCGCATCACACAATCATCAATCCTTAATCGCAAATCATAAATGTTTTAACTCTCTCGCTCTCATTTTGCCACGACGCTGCTAAGATCCAATTCGTAATTGACCGGATTTCAGATTCCGAGGTCCGACCAATGAGGCAAAAGATCAGCAAGCCGGATATATAAGTTGCAATGATGACAGACATAACAATAATTTTTTTCTATCGTCTCTGCATTCATAACTTGTTTACATTCTGGACAGCAGCAAATAAGAGGTAGCTTTTTAAAATCGGCTTCAATAATTGTTTCTTTTTTGCCACATTTAAGACAATTAGCTGTAACAAATCCCCCTTCCATACTCTGTACAAATGCTAAAATAGTTCGGCAACATTTAGAAACACGGTCAACAGCTCCAGTAATGCGAATTGGATAAGATTTCCATCCATCACATATATCTTTATCATATTCATATCTACGCATATATTTCCTCTTAATATTTATTCCTTCTTGCTCCCCAATTCTACCCAAACCGAGTCCTTTTTCAACGACAAAATCTTGCCTTGGCGAAGGAGGACCTGTTCCCCCACTAATCAACCAAATTTTTTAGACGCTGATTTACGCTATCCACAAAAAGGCACAAAGAAAACATGAGGTGGGATAAGAATTGTTTATGCTAAGACTGGCCACGGAACTCTGGTCACGGTTACAGGATACCGTTTTAAACTACGGATTTTCAAGGATTCACACTGCTCCCATTATGGGACGAATAATACAAATCAAAAGGAATGATTTTAAAAGAATCAGTTATGAAACTAATGTTCGTAAGTGGCAAATTATCATAATTGAAATTGTATTCATCCATGTATGATACTATTGCGACTCTAAAGAGATTATCATAATTGTATTTTCTATAGTTCAGTGATGGCAGGAAAAACATTAGCCGTTTTAATTTATGTGAATATTTAAAAGCGTCATGTTGCGAGGAATGAAGCTCCTGAGTAACTGCCTTGACTGATGCGTTAGATTTCAACAAGTAACCAATCGAAATATTTGCTGGATTTACAGGATGAGGAATCAAGGTCGTATTGTCGAAATAAGATTGCTTATCTATAATCCTTCGCCTAATCTCACCCAAGGAAATCGCGTTTAATTTATGATCGAAATATTGGTGCCTGCCCGTAGCTTTAATCGGTTGGAAGGTAACACCCCTTACGCAATTATAACCCAATGCATATTTTATTATTTTATTAATCTCGATATCATTAACACCTTTTTTTACCACACACACCAAAGTAGTTGGTATGTTATATTTTTCAAGATTGGCCAAAGACCGCTTTCGGACTTGCGAAAGATCTATTCCTCTAATAT